>CAYJPX010000102.1:0-12965 GCA_964372195.1 uncultured Phycisphaeraceae bacterium
GGTGTTCGCTGTTGCTGGGTGCGAGCTGGTTGATGAGGGGGCGGGGCTGATCGTGATGCGGGAGCTGCCGGGGACACCCCTGCATGACCTGGCCGGGCGGGGCGGGGCGGAGTTTGTTGATGGGTGTGGCGCCGCGGGGCGGGCGCTGCGGTCGTTGCATGTGGCGCCGGCGTCTTGGCTGGGCGTGCATGACGCGAAGGCGGAGATCGCGATGCTGCAGGAGCGGGTCGCGGGGGCGGCGGTGTTTGTGCCCGGGGTTCACGACGCGGTGGCGCCGGTGTGTGGGAGGGTGTTCGAGGGGCTGCGGGGGGCTGCGGGCGAGTTGGTTGTAGTGCATCGGGACTTTTATGACAAGCAGGTGGTGATCGACGGGGACGGGCGGCCGGGGCTGCTGGACTTTGACACGCTGGGGAGCGGCGAGGCGGCGCTGGATGTGGCGAACATGCTCGGGCACCTGGAGCTTCGGGTGCTGCAGGGGGATTGCTCGCGGGAGGCGGCGGCCGCGGCGGGGCGGGCGTTCTTGACGGGGTATGGGGCGGGGTATGGGGCGGGATATGGGCCGGACGACGCGGTGATGGGGCGTGTGGCGGCCTACCTGGACGCGACCCGGTTGCGGCTGGCGGTGCTGTATGCGTTCTGGCCGAAGTGGGCGGGGTTGAGCGAGCGGCTGCTGGGGGCCGTCGGGTCGGCGTCGGTCTGCGAGGTCGGTCGGGGGCTGAGGCCGGTCGTGCCGGCTCGCGGCGCCAAGCGGGCGCGGGCGGCGGACACGGTGGAGGGTGCGGCGTGCCCGCTGGTGTTCGTGGTGGGGTGTCCGCGGTCGGGGACGACGATGCTCGAGCGGATGCTCGATGCGCACCCGGACCTGGCGATGACCCACGAGACGCACTGGGTGACCAAGCACGCCAAGCGGCGGCGGGACCTGACGCGCGAGGGGTTCGTGCGGTCCGACACGCTGGACAGGCTCTACGCGGACGACCGGTTCGCGCGGATGGCGCCGGAGCGCGCCGAGATCGAGCGGGTGATGGGGCAGGGGCCGCTGAAGTACCGGCGGTTCGTGCGGCTGGTGTACGACCACTATCGGCGCGGGCGGGGCAAGGCGTTTGTCGGGGACAAGTCGACGGGCGGGTACCTGCGGGATATCGAGCGGCTGCGCGAGGTGTGCCCGGGGTCGAAGATCGTGCACCTGGTGCGTGACGGGCGGGATGTGTGCCTGTCGATGCTGGGCTGGCCGAAGAACGCGCGGGCCGCCGGGCGGTTTGCGATGTTCGCCGACGACCCGGTGGCGACCACGGCGGCGTGGTGGCAGTGGCATGTGCTGGCGGGGCTGGAGCGTGGCCGGGCGTTGGGGGAGGACGCGTACCGGGAGGTTCGGTTCGAGCGGCTCGTGCGGGAGCCGGCGGCGGAATGTGAGTCGCTGTGCGGGTTCCTCGGGCTTGAGCCGGACGCGCGGATGGCGGCGTTCTACGCGGGGCGGTCGGCGCCCGCGTCGGGCAGGTCGGCGAACGCGGCGTGGCTGGCGCCCACGCCCGGGCTGCGTGACTGGCGGACGCAGATGGGGGACGAGCAGGTCGAGATGTTTGAGGCGATCGCGGGCGGGACGCTCGCGGCGCTTGGGTATGAGCGGCGGTTCCCACGGGTCTCGGCGTCGGTGGCGTCGCTCGCGGCCGAGCGTGTGGCTCGGTGGGAGCTGGAGGTCGGCGGCGGGGCGGGAGCCCGGTCGCGCGGCGAGGTGGTTGTGAAACAGGGCAGAGCACTTACAGACGAAGGAGAGTTTCGATGCATCGCAGGAACATGAAGAACCGTGGCTTTTACCCCGGGGTTGTCGGCGCGGCGCTGTGCGCGGCGGCGTTGCCGGCGTCGGGGCAGGTCGTCTACAACTGGACGGCCCTGGGCGACGGGGTGACCTTCAGCGATCCGCTGAACTGGCTGCCCAACGCGGTGCCGGGGGCGCTGGATGAGGCGAAGTTCGACGCGGCGGGCGCGCAGGGCGTGGGCTTTGTCACCAGCCCGGTGAACGCCAAGGCCTCGATCGAGAACGACACGGTGCTGTTCAACCTGACGGGGAGGGTCTATACCGCGGGGCAGTTGATCGTCGGCGATCGGCTGACGGACATCGGGGTTCTCACGGTGAACGGCGGGTCGCTGGTCACGACCACGGGGCTTGCGTTGATCGGGCACAAGTCGCCGGCGGCGGGGTCGCTGTTCCTGACCGGGGGCGCGACGATGACCAACCAGCGTGACCTGGTGGTGGGCAACGAGGGGGATGGGTACTTCCAGATCGATGCGGGAAGTTCGGCGACGAGCCTCATCGCCTTTATCGGCGATGCCGCGGGGTCGAGCGGGGAGGCGCTCATCAAGGGGACCTGGAATATCCAGAACAGCGCGCTGCTCGGCAACGGCGGGGCGGCGGTGATGACGGTCAGCGGCGGCGGGGATGTGACCGTCGGCTGGGAGACGAAGCTCGGGGATGAGGTGGGCTCGAGCGGGTCGCTCACCATCGACGGCGCCCGCTCGACGCTGACCTCGGCGGCGGCGGCGACGACGGTCGGGAACTTCGGGCAGGGGGCCCTGACGGTCTCGAACGGGGGCCTGCTGACGACGGCGGGTCTGAAGATCGCCGACGACTTCCCGGGCGGGGTGGTGATCGACAACGGGAGCGTGGTTGATACCGTCGGCACGGGCGTGGGCAATCGTGCGGCGGGCACGCTGACGCTGGCCAACGGCGGGACGATCCAGAGCCCGCTGGTGAGCGTGGTGGCCCTCGGCACGCTGAGCGGGGAGGGCACCATCACCGGGTCGCTGGCCAACGAGGGGCTCACCAAGCCCGGGACCGGGACGGGCGCGTTGACGGTGACGGGGAACTTCACCCAGGCGCTGGGCACGCTGAATATCGAGCTCGGCGGGGCGACCGCGGGCGTGGACTACGACCAGCTGGTGGTCAACGGCAGTGCCGCGCTCGGCGGGACGCTCAATGTGTCGCTGGTGAACGGGTACAACCCGGCGTCGGGGCAGTTCGTGATCGTGCAGGGCGGGACGGTCTCGGGGGGGTTCGTGGCGGAGAACCTGCCGGCGGGCTTTGCGATCAGCTACGAGGCCGATCGGGTTGTGGTGTCGATCGGGGGTGTGTGCGTGGCGGACTTCAACGGCGACGGGTCGGTGAACACGCAGGACTTTCTGGCGTACCTGGGCGCCTGGTCGTCGGGGAATCTCACGGCGGATATGAACGGCGACGGCACGGTGAACACGCTGGACTTTATCGCCTTCTTGAACATCTGGTCGGCGGGCTGCTGAGCCTGCCGGCGGCACGAGGGGTCCCGCGGCGGTTGAGCCGCGGGGCCTGATTGGAGGTCGACTGTGGAGCAACGCAAGGCATTCACGCTGATTGAGCTTTTGGTGGTCATCGCGATCGTGGCGCTCTTGATCGGGATCCTGCTGCCGGCGTTGGGCAAGGCCCGGGAGACGGCGCGGCAGGCCACCTGCTCGGCGAACCTGCGGTCGGTGTCCGAGTCGGTGGCGATGTACACGCTCAATCACGATGTGTTCCCGCTCTCGTATGTGTATGGGGCGGATCAGACCACCGGCGCGTGGCGGATCGAGGACCAGCGGGGCGAGCACCCGGACCCGAACAACGGGTACATCCACTGGTCGTGGGCGTTGTACGACGGCCAGGAGGGCGGGGCGGGGCTGCCCGAGGAGAGCTTCCAGTGCCCGAGCGTGGTGAACGGCGGGGCGCCGCGGACCAACCCCGGGGCCGACGCCGAGGACTGGGAGGCGGGGCAGGTGAACGGCGCGGGGGGGAGCCAGCCGTCTGAGTTCCCGAAGGACCGGCAGGCGAGGCGGATGGCGTACACGGGGAACGCGGCGATCTTCCCGCGGAACAAGCTGGTGGTGGAGAGTGGGCGTGGGAATCGGTTTGTGCGTGGGAGCGATGTGGACTCGGCGAGGCTTGGGCCGTCCGGGGTGATTCTGGCCACGGAGTTCTATGACAACCGGGATAGCTGGACCTCGATGACCTCGAGCCGTCGGGGGGAGATGCAGAGCCACCGGTCGATCGAGCCGTTCATCGGCGTGACGGCGGGTGTGAAGGTGTATAACGAGCCGATCGGGACTCGGCCGAGCTTTGTGTACCCGGCGTCGGGCGACCTGCTCGAGGAGGGCGATCTCGGGCGGCACGAGATCAACAACGAGTTGACGCGGTTGAACGCGGTGGGCCGGCACCACGGGAACGGCCGGGCGAACTACGCGTTTGTGGACGGGCATGTGGACCTGCTGGGCCTGCGGGAGACGGTCAAGGAGCGGTTGTGGGGCGACCGGTTCTACAGCATCACCGGGAACAACGAGGTTGATTTGGATGCGAACTGAGGCTGGAGCACCGGGCGCGGAACGGCCGGTGCGGGATTGGAGCGGTGACCGATGAAGGGTTGGCAGATTGCCTCTGTGGCTGGTGCGTTCGTGCTGCTGCTGGTGGTGGGCTCGGTGTGGTTCTTTGTGCTGCGCTCGGATGGGGGGATCGGTGTGGCGGCGGCGCCGGCGAAGGCCAAGGGGATGCTGCGGCTGGCGACATTCAATGTCGAGGGGCTGTTCGACGCCGAGGACGACCTCAAGCTCACGGGGGCCAACGACGATGTGGCGTCGAGCGAGGCGCACCTGGCGGGCATCGCCGAGGCGATCCGGGTGGCGGACGCGGACATTGTGGCCCTGCAGGATGTGGAATCGATCGCGGCGTTGGAGTGGTTCGTCGGGGCGTACCTGGAGGGGATGGGGTACGAGTACGCGGCGTCGCTCGATGTGGGGCACGACCGGGGGAGCGAGAACGCGGTGATCAGCCGGCTGCCGATCGAGGCGAGCAAGGTGTGGCCGACGCTCAAGATCGGTGGCAAGCACCCCCCCACCGCCGGGGATGGAGCGAACCCCAACTCGGGGCAGCCGATGCGCTTTCGGCGGTCGCCCCTGATGGTGCGGGTGGAGATGCCGGACGGGGATGGGTCGCTGACGCTTTTCGTCGTGGAGCACAAGGGGGGGGACAAGTTCGACTACTGGCGGGAGGCGGAGGCCGGGGCGGTGGTGGGCCTGGCCAAGGAGGTGGGGATGCACGAGCGGGTCGTGGTGCTGGGATCGTTCCACTGCGATCCGGGCGACCCGAGCCTCGAGGCGTACTTCGCGGCGGGGTTTGTCGATGCGTTGGGTCTGGATGGGGAGTCGTCGAAGTGGGCGAGCGAGACCAGCGGCGATCGGACCGATTTCATACTCGCGAACCGGGTGGCGAAGGGGGACCTGGACCCCGAGGCGGGGTTCGTGCTCGGGGGGGCGATCGCGGAGCTGCGGCAGGGGTCGATGAGCGATGCGACGCACCTGCCGGTGGTGATCGGGCTTCGGGCTGGGGACGGGGAGCGGTAGGCCGCGTCGTGGCTGAAACGGGATCTGCCTGTGTCGATCACGGCTTGTGGAACTGGACCCAGGTCATGCCCTGCGCGGGGATGGTGAGCTCGATCTCGACCGAGTAGTCGCGGGCGAGGGTGAGGGCGTGCTCGGCGCCGGCGGCGTCGGCGGCGCGGGTGGTTTCGGTGAGGCCGGTGTAGTAGAGGTTGGGGCGGAGGGTGGTGGTGACCTCTTGGTCGGTGGGGTTGAAGGCGATGAGCATGCCCGGGGTGTCGAGGGCGGGGTTGACATGGAGCATCCAGTCGATGCCGCTGGCGTCGGCGCGGCGGCCGTGGATGAGGTCGCTCTCGAGGATGTCGCGGTGTTCCTTGAACCAGGCGACCCAGTGGGCGACCATGTCGCGGGTCTCGGGCGTGTCGTAGAGGCGGGGGCCGCGGTAGCAGGCCTGGACGCCGAGGGCGAGGTTGCTGGTGAGCATGCGCTCGTAGTGGTCGAGGTGGTCGGCGAGGGGCTCGATGGTGGCGGCGGCCCCGCCGCCCTGGTACTCGGTGAGGGGGACGAACATCCAGCCCATGCTGGGGGTTTTCTCCCAGGTGCCGTCGTAGATATTTTGGCGTGTGTGGATGACCTGCTGGGCGCGGGGGAGGGACCAGTTGGTCTCGCGGTAGCCCATGCCGCACTTGTTTGAGCCAGCGAGGTAGTACCAGTCGGGGATATTGAGGTAGACGCCGCGGGCGCGGCAGTGCTTGTAGAAGTCGGTGATGGTGCGCCACTGGTTCCACTGCGAGTCGGCGACGCCGGTATGGCCGGGGTGGGTGGTCGAGGCGCACCAGTCGCCGGGGTAGGAGCCGTCGTGCTCGAGGAGCATGAAGCCGGTGGCGTCGTAGAACTTGTAGAGCTTGTCGAAGTAGGCCTGGCCCCAGGGGCTGCCGATGCAGGGGGAGTTGCCGAACATGGGGTGGGTGCCCTCGGGGCTCACGACATCGTTCTCGGGGTTGATCGAGCGGGAGGCGAGGAGGGAGTAGCCGCCGATCTCGATGCCCTTGCTCGCGGCGTAGTCGGCGTAGCGATTCATCTCGGCGAGGTAGTCGGGGGAGTCGTTCTCGATATCGAAGCCGGAGCCGAAGGTGAGGATGACCATCTCGAAGCCGACCTCGGCGCACTGGTCGATGGCGTTCTTGACGGTGTCCCAGTCGGCGTAGCGGACATGCATCATGAGGGGGTTCTCGGTCACCCACGGGGCGATGGTGCGGTACATGCGCCGCACGGCGAGGCCCTGGCGCTCACGGTCGGTGGAATCATGGAAGAGCTCCCTGGTGCGGAAGCTGGTGAAGGTGGCGCCGGGGCGAGCGTCTGGGCGGGGCCGGTCTGGGGGCCGACCTCGAGGAGGCAGGGGGTGACGCGTTGGTAGTTGACCTGGGTGGCGTAGTCGGGGTCGGTGGTCCAGCGGACGGTGTGGGCGTTGGCACCGGGGGCGGACATGCCGCCGCCGAAGGAGTAGTCGGTCTCGATGTGGATATCGGGGGTGGGCATGTTGCCGGGCACCTCGCCGACGAAGGAGCCGGCCTCGACGGCGGCGAGGAGCTCGGTGGTGATGGCGTCGATGGTGATGGGGTGGTCGGTGGCGTTGGTGATGGTGAGCCACTTGCAGAAGAGGGGGATGCCGTCGTAGAGCTCGTAGTGGACGGCGGCGGTGACGCCGGCGGCGGGGGAGTCTGGCGGGGCGCGGAAGTCGAGGTGGAGGGCGACGCCCTTGGGGGGCCAGGTGGCGTCGGGGGCGTGGTGGCGGACTTGTTTCCAGGGCATGGTCTCGGCGGGCTCGCCGATGGAGTATGCGGCGAGGCGGAAGGCGTTGGGATCGGCGGCGAGGGAGTCGATCCAGGCGGGGTCGAGGTAGGCGTGGTTGGGCTGGCCTTTGAGGCCGCCGATGTCGTAGGCGCGACCGTCGATGGTGATGCGAGCTTCGGGCTTGACCGCGCGCAGCAGCGATCGCTCCGGGGACAGCTTGTCCGAAGGTGAGATGCGATTGAGCGCGATGGTCGCAAGGTTGGGCCATTCCACGAACTCACGAGTTACCAGTCCGTTGGACATGGTGATGCAGTTCTCGCCCGAGCAGACCCAGACCCATGCTTCGTAGGGCGAGGGGTCGATGAGCCAGTCGGATTGAGCAGACGCGGCGGCGCCAAGGCAGATGGCGATGAGAGAGGCGAGCCGGCAGAACATGGGGGGGCTCCGGGTGGACGGGAGGGAACCCTGTGCTCGCGCACAGGGCTCGTAGAGGCATCAGGACGCGAGGTCGGCGGCGAGTTGCTTGACGAATGTGGGCTCGGGCAGGCCGTAGGGGCGGAACTTCTCTTCGGCGCCGCGTTCTTCATCGAAGAAGATGGCTCGGTGGAGGCCGAGGCGGGCGGCGGAGGTGGATTCGATCATCATGCTGCTGTCGTTGGCGGACATCTGCATGAGGACGCGGTTGCCGAACTCGGAGATGCTGGCGCGGTCGAGGGCGCGGGTGAGGCTGCCGACGGTGTCGCACCAGGCGATGATGAAGATGCCGAGGCGCGGGCCGTCGATCAAGAGCTGGCGGAGCTGCTGGTCGGGGGCGGGGCCCTTGTCGGCGTCCATGCTGAAGGAGAAGTCGTCTTCCTTTCGGCGGAGAGAACGCAGCCAGTGCAGCCCGTGGAGGGCGAGGTAGATGGCCGGGGCGTCGGTGCGGTTGGCGGCCTCGCGGGCGAGCAGCTCGGCGTGGGCCTCGGCGACGGCTTTGGGTGCGTCGCGCCAGGGGATGGCGGCGACGGCGTGGGGGAGCGGGGTGACGGCTTCGTGCAGGCGGCCGGCGAGGGGGTCGTCCTCGGGTGTGCCGTCGACGACGAGGAAGCGGGCGGCGCGGGGGCCTTCGTGGTCGTGCTGGGCGGCGAGGCCGAGGATGGAGGCGGCGAGCATGGCGGCGGCGGTCTCGGAGCGCTGGCCGAGGATGAGGAGGTTGGCGCCGCCGCGGCGGCGCATGACGGCGCCGGTGGGCTCCTTGATCGAGACAGGTTCGCCCAGCCAGGCGATGGGGGCGATGGGGCGGGATCGCTCGCGGGCGGCCTTGCGGAGCAGGCGATTGCGGTCGAGGTCGGCGGCGGCGTTGCCCTCGAAGAAGACGGGCTCTTCGAAGTGGACCTGGTGGCGCGTCGCGAGGGTCTCGATGTGTTTGAGGACTCCCTGGCGTTCGTCGTCGTCGAGCCAGGCGACCTGGAAGGGGTTGTTGCCCTCGACGAGGCCGTTGGCGTCGTTGTAGATGGCCTCGCCGGGGCGGGAGAGGAGTCGGGCGGCGCTGTTGTCCTCGCTGAGGATGAGGTAGCTGTCGGTCTCGGAGCACTTCATGGCGATGCGGACGGCCATCTGGCCGACGGTGGAGCGGGCGAGGGTGTAGGCGCCGGAGAGTGTCTGGCTGGCGAGGAGGACATGGATGCCGAAGGCGCGGCCCTGGCGGACGAGGCGGTCGAGGAGGAGGGATGCGTCCTGGGCGATGCGGTCGTCCTCGGTGAAGAACTCCTGGAACTCGTCGATGATGAGGATCGAGCGGGGCATGGGCTCGCGGGGGAAGCGCTCGCGGAACTGGGCGAGGGACTGGACGGCGTGCTCGCGGAAGAGGTCGCCGCGGCGGCGGAGCTCGGTGTCGAGGCGCTGGAGGACGCTGAGGCCGAACTCGCGGTCGGACTCGATGGCGACGGCGCGGATGTGGGGCAGGCCGCCGGAGGCGTAGGGCTTGAACTCGACGCCCTTTTTGAAGTCGACGAGGTAGAACTCGACCTCGCTGGGTGCGTGCCAGAGCATGGCGGCGGTGGTGAGGACATGGAGGAGCGTGGACTTGCCGGAGCCGGTTTTGCCGGCGATGAGGGCGTGCTGGCTTGTGCCGCGGCCGAGGCGGAGTTCCTGGGCCTTGGTGGCGCCGGCGCGGCCGATGGGGATGCGGAGTTCTTCGGCGCAGGAGCGGGACCAGACCTGTTCGGCCGGGGGCTCGGCGACCTTGTAGCTGACCTCGACGCGGCTGGCGGACTGGGCCTCTTCGCCCACGCGGCGGAGGAGTTCGACGGTCTGGGTCTCGCCGGGCGCGGGGTCGGGGGTGAAGGCAAGGTCGCGGAGGGCCTTGGACTTAAGGGTGAAGTGTTCGCCGGGCCGGCCCTGGAGGACGATGGCCCGGGCGTGGAGCTCGCGGAGGTCGATGCCGGGGGGCATCTTGGCGGCGGGGTCGGTGAGCATGACGACGAAGACGCCGCAGCGGGCGCCGGCGTCGATGATCGAGGCGAGGCGTGCGGCGGCGTCCTCGGAGAAATTGGCGGGGAAGTCGGCGATGACGAGGTAGCGGTAGGGCTCGGCGATCTCGCCGGCGATGCGGTTGTACTCGTCGATCGAGGCGTAGTCGTCGCGGAGGTACTTCTGGATCACATTCTCGATGTGCTCGGTGAGGTCGGTGAGCCGCTGCTCCATGTGGCGGGACTCGGTCCAGATGCGTGAGCCGACGAGGCTCTCGTCGAAGTCGGCGAGGCGCATGAGGCCGGCGAAGGAGCGGCCGCGGCCGACGGGGTCGAAGATGGTGAGCTTGGCGCGGCCGGGCGGGGTGGTGATGAGGAGGCGCAGGAGGATGGTCTGGACGAGTCGGATGGCGGCGTCGCGGCCGTCGGCGTCGGACTCGACGAGGAGCGAGCCGCGGTGGGCGACATCGAGCATGATGGGGAGGGTGAGCGACTCGGGCGCGAGGCCGCGGAGGATGGGGTCGGTGGGGAGCGGGGCGCCGAGGTCGGCGAGCGCGATGGCGACCTGGCCGACGCGGGTGGAGACGGGCAGGTCGTGGTCGAACCGCCACGAGCCGTCGAGGCGCTGGGACCACGCGGGGCAGGTGCGGGCGGCGTGGGCGGCGATCTCGGTGAGGTCGGCCCGGAGCTGGTGCATTTCGCGGGTCCAGGCGGCGGCGAGCTCGGTCTTGGCCTGGTTGAAGGCGGTGTCGGCGGCGCTGCGGGCGGTCGCGTGGGCTTCGTTCGCGGTGGCGGTCTGTTCGGCGTGGGTGGACTGAGCGTTGCGCCTGTACTCCGCGACGGTCTGCTGATTGTCGGCGCGGTCGCGGGCGTCGCGGGCACGGAGTTCGGCGAGGGCGTGCTGGCTCTCGTGCTCGATGGCGGCCATGCGCTCGGCGTGCTCGGCCTTGAGCATTGTCGCGGCGTCGCGAGCCTCGGCGCGGGCGCGGTCGACCTCGGCCTTGCACTGCTGGACCATGGCCTCGATCGCCTCGTCGCGGCGGCGCTCGCCGGCGACGCGGACGGCCTCGGCGGTGGCCGTGGCGCGGGCGGCGAGGGTGTCGAACTGTGCCAACGCGGCGTGGAAGGCGCGGACGGCGCGGCGCTGGAGGGGGATGAGCAGCCCGACGACCAGGACGAGGGCGGCGGCGCCGGCGATGGTGGCGGGCTTCCAGTCGGTCCAGCCGGTGCCGAAGCCCACGGCGGCGACCGTGCCGCCGACCACGATGGGGACCAGTGCGGCGGGCAGGCCCTTGCGGAAGAAGCCTGGCAGGCGGAGGCGATCGAGGCGGTGGGCCTCGGCGTGGACCTGGTCGCGGAGGGCGTCGAAGGCGTCGACATGGTCGTCGAGGGGCTCGACCGGGAGCTCTGTTTGGGGCTCGCTCGCGGGCGGGGCGTCGCGCAGGCTCGGGGTCTGACTCGGCCAGAGCGACGAGGTGAAGGCTACTGCCTCGGCGACCTTGGTGAGGCCGCTCTCGAGGTGCTTGGTGAGGGCGGTGTACTCCTGGCCGGGCTTGGGGCGGCTTGATTCGAGCACGGTCTCGGCGAGCCAGACCGACTCCTTGCACTCTCGCTCGATGCGTTCACCACGGCGTTCGAAGCGGTCCTCCTGGTTGGAGCGCTTGGCGTTTCGGGCCGCTCTGAGCTCGCCCTCGCGCTCGGCGAGCTGGCTGTCGAGGGCGGCGATGGCCTCGGCGAGCTGCGTTTCGGCCTTGCTGAGGCGGCGGGCGAGCTCCTCGTCGGCGTGGGCGGTGGCGCGGGCGCGGGCCTGCTCGGCGGCGGTGAGCTGCGTGCGGTGGTCCTCGTCGGCGCGGGCGCTGCGCTCGGCGTGGGAGGCGAGGAAAACGCGGAGCTGTTCGACGATCGACTCCTCGCGGGCGAGGAGCCCTGGGGGGGGCGCGGGTTGGGGGGTTCGGTCGGTCATCCGTGGGGCGGGGTCCGGGGTGGCGGGCTGGGGGAAGCCCAGGCTTGCGCCGGGGCCTCTGATTGGGGCAGCCTACTCGCAGGCGCGGCGGGCTGCGGCGGCGAGGGCGGCGAGTTGCTCCATGGCCTCGCCGGCGCGGCGGACATGGCCATCGACGGGCTGGATGTAGCGGCAGCCGAAGGCATCGGCGTTCTGGTCGGTCCAGCTCTCGTGGAGGCGGGCCCACTCCTGGAGGAACTGCTTCTGGGCGTCGAGCAGTTGTCCGCGCCCGGCCGAGCCGCTCATGGGGTCTCCCCCTGACTGTCCGGCTGGGCGGGCTGGGTGGTTGCGGCGGGTCGCTGGCCGACCTGGGTGTAGGCCTCGAGGAGGTCGCCCATCTGTTCGAGGGCCCCCACCGCCCGGCCGAGCTCTCCGCGGACGAACCAGCCGAGCTGGGAGACGGCGCCGCGGTACTCCTCGAGGCCGCGTTCGAGCTGGCGGGCCCAGCGTTTGACCTGCTCGAGCTGCTCCTCGGCGGCGAGGAGCTTTCGTTTGGCGGCGTCGACGGCGAGGCGGTCGTCGACCTTGGGCTGGGGGTTGTCCTGCATGGGGTCCATGCGGGAGATCATGCGGGTGCGGGCGCGGGTGGTCTCTTCTTGGAGGCGTTGGATGTCGCGGCGGAGCTGGGGGCCGCGGTCGCGGACGAGCCAGTCGAGCGTTCTGCGGGCGGAGATCTCGGAGGCGGAGAGGGCGGCCTGGGTGAGCTCGGCGAACTTGACGACCGCGGGCTTGAAGGCCCGGAGGGCTTCGACGGAGCCGACACTGGCGCGTTCAGACATCGGAGCGGCTCCGGGCGTGTCGCTGATTCAGGCCGCGGATTGACGCGGAGGAACGCCGATCAGCAACCAGGAACACCACCACACTGCCCTGCCGCGGTCGCTCTGCTCTCGCCTCTTGGTCTCCCACGACCTCTCCTGTGCTCTGATCCGCGTTCATCTGCGTCCATCCGCGGCCCCTACCTCTGCCTGAGGTAGGCTTCGAGGCGTTCGGCCTTGCGGAGCAGGAGGGGCACCTGCTCCTCGCTGGCCTCGACGAAGCGTTGGAGCTGGCGGATGGTCTGCTCGAACTCCTGCTGGAACTTGGCGTGCTCCTGGTCGCGCCAGGTCTGGCCGAGGGCGATGGCGTTGCCCTGGAGCTGCTGCATGGCCTGGCCCATGTTGGCGTTGAAGGCCTTGAGGAGCTGGGCGAACCGGCGGAGTTCTTCGGGGTCGGCGACGGCTTTGGCCATGGAATCCTCCCGGGGTGAGTGTACCACGGGCCGGACGCCGGGGATCCCCGGTTGGCGGTAGGCTGGTGGGGAGTCGGGGGCTCGACCCCCCGGGAGCGGGAGGCGCCATGGGTAGCAC
>CAYJPX010000103.1:0-4219 GCA_964372195.1 uncultured Phycisphaeraceae bacterium
GTACGACGCCGAGCGTGCCGCGAGGCTGCGCCGCCGCGCGGTCTGGTACAGCATCACCATCCTCGCGCTGGTCGCGTTCAGTTGGTGCGTGACGGCGTACGAGATTGCGGTCGGCATCGCCTTCACCGGCGGCGATTCGGCGAGCAGCGCCGATATCCTCACCGACTCGCTGTTCACCCTCATCTTCGGCGGCGCGCTGGTGTACTTCACCCGGCGCGTCCGACCCCGCGCCGAGGTCGTGCGCGCCTTCCAGTGGGTGGTCGGCGTGGCGGGCGTCACCGCCATCGCCGTCACGCCGCTGGTGATGAACACGAGCGTCATCCCCGGCGCCACGCTCGACCACACGCCCGAGACCGACTTCGCGCAGGCGCTCGCCTCACTCGTGACGGTGTTCCTGCTCCACTTCCTCGCGTCGGTCTTTGTCGCGCTCTCGCCGCGCGAGGGGCTCGCGCCGCTGGTCCCGGTCCTCGCGGCGTTCGCGGCGTGGGTGGTCCTCGTCTCGGTGGGGTCGGCCGCCCAGCGGGTGGGGCTCATCCTGCTCTCGACGGCCGCGGGTCTGCCCGGCTTCGCCTGGAGCTGGTGGCGCTACCGCAGCTTCACCGATCGCTTCCACGCCCGCGCGATCCAGAAGCGCTACACCGAGGTCACGCGCGAGCTGACCGATGCCCGACGCGTCCACGAGGCCCTCTTCCCCCCGCCCCTGACCCGCGGCCCGGTCCGCGTCCTCTACAGCTACGAGCCCATGCGCGAGATCGGCGGCGACTTCCTCTTCGTCCGCCCGCTCAGCTTCCCCCCCTCGGCCCCCGCCGGGCCGGTCCTGGCGGTCCTCATCGATGTCACCGGCCACGGCATCGCCGCTGCCCTCGCCGTCAACCGCCTGCACGACGAGCTGGGGCGGCTGTGCGTCGGCGGGCGCATCGCCGAGCCGCGCGAGGTCATCCTCGCCCTCAACGCCTTCATCACCGGGGCGCTCGCCCCCACCGGCATGTTCGCCACCGCGATCGCCCTCCGCGTCGAGCCGGGCGAGCACGCGAGCGTCCGCTGGGCCGGGGCCGGCCACCCGCCCGCCTTCCTCCGCCACGCCGACGGTCGCGTCGAGCAGCTCGACTCCACCGCCCCCATGCTCGGCGTGCTCGACGCCGACCTTTTCGAATGCCAGGAAGGCCGCGCCGACCTCACGCCCGGCGCCACCGTCATCGCCTACACCGACGGCGTCAACGAGGCCAAAGACGCCCGCGGCGACATGCTCGGCCTCCCCGCCATCGAAGCCCTCATCGCCCACGGCCCCGCCGACGGCGCCTCCCTCGCCCACACCCTCGCCGCCGCCGTCGAAGCCCACCGAGCCGACCAGCCCACCGACGACACGCTCATCGTCGAGCTGACGCCGCAGGCCGAGACAACAGAGCCCGAAGCGCAAGCGAGGAGCCTCCCGCCGGCCCCCGGCCGTGCGCCCTGATTTGAGATCTGGAATCTGAAATTTCAAATTTGAGATCTGAGATCCGCACTCTCCGGCCGGGCGGCACCAAACCCGTCCCCCCAAGCTGCGGCCGCACCGAGCCGCCCCTTGGCGCTCGCGGTCCGATCGGGTAGACTCGACACCGAGGTCGTAAAGCCGATCGCGGCGGCACGGCGTGCGAGTCTTGGTGCCACCCAGCCTGCATCGGTATGATCCGTTTGATGAGGAGTGATGGTACCATGGCTGCAACTTCCGAGTGGGCCTCACCGGAGGAGTGATGGAGTGTGGACAGGAGACATGGATACCATAGATGCAGCAATCCTGATGGAGCGCAAGAGCAGCACGCCTTATGTGTGGATTAGACTGGAAACACCGCAGTGCGCTAGACAAATGCTCCGACTCTTTCGCAAGGCTGCTTCGGCATGCGACCCAGTTGAAGTACAGTGCCGGGGCGAGACGGAGGCATCTACGGTCTTGCGAATGCGACGGGATGCTTCGCTCGATTGGCGTGCAGAGAGGTTGCGTGTCCACGAGGCGGAGCGAGTCGTAGAACTACTCGGGACAGCGTATGACTGGCGCCAGAACGCCAGGCACATGGTCGGTCTGATCAAGGCGCCTTGCGGGTTTGTGTATCTCGAGTGCGGCGAGCGGGACTTTATGGAAGTGATAGTGGGGTTTCAGGCGTAATGGCAGCGGATCCGTCGTTCCGCGGAGGGCGGAGTGGTCCCAGATCGACTCTCGCCTGTATGCTGGAGGCCGCCGCTCGAGTCGAGAGTTGATTCAACCCGGAGCCCGAAGGACCACCCCATGCCCACTACCAACCCCGCCGCCATCCTCCTCGCCCACAACCGCTGGGCCAACCGGCAGATGCTCGATGCCTGCGCCCAACTCACCCACGACCAACTCCACCAACCCTTCGAGATGGGCCCCGGCTCGCTCCACAACACCCTCGCCCACATCGCCGGCTCCACCCGCGGCTGGGCGACCATGCTCGCCGGCGCCGAGCCCAAGCCCCGCATCGAGAAGGGCGGCCCATACACGCTCGACCAGCTCCGCACCCTCTTCGACGAGGCCACCCAAGAACTCGAGGACGCCCTCGCCGCCCACCCCCTCGACGCCATCGCCACCACCGAGCGTGACGGCAAGCACTACGCCTTCGCCCGCGGCGGCGTCCTCACCCATGTCACCACCCACGCCATGCACCACCGGGCCCAAGCCCTGAACATGCTCCGTCACCTCGGCGTAGACCCGCTGCCACACAGCAGTGTGGCAGATTGGATGCGCATGGCGGATGTATAGGGAGCTGACACACGACACCGTCGAACCCTCAGCGAGTCCGGAGGAGACCCATGCCCAGGCACGAAGGGGAGCCCAACCAGGAGTTCTTCAGGCGAGCGGCGCGTGAGGCCGCGCGGCGGGTGGCGCTTGCGCATGATGTGCAGCCACCCATCCGGGATCGAGTCCAGTCAGCGCTCATGCATGAGGGCTTCCTGAGCGAGGCCGCGGCCGGGGAAGCCGCTTTCCACATGACCGACTGGCTCGCCGATCTCGCCGATCTCAACGACCTGCTCGCGAGCGAAGCCTGGGTGCCCGAACACGCGAGAGAGGTACTGATGGGGTTCCTGTCTCACGCCCCGCAGCATTTGGCCGCCGCGGCTAGGATTGTGATGGACGCCCCCGTCGAGGATGTCTTCAAACTCGGTGCTGTCAGGGGCAGCGGCCGAGCCACGCGCAAACCGGGACAGCCGTATACCGACGGGCCACCGCAATCCACTCACCCACATGCCTGAACCAACCGAACCCAACCAGGCCCCCGCACCCAAGCGACGGCGCAGCCTCGCCTACCGCCTCGGCCGCATCGCCCTCGTCGTCGGCCTCGTGGGTGTCGGCGTCCGCATCGGCGGCTGCGCCGAGCGGCTCGCCTACTTCCCCAGCCGCGAGTCCTTCGTCACGCCGCCCGGCTTCGAGGATGTCGACTTCACCAGCGCCGACGGCACACGCCTCCACGGCTGGTTCATGCCCGCGACCGACGCCGACTCCGACCACCCCGGGCCGGCCATCCTCCATGTCCACGGCAACGCGGGCAATATCGACAGCCACGAGTCGTTCTCACGCTTCTTCACCCGCCACGGGCTGAGCGTGTTCATCTTCGACTACCGCCGCTACGGCCGCTCCGAAGACCGCGGCCCGCTCCGGCGTCGGGCACTCCTCGCCGACACCGAAGCGGCGCTCGCGACGCTCAAGGCCCGCCCAGACATCGACCCCACCCGCATCGGCGTCTACGGCGTGAGCCTCGGCGGCGTCTTCGCCCTCCACGCCGCGGCCGATGAGCCGGGCGTCCGCGCCATCGCCACCGTCTCGGCGTTCTCGACTTGGCGGGGCGTGGCCCGCGACCTCCAGCCCCTCCTCGGCCCGCTCCTCATGCCCGGCGGCCTCGAGCCCGCCGACGCCGCCGCCAGGCTCGGCGACCGCCCCTACCTCATCATCCACGGCCTGGCCGACGAGATCATCAACCCCCGCCACGCCGACCTGCTCGCCCACGCCGCCCGCGAGGCCGGCGTGCCGACCACCGTCTGGACCGACCCCACGGGCGACCACAACGCCATGATCCAGACCAACCCCGCCGCCCGCCAGCAGCTCATCGACTTCTTCACCGAGCACCTGGCCCCGCGATAGCGCCTGCATCGACGAACCTGCATCGACAAGCCTGCCTCTACGAGCCTGCCTCTACGACCCCCGACCGCCAGCTCGGGGACGGCCCAC
>CAYJPX010000103.1:4229-12919 GCA_964372195.1 uncultured Phycisphaeraceae bacterium
CGGCTGGCCGGCCCGCCGCCCACGCTGGGGGTTTGCGTTGCCCTGGGGGGGCGGTGGGACCCCGAGCCGGCGGGGGGGGCTCGTAGAGGCAGACCCGCATATAGTCCCCTTTCGCACGGGGCGCGGCCCCTAGTGCCTAGTGCCGGTTGCCTAGTGCCTAGCCGCCGCTGAGAAGCACCCGTAACACCTGATCCGGGTCATACCGGCGGAGGGATCGCGATGTCCACCAACAACCAGTACAAGGTCTACGAACTGGCCGCCAACCCCCAGGCCGAGCGCCCCACCGAGCGCTTCGGCGTCCCCACCCGCGGCGCCACCAACCCCGGCGAATCAACCGCCACCACTCCCGGCTCCTTCGCCAACGCCCCCAACCTCGGCGGCCCGCTCGCCTACAGCTCCCCCGACACCCCCGGCATGCCCGCCCCAAGCCCCTACACCGCCTGGGACTTTCTGCCCGATGGCTGGACGATCGAAGCGGCCCCCGACCACACCACCGGCTGCGCCGGCCACAACCACCCCGAGATCGGCCGGTTCGTCCGCGCTGTTCCGCCTCCCCACCTCAAGACTCAGGACTCAGGACTCAAGACTCCTACTACCCAGCTCGAACACGCCCGCCTTGGCGCCATCACCCCCGAGATGCGTCGCGTCGCCGAGCGCGAGCCGCACCTGACCCCCGAGCAGGTCCGCGACGAGATCGCCGCCGGGCGGATGGTCATCCCCGCCAACCGCCACCACCTCGCCGGCGCCCTCGACCCCATGGCCATCGGCCGCGCCACCCGCACCAAGATCAACGCCAACATGGGCGCCTCCCCGGTCTCCAGCGGCACAGACGAAGAACTCGAGAAGCTCCAGTGGGCCGTCCGATGGGGCGCCGACACGGTGATGGACCTGTCGACGGGGGGGGACATTGAGGGGTGTCGCGGGGCGTTTTGTCGGCACGCGACGGTGCCGATCGGGACGGTGCCGATCTACTCGATGATCATCGGGCGCAAGATCGAGGACCTGACGCCCGAGCTGATCCTGGCGAGCGTGCGCCACCAGGCCGAGCAGGGCGTCGACTACATGACCATCCACGCCGGGGTGCGGCACGCGCACCTCAAGTATGTCAAGGACCGCCTCATCGGCATCGTCTCCCGCGGCGGCTCGCTGCTCGCCAAGTGGATGCTCGTCCACTCCACCGACAGCCACGACGCCGAGAACCCCATGTACACGCTATGGGAGGATCTGTGCGACATCCTCCGGGAGCACGATGTCACCTTCTCGATCGGCGACGGTCTGCGGCCGGGGGGCTTGGCCGACGCGACCGACGATGCGCAGCTGGCCGAGCTGGAGACGCTGGGCGAGCTGACCGAGCGGGCGTGGCGGAAGGGTGTGCAGGTGATGATCGAGGGCCCGGGGCATGTGCCGTTGGACCAGATCGAGTACAACGCGAAGCTCGAGCGGCGGCTCTGTCACGGGGCGCCGTTCTATGTGCTGGGGCCCCTGGTGACGGATGTCTTCCCGGGGTACGACCACATCACCAGCGCCATCGGGGCGACGCTGATCGCGTACCACGGGGCGAGCATGCTCTGCTATGTGACGCCGAAGGAGCACCTGGGCCTGCCGAAGCGTGGGGATGTGAAGGAGGGGTGCATCGCCTACAAGATCGCGGCCCACGCCGCGGATGTGGCGTTGGGCATCCCGCACTCGCGGGATTGGGACGATGACCTCACCCGTGCGCGCGCCGCGCTGAACTGGGAGAAGCACTTCGAGCTGGCGTTCGACACCGACACCGCCCGCGCCTACCACGATGAGGACCTGGATGTCGATACCGACTTCTGCGCCATGTGCGGCCACGACTGGTGCAGCGTGCGGATCAGCAAGGAGATCCAGGAGTTCGCCAGCGGCAAGGCCGACGGCTTCGAGCGCATCGGCAAGGACGGCAAGCTCGGCGGCGTGCTCAAGACCGCCGCCCTGACCGTCGAGCAGAAGGAGATCCTCGAGAAGCGGGGGTATCTGACGCCGGAGGAGATCCACAGCCTGGCGAGCAAGACCAAGAGGGTGATGCTGACGGTGGAGGAGGCCAGCGAGTCAGCGAGACAGGGAGACAGCGAGACAGGGGGGAAGCCCTCGTGCCACTCGGACTTTGTGGATGACGAGACGGCGCGGCAGATGCAGGAAGAGGCGATCTCCTGATTCCGTGGTACACTTGCACCAGATGATCTCGTTCCGGGCCCATGTTATGGCGGTTGACCGCGTTGAGCAGCGACTGAGGAGGGTCACCGCGGCGCTGGACGCGGCGGGCGTTCCCTACGCCGTCGTCGGCGGCAACGCCGTCGCCGCCTGGGTCGGCCGCGTCGATCCTTCCGCGACTCGGGCCACCAAGGATGTCGACCTGCTGGTCCGGCGCGCCGATGTTGACCGCGTGTCGAGCGCCATCACAGCCCTCGGCTTCACGCGGGAGGATCTCCGAGATCTCGTCCTCTTCACCGACCCCGACGAGCCCAGCCGCAAGGCCGGCGTCCACCTCGTTTGGGCCGCGGAGCGGATCCGGCCGTCCTATACGGTTCTCTCTCCCGATGTCACGGAGGCCGAGCGCGACCCAGAAGGGTTCATGGTCCTCGGCCTCGCCGCCCTGGTTCGGATGAAGCTCACGAGCTTCCGCGATATCGACCGGGTTCACCTCGCCGACATGCTCGACGCCGGGTTGATCTCCGAGCGGGTCCGGGGCGAGCTCCCGCAGGAGTTGCGTGAGCGGCTCGGCCAAATCTCCGGCGGTTCCGAGGTCTGACCCCGACCAGAATCCGCCTGGTCCTCGTATGCTCATCCCAATGGGCCACGAGTATCAGGACAAAGTGAGTATCGAGGACTCCCGCTGTATCGCGGCCGGGCTGTCTGACCATCCCGAGTGGGTGGAGTTGGCCCACGCCAATCTGGACAACTGGAGCGCCCGAAACCCTGGCGCCCCGAGCCTGCTCCGCAACGACGAGGAGTGGCGTCGCCCGCTCGAACGCCCTCTCGCCGAGCTTCGCGAGATCCTCACCGCCGCCGACGGACCGCCAGCCCGCCGAGCCCCAGCAAAGCCAGCCCCGCCGGCGCCGGGACATTGGTGTACTCATAGGTCAGCGTGAATGTCCCCTCCTGACCCAGGAAGCTCGCGAACACCTCCACGAACTGACCGTTGTCCGGCGGCGTGACCACCGCGTCGAAGAACCCGTTCATGAACCCCCCGTGCGGCCCGCCGGTCGAGAACGCCTCGAAGTACGAGCTGTCCAGGGCCACCACATTGGTGAAATCGATCGTCTCGCTGAACACATAGGGCGTGCCCGGCTCACCGAACGGGAACCCGCCGCTGCCCGCGCCCAAGTCTCCCGTGATCCCCGCGGCCGACTGGCCCCCGAGGCCCAGCAGCAGCTCCACCCCGTCGTCCCCGCCGTTGAAGTAGGGGACCACCGAGTGGCTGGCCTCCACGGACCACTCCCCCGCAGCCAGCGGGAACGGGTCGTAGGTCTGCGCCGTGATTTCCATCGTGACCGAGCCGGCAAAGCCCAGTGTCACTCCCGTGAGCTGCCTGGCCCCGCCCATGTCGTCAAAGGCCTCGAACGAAAACACCGGGAGCTCCGAGTCGTTGCTCGTCCACGAATAGGTGAACGCCTGCTCGACCACATCGGCCCGGGTCACGCCCGACGCCACGGCCAGCACCACAACCGGAAGCGAACTGCGGATCATGCGGATCTCTCCTGACGCCCGAGGCGTCTCTGGCGGTTCATCGGCCCCCTGTGGAGCCCCGAGGCATTCCCGACGGGGGCGCGGCTGTCCTCGTTACGCGGGGAGTGTAGTTTCGGGTCCCTCCCTTGGACAAAATCTCTGGAGAAATTGTGAAAGATTTCTGTTGCCACCGGTTGCGTCTGGTTTTTCGGGTACCATGACCGAGGTGCAAGCCCAACCCGCTCAATTCGAGATAGATAGGTCGGCATTCACTGACGCCGCCGCGTCGCGGCTCCGCGACGCTCAGGCCGCCATGACCGACCTGCTTGCCGGGGCCGGGCTGGAGGCGGCGCGGGCGACCGATGTGGGGCGGCGATTGGGCCTGGACAAGACCCTCGCCTGGAAGGTCGCGCGGTTTGTGCGGGAGGCGGACCCGGTCGAGGCCGCGCGGCACTTGCCCGGGGTCGGGGGCGTGGAGATCGTGCTTCGGGCCGCGGTGGCCCGTGGGGTCGGGCCGGGCGAGGTCGAGGCGGTCCGCCGGGCCGACCAGCGGCTGCGCGAGTTCGTCGGGCGGCACGCCGGGGACCGGCGTTCGTTCGAGGCCATGCTGGGCGCGGGCGGCACGGACGAGAGGCTCCTGCAGGAGGAGCGCCGCGCGTTCTACCGAGCGGGGTCCACGATCTGGGGTGTCCGGGCGAGGGTGCAGTTTCTCTTCCTGGCGCTCCGCCCCTCGGAGCGCGACGACGGCATGCTGGACGGGGTGCAGCTCGGCGGGCTGGTGGACTTCGAGCGCCTGCGGCCCGATGTGCCGTGGATCGTCCGGCGCCTGCGGGCCTCGGCGACCGATGACTTCTCCTCCCCCGTTCGCATGCGCCGCGAGCCGCTCGACCCGGCGGGCGCCGAGGGGGGCGCCGCGGGTCTGGTGCGAGAGTACTGCAGCACCCCGCTGCCCGCGCTGCACCAGTACGAGGACGCCAACGGCTGGGTGTACGACGAGATCGCCCCGGGCCCGGTCGGCCGGCGCGGGGCGGTCACCTGCGTGACCGGCGAGATCTACCGCTCGGCCCTGCCCTACCGCCACGCGGCGGACAATACGCAGGGCCGGTACATCCTCACCGTGCGCACGCCGGTCGAGAGCGTGCTCTTCGACCTGCTCCTGCACCGCAGCCTGACGCACTTGGGGCGCGGGCGGGCGGGGGCCGCGGGGCTGGGCGGGGCCCGCCGGCCGGGGGCCGGGGCGGCCGCGCTGCTCGTGGGCCCGCACGACGCCCAGCGGCTGGGCGCTCCGCCGGTGATGCAGACCGCGCGTCTGGCGGCCTACCCGGCGATGGCCGGCGGCGCCCTGCAGCGGGCCGGGTGGGGCGGGCTCGACGAGTTCGTCGGCTATCGCATGGAGCTTGAGTTTCCGGCCGCCCCGTGCGAGCTGGTCATGACCTGCCCCATCGGGCCTCAGTCCTGAGGTCCGGACGAGGTATGCTGGGCGCGAACACCCCGCAGGAGAGCCGGCCATGCCCGACCAACCCCTCCACCCCGAAGCCCGCGCATTCGTCGCGCTCGGCTTTGACGCCGCCTGGACCGAGGGACTCTGGGCCGCGGCCTGGTCCAAGAGCCTCGAAGGCCTCACGCCCGAGCAGGCGGCGTGGTCGCCCGGGGCTGGGCGGCACTCGATCTGGCAGCAGGTGCTGCACATGGTGTACTGGCGTGAGCGGGTGCTGCGCCGGATCGAGACCGGGCAGACCGGCGCTGACCCGGACCTGGCGCGGCTGAACTGGCCGGAGATCACCGATACCTCGGAGTCGGCGTGGGCCGCCGCCCGCGCCCGGTTCGAGTCGACCCAGCGGCGGGTCGCGGAGGGCCTCCGGAACCCCGACCCCAGGTTCGATGTGCTGACGAGCTTCCTGCCGCACGACTGCTACCACTTCGGGATGATCAACGCGATCCGGGCGACGCTGGGGATGGCGGCGATTGAGTGAGGGTAGGCCGGGGGCGCTTGCGCGATTCCGGCCTCAATCGAGCGGTGTAACGGAGCGGGATGCTCAGGGACCGCCGGCAGCACCGAATGCGTTCGTCACATCCTCGCCGAGGTTTCGTCGGCGTGCGTCAGCGACATCCGCAGGCGTCTGCGTCGAGTTGTTCCGAATGTCTGGGCGCGCGCCGGCCTCCAGCAGAAGCCGGATCATGTCTTCACCCGCCCGCCACGCGGCCAGGTGCAGCGCGGACCGACCATCCTTGTCGACGGCGTTCGGATCCGCCCCCGCCTCCAGCAGCATTCGGACGCGCGCCAGATCCCCTGTCTGGGTCGCGGCCATGAGGGGTGTGAAGCCGGCGTCGGACACGGCGTTGGGGTTGGCGCCCGCGTCGAGCAGGACGCGCGTGCGCGGCGCATCGCCCTCCATGCTGGCTGCCCAGTGGAGGGGAGTCCAGCCATCGTCGTTCTGGGAGTCCGGATCTGCCCCGGATTCGAGGAGTTCTGGGAGATCACTCGCAGTGCCAGCGCGTGCGGCGCGGTGGACTGCGCTCTCGGTGTCGTCGATCTTCAGCAGTTGGATCACGAGGTGCTGCAAGTCGTCCTGCCGGAATCGAGCTTCCGAGAGTAATCGGCTCTCGGCCTCAGCGGGCAGCCCCGCGGCTCTGGAGGCGGAGAGGAGAAGGCGCACCGACTCGTACTCCCCGCGCACGATGGCGCATTCCAGTGCGTTGCTTCCTCGCGACCTGGGCGTGATCGGATCTGCCCCGGCGTCCAGGAGTATGCGGATGATCTCGGTCCGGTCTCTCCGCAAGTTATTCCCGGCCACGGTTATCAGCGCCGTGCCACCGCCCGTGCATCCGATGTCGGGATCGGCGCCCGCTTCCAGGAGCGTGCGGACGATCTCTGTGTGTCCGCCACGAGCGGCCATGTACAGCGCGGTCTCGACGCGACGCAGGGGCTCGCCGACTTGCCAACCCGTGATTCGCTCGCGGGTACGATCGACATCGGCACCGGCGGCAAGAGCGGCCCGGACGGCCACCAGATCACCAGACTCAGCGGCCGCGATCAGGCGCCCGGACGGGAGGGAGAAGTACGCGAGAACGGCGAGACCTCCGGCGAGAAGCAGTCCGGCGGCGATAAGGGCCTTCGCTCGCCGAGAGTACGACCGCCGTAGTGATCCTCGCGCGTTCATCGATCGATCCAGCCGTGGTGCATCAGGATCTCGCGGGCGGGATGGGACCAAGGACAATACGCCGTGCGGCCGGGATCGGGTGTGAGATCTCGGCGCCTCCGGGCGTTCAAGAGCACCGAGGGGCGGCCCAAAGCTGGCGTACCTCGGACTCCATCCCAAGCTCGCGCGGACGGCTGGGCTGGTTTGCGGTCGGCATTGGGGTAGTCTACCGCACGGGCAAGGCGACGCGGACGGTCGGTGCCGGTCGGAGGCTCGGGGTGGTGTCGCCTTGCCCATGCCACCCTGTTTTGGGGCTTTTTGAGGCAGTTGCCAGCCGAGCCGGTCGGTACCGCAGGGCCTTCACTGCGCTGCGCTTCGTTCAGACCCTGGCACCCGCGCTTCGTTCAGGCCCTGGCGCCCGTGGGTGGGTGTGGGTGGGCGTGGGTGCCTTGGCGTGTTCAGGTTGGGCGGGGCTGTCTGAACCGCACGACATACAACACCGCCGCCACCACGATCCACACCCCGCCGAGGATGGCCGCGGTCCGGGTGCTCTTGTCCATGAACGACCCCGCGACCACACCCAGCTCGCCCAGCACGAAGCACGCCGGGATGATGGGGTAGCCCAGCGATCGCAGCGGGCCGGGGTCGGCACTCTGCCTCCTCGCGTGGGCGATGAGGACGAAGACGGCCGCCCCGGTCAGCCCGAAGAACACGCTGTCGACCGCCACCACGCCGTTGAGCAGCAGCTCGACGGCGTTGAAGCGGAACCCGGCGACGCCCAGCAGCACCACGGCGAAGCCGCCCAGCAGGCAGATCGCCGCCGTCGGCGTGCCGAAGCGGGAGTGCAGCCTCGCGAAGGGCGTGAAGAACCTCCCGTCGGCCGCCATGCCGAAGAGCAGGCGGGGGCCGGAGAGGAACTGCGCGTTGAGCACCCCGAACGCGCTGACCGCCACCGCCCCCGCGACGAGCCGAGCGCCGAAGCGGGGAACCGCCACCCGGGCCGCGTCGGCGGCGAGCGCGTCGGCGTTGGCCACACCCGGCGCACCCAGCAACCGCAGGTACGCCCAGTTGGCGAGCAGGTAGACGACGATGACCACCAGCACGCCGCCGACGATCGCCCGGGGAAGGTTCCGGCGCGGCTCGCGGACCTCGCCCGAGATCCACAGCGCGTGCTGCCACCCGCCGTAGCTGAAGAAACAGGGGACCAGCGCCGCCATGACCGCGGTGATAGCCAGCATCGTCTGGCTGGCGGGCGCGGTGGTTTCGGGCAGCGACCCAGCGGGCACGGACTCCGGCGCGAGCAAGGCCGCCGCCGCCACGATCGCCAGGAGCGCCGCGAGCTTGGCGACCACGGTGAGGTTCTGGATCCGCGAGCCCCACCGCACGCCGACGAAGTTGGCGGCCATCAGGGCACCGATGAGCAGCGCCGCGAGGCCGACGCGCGCCGCGATGGCCTCGGCGGTGTTGGGGTTGGGCGGGTCGTAGCCGGCGACGGCGAGCAGGGTGTGGTTGGCGCACACGATCGCGATGATCGCGATCGCGCCGGGCTGGATGACCGTCGCGTTGCAGAACACAAAGACGAACGCGGGCAGCGGGCCGTAGGCGTCGCGGAGGACCTCGTACTGCGCGCCGCTGGCGTGGTAGCGCCGCCCCAGCGCGGCGAAAGTGAGCGCCCCGCACAGCGCGATCGCCCCGGCGACCGCCCACGCGACGAGCGCGAGCCCGGCGGTGTGCGTCAGGCCGGCGACCGCCTTGGGCGTGAAGAAGATCCCCACCCCGATGATCGCCCCGACGACCACGCAGGTGGCGTCGAAGAGCCCGAGCACGCGGGCGGGCTGGCCGGGGGTGAGGCCGGGGATGAGG
>CAYJPX010000104.1:0-12780 GCA_964372195.1 uncultured Phycisphaeraceae bacterium
ACTCCCTCCCCATCGCCGCCAAGCGCGACGAACTCATCGCAGCCATCCGCGAGCACCCGGTCATCGTCGTCTGCGGCGAGACCGGCTCGGGCAAGAGCACCCAGCTCCCCCTCTACTGCCTCGCCGCCGGGCGGGGCCTCCGCGGGTTCATCGGCCACACCCAACCCCGCCGCATCGCCGCCCGCACCATCGCCCAGCGCCTCGCCGACGAGCTGGGCCTCCCCCTCGGCCGCGAGGTCGGTTTCAAGGTGCGCTTCGCCGACTCCACCAACCCCTCCTCCTACATCAAGGTCATGACCGACGGCGTGCTCCTCGCCGAGATGCAGTCCGACCGCCGGCTCCTCCGCTACGACACCATCATCATCGACGAGGCCCACGAGCGGAGCCTCAACATCGACTTCCTCATCGGCTACCTCCGCCAGTTGACCGACCTCCGCCCCGAGCTGCGCATCATCATCACCTCGGCCACCATCGACCCGCAGCGATTCAGCAAGCACTTCGCCGACGCCCCCATCATCGAGGTCTCGGGCCGCACCTACCCCGTCGAGATCCTCTACCGCGACCCGGCCGACTCCCCCGACACCGACGCCGCCCAGCCCATCATCGACGCCGTCGCCGAGCTCGCCGGGCAAGGCACGGGCGACATCCTGGTCTTCCTCCCCGGCGAGCGCGAGATCCGCGAGGCCGCCGACGCCCTCCGCGCCAGCGCCGTCCCCGCCATCCAGGCCGCCGAGGTGCTCCCGCTCTACGCCCGTCTCTCGGCAAAGGAGCAGCTCCGCGCTTTCCAGCCCCACGACCGCCGCCGCGTCATCCTCTCGACCAACATCGCCGAGACCTCCGTCACCGTGCCCGGGGTCCACTTCGTCGTCGACTCCGGCCTGGCGAGGATCAACCGCTACAGCTCGCGCTCCCGCGTCCAGGGCCTCGAGATCGAGCCGATCAGCCAGGCCTCGGCCGCCCAGCGCGCCGGCCGCTGCGGCCGCGTGGCCGACGGCGTGTGCATCCGCCTCTACACCGAGGCCGACCTCCGCGAGCGCCCCGCCTACACCGACCCCGAGATCCTCCGCACCAACCTCGCCGGCGTGATCCTCCGCATGAAGGCCCTCAAGCTGGGCGACCCCCGCAAGTTCCCCTTCATCGACGCCCCCTCGCCCCGCCGCATCCGCGACGCCTACGACACGCTCATCGAGCTCGGCGCGATCGACGCCGAGCACCAGCTCACCCCCCTCGGCCGGGAGCTCGCGGCGGTGCCCATCGACCCACGCCTGGGCCGCATGATCCTCGCCGCCGCCCACGAGGGCTCGCTCCGCGAGGTCCTCATCATCGTCGCCGCGCTCGCCACCCGCGACCCCCGCGAACGCCCCATGGACGCCCGCGACAGGGCCGACGAGGCCCACCGCCCCTTCCGCGACGAGGGCTCCGACTTCCTCACGCTGCTCAACATCTACCACGCCTTCCGCAAGCAGGAGCGAGACCTCTCCAGTCGCAAGTTCCGCCGCTGGTGCGCCGACTCGTTCCTCTCCTGGCGGGGCCTGCGCGAGTGGGAGGACCTCCACACCCAGCTCCGCCGTCTCATCCACGAGCTGGGCTACCGGCGCAGCCCCGACCCCGCCCCCGCCGACGCGGTCCACCGCGCGGTCCTCACCGGCCTGCTCAGCAACATCGGCCACCGCGGCGAGCGCCACGAGTACCAGGGCACCCTCGGCACCGAGTTCTTCATCCACCCCGGCTCCGTCCTCTTCGAGCACAAGCCCCGCTGGATCGTCGCCGCCGAGATGGCCCGCACCGCCAGGGTCTATGCCCGCATGGTCGCCCCCGTCCGCCCCGAGTGGATCGTCACCCTCGGCGCGCACCTGCTCGAACCCACGCACTCCCCCCCGAGCTGGGACCACCGCGCCGCCGCCCCGAGCGTCATCGAGAAGGTCTCGATCCTCGGCCTCCCCCTGCCCGTCAAACGCCGCGTCCACTACGGCAAGGTCAACCCCATCCACGCCCGCGAGCTCTTCATCCGCCAGGGCCTGGTCGAGGGCGCCTTCCGCCCCCACGCCGACTTCGTCGACCACAACGACCGCATCATCGGCGAGGTCCGCCGCCTCGAGGCCAAGGCCCGCCGCACCGACCACGAATCCGAGGCCGGCGCACGCTTCGACTTCTTCGACCGCTGCCTCCCGCCGCACATCTGGAGCGGCAAACGCTTCGACCGCTGGCGCCACAAGGCCGAGGCCCGCAACCCCCGCCTTCTCTACATGCAGCCCCGCGACCTCGTCGACTGGACCGACGAGCCCCCGACGCCCGACGCCTACCCCGACACCGTCGAGATCGCAGGCCGCCCACGCGAGCTCGACTACCGCCACCAGCCCGGCGAGCCCGACGACGGCGTGGTCCTCACCCTCCCCCTCGCCGCCTTCCACGATCTCACCGAGGCCGCCCGCGACTGGCTCGTCCCCGGCCTCGCCCCCGAGCGTGTCGTCGAGATGCTCCGGGGCCTCCCCAAGCCCCTCCGCCGCGGCATCGGCCCGGCCCCCCAGGTCGCCGACGATTTTCTCCACACCAACCCGACGCCCGCCCGCCCCCTCGCCGACACCCTCGCCGAGTGGCTCGGTCGAACCCGGGGTGTGACCGTCGACCCCGCCGCCCTCCGCGCGGTCGACCTGCCCCGCCATGTCCTCCCCAAGATCGTCGTCCTCGACGACGCCGGCGCGCCGCTCGCCGCCGGGCGAGACCTCGACCGCCTCCGCCGCGAGATCGCCAGCGAGGTCGAGGAAGCCCTCAACCGCGGAGACACCGACCTCCCCCGGCACGAGCCCGCCCGCGACTGGGTCTTCGGGGAGATCCCTCTGCACGCCCGCATCGCCGCGCCCGGCGGCGAGGTCACCGCCTTCCCCGCGCTGCACGACACCGGCGACGCGGTCACCCTCCGCATATACCCCGACGAGTCGGCCGCGCTCCACGAGCACCGCCTCGGCATCCGCCGCCTGCTCGCCATCCGCCACCGCCGCCAGCTCCGTCGCACCCTGCGCGGATGGCCCGCGATGGGCGGCCTCAAGCTCGCCTACGCCGCCCTCGGACTGGAGACCCCGCTCGAAGACGAACTCGCACTCCTCGCGATCGACCGGGCGGCGGGCGACGCGCTCGGCGAACCGCGCGATGGGGAGGCCTTCGAGGCGCTGAGCGACGACATCGAGCCCCGCCTCGATGCGTGCCTGGTCGAGGCGATCGACCTGGCCGCGAAGTTCCTCGCCGCCGCGGGCGCCGTGCTCCAGATCCTCGACCAGCCCGCCCCGCCCGCCTGGTGGGCCGCCTGCGAGGATGTCCGCGAGCAGCTCGCCCGCCTGCTCCCCGAGCGCGGCCTCTCCGCCCGCCCCTGGGACCGCCTCCGCCACCTCCCCCGGTACCTCCAGGCCGCCCGACTCCGGCTCGACAAACTCGCCGCGGGCGGGCTCACCCGCGACCAGGCCCGCGCCCGCGACCTCGCCCCCCGCTGGCGGCGGTGGGTCGACCTCGCCGACGCTCTGGCCGAACTCCCCCGTTCGTCGCCCGTTCGCGCCGAACTGGACCGCTACCGCTGGATGCTCGAAGAGTACCGCGTGTCGCTCTTCGCCCAGGAGCTGGGCGCCGCCGAGCGGGTCTCGGCAAACCGACTCGACACGCACTGGCACACCGTCCGCGAGGCGCTCCGCCAAGACCACGCCGCCGCTTCGCTGTATGCTCTGGCGAGCGGGGGCTGATCCCCGCGGTCTCGCGCACCCGCGCCGCGCACAAAGGAGCCCCCCATGCACCGGGCACGCACGCTGATCGGAGTCCTCGCCGCGCACGCCATCGTCGCCGCCGCCTCGCTCGCCCAGAATGTCTCCTTCCCCAGCCTCCTCGAAGAGATGGTCGACCGCGGCGCCGTCACCCGCCTGCCCGACCCGTGGTTCACCTGCCGCCAAGCCAGCAGCTATGACCAAGCCTCGACAGGCCCCGACAACCAGGACACATGGTTCGCCAATGGTGACGCGAACCAGTACCTCCGCACCGAGACCAACAACGCCCGCACCGAGTGGGTCATGCTCGACCAGCCCGGCCCCGGCGCGATCGTCCGCCTCTGGAGCGCCAACCCCAAGGGCACCCTCCGCGTCTACCTCGATGGCAGCCCCGACCCCGTGATCGAGGGCCGCATGGAGGACCTCCTCGCCGGCAAGCTCGACATCGCCGGCGTCCCCATCGCCAGCCCCCTCGCCGAGGTCCGAAGCCGCGGCTGCAACCTCTACCTCCCCATCCCCTACGCCAAGCACTGCAAGATCACCAGCGATGAGCCCGGCTTCTACTACCAGGTCAACTACCGCACCTACAACGCCGACGCCAGCGTCGAGTCCTTCTCGCACGGCTCCCTCCAGCGCTCGGCGGCGCTGCTCAAGCGGACGCAGCAGCGGATGGCGGACCCGTGGAGCGACCTCGCCCCGGCGCTCGAGGCGATCACGATCCAGCCCGGCGAGGCGGCGTACATCACGCTGCCCGTCGGCCCCGCAGTGGTCCGTGAGCTGCACATCCGCCTCCCGGAAGACGCCGCACGAGACACGCTCCGCACCGTGGTGCTCGAAGGGCGCTTCGACGAGGAGGACACCGTCTGGGCGCCCATCGGCGACTTCTTCCTGACCGGGCCGCTGCTCGACGAGGTACGCGTGTGGACCGACCAGGTGAACCCCGCCGACCGCTCGCTCCGGTCGGCCTGGCTGATGCCCTACGCCAAGTCCGGGGTGCTCGGCTTCCGCAACCTCGGCGACGAGCCGGTGACGCTGCAAGCCGGCATCGCGACCGACGACTACCGCTGGGACGAACGCGCCATGCACTTCCAAGCCCGCTGGCGCCAGGAGAGCCCAATCCCCACCCGCCCCATGCGAGACTGGAACTACATCGAGGCCGCCGGCCGGGGGCTCTATGTCGGCGACACACTCTCCGTCGCCAACCCCGTCACCGACTGGTGGGGCGAGGGAGACGAGAAGATCTACACCGACGACGAGACCTTCCCCAGCCACTTCGGCACCGGCACCGAGGACTACTACGGCTACGCCTGGTGCTGCCCAGAGGTTTTCCAGGGCCCCTTCCACGCCCAGCCCCGCTGCGACGGCCCGGGCAACTACGGCCACACCACCGTCGCCCGCGTCCGACTCCTCGACACGATCCCCTTCCGCAAGTCCATCCGCACCGACATGGAGGTCTGGCACTGGGCCGACTGCGAGGTCGGCTACGCCGCCACGACCTTCCTCTACATGCTCCCCGGCGGCACGACCAACCGCGAGCCGCAGCCCGCCGAGGCCGCCCGCGGCGTCGTCGACCCGCCGCCCCTCCCGCCGCCCTTCACCATCGAGGGAGCGATCGAGTGCGAGGACCTCGAAGTCATCGCCGTCAGCGAGGGCACGCCGGTCGGCAAGCAGGATATGGGCGCCTTCGCCCGCGACAAGTGGAGCAACAACGCCCACCTGTGGGTCCAGGGCCGCGCCCCGGGCGAGTTCATCGAAGTCCGCATCCCCGTCGAGAGCCCGAGCTCTGTCCGCCTCACCCTCTTCGCCACCAAGAGCTGGGACTACGGCATCCTCCGCTTCGCCGTCAACGGACGCCCCGCCGGCGAAGACCTCGACTCGTTCAGCGGCGGCCGCGGCAAGGTCGCGCCCACCGGCCCGGTTGACCTGGGTGTCCACGCTCCCCGCGATGGCGCGCTCATCCTCCGCGTCGAGGTCGTCGGCGCCCACCCCGATTCGCTGGAGACCAAGTCCTTCTTCGGCCTCGACGCCGTGCTGCTCGAGGAGGTTCAGCAGTAGCACGCCGACGCACCCAGACGCCCCGCCGCTGGCCCCCAGGCACCGAGTGCCTGCTCCAGGCCGTCGCCAACTCCACCGCGCGCTCGCCCGAGGATCGGCTTGCCGAGGCGGTCAACGCCCTCGGCGACGCCATCATCGCGCAAGCACGGCAACACTCGGACACAGAACCAACAGACGCCGCGCACCGGCCCCCTCTCCCGCGCCCCGCGGGAGAGGGTTGGGGAGAGGGCTCCGTCCCTCCTCCTTCTCCCCCTTCTACTGCCTTGATCCAACTCACGCCCCACCGCATCGACGCCTTCTGGCTCGGCACCGCCTACCAGCGGGCCCTCGACGCCCCCGCCGAACCACAAGCCACAACCCGCCGAAGCCGCGGCATCTTCTACACCCCCCAGCCCCTCGTCGAGCACCTCCTCACCCAGACGCTCGACCCCGGGTTCTGCCGCGCCTGCCCCCAACCGCCCCGCATCCTCGACCCCGCCTGCGGCTGCGGCGGGTTCCTCATCGCCGCCGCCCGCGCCCTGCGGGCCGCTCGCCCCGAGTGGTCGCCCCGGGCGATCGCGAACCACCTCCACGGCACCGACATCGATCCCCTCGCCGTCACACTCTGCCGCCTCGCCCTCTGGCTCGAACTCGGCGACCCGGCCGACGACCCCGCCGACTTCGCGCAAAACATCCGCACCGCCGACGCCCTGCTCGACCCGCCCCCGCCGGGTTCGTTCGACCTCATCCTCACCAACCCCCCGTTCCTCAGCCAGCTCGCCGCCAAGACCGCCCGCTCGCGCGACGCGACTTCGCAACTCCGCAAACGCTTCGGCGACTCGGTCCGCCCCTACACCGACCCCGCCGCCCTCTTCCTCCACCTGGCGATCGACGCGGTGGGGCCGGGCGGGCGCGTCGGCATCGTGCTCCCCGATTCAGTCCTCGCCTCACGGGACGCCGCCCCCGCCCGCGCCCACGCAGAACGCCGCGCCTCCATCCGCTCGATCTGGGTCGATCGCGACGGGGCGTTCGACGCGAGCGTGCGTGCCGTTGCGATTGCCTTCGGACGCCGCCCCGCCGCCCCGCAGCCCATCCGCCGATTCCTCGGCAACGCGTTCGAGCCCTGCCGGCCCCGCGAGGCAACCGCCGCAGGGGACGACCAGTGGGGCGCCCTTGCCGCCGACCTGTTCGGCGTGCCGATCGTGCGCCTCGCCGGCCACCAGACGCTCGGCGACCTCTGCGAGATCACCGCCGGCTTCCGCGATGAGTACTACGCCGTAGCCCAGAACCTGCTCGAAGCCCCCGACCCAACGGACGATCACGGCCAACCCGACAACCTCCGCCCCGTCGCAACCGTCGGCATGATCGACCCCGCGTCACTCGCCTGGGGCCAAGGGCCCGCACGCATCGCCAAGCGCCTCTGGGCCCGCCCCTGCGTCACCGCCCCCGCGGCCGACCCCGTGCTGCAAGGGCTGCTCACCCGCCAGGCCCATCCCAAACTCCTGATCGCCACCCAGACCCGCATCCTCGAACCCGCCGCCGACGAGCACGGCCGGTTCCTCGCGCTCACCCCCGTCATCACCATCATCCCCCGCGACCCCGCCGCCCTGTGGCGCATCGGCGCGCTCCTCGCCTCCCCCGCGGCCTCCGCGTGGCTCGCCGCCCGCTGCTTCGGCACCGCCCGCTCGCTCGACGCCATCAAGCCCAGCGCCGCGATCCTCCGTGAACTCCCCACACCCACGCTCGATGCCGCCTGGGATACCGCCGCCGACTCGTTCCGCCTCGCCTGCCACGCCACCGACCCCGCGACCCGCCGACAATCGCTCACCGACGCCGCCCGCGCCTCGGCGCCCCTCCTCGGCATCCATCCCGAGTCCGCGGCCGAGTTGCTCGCGTGGTGGCAGGCCCGCCTCACCCCTCGCACCCGCCGCCCCGCGATACACTCCGCCGGCGAGAGCCCCCCATGACCACGCCCCCGCGCAAACCCCTCTACTACAGCTTCGGCAACCACATGCACTGGGTCGACATGCAGTGGCTCTGGGGCTACGAGGTCCTCCCCGGCAGCGTCCGCGACATGCTCCACCTCTGCCGCGAAACCGGCGCCAAAGGCTGCGTCAACTTCGACGCCATCGGCTACGAGAAGATGGCCGCCGAGTGCCCCGAGGCGCTCGCCGAACTCCGCGATGCCGTCCAGGCCGGCACGATCGAGCCCGTCGGCTGCTCCTACGCCCAGCCCTACGGCCTCTTCCAGGGCGGCGAGAGCAACATCCGCCAGTTCACCTACGGCGTGCGCTCCACCCGCCGCCTCCTCGGCGTCCGCCCCCGCACCTTCTGGGAAGAAGAGTTCTACTTCTTCCCCCAACTCCCGCAGATCCTCACCTCCTGCGGCTACACCGGCGCCAACCTCTTCTTCCAGTGGACCTGGCACACGCCCGAGGTGCCCAAGGAACCGGCCAGCCTCATCCTCTGGGAAGGCGCCGACGCCACGCGCATCCCCACCCTGCCCCGCAACGCCCTGAATGTCCACCAGTGGCCCGAAGACTTCGACGGCTTGCTCGACCAGGGCCTCATCAACGACCTCGACCACCCCGCCATCGTCCAGTGGCTCGAACTCATGCCGAGCAAAGACTGGATGTGCCGCAGCGAGGTGCTCCTGCCGCGACTCAAGGAGCTCTTCGCCGACCCCCGCTTCGACCTCCGCCCCCGCACCTGCGCCGAACTCATCGCCGAGCTCATGGCCGCCAAAACAGAGCCCGAAGCGCAAGCGAGGGTCCAACCCCCAACAACCACACCCGATCCATCCCACCCCGCCGCCCTCCCCATCCGCCTCTACACCATGGACCAAGTCTGGCACGGCATGACCCTCGGCAAAAACGCCGACCGCCACCCCCGCCGAAGCCGCGAGGTCGAACAGGCCATCCTCGCCGCCGAGTCCCTCGTCGCCCTCGCCGGCCTCTTCGGACGCCCCTACGCGAGCTGGGATGTCTACCCCACCTGGGAACTCGACGAAGCCTGGCGCGAACTCCTGGCCGCCCAGCACCACGACAACCACGAGTGCGAGGGGCTTTGCGGGTTTGTGGCGGATGCCCAGATGTTCAAGAGCCGCATGCACGCCGACGAAGTCCACGAGCGAACGAGGGCACACCTGCAGCAACGCGCGGGCGAGCGGACCATGGAGAACGCGCTCGGGTGGGCCCGCACGGTTGCTGCATCCGGACGCTGTGACGGAGGGGCTTGCCGATCCGAACTCGTGCGGCTTCCGCCCTTTGGCTTTGTCACCACGGCTCATGCGGGGGCACTCGTCACCCCGCCCGTCATCGTCGAACAGATGGATGCTGTGGCGGTCTCGCGCGGCGATCTATCTGTCGAAATCGACGCCGCGCGCGGGGTCATCAGCCAGGTCCGCAGCGCCAGTTTCCCCGAAGGCATCCTGCGCACCGACCAACCGCTCCTCGATCTACGCCAGCGGGTCGATGGCGTACTTCGACCCCAGCGAGGTGTTCGGAATTGGGTGACCGAGGGCGACCGCGTCTGCCTTGATTTCTGGCCAGACGAACTGCGGGCTGACGAGTCGCCCCGGCTGGGGCCGGAGATGTCGTTTTGCGGGCTCCAAGCGGAGATCGAGATTGGGCCCCAGTTCGTCGGCGTCGACCTCTGGATGTCGGGCCTGGATGAACTCACTCGGCCGGACCCCGGCTTCTCCGGCGCGCTGCGCATGCCCGTGCGCGTGGTGTTCCCGGTGCATGAGATTCGAGCCGATACGCCCTACGCGGTGTCTGCCTGCAAGGGCTCGCCCCGTGTCAGCCGCAAGTACCCCGAGGGTGACTGGATGACCTCGCCCCAGTGGTTCGAGTACGCCGAGGGCTCGATCACCGCGCACACCTTCATCGACCTCCTCGACAACCAAGGAAACGGCCTGCTCGTCCTCCACAACGCCTCCCAGCAGTGGTTCACCGCCGACGCCGGCGCGGATGTCATCCTCAACGCCTACTGCCCCTGGGACGAAGCCCGCTACGACCCCGGATGCTACAACGACCCGGCGTTCCGCTTCGTCCCGCACGGTCCAATCCGCGATGTCGATCGTGTCCGGCTCGCACGCGAGTTTGCGGATACCCAGGGCGGCCAGCAAACGCGCTTCTTCGATCGAGCGGTCGAGGCCGTCCCCGTCGGCGGCGGCGACCGCACCCAATCCCCCCACATCCCCGACGCCTTCGGCGCCCTCGAAGTCACCAACGCCCCCGGCGTCCTCGCCCACGCCTTCTTCCGCGACTCCCCCAAATCCGGCGAGCACCTCCCCGACTGGGCCGGGCTCCGCTTCGCCCGCGAGTCCGACGGCCTCTGCACACACCCCTACGCCGTCCGCCTCGTCGAGTGGAACGCCGAGCCCGCCGAGGTCGTCCTCAAGCTCCCGGGCCCCATCGCCGGCGCCGCCAAGACCAACTGCATGGGCGAGTGCGGCGACTGGCCGGTCGGCCGCGCCCCGGCCGACGCCCCCGCCCACCTCCGCGACACCGGCTGGCTGACCCCCGAGCCCGCGACCCCACCCGACTGGGCCGAGGGCGCGACCCTCGCCGGACGGCCCATCCCCTGGTCCCAACTCCGCTTCCCCATGCGCCCCCGCGAGATCGCCACCGTCATGGCCGACCTCGTCATGGGCCGCAAGCAGTTCCGCGACCTCGATGCCAAACGCGAGGTCTGGGCGACGGTGCACCGGACGGGGGGAGAGGCGAACTGACCAGGGGAGGGAAAGACGAAGAGAGGAAGAGACGAAGAGACGGAGTGGGGGGGTAGTGCGTGGGGGGTTCGTGCGGGGGCTGCCGGTTTGCGGTAGGCTGTGCGCATGCCCGGTCGCGTCTGCATCGTCGGCTCGGTCAACATGGACCTCGTCGTCCGAGCGCCCAGCCTCCCGACCCCGGGGCAGACGATCGTGGGCGGCCCCTTCCGCACCTTCCCCGGCGGCAAGGGCGCCAACCAGGCCGTCGCCGCCGCCCGCATGGGCGCCGCCGTCTCCTTCGTCGGCCGCGTCGGCACCGACGCCTACGCCGCCGAGCTCCGGGGCGTCCTCTCCCGCGAGGGTGTCGACCTCACCGCCCTCCGCGCCACCGCCGGCGAGTCCTCCGGCGTGGCCCTCATCACCGTCGCCGACGACACCGCCGAGAACACCATCGTCGTCGTCGGCGGCGCCAACCTGCACCTCACCGCCGAAGATATCCGCGGCATCGCCGGCTTCCTCCGCTCGGCCGATGTCCTGCTCATGCAGCTCGAAGTCCCGACCGAGGCCATCGCCGCCGCCGCCGACATCGCCCACCAGTCGGGGCGCAAGGTCGTCCTCAACGCCGCCCCGGCGCGCGAGCTGCCCGACGAGCTCCTCGCCGAGATCGATGTCCTCATCGTCAACGCCGGCGAGGCGGCGTACCTCGCGGGCCAGCCCGGCGACACCGACGGGGCCGCGCTCGCCGCCGCCCTGCTCGCCCGCGGGCCCCGTGCCGTCGTCATCACCCTCGGCCCGGCCGGGGCCTTGCTCGCCGAGCACGAGACCTGTCGGAAGATCCGGACCCTGGATATCCACGCCGTCGATACCGTCGGCGCGGGCGATGCCTTCTGCGGCTCTCTGGCCGCCATGCTTGCCGAGGGTAAGTCCCTGATCGACGCCGCCAAGGTCGGCTGCGCCGCCGGCGCCCTCGCCGCCACCAAGCCGGGCGCGATACCAAGCCTGCCCATGCGGGCGGCGGTGCGAGAGGTGTTGGCCTCGTCGTAGGGGCACAACCATGACCGATCGTGCACCGCGAGTCCGTTTCCTGCTGCCCGTGATCATCCTGGCGATGGTCGGCTTCCAGGGCTGGTTCGGTCGAGCCCTGGCTCTGGGCCAGTTCGGCCCAACCCCCGCCGCCGCGGTCGTCCTCCCGGTGATCGTGTGGCTCGCACTCGGCGCCGCCGTCATCGTCACGGGCGTGCTCAGCGAAGTGCGAGGCCGGGGCGGCATTCGCTCGGCTGCCGTGTCCTTCTTCTTCTGCAGCGGCGGGCTGTGGTTGGCGTGGGATACGCTCCAGGGTTGGCTCGAAGTCGCCTGAGAGAGATGTTCAAGGAGCGGTCATGTCCAAGCAACCACCTCTCGCCACGGGCTTCATCACCGAAATCCCCGGCACAGTCCCCCTCCCCGCCCCAGACAAGCACCCCCGCCCCAAGGGCGTCGGCGTCCTCGGCCTCCACGAGGGCCGCACGCTCCTCATCGCCCTCCAAACCCGCTGCCGCTACGCCAACCCCGTCGCCGCCTGCGACCTCGACGCCGCCAAGCTCGCCGCCTCCCGCGCCGAACTCCCCGACCTCTTCTACACCCCCGACTACGCCGCCATGCTCGCCCGCCCCGAGGTCGACATCGTCGCCATCTACACCCCCGACGCCCTCCACGCCGAGCACATCGAGCAGGCCTTCGACGCCGGCAAGGATGTCCTCTGCACCAAGCCCCTCACCAACTCCCTCGACGCCGCCCGACGCATCCTCGAAGCAGGCCGCCGCACCGGCCGACGACTCCTCGTCGGCCAGTCCACCCGCTTCTTCGAGCCCTTCCGCCGTCAGCGGGCCCTCCTCGAGCGCGGCGGCCACGGCGGCCTCGACGCCGTCGAGATGATCGACGCCCACTACATCCACCGCATGGACTGGTACTACCGCAAGAGCCCGTGGGCCGCCACCGACACCGACTGGGTCTTCCTCGGCATGAGCCACCCCATCGACCTCATCCGCTGGTACCTCGGCCGCATCGCCACCGTCCACGCGGTGGGGGGGCGGTCGCGCATGGGCACGCAGTTCGGTGTCACCGGCCGCGACATGTACCTCGCCAACTTCACCGCCGAGGACGGCCGCATCGGCCGCGCCATGGGCCACTACGGCTGCCACGAGCTGCCCACCGCCCGCAACTGCATCGAATGCATGATCTACGCCTCAGGCGGCTCAAGCCTCGCCCAGTTCCACGACATGCGCTTCACCTACACCGCAGACAATC
>CAYJPX010000105.1:0-12330 GCA_964372195.1 uncultured Phycisphaeraceae bacterium
CTCGCTGTCTCGCTGTCTCGCTGTCTCGCTGTCTCGCTGTCTCGCTGTCTCGCTGTCTCGCTGCCTTGCTCCCTCGGTGCCTTGCTCCCTCAGTGCCTCGGTCCCTTGCTTCCCCCCTCACGGCGACAGCCCCGCCACCCAACGCACCGCCTCCACCGCCGACTCGGGGCTGTAGTAGCGGGCGATCTGCGCGTCCAGCAGGACGGCGTGCGCCCGCGTGTCCGCGGCCTGCCCGGGCAGCGGCGACACCGCCAGCCCGGCGTTTGCGATCGTCAGGCCGCCGAGCCCTTGGCCCTCGATCGCGGCCAGGTGCTGCCCCCCGGACGGCGGGGTCTCGCTCCACGCCGCGACCGAGGCCTCGCGCAGCGTGAGCAGCTCGACCAGCGACTCGACCCCCCCGGCGTCGGCCGGGAGAAGCTCCACGCCGTCCCGGGCCCAGCCCGCGTCGGTGCGGGCGACCTCGGTCACCTCGCCCGATGGGAGTGTGAGCCGCAGGCTCCGGATGTCGGACGGCTGGGCGGTGCTCGCTCGGCGTGCGATGTAGAACGCCGGCTGTCGGACGATCTCGGCGAGCCGTGCCGCGTCGATCGTTCCGCCGAGCGGGCCGATCCGGTCGGGATCGTGGGGGGCGTCGGGGTCGTGGGGGTCGTGGGGGTCGTCGCTTGCCCCTTCGAGCACGACCGCCGCCTGCCCGCTCTGCCCGACCGCCCCGGCCGTGGTCAGCGTGTGGCGGGCGGTCCGGGTCTGGACCGAGCCATCGGCCCCGGAACGGCGTGCGACCGTAGTGAGCGCGATGAGCGTGGACGAGTCGCCCGGCGCGGGCGCCTCGGTCGAGGGGCTGGCGAGGGCGAGGGTCTGCAGGCTCTCGAGCAACTCGTCGACCAGGCCCGCCTCGGCCGGGGCCTCGAAGGGCGACTCGATCCGCCACCCCGCCCCGGCCCGCCCGAGCCGCATCTCGCCGGCGGGGGTGGTGATGCTGAGCCCGGTGACCTGCCCGTCGAGGCCCGCGAACGCCCGCGGGTCGAGCCAGTGGAGCATCCCGCCGCCGGCGAGCAGGCGGGGCAGCTCGTCGCTGGTGAGCAACGGCGTCGCCTCGCCCTGCCTCCCCGACGCCGTGAACACCACCGCCCGGCCGCCGAGCGTGGAGGTGGGCAGGGTGATCGTGGCGGTCTCGCCGGCCTCGCTGGTGATCGTCAGCGCGGTGCTGGTCGCGGGCTCGACCGCCTCCTCGGCGGGCACGCCGTCGGCGCGGTCGAGGATCCGCAGGAACGCCCGCACCCGCTCGCCCGATGCGGGCCAGCGGATCGGCGCCGCGTCCTCGCTGGCCGCGCCGGCCGACAGTTCGATCGTCCAGGCATCGGGGCCCCCCCGCGTTAGCCGCTGGGCCGTGCCGTCCGGCAGCCGGACCTCGACGCTCTCGACCTGGCTGGGCGGGAAGGGGACGAGCCGTGTCGGCGTCGGCGTGCGGTCGGCGGCCTCGGGCAGCAGCAGGGCGGCAAGCCCGAGGCAAATGACCGTGAGCAGCAGCAAGGCCGTGATGAGTTGGGAGCGAGTCACGCCCGGAGTGTACCGGCGCGGAAGACCGCCGAGGCCCGAGTCCTCAGCGTGAGGGGGCCCGCGAGCCGATAGGGGACAACAGATGGCAGCCCCACGCCACGACAACAAGCCCCTCGTCGGCATCACCACCGACCTGGCCGACCACGCCAACGGCGTGCGGGTGTTCACCTATCGCCCCTATGTCGAGTCGATCGAGCGGGCCGGCGGAGTGCCCCTGCTCCTACCCCCCGCGGTCGACTGCGTCGCGGCCTACGCCGACCGCCTCGACGCCTTCGTCCTCACCGGCGGCGACGACCCCTGCACCGAGCCCTTCGGCGAGCCGACCCACGCGAGGGCGATCCGCATCCACCCCGATCGCCAGGCGTTCGAGACCGCCCTGCTTCAAACCCTCGCCGGGGCGAAGCCCGACACGCCGGTGCTGGGCGTCTGCCTGGGGATGCAGCTCATGGCCCTCCTCGCCGGCGGGCGCCTCGACCAGCACATGCCCGAGACCTGCCCGACCCACGCGATGCACTGGGAGCAGGAGCACGCGGTGGAGCCGGTCGGCGACGGGGCGTTCGCCCCGCGGGGCGTGGTGCGGAGCAAGCACCACCAGGCAGTCGCCGACCCGGCGGGGATGTCGGTGGTCGCGCGCGCGCCCGACGGCATCATCGAGGCGATCCGCGACCCCGCACGCCGGTTCTACCTCGGCGTCCAATGGCACCCCGAGCGGACGCCCGCACCCGCGGTGGGCCAGGCGGTCTTCGACGCCCTGCTCGCCGCGTGCCGGGGTTGATCGCCGGTATTCCCCAGAGGCATCGAGTGTGCCTTTACGAGCCCTGTGCGCGAGCACAGGCCTGAATCCAGCGGCGTTTCCCGTCGAATCGCAATCCCGAGCTCGCGCTCGGGGCTCGTAGAGGCGTGAGCAATCCCGAGCTCGCGCTCGGGGCTCGTAGAGGCGTGAGGACCACCGAGACCCCGCCTCAGCCATCGAGCAGGTCGGTCGAGTCCCGCACGCCCAGCGTGGCGTAGATGTCCTGCGTCGCCTTGGACCGGTTGAGCGTGTAGAAGTGGATGCCGGCGACCTCGTGGTCGAGCAGGTCGCGGGATTGCTCGGTCGCCCAGTGCACGCCGACCCGCTTCACCGCGTCGGGGTCGCCCCCGGTCCGGTTGATCGCCCGGATCAGCGACGCGGGGAACCGCGACCCCAGCGCCAGCTCGGCCATCTTGCGCATGCCCGGGAGCGAGGTGATGGGCATGATGCCGGCGATGATCGGCACGGTGATCCCCGCCAGACGGCAGCGGTCGCGGAAGTCGTAGAAGTCCCGGTTGTCAAAGAACATCTGCGTGATGATGAAGTCCGCCCCCGCGTCGACCTTGGCCTTGAGGTGTTCGATCTCCAGAAGGCGGTTGGGCGTCTCGGGGTGCCCCTCGGGGAACCCGGCGATCCCGATCCCGAACCCCGCCGCGTCCGGGTGGGCGCGAGAGTCGTTGAACCGGCGGATGAAACCCACCAGCTCGACCGCCCGGGAGAAGGCGTCGTTCGACCGGTCGAACCGGGGCTGGCCCGCGGGCGGGTCGCCGCGGAGGGCCAGGATGTTGCTGATCGAGTGGCGTGCGTACCGCTCCAGGATCGCGTGGATCTGGGCCTCGGAGTGCCCCAGGCAGGTCAGGTGCGGCATGGGGTTCAACCTGGTCTGGTCCTGCAGCCGGACGACCAGGTCGTTGGTCAACTCCCGGGTCGAGCCCCCCGCCCCGTAGGTCACGCTGACAAAGGTCGGGCGGAGCCGCTCGAGGTCGGCGATGGTCTCGAAGAGGGACTCGGCCGCCTCCGGACCCTTGGGGGGGAAGAACTCGAAGGAGAAGGTCGTCCGCTGGCGTTTGAAGATGTCGCGGATGTGCATCTGGGAGGTCTCGGCGAACAAGGCGGTCCTGGTGCTGGACTATATCCGTTGAGCCGGGAGAATGGATGAAAGAAATCTAGACTAGAGGTTTCCGTGCATCCCGGGTTCAGGTTCTGGGGTATATCGTCCGAGAGCAGGGGGCCGCAGGCGGGAGATTCCCACCGGCGAGAGATTCTCAAGGGAGAGAGAACGATGCTCAAGGCGAGAACGGGGCGGGTATCTGTTGGGGGGGCATTCACGCTGATTGAGCTGTTGGTCGTCATTGCGATTATTGCGCTGCTCATCGGGATCCTCCTGCCGGCGTTGGGGGCCGCGCGGAAGGTGGCCCGGGGCGCGGTCTGCGCGACGCACATGCGCCAGGTGGCGCTCGGGTGGACGCTCTACGCCAACGAGTGGGACGACATCAGCGTGCCCGGTCAGGTCGGGCGGTACTCCGACGAGAGCAAGAACATCTACGATGTCGGCAACGGGCGGCAGTACCGGCCGCGCTGGTATGTGCAGATGGGCGCCTCGGCGGGGTTCTACGCCCTGGCCAACCCCAGTGAAGACCGGAACACGGAACACTCGGCCCAGGTGAACAACGAGGTCTTCCTCTGCACCGAGACCAAGGACTGGACCAGCACCCGCAACAGCCCCTACGGCTACAACTACCAGTTCCTGGGCAACGCCCGCTGGGGCAACCAGGGGGAGGCAGGGGGGTTCGTCCACTACCCGATCAGGACCAGCACCGTCGCCGGCTCCGGGACGGTCCTCGCCGCCGATTGCATGGGCTCGGCGGCCGGGAAGGCGGCGGCTCTGCGCACCCCCAACCGAGCCGACGGTAGCCGTGACCCCGAGCTGCGGGCCATGGGCGGGCACGGCTACTCGCTCGACCCTCCCCGATTGACCCCCGAGGGCGACTTCTGCGACCCCCAGAATCCAGGCGTTGAGCACCGCTCGGCGCCGGACCCCAGGCACAGCAACAAGGCCAATGTTTCGTTCTGCGATGGGCATGTCGAGACCATGTCGCTGGACGACCTGGGCTATATCGTCGATGGCGATGGCGCGGTGCTCGGCTTCGACGACCGGGCGAACAACGCGCTCTTCAGCGGCAGCCAGCGCGACGAGGATGTGCCGGACATCGACGACTGACGCACACCGCGGGGCCGGTCAGCCCAGCGCGTTGGGGAAGGTCGATTCCTGGATGGGCGCGAGCACATCGAGCACCCGCTCGAGCACCCGCGCCGGCGAGCCGATCGCGTCGACTCGGTGGATCAGCTTGGTGGGGTAGTGGGCCAGCACGGGCTCGGTTTCTTGGGCGAACACTTCGAGCCGCCGGCGGATGATGGTCTCGCTGCCGTCGTCCATCCGGCTCTCCTTCTGGGCACGCCGGCGGAGGCGGGTGAGCATCTGCTGGGGGTCGCGGGCCTCGAGCAGGATGACGCCGAGGACGCGGATCTGCTCGTCCATGATCTCGGTCTGGCGCACGCTGCGGGGGATGCCGTCGAGCACGAGCAGGTCGGTGTGGGGGCGGTAGAGATTCAGGGTGTGCTGGGCCTCGACGGTGGTCCTCCACAGCTTGACGGTGAGTTCGTCTGGGACCAGCTCGCCGCGCGTGGAGTAGGTCAGGAAGGTCTTGCCGATGTCGGAGTGCGGGTCGAGGTTGCGGAACATGTCCCCGGTCGAGAAGTGGTGGAACCCGGGGATGCAGCCGAGCATCTTGCCCTGCGTGCCCTTGCCGGCGCCCGGGGCGCCGAACAGCAAGACGGTCCGATACTTGTCTGCCACGGCCGCTCTCCGGGGGGATTGCCCGCCCGCAGACAGCGGGGGCGGGATGCCACTGTAGACCCTTATCGGCGGGTTGAAGTGGGCTCAACGGTCCTATCGGGGAGGAAGCCAGACAAACAAAACGCCCCGCCGACAGGGCGGGGCGTGGGGAGCGCTGGGGGGGGAGGCGGAGCCAGGCGTCCGGTCAGCTGGCGGCGATGACTTCCTTGGCCATGCTCGCGGGCATGGCGCGGTACTCGAGGAACTCCATGGTGGAGGTCGCCCGGCCCTGGCTCATGCCGCGGAGGCTGGTGGTGTAGCCGAACATCTCCGAGAGCGGGACCTCGGCGGTGACCATCTTGACCGGGCCGCGGTCCTCGGAGTTGACGATCATGCCCCGGCGGCTGGAGAGGTCGCCGGTGACATTGCCGATGTAGTCCTCGGGGCTGGTGACGACAACCTTCATGATCGGCTCGAGGAGCACGCTGCCGGCCTTCTGGACCGCCATCTGGAGGGCCAGGCGTCCGGCCTGCTCGAAGGCGACCTGCGACGAGTCGACCGCGTGGCTCGACCCGTCGACGAGGGTGACCTTGATATTGATGAGGGGGTAGGCGGCGGTGACGCCGGCCAGGGCGGTCTGGCGGACACCCGCCTCGATGGAGGGGATGAACTCCTTGGGGATCGCGCCGCCGACGATGCCGTTCTTGAACGCGACACACTCGACGAACTTCAGCCCATCCTCCTTGGCCTGCTCCTCGGTGTAGGGCTCGATGTCGATGGTGCAGTCGCCGTACTGGCCGCGTCCGCCGGTCTGCTTGACGAACTTGCCTCGGACATTCTTGGCGGGGCCCTGGATGGTCTCGCGGTAGGAGACGCGGGGCTTGCCGACGGTGCAGCCGACCTTCATGTCGCGTGTGAGCTTGTTCTTGATGATATCGAGGTGGAGCTCGCCCATGCCGGCGATGATGGTCTGGCCGGTCTCCTCGTCGAAGTGCGAGCGGAACGAGGGGTCCTCGCGCCGGATGGTGGCGAGCGCCTCGGAGAGCCGCCGCTTGTCGTCCGAGCCGTTGGGCTCGATCGACATGCTGATGACCGGCTCGGGGAAGGTCATGCGTTCGAGGACGATGGGGGCGTCGGCGTCGCAGAGCGTGTCGCCGGTGTAGGAGTCCTTGATCCCGATGACGGCGACGATGGAGCCCGCGCCGACCTCTTCGAGCGGCTCGCGGTTCTGGGCGTGCATCTCGAAGATGCGGCTGATATTCTCCTTCTTGCCGTTGAGCGGGTTGAGCAGGCGGCTGCCCTTCTTGAGCACGCCCGAGTAGATGCGCATGTAGGTCAGATCGCCGTGGGCGTCGTTGACGACCTTGAAGACCAGGGCGGAGAGGGGGGCGTTGTCCGAGTTTGAGCGGGTGAGCTTGACCTCCGGGTCGCGGGGGTCGGTGCCCTCGATATTGGGGACCTCGTCGGGGGCGGGCAGGTAGTCGACCACGCCGTCGAGCAGACGCTGGACACCGATGTTGCGGAGGGCCGCCCCGCAGAAGACGGGGTTGCAGCGGCGTTCGATGGTGCCCTTTCGGAGCGCGGCGCGGAGCTCGTCGGCGGTGACGGTCCCCTCGTCTTCGAGGTACTTCTCCATGAGGGAGTCTTCGAGTTCGACGGCCATCTCGACGAGGGTGTGGTGCCACTGCCTGGCGGTGTCCATCAGGTGGTTGGGGATTTCCTTCTCGGTGACGACCGCGCCCTTCTCGTCGGCGTCGAAGTAGTACGCCTTCATGGCGAGCAGGTCGATGATGCCCTCGAGCTCGTTGCCCGAGCCGATTGGGTACTGCACCGCGATGGGGTTCGCGCCCAGGCGGGTCCTGATGGAGCGGAAGCTGAACTCAAAGTCGGCGCCGAGCTTGTCCATCTTGTTGATGAAGCACAGCCTGGGGACATTGTATCGGTCGGCCTGACGCCAGACGGTCTCGGACTGGGCCTCGACGCCCTCCTTGCCGTCGAAGACCGCGACCGCGCCGTCGAGCACGCGGAGCGACCGCTCGACCTCGATGGTGAAGTCCACATGGCCGGGGGTGTCGATGAGGTTGATCTTGTAGTCCTCGGCGTTGCGGACCCAGGGGCATGTGGTGGCGGCGGACTGGATGGTGATGCCGCGGTCCTGCTCCTCCTGCAGGAAGTCCATGGTGGCGGTGCCCTCGTGGACCTCGCCCATCTTGTAGTTCTTGCCGGTGTAGTAGAGGATCCGCTCGGTGACGGTCGTCTTGCCCGCGTCGATGTGGGCGCAGATGCCGATATTCCTGGTGTGTTGGAGGTCGATGGCCATGGTCGTCGTCCTTGTGCGGTCTTCCGTCGTGCGGTCTCTCGGCCGGCCGCGGTTGGGTCGGCAGCGGGGGGAACTGGTCAAGTCCCGGCGACCACTTGTCGCGGGGTCATACTCATCGGCTGGCAGCGTCGGGGGTGTCTGGCGGGCTCTGGGCGTGCCCCGCGGGCAGCCCGCGCGGAGCGTGCGTTGTCGCGTTTAGGTCCACCCGTTGGCGGTGATATTGTCGGCTTCTTCGTCCATGTGACGGTGTCCGATCGGGGTGAACAGTATAGAAGGCGCCCGATTCAGGCGGCCGCTTGGGCGAATATTTGCGCGTCCGTCGCCGGGAATCAAGGATTCCCCAGAAGTTCGCGGAGCCTTCGCACCTGGTTCTCGGACAGCCCGGCCAGGGGGTCGAGCCGCCGGAATTCGTGGTTGGCGACCGCAATCGTGGCCCAGTGGCGGGCCGCCTCGGGCTGTCCCAACTCGGAGAACCGCTCGGCCAACTGGTGGGCGAGGTGGGGGCTCAGCGGGTCGAGCGCGGCCGCCCGGAGCAGGGGGTCGAGGTCGCCCTCCGGCCCGCCGGCGCCCAGTTGGGCGGCCAGCCGGTTGGCCTGGGCCAGGTCGCGCCATGCCCTGGGGTCCTCGGGCCAGCGCCGGGCGGCCCAGGCGGCCAGGTCGATCGCGGGGGTGGCCGGGGGATCCGGGGCGAGGCCGAGTTGGCGGTGCAGGTCGGTGAGGGCGAGCCGGAGTTCGACCGCCGCGTGGGCGACCGACCGGCTCGGGGTGGCCCGGCCCCGGGCCAGGGCGTCCAGCCGATCGGCGGCCTCGGCGACCCGGGCGAGGCGGAAGGCCGAGAGCATCTCGTCCAGGCGTTCGGTCGAGTCGGGCGCGGGCCGCCCGGTCGCGGCGGCAAGGTCGGCGGCGAACGCTTGGAGTGAATCGGCGGGGTTGTCGGCGAGGGCGCCGGCCCGCTGGATGAAGGCGGTGGACTCACCCGCGAGCACCGCGGTCTCGCGGAGTTCCGCTTGCCAGGCACGGATCGGGAGGGCCGCAGCCAGGGTGGCGAGCGTGAGGAGCCCACCGCACGCTACAGCGCACGCCCCGACCACCCGGCGCCCGCCAACCGCCGCCCCCTCCGATGCCTGCGCTGTCGAGCGCCTGGCGCAAGCGAGGGGCATCGACCCCGCCGCCGCGCCGAGCAGGAGCAACGCCCATGCGCTGCTGGACACATCGGTCGCGGTGAGATCGATCTGGGCGTGGGTAAGGACGGCGAGCGCTCCCGCGGCGAGCCCGAGGGTGAGCCGGGGCGAGAGCCCGCCCCCGCCCCGAGGGAGCAGGGCCGCCGCGAGGCCGAGCCAGAGGAGGGCCCAAACGGCGAGCTTTGTCAGGCCGTCGAGGAGAAGCAGGGTGTACGCCTCGGGGACCGCCTCGGCGAGGGGGAGCGTCTCGCGGGCGAAGGAGATCGCGGCGCTGATCGCGATGACCGCGATGAGCCAGCCGACGGGGGCAGGGGATGCCGAGGCCGGCGGCGGCGGGCTCTTGGGGGGCTGCTCCAGGCCCGGGCTGAGGGGGCCATCGGGGTGGGCGAGCAGGGCGGTACCCGCTCGGGCAGCGAGGGCGACGAGCATGCCGCCCCACGCCAAGCCCCAGATGCCGAGCATGGAGAGGTAGTCAAAGAGGACGGAGTGCGGGCTGGAGACCTCTTCGGGGTTGAGCGGGTTCTTGGCGAGCAGGTACGCGCTCTGGAAGCCGTCGGGGCCGGTGCCCCAGAGGGGGTGGTCGGCGAAGATGCGGAGGGCGGCCTCGAGGTAGTAGAAGCGGAAGAGCAGGCTGAGCTCGCCGAGGCGCTCTCCGACGAAGCCCCGGAGGAGAACGGCGAGGAGGGCGAGGGCCAGGAGGGCCGGGCCGAGGAGGTTGGACAACCTCGCGCGGAGGACGCGGGCTGGAAAGCCCGCCCCCCTTTCCTGAAGCCTCGCTGAGCTCTCTCGACTGCTCCACCACACGCCGATCGCCAGGAGGGCCAGGCCGAGCAGCATCGCCGCGGCGGCGCCCTTAGGGATCGCGCCGCCGGCGGGGAGGGCGATGAACAGGCCCGCAAGCGAGCAGCCCAGGCCCGCGGCGACGCCCGCGACGCAGTAGAGGTCGTTGCGGTGGCCGGTCGTCCACAGGCGCGCGCGCGCCGCGTCGAGGCAGGCGGCGGCGAAGACGGCCACGCACCCGGCCATGACCGAGGCGTAGACATTGGACATGGCGAACCATGCCGAGGCGTCGGGCTGGCTCAGCCGCCGCTCGAAGGAACGCGCCATCGCCGAGTCGGGGCGCCAGCCGTGCGAGGCGAGGAACGCCTCGCGGTTGGCCTCGAAGTCCGCCACGAGGACCGGGTGCTCGACATAGACCTGGATGCCGGCCCGGATGACCAGAGGCCCGGCGAGCCCGGCGAGGCAGGCGATGACCAGGCCGCGCTCGGCGGCGTGTCGGCAGGCGATGCACGCGGCGAGCGCCCCGGCGATCGCGCCCGCCCAGGCCAGGCCGGTGGTGGCGTTCTCGACGCAGGCCGTCGGCCCCAGCCAGCCGTGGTAGGCAATGGGGACCAGGCCGATCGCGGCGAGGGCGAGGAGGACGGCGGTGGTGCGTTCGCGGGCCCGCCGGGCGGCGGCGAGGATGAGGGTGAGGCCGAGGAACGAGAGCGAGCTGAGGAGGATCGAGCCTGCCGGGCCCAGGCCGTTCTGGGGGGCGACGGTGGTCAGCGGGTCGAGGCTCCACCCGGGCAGGGGGTCGGAGCTGGTGACGACGCGGGCGCAGGCGGCGATGAGGACTGCGGTGAGGCCGAGGCGGCGGAGGAGAGCGGCCCCGGATGCTGGGTTCTCCAGCGATGGAGAAGGGGTAGGGGGCCCAGAGTGCCCCGCCCCGGAGTTTGGAGGAGTCGTGGTCACTTCGTGTGGCCGTTCCGGTTGCTGGTGGCGTGCTCGGCGAAGGCCAGGGCCAGCAGGGTCAGGACGATCTGCAGCCCGACGAGGATCGCCTGCCACGGTTCGAGCGAGCCCAGGACGATGCCCGAGACGCCGGTGATGGCGGCGAGGCTGCACATGAGGCCGACGGCGGCGGGCTTGGAGAAGCCGCGGGCCACGAGGCGGTGGGACAGGTGCTGCTGATCGCCGACGAAGGGGCTCTTGCCCTGGCGGAGGCGCACCAGCGAGACGCTGGTGAAGTCGTACAACGGCACGGCGAGCACGGCCAGCGGCATGAACACGCCGTACCACCCGCCCGCGGCATCGGGGTCGTAGTAGGTGGTGCGGACGGTGAGGAACGCGAGGGTGAAGCCGACGACCAGCGACCCGCCATCGCCCATGAAGATGCGGGCCGGGGGCAGGTTGAAGGCCAGGAAGCCCAGGCAGGCGCCGAGCAGCAGGGCGAGCGTGGCGGCGATGAACCACTGGCCGTGGAGGAGGGTCGCGGCGAGGAAGCAGGCGGCCGCGATGGTGGCGACGCCGGCGCACAGGCCGTCCATGTTGTCGATGAAGTTCAGGGCGTTGGTGACCAGGGCGATCCAGAGCACCGTGCACGCGATCGAGAGCCAGGCCCCGCCGACGACCGGGTCGAGGAAGGTCAGCAGGCGGGAGTGGGTGACCAGCGTCATCGCGGTCGCGGTGCCGAGCATGACCACGAGCTTGACCCAGGGGCCTAGGGCCCGGCGGTCGTCGATGACCCCGAGCAGGTGCAGGATGACCAGGCAGGCCAGCAGGGTGAGGGCGGCGGGGGTCTGCTGCAGGATGCCCGGCAGGTGGTCGGCCAGGGCCGGGACGCGGGCGGTGAAGGTCTCGGTCGCACCCAGCTTCACGACCAGCAGCCCGGCCGCCAGCGGCAGGGCGAGGGCCGCGAAAATGGCGATGCCCCCGGTGTTGGGGATGCGGCGGAGTTCGGCCTTGGCGTGCCCGGCCGAGCCCGCCGAGTCGTACGCGCCGAACCGGTGGCCGAGGCGGATCAGGAGCCCGGTCAGCGGCAGGGAGATCGCCAGGGCGAGCAGGATGAGCGCGAGGCAGAGCCAGAGCATGGGGGGAGTGTACGGGGGAGTCCTGAGTCTTGAGTCCTGAGTCTTGAGGCGCGGGGTGGGGGGGTTCTATGTGAGCTTTGAGCTTTTCGCTTTTCGCTTTTCCAGCCACCCCGCCACCGCCCACGGCAGGTACACCAGCCCGCACGCCACCTGCCCGGCGAGGAGCAGCGACACGATCCGCCAGGGCCACGGGCCGAGGTACTCCAGCAGCGTGCCTCGGACGCGCTCGCTGCCGGTGTAGCCGTAGTTCACATCGAACAGGACATTGATCGGCGTGACGACCGCCAGCCAGGCGATCGTGATGAGGGAGACGGCACCCCAGTCGCGGAGGGTCGGCCGGTAGCGGAGGACGATCATGTCGTAGAAGGCCGAGCCGACGATGTGGGTGTGGCCGACGAAGAAGAGCCAGTACTTGATCCCGCCGTGCCCGGTCGAGACCACCGGCGTGATGAACGCCTGCGTGCACAGGCCCAGGCCCCAGAAGTAGAGCAGGCTGCGGAGCCAGCGCTTCTGTGTGAGCAGGGCCAGCGGGGCGACCCAGGCGGCCAGGTCGCAGAGGTGCAACGGCCAGCTCTCGTAGGGCTCGAAGTTGGCCGGCAGCAGGTACCAGACGAACGCCCAGCCCTGCCAGGCGAGGGTGGTCCAGATCCAGGCGTGGCGGAGCAGCTTCTCGCGCCGAGTGTCGCGCCAGCGGCGCCCGAGCACGCAGGCGGCGGCGATGAGGCCGAGGAACACCGCGAGCGTGGCGAGGTGCTGGAGGGTGAAGGCGTGGAACTCGGTGGCCCAGTTGT
>CAYJPX010000106.1:0-12045 GCA_964372195.1 uncultured Phycisphaeraceae bacterium
GGGCGGGGCGGGCCAGCGAGACCGGGGCGCTCCGGGAGTCGGTGGCGAGGGGCGTGGAGCTGTCGCTGCGGGCGGGGGTGGTGCTGGTGGGGGACATTGCCGGGGCCCCGGGCGGGCGGCCCCGGCTTGAGCCGTTCGAGGTGTTGGCGGCCTCGGGGTTGGCGGGGGTGTCCTTTGTCGAGTTCTTTGCGATCGGGACGGGGGAGGCCGAGTCGCTGTCGCGGCTGGAGGCGGTGCTGGGGGGGGCCGCGGTGGCGAGGGGCTCGACCCCGGGCGCGGTGCGGCTGGGATTGCAGCCTCACGCGCCGAACACGGTGGGGATCGCGGGGTACCGCCGGGCGATCGACCTGGCCCGGCGGCACGGGCTGCCGCTCTCTACGCACCTGGGCGAGACACCCGAGGAGCGGGAGTTCATCGCCCGCGCCACGGGGCCGCAGCGGGAGCTGCTGGAGCGTTTCGGCTTGTGGACCGACGCGATGCTCGGGCAGGTGGGCCGGGGCGCGACGCCGATCGAGCACCTCGCGGCGACACTCGCCGAGGCGCCGTTTCTGCTCGCCCATGTCAACGACACGGGCGGGGTCGCGGCGCGGGGCCTGGAGATACTCGCCGCGTCGCGGGCGGGCGTGGCGTACTGCCCGCGGGCGAGCGAGTACTTCCACGCGGCCGAGCACTTCGGCCCCCACCGCTACCGCGACATGCTCGGGGCCGGGATCAATGTCTGCCTGGGGACCGACTCGATCGTGAACCTGCCGAGCGGCGTTGACGGCCCCGACGGCCCGGGGCTGAGCGTGCTCGACGAGGCGCGGCGGCTCTTCGCCCGCGACGGGGGCGACGCCGGCACGCTGCTGCGCATGATGACCACCCACGGGTGCATCGCGTTGGGGTGGGAGGCGTCGGCGTGTTCGCTTGCCCCCGGCGCGCGGCCGCTCGGCCTGGTCGCGGTCGGGGTGCCGGGGACACCCGCAGACCGGATACCGTCGGAGCGCATCCTTCGGTCACGCGCGCCCGCGCGGCTGGTGGCGTTGGGCACGGGGGCGGGCGGGGGCGAGTAGAAAGGCGGTTTCACCGCTGAGGACGCAGAATTCCGCAGAGGCGAGGCCGAGGCGCCCCGCGCGCCTGTGGGCGCATCGTGGCGTTCTCCCGAACCCGGTCGGTCGCGAGACGACCGAGGTTGCCTAGCGCTTGTTGCCGGGGGTGAGCGCCTCGGCGGCCTCGGCGGGGAGGTAGAGGATGCACTGGCAGTTCGAGCACATCGTGAGCTTCCCGCCGAGCAGCGAGATGCTCGTCTCCATCGGGAGGCTCATCATGCAGGCGCCGCAGTTGTACTCGTGGCGCTTCCGGTCGGTGATCTCGACGGGGGCCATCGCGTCTTCTTCACGCAGCTCGAAGAGCCGCGCGTAGTGCGCCAGGATATCGCCGGGGACCTGGCCCGCCGCCTCGGCACGCTCCTTGGTCAACTGCTCCAGCCGCTCGGCGATCTCGGCCTTGCGGGTGGTGCAGTCGGTCTTGGCGACCTGCTGCATCTTCTGGCGTTCGGTGTGCATGGTGTCGAGCTCGGCGAGCCGCACCTTGAGCTCGTCGGCCTTGGCCATCTGGCCCAGGGCCTCCTCCTCGACCTTGGCCTTGTCGGCCTTGAGCAGGTTGACCTCGGCGAGGAAGGCCTTGTAGTCCTTGTTGGTGCGGGCGTTGTTCATCTGCTCGCGCAGGTGTTCGAGCCGCGCCTCGGTCGACCGGATGTCGTTCTCCTGGTTCCCCACCGAGGCGGCGATCTGCTTGGTCTGGAGCAGCAGGGCCGCTCGCTTGGTCTCGAGGGCTGCGAGCTGCTTGGTCTGCTCTGCCAGGAACCGCTCGGCTGCGCGGAGCCGGGACTGGAGCCCGGCAAGCTGTCGATCAAGCTGATACACACGCAAAAGGCGGCTGGTTATGTCCATCGAGCACTCCACGCCAAGGCGACGAACCACCCACCAGTGTATCCGGTGGGACCGCCCCGAACAGGACCGCCCCCGGTTTTCACCCCGCAAAGGTCAGCAGCCAGTACGCCGCGGGGAATACCAAGAGCGGCGAATCGAGCACATCGATCAGCCCCCCCATGCCCGGCAGCGTGTTGCCCGAGTCCTTCACCCCCGCGTCCCGCTTGAGCATGCTCGCCATGAGGTCCCCCGCCTGGCCCACATTGGCAAAGAGCAGCCCCGCCAGCGCCCCGAGCCACACACCCGGCGCCGGCTCGATCCGCCCCTGCTGCAAGAGCCACGCCCCTCCGGCCCCGACCAGGCTCGCCACAACGATCCCCCCGAGGAGCCCCTCCCAGGTCTTGCCGGGGCTCAACCAGGGGATGAGCTTGTGCCTGCCGATCGCCCGGCCGGTGAAGTACGCCCCGATGTCGCAGGACTTGGTGACCATGAGTACCCAGAGGACCGTCCACACCTCGTGGTGCCGACGGATCGCCAAGAGGAACCCGAACATCAGCCCCAGGTACACGAAGGCCAGGAGCGTCCCGCCCGTGGCGGCGACGACGCCCTCGACCGATTGCTTGCGGGAGTGGAAGACCATCGACGCGAAGAGCACCACCGCCGCCGCCGTGGCGACCGTGGCGACCGCCTGCACGCCATCGGTGGACTCGGGGACGAAGGTCGAGACCACCAGCCCGATGAAGGCCGCCCCGCAGGAGGCCCGCGCCGAGCCGGCGATGCCCTTGCGGGTGAGCATGGCCGCCAGCTCGCGGGCGGCCTGGAAGCTCAACCCGATGATCGCCACGAACATGACCGACCCCGGCGGGAAGGTCTCGTGCCCCAACCACTCGACGAGGAACCCGGGCAGTGGGAGCGTGTCCACCAGCGCGTCGAGCCAGAGCCCCAGCACCACGCCGGCGATGAGCAGGGTTCCCACAACCAGTCGCTTGCTCAGCACGGCGGCACTTTACCCGCGAGCGTCCGAGTCTGCCCGAGCGCCGGCCGCGGGCCTGGCCCCGAACCGCCGATCCCGCCCGGCGAAGGCGCGGATCGCCCGGTGGAAATCCTCGATCCCGAAGTCCGGCCAGTAGGTCTCGGTGACATAGAGCTCGGCGTAGCTGATCTGCCAGAGCAGGAAGTTGCTCAGCCGCATCTCGCCGGCGGTGCGGATGACCAGGTCGGGGTCGGGCAGGCCGGCGGTGTCGAGGGCGCCGGAGATGGTCGCCTCGTCGATCGCGTTGGCGGCCAGCTCGCCGGCGGCGACCTTCCTCGCCAGGCCCCGCACCGCGTCGGCGATCTCCCGGCGCGAGCCGTAGTTGATCGCCAGGCACAGCGTGGGGCCGACGATATGGGCCGTCGCTTCGACCAGGTTGGTCAGGGCGTCACGGACGGGCTCGGGCAGATCGCCGACCCTGCCGATGACCCTGACGCGGATGCCCTCCCGCACGAGCCCCTCGCGTTCGCTCTGGCAATAGGCGACGCAGAGCCGCATGAGGGCGTCGATCTCCTCGGCCGGTCGCTTCCAGTTCTCGCTCGAGAACGAGTAGAGAGTCAGCGCCTCGATCCCCAGCCTGCCGCACTCTTCGACGATGCGGCGGACCGTCTCGCCGCCCTTCTGGTGGCCGGCGGCGTGGGGCAGGCCCCGGGCCTGTGCCCACCGGCCGTTGCCGTCCATGATGACGGCCACATGGCGCGGGATCCGGGCGGGGGGGACATCGGGCAGGTGTGTCATCGGCGCGGCGCGGGGCGTCAGGCGGGCCATGCGGGCCAGCGCTTCGCGGTCGGCATCACAGAGCGGTTGGGCGGGGCGGGTCATCGGGCGGCGGGCCTCTGGCGGGGTGTCGTGGACTCTACTGTGGCGACACCGATCTGGTTCGGCCTGGCCGCGGAGCGCTTTCATCCTGAACAGGCCGGCGGAGCCCCCGCACGCGGAAGTCCATCACGCCGGTCAGCGGGTCGGCGGGGCCTCGCGCGGGCTATTGGCGTGCTTCTCGTGGCGGACGATCAAGCCGGTGACGAGGTAGACGACATCCTCGGCGATGTTGGCCATGAGGTCGCCGATGCGTTCGAGCTCGCGGCCGAGGCGGGCGATGTGCAGGCCGTTCGCCTCGCTGGCGGGTTCCCGGCGCATGTACTCGATGGTCTCTGTGAAGAGCTGCTTGTGGAGCGCATCGATCACCTCGTCCTCGTCGATGATCCGGCGGGCGGCCTCGGCGTCCTCGTCGAGCACCGCCCGCAGCAGGCGCTGGCACATATAGGGGACGCGCTCGCCCATCTCGAGCAGCGCGGTCGGCCACTTGGGCGGCGTATCGCCCTCGATCTTGCCGGTGACCTTGGCGATCGAACAGGCGTGGTCGGCGACCCGCTCGAGGTCGGAGTTGACCCGCAGCACGAAGGCGATGATGCGGAAGTCGCGGGCGACCGGCTGCTGCAGCGCGAGCAGGCGGAAGCACGCCTGCTCGATCGCCACCTCCTCATCGTCGATCGTGTTGTCGCGGATCTTGAGGGTGTCGGCGATGGAGCGGTCGACCCGCCAGAGGCCCTCGAGCGCCTCCTGGAGCATGCCCAGCCCCAGCGTGGCCTGCTGGACCACGCGGCGGCGGAGGGCGGCGAGCTCTCGCTCGAACGAGGACATCGTCCGCTGTGGTGATTCCGATCCGTCTGTCTGCTGGGGATGCACCGTGGTGTCGCCTCCGTCCGCGGGCCGTCCGCCGGTGTCCTCCTGACGCCGCGCGGGACCCAGTGGGGATTATATCGGCCGGAGCGGCGGCCGTCCGTCGCGCGAGGGTGCGGATAAACTCCCGGGCGAACGGGAGCTGTCCATGGCCGGGTCCGGATTGAAAGCGGGTGTGCGGCGGACGCTGGCGAAGCTCCTTCGCCCGGGCGTCGCGCCCATCGAGGCCAAGCTCGACCGCCTGATCGCCACGATCGAAGCCGGGCAGGCGGGCCAGCTCGGCGCGGTCTGGCGCGGCGGGCGCGATGGGCGAGCGGTCCGCCCCGACGGCTCGACCGACCCGGCGGCCACGCGGCGGATGCGGCAGGAACTCGAGTACTGGATCAGGGCCAGCCAGAACCTCGATGCCGAGTTCGAGGTCGGCATGGCCGAGACCTTCGGGCGGTGGCAGCGGATCCGGCTGTATGAACTGGCCCGGTGCATGGATATGCACACCGGGCTCGAGGTCGGGGCCCCGATGCGGGGGGCGATGGCCGAGTGGCTGGCCGGGCAGCGGGCGGTCGAGATCGGCGGCGGGCCCTGGCCGTGCGTGGCGGCGGGGGAGTTCGCGTCGGCGTTTGTGGTCGACCCGCTCGCCGACGGGTACCGGGCGGAGGGGCTGATCGCGCCCGAGGCGTCGGGCGTGACCTATCTCGCCGCCGTGGGCGAGGCGATCCCGCTGACGGGCGGGAGCGTGGACCTGGTCATCACGGACAACTGCCTGGATCATGTGCAGAGCCCGGCGTTGGTCGCCGGCGAGATGGCGCGGGTGCTGCGGCCGGGGGGGCTGATGTGGCTGCTGGTCGATGTGATGGACCAGGCCGACGAGCTGCACCCGCACCCGATGAGCGAGATGCACGCGGCGGGCCTGCTGCGGGCGGCGGGGCTCGAGCAGCGCTGGGGCGAGGTCTGGGACGGGCACAGCCACCCGCGGGCGAAGGGGCAATGGCGGACACTGTGGGTGAAGCCGGGGTGAGGCGGGGCGTCGGGTCCGCTACTGTTCCCGGCCCTTCGTACGCGCTCGCCCCCCCGGGAATGCTCACATGCTGTTGAATGTCGGTCTGCTCGCGGTGTCGCTGGTCGTGCTGACCGGTGGGGCGGAGCTCCTTGTGCGGGGGGCGGTGTCGGTGGCCCGGCGGCTGGGGCTGTCGAGTTTCTTCATCGGGCTGACGATCGTGGGGTTCGGGACCTCGACGCCTGAGCTGTGCACCTCGCTGACGGCGGCGGCCCGGGGCAGCGGGGACCTGGCGGTCGGCAATGTGGTGGGCTCGAACACCTTCAACATCGCGGTGATCCTGGGGATCACGGCGCTCCTCAGCCCGATCGCGATCCGGCTGGAGGTCGTCCGGCGGGAGCTGTTGGTCGTGCTGGCGGTCGGGCTGACGCCGCTGGTGGCCGCGGTGTCCGGCGGGCGGATCGGGCGGGCGCCCGGCGCGATGATGCTCGTGCTGCTCGCGGTCTACCTCTGGCGGGGCTATCTGGCGGGGCGTGAGCGGGCAAGTGACGAGGACGCGGCCGCGGAGCAGGAGCTGGAGCGGGAGTTCGGGGCAACGGCCGGGGGTTGGAGAGCCCACGGGGCGGTGCATGGCGCGATGATCCTGGCGGGCCTGGCGCTGCTTGTGGGCGGCTCGTGGGTGCTTGTGTATTCCGCGTCGTCGATCGCCCGGGGGCTCGGGGTGTCGGAGCTGGTGATCGGCCTGACGATCGTGGCCGCCGGGACGAGCGCCCCGGAGCTGGTGACGAGCCTGGTGGCGGCGCTGCGTCGGCAGTCGGACATCAGCGTGGGGAACATCCTGGGCTCGAACATCTTCAACATCCTCGGCATCCTCGGGCTGACCTGCGTGGTGTCGCCGCAGCAGGTCTCGAGGCAGGTGCTGGTGCTCGACCTGCCGGTGATGCTGTTCGCGAGCGCGCTGTGCCTGCCGATCATGTTCAGCGGGGCGCGGATCTCTCGGTCGGAGGGGCTGATACTGCTGGCGGGGTACGCGCTCTATGCGTACGCGCTGTTCGCCTGGGCGCCGGGGTGGTTCGGCTGATCAGACGGGCTGGTCACTTGGGGCGGGCGACACGGCTGGGTCCAGGGACAAAGCTCAAAGCGAAAGGCTCAAATGAAGACACATGCGCCGCGGGGCCTTTGGGTTCCGCGCTGCTTTTTATATGACGCAGAGGACGCAGAGGAAGACAGAAAAGACAGCAGTTGGGTCGTATGGTCAGGCTTCGCCTGACCATACAAACACTGTTTCCCTGTCTCACTCTGCGGAACTCTGCGCTCCTCTGCGTGCTCTGCGTTGAAATGCCTGGCTTCGAGCCCTTCGCGACATTCGCGTTCAATGTTCGGGCCGGGTTCAGGGCTGGGGTCAGGGCTGGGTCACGCGCTTCCAGTCGTCGGTGCGGAAGGGGGACGCGGGGAGGCCGGCGGCGTTGAAGAGGTTGGGCTCATCGTCGTCGTCCCACCCGTAGCGGGCGGCGACGGGCTTCATCACGCCGTAGGCCGAGAGGCTGATGGTGTCGCCATCGATGATCGCCCCGGCGGCCCGCCAGACGCGGTCCTCGCCGGCGACCTCGAAGCCCTTGGCGACCCCGCCGCGGGCCTCGAGCCCCGCGGCGTGGTCGAAGCGGACGCGGATGCGGTTGCCATCGCGCTCGGACCCGGCGTAGAGCGGGCCGGAGTATTCGAAGCCGGTCTTGCCATAGGTCTTGGCGAGCGCCCACAGGGCGAGCCGGTTGCCGACATCGAGCTTGTTGGTGGGGTGGATATCGCGGGGGTTGCCGATGTCCATGGTGACGGCCATGCCGGTGTTGGGGAGGTCGAGGGTCATGAGCTGCGCCTCGCGCAGCTCGGCGGTCTCGCCGGCGTCCCCGCCGTAGGTGAAGGGGGCGATCTGGACGAAGTAGAAGGGGAAGTCGCTCCCCCACTGCTTGCGCCAGTCGCTGATCATGGCGGGGAAGAGCGTGCGGTACTCGTGTGCGGCGCCGCGGTTGCTCTCGCCCTGGTACCAGATCGCGCCGCGGAGAGCCAGCGGGCGGAGCGGGGCGATCATGGCGTTGTAGAGCGATGTGGCGGTGTTGGCGTTCATGCCCCGCTTCTGCGGGCGGCCGGGGATGTCGGCGGCGCTCGTGCCCCGCTTGTAGCGCCACTCGCCGGCGAGCGAGACGACCTCGCTCTCGGAGTGGCCCTGGGGCGCGAGGAACACCTGGTCGGGCTTGCCGTTGATCCCGCCCAAGCCGGCGGTGTCGAGGGCGCTGACGGCGATCGCCGCCCTGCCGGGCTTGACCAGCTTCGCGGGGACGGTGTACCTCCGGGGCGTGCTCCAGTGCCCGTCGCCGCGGTGCGCGCCGACCTCGACGCCGTTGAAGTAGGTGACATCCTCATCGTCGATCGGCCCGAGTTCGAGCGTGAGGTCGCGTCCGGCCCAGGCCTCGGGGATCTCGACCTCGAGGCGGTGCCAGACGGTGCCGTCGAAAGCGCCGAGGTCGCCGCCCCAGGTCGCGGGGACGGTGATCGTCCCCCAACCCGAGTCATCGAAGTCGGCGTTGGCCCAGGTGAGCTGCTCGGCGGATTCGTACTTTGCGGTCCAGGCCGCGAGGGCCTTCTGGTACTCGGCGTCGAGGGCGTCGGGCCCCTCGCGGAGCATCCGCATGAGTTCGAGGTCGGCGGCGTAGCGGGGGAAGGCCGCGACGCCCTCGGCGCTGGTCCACGCCTGGGCGGGGGTGCCGCCCCAGTCGGCGGCGATCAGGCCGACGGGGACGCCGAGGTCCTGCTGGAGGGCGCGGCCGAAGTAGTAGCCCACGGCGCTGAAGTCCCGGACAGTCTCGGGCGAGCAGACCACCCACTGGCCCCGGCAGTCGTCGAGCGGCGCCGGGGCAATGGCGTTCTGCACGAGGAACAGGCGGATCTCGGGGTGGTCGGCCGCGGCGACCTCGGCCTGGGCGTTGTCCACCCGCTGCATGGGCCACTCCATGTTCGACTGGCCCGAGCAGAGCCACACCTCGCCGATGAGTATGTTCGACAGCGTGAGGGTGTTGTTGCCCTGGACGGTGATCGTGTACCCGCGGCCCGCCTTGGGCGTGGAGAGGGTGGCGGTCCACTTGCCGTCGGCGGTGGCGGTCACGGTCGCGGGCTTGGCCCCCGGCCAACTGCCGGTGATGGTGACCTTCTCGCCCGGGTCGGCCCAGCCCCAGAAGGGCGCCTCGGTCTCGGCCTGGACGACCATGTTCGAGCCGAGGATCGCTGGCAGGCGGACATCGGCGTGGGCGAGGCCGGCGGTGAGGGTGAGGATGGCGAGGGCGGGCAGGGCGGTGCGCATGATTGAACTCCTATGCCAGGCGCCCACGATACCGCGCGGCGGTACGCGGTGCGCCGACGCTAGCCCAGGTCCGCGACCAGCTGGGCGAGGGCGGCGATGTCTCGCTTCTCGAGGATCTGCCGGACCCGGGCGTCGCTGGCGCTGGTCTTGGCCAGGGCGGTCTCGACCCGCTTCCAGTGCTTCTCCGCGGCCTTGCCCTCCGCCAGGTAGATCTCGGAAACCGCCTCGGCGAGCTTCTGGACAGTGATCGTGTCGAGGTGCTCGTAGTAGCGGCTGACGATCTTGCGCTGGGTGCGGGAGAGGTCGGGGCGTTTGGCCATTGGGCGGGGCTCCGGCAGGGGTTTGGATCGGCAGAGGGTAGGGATGACAGATATCGCCGGGCCGCGCATCCCAAGAAGAGGGGGGAATCGGGCGAGGCATAGTCGCCCGGCTTGGGGGCTTGGTGCAGGGATGGAGTTTTCGGATGCGGAGCGTCAGTCGAGGAGTCCTGTTCAAGATTGCCGGGCTGGTGGGGGTGGCCGCCCTGGCCGCGGGGGCTCAGCTCGCCCCGGTGGTGGGGCTGCCCTACGCCACGCGCGGGCACGAGGTGATCGACCAGACCAAGCGGGTGTTCGCCGAGGCGCTGCACCTGCCTCCGGCGGTGCTCGGCATCGACGACCCGGCGGAGGGGCCGACCAGCGAGCCCGCGCCGGCGGTCCTCGCCGAACAGCCTGAGACACCCGAGCCGGCGGCGTTGGTCGAGCCGAGCCGGTTCGCCGGGGAGCCGTCCGGCCTACCCGCCCCGCTCTCGGGCGAGGCGTTCAAGTTCTTCATACAGGGCAGCCAGGTGCGGACGATACTGCTCTGCCCGGTGGACCGAAGACTGGTAGAGCCCGCGGGCGACTTGGTCGGTGCTCCGGGTGCGTGCGACGGGGGCGGCGGTGTGGAAGCGCAGGCAGGCGTCGTCGTTGGGCAGGCCGAGGAACTCCAGCAGCCGCCGGACCGTTGGTTCCGGCTCGGCGACCAGGGTCTCGTAGTGCAATTCGAAGATCGGTAGGTCGAGCACGCGCCGCCAGTGGGCCATCAGGCGTTCGCTGTCGTGGTGGTAGCGCGCGAGCGTGCGCAGGTCGGCGCAGTAGCTGTTGTCGTTGAACGGCTGCATGTAGCAGGAGAGGCATGTGTCGGCCGCGTCACGCCGGCACCAGACCACCCGGGCGGCCGGGAGCGCGAGCTGCACCAGCGACAGGAGCTTGAGGTTGGCGGGCATCTTGTCGGTGAAGAGCTGCCCGGGCTGGCGGGCCTCGTCGGCGCGGGCGAGGTAGTCCCGTGAAGCCTCGGCGATCGCGGCGGGCGTGCAGCGGTCCGCGTCGAGCACCATCCCCAGCAGGTTGCCGGGCTCCGGATCGATGACCCGGGCCTGGTCGCGCAGCCATCGCAGCTCGCCCCCGGGCGTAACCCGCGGGTGGGCCGCGAGGATCTGCTCGGCGAGCGTCGTGCCGCTGCGGCGCATGCCGACGATGAACACCAGCCCCTCCCCCGCGCCGGCCACCCGCGGCAGCGACGCGAGGCGGTCGCGGGTCCAGCGGGCCTGGATCGCATCGACCCCCCGGCCCTGCGCGTCGATATCAAACCCCCGTGTCTCCAGCGCGTTGGCGCGGCGGAAGGCGTCGAACGCCTCGTCGAATCGGCCGAGGGCGTCCAGGGTCAGGCCGAGCTCGAAGAGCACCTGCTGCCGCCCACCGGGCGGCTGGCGGAGGTCCTCGGCGCTGCGGCGGAGGGCCGCGATCGCGTCCTCGCCCCTCCCCAGCAGCCGGCACACGCGGGCGTACTGGGCCAGCAGCCCCGGGCGATCGGCGCCCCTGCCCACCGCGGCGGAAAGCAGGTCGAACGCCTCGTCGTGGCGCCGGGTGGTGGTGAGCAACTCGCCGAGGGTGGAGATGATGATCTCGGCGCCGGGGTCGCGGGCGTGGGCCCGGCCGAGCAGCTCGATCGCGCGGTCGAACTCGCCGCGACCCCGGTAGACCTGGGCGAGCGTCGCGGTCCACTGCGGCGGCGGGGCGGGCGCCGCGCGCAAGGCCGCGAGGATGTCACGCTCGGCCGCGTCGAGGCGGTTGCGACGGACCGCGATCGACGCGCGCATCGCCAGGGCGGCGGGCAGGCCGGGGGCCAGCGCGAGGGCCTGGTCGGCGAGCGCAGCGGCGCGGTCGAGGTCGCCAGCCGCCATCGCCGCCGTCGCACGCTCGCCCAGCGCGTTGATCCGGTCAACCTGTGCGGGGCGCTTGGCCATGCGGGGCGGTCCTCGGTCGGCAACGATAGCGGCCGACCGGGGAACCCGATCGGCCGCTGGAGGGGTGGGGCGTGGTGCGGCTAGTTGTCGCTGGTGGCCTCGGTGGCCGCCTCGGTCATGGAGACATCGCGGACCTCGACCTGGGGCATGCCGATCGAGTCGCTGGGGTCGGCGCCGAGCGCCTCGGCGGCGGCGGCGGCGGCGGCGAGCATGACCTGCTCGTCGTCGTAGGTGTCGGCCGGGGGCTCGACCAGGTACTGGACGCGGATGCTCTGGTAGGGCCGGAAGCCCGTGCCCGCGGGGATGAGGTGCCCGAGCAGCACATTCTCCTTGAGGCCGATGAGGTCGTCCTCGGCGCCTCTGAGGGCGGCCTCGGTGAGGACCTTGGTGGACTCCTGGAACGAGGCGCCGGAGAGGAAGGACTCGCTGGAGAGCGCGGCCTTGGTGATGCCCAGCAGCAGCGTTCGGCCGGTCGCGGGGCGGCCCTTGCGGCCCTTGGCCGGCTCCCGGCCTTCGCCCTCGGCACGGGCGTTGGCCTCGCGGACCTCGGCACGGGGGTAGAGCTCGCCGACGCGGAGGTCGGTCCCGCCGGACTCGGTCACCCGCACCATCGCCGCGACCTCGTAGTTCTTCTGGCGGAACATGAAGCGGTCGACGACTTCCTGCGGCAGGAGGTCCGTGTCGCCCGGGTTCTCGACCTTGATCTTCCGCAGCATCTGGCTCAGGATCAGCTCGATGTGCTTGTCGTTGATGACCACGCCCTGGGCGCGGTACACATTCTGCACCTCGTCGAGCATGTAGACCCAGAGG
>CAYJPX010000107.1:0-12005 GCA_964372195.1 uncultured Phycisphaeraceae bacterium
GGCGGCGGATTCGGCCCCCCACGCCGGGGGAGGGGGGGACGGACCATCGGCAGGCGTGGTTCTACTACGACGGCCTGCGGCGGATCGCCGATGCTTGCAAACAGGGCCCGTGGGAGCGGGCGCAGGAACCGGGCGCGGTCCGGTTCAGTACTGCCGCGTCTTGATGTCTTCCGCGGCGGTGTCCTGGGTGAAGACGCCTTCCTTGGTGACGACCCGCCGGTCGACGGGCTCGCCGGCGAGGATGGCTTCGACGGCGTCGAAGAGCTGGGGGCCGAGGAGGGGGTTGCACTCGACGGTGCAGTTGAGCTTGCCGGCGATCATGGCTTCGAAGGCGGAGCGCACGGCGTCGACGGAGACGATCTTGATGTCGATGCCGGGCTTGAGGCCGGCCTCTTCGATGGCCTGGATGGCGCCGAGGGCCATGTCGTCGTTGTGGGCGTAGAGGGCGGTGATCTGCTTGCCCTCGGGGCTCTTGAGGAAGGACTCCATGACCTCACGGCCCTTGGCGCGGGTGAACTCGCCGGTCTGGGTCTTGATGATCTGCATGCCCGGGTGCTGGGCGAGGACCTCCTCGAAGCCGGTTTTGCGGTCGATGGCGGGGGCCGAGCCGGGGGTGCCCTGGAGTTCGGCGATCATCGCCTGGCCGCCGGTCGCCTCGGCGAGCCAGCGGGCGGCACGGCGTCCCTCCTCGACGAAGTCGGCGCCGATGAAGGTGACGAAGAGCTCGGGGTCGGAGACCTCGACGGCGCGGTCGGTGAGGACGACGGGGATGCCCGCCTGCTTGATCTCCTTGAGGACCGGCTCCCAGCCGGTCTCGACGACCGGGGAGAAGGCGATCACATCGACATCCTGGACGACAAAGTTGCGGAGGGCCTTGATCTGGTTCTCCTGCTTCTGCTGGGCGTCGGAGAAGACGAGGGTGATGCCCCTGGCGGCGGCCTCGGCCTTGATGGACTCGGTGTTGGCCTTGCGCCAGTCGCTCTCGGCGCCGATCTGCGAGAACCCGACTCGGATGGCGGGCTTCTGGGGCGCGGCGGCGTTGCCCGCGTCGGTGTTGGTGTCGCCACTCTCGGCCTTGCCGCAGCCCACGAGGAGGCTCAGGATCGAGGCGGTGGAGAGCAGTCCGATTGCGAGCCGACGGTTGATGCGTGCCATGGGGGGTCTCCGACTTTTCGTGCCTGCTTGGGGTTACCTGACATCGAGGGAGAGGAGCGTGACGCTGCAGGGCGGCACCACCAGGGTATCGCCGAGATCGCGGACGGGCGATTCGCGGGTCTGGATGGGCTGCCCGGCGTCGGGGTCGTTGTACGCGTCGGGGTCGTCGGCGGCGATCTCCCACCGGGTGCCGCCGCCCGTGAGCACGGCCCCCTTGAGGTCGAGGGCGATCTCGGCCGGGCGGGTCGAGGCGTTGACGATGCCGATGGTGAGCTGGGAGCGGTCGAGAGTCCAGGCGGCGAGGGCGTCGAGCGTGGGGGTGGACTCGGTGAGGCAGGGGATGACGCCGAGGCGCTTGCGGTAGAGCTCGAGGACGAGGCCGGTTGTCTCCATGGCGGCGTTGGTCCTGCTGGTCTTGATCGCGCCGATGACATTGACCGTCTGGGCGTAGTTGGCCATGAAGTAGATGTCGCTGTTGCGGCCGAACTCGTGCAGGGCGGCGGCGCAGCCGAGGGCGTCCTTCATGAAGTAGCGGGTGCCGAGCTCGCCGAAGACATGCGGGCCGTACCAATAGTTCCACTCGTCCTCGCAGATGCGGATGTCGCGGCCGCGGAGGCTGTCGAGCTCTTGGCGGTAGCGTCGGTGGGCGTCGGCGGTGGCGCGGAGCGAGCGCGGCGCCTGCATGACATGGGAGAGCAGCCCGGGGCGATCCTGCCAGTAGACATGCTCGGACATGTAGTCCATGCGGTCGGCGCAGTCGCGGAGCATGGTGCGGCTCCAGTCGCCGACGGCGCCCACGCCGATGGGGATGATCGCGGGGTCGACGGCGCGGAGGGCGTCGACGAAGGCGTTGTGGCGCTGGGTGTACTCTTCGAGGGGGACATTGCCGAGCTGCCAGTCGCCGTACATCTCGTTGCCGATGCCGATGAAGCGGACGCCCCAGGGCTCGGCGCGGCCGTGGGCGGCGCGGAGGCGGCCCATCGGGGTGTCCGCGGGGCTGTTGAGGTAGGCGAGCTCGTCGACGGCGTCCTGGGTGCTGCCGAGGCCGGTGTTGATGGCGATGTAGGGCTCGGTGCCGAGCAGGTCGCAGAGGGCCATGAACTCGTGGATGCCGACATCGTTGTGCTCGACGCCGGTCCAGGCGGGGTTCTTGCGGGGCGGGCGGCGGTCGCGGTCGCCGATGCCGTCGCGCCAGTCGTAGCCGGAGACGAAGTTGCCGCCGGGCCAGCGGTAGACGGGTGAGTCGAGGCGTTTGAGCAGGGCGAGGGTGTCGCTTCGGAAGCCCTGGATGTTGTCGGCGGGCATGAGGGATGCGGTGCCGATGCGCAACACGCCGTCGCCTTGTGGTGTGAAGGTGAGGGCGGCGTCGTCGGTGGTTGCTCCGGCGACGAAGCGGAAGTCCGTTCGCGTGAACTCGGGTCTTACCCGCCCGAGGTGTACGACCTGGCTCTGTGCGGGGTCGTCGCCCCACGAGAGCGAGGCGGTGACATCCTGCAGGTCTCCCTCGCCGGCGAGCCAGACATAGCCGCGGTACTCGTGGCCCTCGACGAGCCCGAGCCCGCCCTGGGTCAGGCTGGGGGCGGTGGCGCCGTGGCCTTGAGGCTGGATTCGCACGGCGTGCTCACCGACGAAGGGGCTCTGGGTGTCCATCGTGAGTCCGCCGGGCACGGGGCTGGTGCTGCGCCAGGGGGACTCGGTGTCGTTGACGGGGTAGAAGAACTTGCGGTCCTGGAGCATCTCGGCCCAGATGCCGCCGTAGATGCAGCGGCCGAGGTGCTCGATGAACTGGCCGTAGATGTACTTGCTGATGGGCTCGCCGGCTTTCGTGGCGTCGATCGAGATGCGGGGCTGCTCGGCCTCGCCGCGGCTGATCAGGGTGAGGGCGATCTGGTCGAACGCGGCGGACCCGGTCGCCAGGCCCCAGCCGCCGAAGAGGCAGTTGACCATGACCGAGTCGTTGAGCTCGGTGTCGAACTCGACGGCGACTGGGGTCCAGTCGTGTGATCCGACGACGGGCTGGGTGCGGGCGTCGGGGATGTTGTGGATGTTGAGGAGTGCGCCGTGGGCGCCGCCCTGGGTCTCGACATCGCGGGTGGTGATCCAGCCGGAGAGTCGGTATCGGGAGTTGGGCTCGACCGGGACGGTGCAGGACCATGCGGCGTCTGCGCCGGTGTCGGATCGGATCGTCACGCTGTTCTTGCCGTGGTGGGCGTCGTGCGGGTCGTTGTTTTCGGCGGTGAGCGTCGGCTTTCCGCCCCAGACCGAGCGAGTCCAGCGGACGGGCGCATCGGCGTCGATCTCTTCAAAGGAGGCGTTGGGGAGCAGGTTCGGGGCCTGTGCCTGTGGGTCGTCCTCGGGCTGGACCGGCGGCGGGAGTTCCTCGCTGCCGAGGACCCGCCACTCGTGGATGCCCCCCGCCCAGCCCTCGGGAGACTGGACGACGAGGCGCAGCCCGGCGGCCTCGACCTCGTCGAATGTGCAGCGGTTCATGCGGTCGGCGTCGGTGGCGTACGCGGAGGGGTTGGTGACCTCGGTCCAGTCACCCTCGACGAGGGCGAGGAGTCGCCAGGCCCCGGGCAGGCGGCACTCGCCCCGCCCGGTGTCGTCGAACCAGTAGACCTCGACGCCAGCCACGCGGGTCGGTTGGGCGAAGTCGTACTGGACCCATTCCTCGGTGCCCTTGCGGGGCCACCAGTGGAGGAAGGGGTTGTCGTGGTCGCCCGAGCTGCTCGGCTCCATTTGGTCGGCGAGTGCGGCGAGCTCGCCGCCGAAGGACGAGGACGCGGTGGCTTGGCGCGCGATGGTCGGGTAGGGCGCGGGCTTGGCCGCAGCAGGAGTGGTGGCGGTCCACACGCACATGGCGCCGCGGGTGCGGTTGGCCCAGGCGTAGTAGGGAATCGCGCGAGCGGGGGTTGGGCCCAACACCCGGGGCGAGCCGTTGGCGTCGCGTCCGATGGCTTCGGCGCGGCCGATCAGAGGCACACCGAGCGGGCCCCGCTCGGCGTCGAACGGCAGCCACCTATCACCGATAGGTGTGACGAAGCCGAGTACCGAGCCATCGGGGTGGTCGGCATCCTCGAAGCAGTAGACGAGCGGGCCGCGGACCAGCGCCGCCCGGTCCCGGTCGGCGGCGACCCGCTCGTCGGCGACGACACGCCGGGCGGGCATCGGCAGCGCGAGCTCGACACGGTCGCCCGCGGTCCACTCGCGCTCGAGCACGGCGTACCCGTGGTCCAGTTGCAGGGCGACCGCCTCGCCGTTGACGGTGAGGGTGGGTTGTTCGTCGCTGGTGTCGGCGAAGTGGTAGAGGTCGCCGGGCGTGACCTGGCCGGTCGCCCACCCGGGCACACGCAGGCGGAGGGCGAACCGTGTCGGGCGGTCGGGGGTGAGGCGGACCTTGATCGCGCCGTCCCAGGGGTAGTCGGTCTCCTGGGCGATCGCGACGGGCGTGCCGGCGACGGTGAGGTCGGCATCGCCGGCGGCGTAGAGGTTGACAAGCAGCGCATCGTCGGAGACCGCGTACATCAGCCCGGGCATCGAGGCGAAGAAGCGGAGGACATTCGGCGGGCAGCAGGCGCAGCCGAACCAGGGCTGCCGTTCGGCGCCCGTCGCCGAGGCGAGCGGGTTGGGGTAGAAGAACTTGTCGCCCGAGAGCGACCAGCCCGCGAGCAGGGCGTTGTAGAGCGTCCGCTCCATGACATCGGCGTAGCGGGCATCGCCGGTGGCGAGGTTGAGCCGGTGGCTCCAGAGGACCATGGAGATAGAGGAGCAGGTCTCGTTGTACGCGCTCGAGTTCGGCAGGTCGAAGGGGGCGCCGAAGCCCTCGTTGTTGCCCTGGCTGCCCATGCCGCCGGTCAGATAGAGCTTGGTTGTGACGACATCGTCCCACACCCGCTTCGACGCGTCGAGGTAGGCGGTCTCGCCGGTGAGGCGGGCGAGGTCGGTCGTGCCGGCGAAGAGGTAGCCCAAACGCACCGCGTGGCCGACGGCGTGGGTCTGATCGAGCACCGGGACGGCGTCCTGGGAGTACTCGCCGTAGAGATGGCGCCCGCCCTCGGCCCGGCCCCGGGCGTCGACGAAGAAGCGGAGGAGGTCGAGGTACTTCGTGTCGCCGGTGTGCTCGTAGAGCCTGGCGAGGCCGAGTTCGATCTCGGGGTGTCCGGGTGGGTGCGGGTTCTTGCCCCGTCCGAAGGTCGCTGCCAGGAGGTCGGCGTTCTTGATCGCGATGTCGAGGAGGGCCCGTTTGCCGGTGGCGTGGAAGTAGGCGACGGCGGCCTCGTAGAGGTGGCCGGCGCAGTAGAGCTCGTGGCCCATCGCCATGTCGGACCAGCGCTCGGGCCCGCCCGGGGGCATGTTCTTGGGGTCGAGGATGGTGCGCGGGGTGTAGAGGTAGCCGTCGGGCTCTTGGGCGGCGGCGATCTTGGCGATGATCTCGTCGCAGCGGGCCTGGACCTCGGGGTCGGGGCTGGACTGGAGGATATAGGCCGCGCCTTCGAGCGTCTTGTAGACATCGGTGTCGTTGAAGCAGTACCCGACCATGCCGCCGGGCTTGGTCCCCGCGGCGACCTCGAGGTTGGCGATCCGCCCGGTGGCCTCGCACTCGTCGAGCACATGGGCGAGGGTGACCTCGCGGTTGGCCTGGAGCCTGGGGGCCCAGAACTGGTCGTTGAGGTGAACGGCGGTGAAGGGCACCGGGCGGATGGTGTCTGGCCTGGCGGCTTGGGGCGTGCCGGGGATCGCCAGGGCGAGGGAGAGGGCTAGGGCGGTGTGGATGGTCATCTCGTGTTCTCGCGTGGGTCTCGCTGGTTCTCTTGGGCTTCGGGTCGGGGGTGTGCGGGCGGGCCGCCGAGATAGTATACTAACTTCACGATGTATCTGCACCCCTCCCAGCTCCGTGCCGCCAACACCCGGCGGGTGTTTCGGGTGCTCCTGGCCCGGGGCGGCTGCTCGCGGGCCGAGCTGGCCCGGGTGCTGGGGCTCTCGCCGGTGACCGCGGGCAAGGTGGTGGACGAGCTGCTCGCGATGGGGCTGGTGGAGGAGGCCGACGCGGGCAGGTTGCCGGATGCCGTGGTTCCCATGGGGCGACCACCCCGGACCGTCCGCCCGAGCGCCAGCCGCGTGCTCCCGGCGATCGAGATCGGGGTCCGGCGGACGCGGGTCCTCGCGGTCGATCTTTCCGGGCGCGAGGCGGCCCCGGGGAGGGAGTTCTCGACGCCACGCAGCCTGAAGAAGTTCGCCGAGCTGCTCGGGGAGGCCGCGAAGCCGATCGCGGGCGAGCCGGCGTCGGCGGTGCTGGTGAGCGTGCCCGGGGTGCTCGACGCGTCGGCCGAGCGGGTGCTCTTCTCGCCGAACCTGCACTGGACCGAGGGGGCGGGGCTGTTCGAGACGATCGGGGGTCTGTGGCGGGCCCCGGTGTGCGCGGTGCAGGAGATCCAGGCCCTGGCGCTGGGGCACCAAGCCGCGGCGGATGCGCCGGAGTCGTTCCTGCTCGTAGATTTCGGGGACGGGGTGGGCGGCGCGGTGATGACCGGCGGGCAGTTGTTCCACGGCCCCATGCCGCTGGCGGGGGAGCTCGGCCACACCGGGGTGCAGGGCAACCGGCGGCGCTGCTCGTGCGGCTCGGTGGGGTGCCTGGAGACGCTGGTCTCGCGGGGCGGGCTGCTCGAGAGTTTCCGGCAGGCCCGCCAGCAGCCGCGGGCGACCTGGGCCCAGTTGAGCGGGGCTGTCCGCGAGGGCGGGGTGGAGCCCTGGCTCTTGCGGTCGATCGACGCGGCGGCGGTCGTGATCGCGGGCGGGATCAACCTGCTGGGGCTCGTGCACATTATCCTGACCGGGCACCTCCCCTCGCTGCATCCGGCGGTGGGGGAGGCCTTCGCGCGGCGGGTGTCCGAGCACGCGCTGCTGGGGCGGTTCGGTCGGCTCGATTGCCGTACGGCGCCGCGACGCCGGTCGCTCGGCCTGCTGGCGGCGGCGGCGGACCGCATCCTGTTGCCCGAGCCCGGCGTGGCGGGCGTCGCGGAGAGTCGCATGTCATCGGTCGGCTAGCAGGCGGGAGGCGTCATGGGTGGCGAGGGCGGGGCGAGATTCGCGATCGGGATGGACTACGGCACCAACTCGGTGCGCGCGATGGTCGTGGATGTGCGCACGGGGGAGGAGATCTCGACCAGCGTCTGGGCGTATGCGCACGGCGAGCATGGTGTCGTGCTCGACGGCCGCGATCCGGACCTGGCCCGGCAGCACCCGTCGGACTATGCGGAGGGGTTTATTGAGGCGGTGGGTGGCGCGGTCGGGCTCGCCGCGGGCCACCGGGGGTTCGCGCCGGGGCTGGTTGTGGGGATCGGTGTGGACACGACCGGCTCGACGCCCCTGCCGGTGGCGGCGGACGGCACGGCGCTGGCGCTGCAGGATCGGTTCCGCGAGGATCCGGCGGCGATGGCCTGGCTGTGGAAGGACCACACGAGCCACGCGGAGGCTGCGGAGATCACCGAGCGTGCGCGGCGGGGCGGCTTGCCCTACCTCGCCAAGTGCGGGGGGACCTACTCGTCGGAGTGGTATTGGTCGAAGCTCCTCCGCTGTGTGCGGACCTCGCCGGGCGTGGCGGAGGCGGCCGGGGGGTGGGTGGAGCTGTGCGACTATGTGCCGGGGCTTTTGACGGGGAACACCGAGCCGGGGGTGATGGCGAGGAGTGTCTGTGCCGCCGGGCACAAGGCGATGTACCACCCGGCGTGGGGCGGGCTGCCGAGTGAGGAGTTTCTGGAGGGTCTGGCCCCGGGGCTGTCTCGCTTCCGGCGGAGCTATGCGCCGCGGGCGGTGGCGTCGGACCAGCGGGCCGGCGGGCTGCTCGCGGCGTATGCCGACCGTGTGGGCCTGCCGGCGGGGGTGCCGGTGGCGGTGGGGGCGTTCGATGCGCATATGGGCGCGGTCGGGGCGGGGGCGGCGCTGGGCACGCTGGTCAAGATCATGGGCACGAGCACCTGCGACTGCATGGTGGCGCCCCTGGATGGCGAGACGCCGGACATCCCCGGCGTGTGCGGCGTGGTGCCCGAGAGCATCCTGCCGGGCATGCTGGGGATCGAGGCGGGGCAGTCGGCGGTGGGGGATATCTTCCACTGGTTCGTGACCCGCATCGCGCCCGGCGGGTACGGCTCGGGCGACGAGATGCACGCGAGGCTGAGCGAGGCGGCCGCGGGGCTCCGGCCGGGGGAGAGCGGGCTGGTCGCGATCGACTGGCACAACGGGAACCGGACGGTGCTCGTCGATCCGCTGCTGACGGGGTTGATCGTCGGGCAGACGCTGCAGACGACGGCGGCGGAGGTCTACCGCGCGCTCATCGAGGCGACGGCGTTCGGGGCGCTGAAGATCATCGACCGGCTCGCGGAGTACGGCGTGGGGATCGAGCGCGTGGTCAACTGCGGGGGGATTGCGGAGAAGAGCCCGCTGGTCATGCAGATCTACGCGGATGTCTGTCGGCGTCCGATGTTTGTCAGCCGCTCGGGGCAGACCTGCGCGTTGGGGGCGGCGATCTTCGGCGCGGTGGTGGCGGGAGCGCATCCGGATGTCCCGGCGGCGCAGCGGGCGATGACCGGTATCCGCGACCGGGTGTACCAGCCCGACCCCGAGCACGCGGGGGTTTACCAGCGACTCTACCGGGTGTATACGCAACTCCACGACGCGTTCGGCGTCGCGGGGTCCGACGGCTCGCTCCACCGCGTGATGAAGGACCTGATCACCATCCGCCGTGAGGCGAGGGGGCTGTCATGAGCGATCTGCGGCGGCTGCGCGAGGAGGTTTGCGAGGCCAATCGCCTGCTGGTAGCGCACGGGCTTGTCACGCTGACCTGGGGTAATGTGAGCGGGATCGCCCGGGACCGGGGCGTGATCGCCATCAAGCCCAGCGGGGTGGCGTACGAGAAGCTCACGCCCCGGGATGTGGTGCTCGTTGACCTCGAAGGGCGGGTGGTGGAGGGGAGTCTGCGGCCCTCGACCGACACCGCCACGCACCTGGAACTCTACCGGGCGTGGGCGCATGTGGGGGGCATCACGCACACGCACAGCCCCTACGCGACCATGTTCGCGCAGGCGCGGCGGGCGATCCCCTGCCTGGGCACGACGCACGCCGACCACTTCGCGGGGGAGATCCCGGTGACGCGCCAACTGCATCCCGAAGAAGTGGCGGGGGAGTATGAGCGAAATAGCGGGCGGGTGATTGTCGAGCGGCTCGGCGTGCAGGGCGCGGCCGGGACGCCGGGCGTGCTGCTGGCGGGGCACGGGCCGTTCGCGTGGGGCGCTTCGGCGATGGGCTCGTTGGAGAACGCGGTCGCGCTCGAGGCGGTGGCCCGGCTGGCGCACGGGGCGCTGGCGCTCGGGCCCGGGGTGGCGCTCGAGCCGCACCTCGCCGCGAAGCACCACGAACGCAAGCACGGGGAGAGCGCTTACTACGGGCAGCCGGGGGCCGACCGCCGGCCGGAGGAACCATGAACAGCAATCGCACCATCAGGCTGGGGTTCATCCCGGCGAACCGCGGGTTTTTCTCGAAGGAACTGGCCAAGAAGATGCGCGACGAGACGGTCGCGGCGATGGAGCGGCTCGGCATCACCGTGGTCGTGCCGGACGAGTCGGCGACGAAGGTGGGGTGCGTGGAGACCCGCCAGGAGGCCGAGTACGCCGCGGAGCTGTTCCGGCGGGAGCGGGTGCACGGGATCGTCATCGGGGCGGTGAACTTCGGCGAGGAGCAGGGCGTCGCGTGGTGCGTGAAGAAGGCGGCGCTCGATGTGCCGATCCTGATCTATGGGTGCCAGGAGGAAGAGCGCCTCACGATGACCACCAAGCGCCGCGACAGCTTCTGCGGCCTGCTCTCGATCGGGGAGGTGCTCCGCCAGATCGGCGCGAAGTACACGGTCGCCCAGCGCCCCATCTGCTACCCCTCGGACGACTCATTCCGCGAGGACCTGGACCTGTTTGTGCGGGTGTGCCGGGTGGTGCACGGGCTCCGCAACGCGCGGTACGGCCAGATCGGCGCCCGCCCCGACGCCTTCTGGACCTGCCGATTCAACGAGAAGCAGCTCCAGCTCATGGGGCCGACGGTCGTGACGCTCGATCTCTCGGAGGTGATCGGTGGGGCGAACCGGATCCCGGATAGCGACCCGGACCTCGCCCGGGTGGTCGAGTCGATCCAGGGCTACGCCGACACCTCAGCGGTCAAGCAGCTCTCGGTGACCAGGAGCGGCAAGCTCGAGCTCTTCCTGCGGCGATGGGCGCGGGACAACGCGATCGACGCCTTCGGGATCCAGTGCTGGACGAGCATTCAGGCGAACTACGGCGTGTGCTCGTGCACGACCATGAGCCGCTTCGGCGATGAGGGGGTGCCGAGCGCGTGCGAGGCCGACATCATGGGCACGATGTCCATGCACGCCGCGATGCTCGCGAGCGACTCACCGGCGGGGCTGGCCGACTGGAACAACCTGCACAACGACGACGACGAGCTGGTGAATGTCTGGCACTGCGGGGTGTTCCCCGCGGCGTTCGCGCGGACGCCGGTCAGGCTGGGCGTGCAGGAGATCATCGCGTCGAGCGGCGCGGCCAGCTACGAGGATTCGGAGGGGACGATCGAGTTCATCGCCCGCGAGGGGCCGTTGACCTTGTGCCGTCTCACGCAGGACCCGGGCGGTGAGATGAAGGCGGTGGTGGCCCAGGGCCGGATCGAGGACAACCCGGCGGTGACCTTCGGGTGCTATGGGTGGTGCCGTCTGCCCGGTTTGCAGCGGCTCTACCGCGAGGTGCTGCTGCGGCACTTCCCGCACCATGTCGCGGTCACGCAGGGGCACGCGGGCAACGCGCTGTGGGAGGCGTTGGGCAACTACTTCGGGGTCCGGATGTACCACGCGGAGCAGGAGACGCCGGGCCTGTATACGCCCAGGCTGCCGTTCGAGGGGCTGACGCAGTCGGACGCGATGATCCGTCCGGCGCTCTCGGTCTGATGCGGCTCCCGCCTGTGGTTGGGCCCCGGATGTGCGGGGCCGCGCCGGCGGCGCCGGCCGCCGTATCGTTGGGGCCGGATGGGCGGCGGCGAGAGGAGCGGCGATGAGCTGGGGAGTGATCTTCGACATGGACGGCGTCCTGGTGATGAGCGAGGATGCGCACTGGGAGAGCTGGCGTCGGGTGGGCGAGGCCCGCGGGGTGACGATCACGCACGGCGTATTCCTGTCCTGCTTCGGGCGGGTGAACCCCGACTGCGTCCGGATCATGTTCGGCGAGGGGACGCCGCCGGCCGAGGCGCTGCGGATCGCCGATGAGAAGGAGCGGGCGTTCCGGGAGATCATCCGTGCCGAGGTGCCCCTGGCGCGGGGCGTGGTGGAATTGCTCGACGAGCTGGCCGGGGAGGGCGCGTTGCTGGCGATCGGGTCGTCGGCCCCGCCGGAGAATGTGGACCTTGTGCTCGACGCCGCGGGGCTGCGGCGGTACTTCGCGGCGACGGTCGACGGCACGCAGGTGCGGCGCGGCAAGCCGGCGCCGGATGTATTCCTGAGAGGTGCGGAGTTGTTGGGGCTTGAGCCCGGAGCGTGCGCGGTGGTCGAGGACGCCCCCGCGGGCATCGCCGCGGCCCGGGCGGCGGGCATGACGGCGATCGCGGTCACGACGACGAACACCGAGGAGGCGCTGCGCGAGGCCGGGGCGCACCGGGTGTATGGGTCCATCGGTGAGCTGTCGGCGGTCGAACTGCGGCCGGCGCTCGGGTGAACGAGGATCGCGGCCTAGTCTGGCAAGCCACGCGATCGCGCGCCCATGCCCCACCGCACCTCCCCCGGTCGCTGCGCGACCACCCCCTCCTCAAGGAGGAGTGGGTTGGAAGGC
>CAYJPX010000108.1:0-2373 GCA_964372195.1 uncultured Phycisphaeraceae bacterium
GTGCCGGTGAAGCGGGTGCTCGATGAGCTGGGGTACGAGGCGAGCGATGCGGGGTGGTGTAGGGGGGGCGGGAAGGCATCAAGGCAGCGAGGGAGCGAGGCAGTCGATCTGAGATTTCAGATTTCAGACTTGAGATTTGAGATTTCAGATTTTGGCGCGTCGGGGCTGGTCGGGGGCGGAGAGGCGTGACGGACAGACAAGTAGGCAGACAAGCACACGGACGGAGGTGCGTGATGGAGGCGATCGGCGAGTCGTTGGCGGAGATGGAGCGCAGCGGGATTGGAGGAATGAGGCATGGAGAAGGGGAGGGGGCCCTGGAGTGCCCCGCCCCGGAGGAGACGGAGGAGGCAGAGCAGCGAGAGCAGGCTGTGCAGGCGAATGAGCCGGAGTCCGATGCGCCCGGCGCGGATGCCGAGCCGGCGGATCTCGCGGCGGATAGCGAGGGAGATGTCGCGGCGGATGTCGCCGGGGATTGGCGACAGCGGGCGGAGAGCGCGGAGTCTCGCGTCGCGGAGCTGGGCGACCGGCTCGGCGCGGTCGAGGCGGCGGCCGAGGATCTGCGACGGATCGTCGGCGAGAGCGAGAAGGCGCGGCAGATCGACCGCGAGCTGCTGATCGCCGCCGTGGTCGACCTGGACGGGGCGCGGGTGCTCGTGGAGGAACAGGTCGCCCGGGGCGCGACGGTGCTCGAGGCGGTGTCGCGGGTGAAGGAACGACGACCGCTGATGTTCGCGGCGCGGGCGCGCGGCATCCGAGCGACGGCGGTGCCGGCGGGGAGCGCGGGTGCGTCGCGGTCGGTGCACGAGGTCGCGGCGGCGGCGCGGGAGACCGGGGATCGGCGGTTGCTGCTCCGGTACCTGCGGATGCGCAGGGGGGAGCAGTAGAGGCCGGGGCCTGGAAAGGCCCTTGAGAGGGAGGAGGCTTGGAGTGGGGCCCCGGAGTGCCCCGCCCCGGGGCAGGGGGAGTGGAGGATCGGACGCGTGCGGTGTGGTGCCGTGCGTGAGATGGGCGAGGAGCCCGGGGGCAACAGGTGCCGGGCGGTGGACTTGGAGAAGGAGGAACAGGTATGGCATTTAGCGGGAAATCAACCTACACGGCGGGCGCCGGGCTGCCGGAGCTGGCGGAGGATGTGAGCGACATCATCGGCATCGTGAGCCCGTTCGAGACGCCGCTGCTCGCGCACCTGGGGGATGCGCGCCGGGCGGCGATGAGCACCGTGCACGAGTGGATCGAGGATTCGCTCCTGCCGAACTTCGACCACCTCAACCAGGCGATCTTCAACCCCGACCCCGAGACCGCCACCAGCCTCACGGTGGACAACAGCGGGCGGTTCCAGATCGGCGACCTGGTCCGCCCGGAGGGGTTCACCGAGGTGATGCTCGTTACCAACATCGTCGGCAGCGTGCTGACCGTGACCCGTGCCTACGGCGGGACGCCCAACGCGACGCTGGCCGACAACATGAAGCTGCACATCATCGGCAACGCGGCGCTCGAGGGGGCAAGCGCCCCGGGCGCGAGGTTTACCAGCCGGACCAGGGGCCAGAACTACACGCAGATCTTCACCGCCACCGTGTCGGTGAGCGGGACCATGCAGGCCGTGCGGGCCCACGGCGTCGCCGACGAGGCAGACTACCAGAAGCAGGAGCGCCTCCGCGAGCTGCTGCGCGACCTGGAGAACACGGTCATCAACGGTGTGGCGCCCTCGAGCACGCAGCAGGGCTCGAGCACCGTCAGGCGTTCGATGAACGGCCTCGGCGCGTTCCTCGCGACCAACGCCTTCGAGCCGGGGGTCGGCGGCTTCCCCGACGGCGGGGGCGTCAGCGGCGACGCGCTGACCGAAGCGCTCATCAACCAGGCCCTCAAGCAGGTCTGGGAGCAGAGCTCGGGCGCGGTCGACACCATCCTGCTCAACGGCAACCAGAAGCGGGCGTTCAACCAGCTCATCGACGGGCAGCGCCAGTACGCCCCCGACGACGATCGCTACAGCAACCTGGTGAACTTCTACGAGAGCGACTTCGGCGTGTGCAGGGTCGTCGTGTCGCGGTGGGTGCCCAGCGACACGGTGTTCCTGCTCGACAGCTCGCGGCTCCAGGTGATGCCGCTGCAGGGACGGAGCTTCCACTACAAGCCCCTGAGCGCCACGGGGGACTCGATCGAGGGGCAACTGGTCGGCGAGTACACGCTGGAGTGCAAGAACGAGGCGGCGCACGGTGTGATCCGCGGGCTGAGCACGGACGGGAACTAAGCCCGGGGCGTCGGCCGGGAGCCGGCGGCGCCGGGTCGTGAGATCGGTCGTGGGGGCGTCTTACGGGTGGGGGAGCCCGTGAGCCCCGGCCCCGGGGGGGGGCCCCCGGGCGGGGGTTGGGAGGGCAA
>CAYJPX010000108.1:2383-11338 GCA_964372195.1 uncultured Phycisphaeraceae bacterium
GGGTGGGGGGGGGGGGGGGTGGTGTTTGGGGGGGGGGGGGGTTTTTCGGGGGGGGGGAGCCGGTTCGCCCGGGCCGGGGTCGTGAGACCGGGGCCGGGTTTGGGAAGGCAACTCACCACAGAGGACACAGAGGAACACAGAAGGGAGAGACAGCGGCGCGACTATCGCACAACTCAAGTGCATTGTCTTCCTCTGTGCCCCTCTGTGTCCTCTGTGGTGAAAAGAAAGGAGCAACCATGTTTGCAACAGACAGGGACCTGCTGGTGCTCGAGCCGAGCTTGGTGCGGGATGTGGGCTGGGCGGGGCAGCGGCTGGTGAAGGGGACGGGCGATGTCGCGGGCACGACGCTGACCATGACCAGCCAGGATGTGGGCTTCGAGCTCGCCGAGGTCGGCGCGGGGCATGTGGTGGTGGTCGGGGGTGTGCTCTACGAGGTGGTCGGCACGATCGACAACACCAAGCTGACCATCTCGCGGATGCGGGCGAGCGTGGATGGCGGGCTGCTGCCGCCGAGCGCGACGACCGGGGCGGTGGTGGAGGTGCCGACCTTCCTCCCGCAACTGGCGATGGTGCACGGCCAGGTCCTGCGCATGCTGGGGATCGACCCCGACGAGCCGGCGGGCGTGGGCGTGGTGAGCGAGGTCAGCATTACCAACCCGGGATCGTTCGCGCTCTTCGAGGCGCTGGGGGCGCTGCACCTGGTGTTCGCGGCCGCCGCGGCGCTGGCGGGCGAGGGCTCGCCCGCGGCGTTCAAGGCGGGGATGTACCGCGAGCGGTTCGCGGCCGAGCGCGGGCGCGTGGCCGCTCGCATCGACACGGATGGCGACGGCGTGGCGGACGCCACGCGCCGGCCCAGTGTTGTGCAGCTCATTCGGAGTTGAACGCGAAGAGCGCCAAGGTCGCGAAGCAGACAACGAGTGGAACGAACCCTCCTGCTTCCTTCGTGCTCTTCGTGACCTTCGCGATCAAGAAAGGGGGTGTGCGATGCTCTTGCTGAATCCGAGATCAGTCAGCTTTGCCGGGGCGATGTGGGAGGATGTGTCCGCGGTCGTGATCGACCGCGCGGCGGCACGGGCGGTCAAGGAGTGGTCGGACCTAGGTCCGCACCTGGTGCTCGCCGATGTGCCCGAGCAGGTGGTCACGGTGCGGGTGGTGCAGCAGGTGGCGCGGGACGATGTGGGCTCGCCCTCGCCGGGCGAGGCGGGGGAGCTGGTGTTCCACACCGCGCCGAGCGGGGCGGACACGCCCCGCAAGCGAATCCGAGCGCAGTGCGTGGTGATGGATGTGACCCACGAGCTGAGCCTCAAGAACGGGGCGGTGCGGACGGTGAAGCTGCTCGCGGTGTCGAGCGATGGGGCCGCCGATCCCGTCACGATCGAGGACGCCGACGGGATCGGGTAGCGCGGAGAGGCATGTCCATCCGGGCCGAGCTTCGTCCTCCTCTGCGACACTCTGCGCCCTCAGCGGTGAAAAACGGGAGTAACCAATGGCAAGTTCCTTCAAAGGCAAGGACCTGTTCGGCTCGGGGCCGCACCGGTTCGGGCAAGGCCGGCAGGGCCACCTGATGATGTCGTGGGTGGCGCTGGGCACCATCCAGCCGGGGACGGTGGCGCTGGGTCTGGTCGAGCTCGATGTCACCGTGACGGGCCGTCTGGTGGCGGCCAGCGAGGCGGCGCTGTGGGCCCTGCGGGATGCGGTCGTGGCCGAGCTGCAGGAGTCGCCCACGACCGGGACGCTGGTGGACCTGCACGGCCGCTCGTGGACCGCGATGTCGTTCATCGACTTCCGCGAGGAGGACCGGACCGACCGCGGGCGGGTGTGGTCGATGGGGTACGAGGCGGTGTTCCGGAAGATCCGGGTGTATTGAGGGGGAAGAGACGGAGAGACGAAGCGACGAAGCGACGAAGCGACAAAGCGACGAAGCGGCGAAGAGACGGAGCGACGAAGCGACGAAGCGACGGAGCGGCGGAGAGGTGATGAGTCGGGCTGGCGGCGGGTGGGGTTGGAGGGAGGCGGCGGATGGAGGGAGAGATCGCGGGGGCTCTGGCGCAGTTCGGGGTCGCGGGCCTGGTCGGGTGGATGTGGCTGGCTGAGCGTCGGGCGGCGGCCGGGCGAGAGCGGCAGCTGGCCGAGGCACACGACCGCCTCATGGCCGAGCGGGAGCGGGCCGAGACGCTGGTCGGTCTGGTCAGCGGCAGCACCCGGGCCCTGACCGCCCTCGAGGCCTCGCAGCGGGAGCTGGCAAGGGTGGTCGAGCGCCTGGTGGCGGTGCTGGGGACCGGCGGCGTCCACGCCCCGGTGCAGAGCCGGGCGGCGGGGTAGACTGGGCGCATGCTGCGAGGCGGACCCAATCGAGGCGGGCTTGGGCGAACTGTCAAGGTGGCGGTTGTGGGAGCGGCCGCGGGCGCGGCGGCGTCCGCGGTGGGGGGGTTGCTGGTCGGCTGCGGCGGCGGGCCGGTGGACTGGGGCTGGGTCGAGCCGGCCGCCCCCAGCAACGACCTGCGGAAGGGCTACAACGCCTTTGCGCCCGAGTCGCTGCGGGTCTTTCCCCTGACGCACCTGGGGCGCGACGAGCACGGCGAGGCGGCCATCATCTGCCATATCGAGCTGCGCGATCGGTGGGGCGACTCGGTCAAAGCGCTCGGGCCCCTGCAGGTGCAGCTGTACCGCCCCGAGGGCGGGGTGGATGCGACCAGCGCGGTGCAGATCCTGATCTGGGATGTGGCGCTCGAGGACGAGCGCGAGAACGCCGCCAGCTACGACCCCGCGACGCAGACCTACCGCGTGGTGCTGGTGGGCCTGCCGGAGTGGATCGCCGACCGGGTGGACGCCGAGCCGTCGGAGCCCCGCGTCCGGCTGGAGCTGCGGGCGGTCCTCCAGACGCTGGGGGCGAACGGGGAGGAGCGGGTTTTGCGGGATGGGATGGTGCTGGATATCTGATGGGTTTTCGGACTTTGCAGGTTGGAAAGAGCGGGATGGGCGGTTTTCTGTGCATCCGGGGTGGCTATCCACCGAAGAATTGATTATGATCAATCCAGCGGCTAGACTGGCTGCTCGCCAGGGATGGCGTGGGTGTGAAGGAACCTGTAGGCTTGAGCGGAGGCACGAACATCTCCCGTGTGTGGCGGGAGCGCTGGGGGCCACGGACGAATGCCACCGCTCAGAGATCCTGAGATTCGGGCGAAGATCCTCGAGGCGCTTTCGGTCTCCGAGCGTGGCGAGGGGATTCGATGGTCGAAGCCTGCTCTTGACGAACTCGAGCGGGTCCTTCCCAAAATCCGGCCGCAGCAGATCAACCGGATCCTCCGGCTGTGGGTCGAGCAAGGGAAGCAGGTCGACCAGTGCCGAGAGACAAGACCAGAATGGCAATCGACTGCCGAGTTCCATTACGACTTCCGGATCTCCATCGGTGGGTGTTTGCGCTATATCGAGTGCCGGCTCCTCGAGGATTCGCCCAACCACCCCGAGTTGTTTGTCGTGAGCTTTCATGACGCCTAGCGAGACCAGTATGTCGCAAACTCAAGCAAGGCTGTGCCCGATGTGCGGTGCCCGTGAACGGCGACCCGTGACCATCGACTACCGCACGCAGATCAAGCTCGATCGGCGCATGGTGGATGTGCATGTCGCGGCTCTCCCCATCGAACAGTGCGGCGAATGTGGCGAACAGTTCTTCGGCAACACCGCTCATCGGATGGTCGATGATGCCATGCGCAGCGCGGCGGGGCTGCTGACGGCTCCGGATATGGAATCGGCGAGGGAGACGCTGGACATCGACACCCAGCAGGAACTCGCAGAGCTGATCGGTGTTGCACCGGCGTCGCTGAGCCGCTGGATGAAAGGCCATGTCGTGCAAGGACGACTCGCCGACACGATGCTCCGCGTGTTCTTTGGCGTGCCGGAGGCAAGAGCATTCCTGCGTGCCCTCCGGGGCGACGGCGTGGCAGCGAGGCCGATCGTCGTTCCGGACTCGGCGAATCTGGCGCCGAGTTCCCTCAGGTGGGTGAGCGAGCCCCGACGCACGCGCCCCGCGGGGGACGGGCAGGGCGCTGGCCCGGATGGACTGGCGGCGTGATCGCCATGGGAGGTGGATGAATGGTCGCCGGCTCTCCAACACCTCCACCGAAGGGCGACCCGAGCCGGGTGGCGATGCGGGTTGTGAAGATCGACACCATCGTCCAGCTCGAGGGCTCGTTTCAATTGGATCCCGAGCAGATGCCCGACGCGGGTTCGGCGATGCTGCCGATCCACGACGCTGGAAAGTCGGAGGTAGAACAGCAGGGCGGTCGGGTCGCGGTGTCCATCGAATACGCATTTGCCGCGGCCGTCGCGCCAGGCGAAGCGATCGAGGAATCGGAAGCGCAGGATGTCGAACCCTTCTTCGTGTGCAGCGCGAGATTCGTGGTGGCCTACCAACTCGATTCGGACGACACGGCCGAGGAGGCCGATCTGAAGGCCTTCGCCGAGATCAACGGCCGGCTGAACACGGTGCCGTTTTGGCGGGAGTATCTCCACAGCGCGCTCGCGCGAGCAGGGCTGCCGCCCTATGAAGTACCGCCGTTCAACCCGATGCAGATCGCCCGAGACTCGGAGCACCTTGCGAACCAGGGCGCCGAAGACTGATCTTACTCCCTCTCGATCAACCCCAACTGCCTGTACTTCTCCCGGTACTTCGCCGCCAGCTTCGTCTGCTTGTTCTCCAGGTCGATCGCGCGGCCGTCGATGAAGGCGAGTTCGATCGTCGTCAGGACATCGAGCGGGTGGCCGGTGGTCACGATGAGGGTCGCGGACTTGCCCGGCGCCAGCGAGCCGTAGTCCGCCGCGACGCCGAAGATCTCCGCCGGGGTGAGGGTCAAGGCCCGCAGCCCGTCGTCGGGCGACAGGCCGTGGGCGACCGCAAGTGCGACGGCGTACGGCAGCGAGCGCTCATGCGGGGTGTCGTCGCCGGACATCAGCGTGAACGGGATGCCCGCGCCCTGGAGCTGCTGCGGGCGCTTGAAAAGGTCGTCGTAGGGGGAGTCGTCCCGCTTGGGCATGCGGAAGCTGGTCTCGAGAACGACTGCGGCGCCCGCGGCCTTGAGCGCGTCGAGGCACATGTGCGAGTCACGCCCGCCGACGATGACCGGCCTCAGCCCGTGCTCGGCGGCGAAGGCCAGCGAGCCGACGATCTGGTCGTAGTCGTTGGCGCGGAAGAAGGTGGGGTTCTGCCGCGGGCTGGAAAGCCCGCCCCCCTCACGCCCGCCCCCCTTATCTTGCGTTCCTCGCGGCAACACGCCCGCGACCGCCTCGTAGCGCAGGTCGATCGCGTGCTCGCCCTCCATCGCGTGGTACGCCGCCGCGTTGTCGAAGAACTGGTCGAGCGTCGCGATCGCCTTGTCGTAGCCGGAGGTCTGGTCGCCTTCTTCCTCTTCCATCCACCACGCCCGGATCGGTCGGCTCAGCGGGAAGTTGACGACGAGCCCCGCGTCGGGGACGACTGCCATGTCCTCGGTGGTCCAGCCGTCGAGGCGGATCAGGGCCGCCCGCCCGGGGATGAGGCCCAGCGGCTCGGGGCCAGAGAGGCTGAGGCGTGCGGTGGGGAAGACGCCCGCGAGCAGGATGCCGTTGGAGCGCGTGACGGGGAGCAGCGTCGAGTCGGGGTTGATCGCGACCGCGGCCCGGACCTCGGGGGTCAGCGAGAGGGTCTCGCTCATGTCCTGTGTCGCCCGGACGGCGTCGATCTCGGTCAGGCCGAGCTGGGAGTAGGGGCTGATCAGGCCCGGGTAGACATGCAGCCCGGCGGCGTCGATCTCGATGACCTCGGTGCCGGGCGCAAAACCGGTGACCATGCCTTCGGGCAGGATGCTGGTGATGCGGCCGTCTTCGAAGATGATGCCGCCGTTCTCGATGGTGTCGCCGCTGACGGTGTGGATGGTCGCGCCCGTGATGTAGACGGTGTGGGATTGGGGCGGGGCCTTGTGGCCGAGGTCCTGTGCGTGGGCGGCGAGGGGGGTGGTGAGTGCGAGGCAAGCGACGAAGAGACGGAGAGACGGAGAGACGGAGTGGGGGGTGGAGTGGGTGGCGGGGTGGGGGGTGCGGTGGGGGTTGTTCATCGGTGGCCTCCGAGTTGGAGATCGCTGGCGCCGCAGTCGCCGCAGCGGTGGTCGGCGGGGTTGATGCCCTTGAGGTACAGGTCGAAGTAATGGAGCTGTCGCGCGGCCACGGCCATGCGCTCGCGCATCGAGCGGTTCGGCGGGGGGTCCTCGTCGGTCGTGCTGTCGGGCCCGTCGTCGGCATCGTCCTCGCCGTCTGGCTCGTCGCCTTCCTTCTTGGGTTTGGGGGCGCCCTCGGTGAGGATCTTCTGGGTGATGCGGGTGCGGTGCGCGGCGTTCTGCTCGCGCAGGACGGCATCGCGCTCCAGGCTGAAGTACTCGCGCCCGTCGATCCAGGTCGCTTCGCACATGGAGAACGAACTCAGCGGCTCGCCGGACCAGATCGCCAGGTCCGCGTCCTTGCCGACCTCGATCGAGCCGACGCGGTCGCCGATCCCCAACTGGATCGCGGGGTTGATCGTCACGAACTTGAGGGCGTCCTCCTTGCTGAGGCGACCGCCGGAGTACTTGTACGCCTTGGCGGCCTCGACATGCATCCGCCGGGACAGCTCGTCGGAGTCGGAGTTGTAGCTCGTCAGCACGCCGACCTCGGATTGCAGCGGGCCTGCCTGGGCGATCGCGTCCTGCACCTCGACCTTGTACGCCCACCAGTCGGCAAAGAGGCTCGCGCCGACGGCGTGCTCCTTGACCGCCTCGGCGACCTTGTAGACCTCCAGCCCGTGCTGGAAGGTGCCGATTCTGAAGCCGAAGTCCTCCGCCACACGGCAGAGCATGAGGATCTCGTCTTGGCGGTACGAATGGCAGTGAACCAACCGCTCGCCGGCGAGGATCTCAGCGAGGGCTTCGAGTTCGAGGTCGCGGCGGGGGGGAAGGAGCGACGGAGCGACGGAGCGACGAAGCGACGAAGGGGTTGCTTCGGTCAGCTCTGATCGTTCTTGGCTTCCAGGCTCCGGATGAGCCCCTGCAGCACCCGGTCGGTCTCCTGCATCAGGTCGATCGTCTGCTGGGCTGCCTGCATCATCGTCATCGAAGTCGCCAGCTCGTAGTGTGTCATCGTCTCGTGGAGGGAACCTCTCGCGATCCGAAGAAAGCGGATGTAGTCCGGTCGGCTCTGACGCCCGTGGCCCTCCGCGATGTTGGCGGCCACCGATGCCGCCGAATCCCTCATCTGCCGGGTCAGCCCGAACCGCTCGTCCCGCGGCATCTTCACCGAGTCTCGATAGACCGCTCTGGCCATGTCCATCGCTTTCTGCCACGCGATCAGATCTCGGAAGGTCCTTATCTGCATGCTCCATACCCCCTGGCAGGCCCCGGTTCTGCTCCGCAGCGTACTCGATGTCCCCCTTCGTCGCTCCGTCGCTCCGTCGCTCCGTCGCTTGAGCCGCTGCATACTCCCGCGCCGCCGCAAACCGATCCCGTATCAGCGTCTCGACCCCCATGCGTGTCTGCGGGTAGCGGGTCGTGTTTCCATCACCCCAGTTGCTCTGCTTCACATTCTCGCCCAGTGCGAACTTGATGCCGGGCTTGGCGCCTTCCATGTGCATGTCGTCGGGGTGGACGGCGCCCCAGCGGACCTTGTTGGTCTGGGTCTGGCCGCCGATGGGGTTGGCCGAGCCGTGCATGCTGTTGACGGTGGTCACGCCGCCGGCGAGCTGGCGGTACCAGTTGATGCTGTCGGGGTCGGTGACATCGCCGATGCGGACCTCGGCGGTGACGGCCTGCCCGCCCTCGTTCACGCCGCGGCTGATGCCGGTGTGCGAGTGGGCGTCGAGCAGGCCGGGGGTGATGTGCCTGCCTTCGAGGTCGATCATGACCGGGTCGTGTCGGGTCAGGATGTCGATCACGCCGCCCGGCTGCACGGCGATGATCTTGCCCTCCTCGATGGCCATCCAGCCGTTGTCGATGAGGCCATCGGGCCCGCTGGTCCAGATCGTGGCGTTGTGGAAGATGACGGTCTGCTGCGCGGGCAGTTCCTTCGCGGCGTAGGGGCCGAAGGGGTAGCCGGGGAGGTCGGCTGGGGGGAGGTCGTCGGGTTGGTCGTCGTCGGACTTGTCGGCTTCATCGGCTTCGTCGTCCTCGTCGACTTCGTCGGCTTCATCGGCTTCATCGGCCTCGTCGTCCTCGGGTTGGACCCTCGCTGGCGCTTCGGGCTCTGTTCTTGTTGCGGTCCACTCGAAGGGGTTGTTGTCGGCGCCGATCCCTGTGCCCCGGATGACGCCGTCGGGGCCGAGGATGCCGGTCTGGACATAGGTGCCCGTGCCGTCGTCGGTGTCGTCGAGGAGGAAGCTGATGGTGCGGGTGTTGGCGTCGATCGTGACCTTTCGGGCCTCGCCCTCGTTGGCGTCGTCGCCCTCGCCCTCGATCCCGGTGACCTTGTCGCCCTCTATGACGAGCTTCATGGAGAAGAAGTCGCCGACACGCAGCGTCCACTCGCCGTCGAAGGGTGGCGGGGGGGCGTTGATCGCGTGGCGCTGGCCGTCGATCCAGACATCGAGGATCTCGGCGGCGTCCTTCGAGCGGCTCCTCGCTTGCGCTTCGGGCTCCGTGGTCTGGCTCTTCGCTTGCGCTTCGGGCTCTGCGAAGAGGTCGCCGGTGGCGACGATCAGGTTGGCGAGCTTGTTGGGCTCGACGGTGCCCATGTTGTCGCTCGCGCCCAGCATGGCGGCCGGGTTGGTGGTGAGCATGGCCAGGGCCCGCTCGCCCGTGAGGCCGCCGACTTTCATGGCCTCGCGGAGGTTCTTGTCAAACTTCTCGCCCTTGCGCAGCCCCCCGGCGGTGAGGGCGACGACGGCGCCGGCCTCGTCGAGTCGGCGGGCGTTGGTGGGGGCCTGCTCCCAGGTCATCAGGTCGCGGAGGTCGGTCGAGT
>CAYJPX010000109.1:0-11265 GCA_964372195.1 uncultured Phycisphaeraceae bacterium
CCCCACACCTCCCACCCATTCACCCCCGCCCCCACTCACCCACTCAGCCCCACTCACTCCAGGTAGGTATACCCCTCCATCCCCTCGCTGTAGAACTTCAGCAGGTTCTTGGCCTCGGTCACGCTCAGGGTGCGGCTCTTGACGGCCCGCTCGACCTCGCGGCGCATGGTCCGCACGAGCCCCTCGGGGTCGTACTGCACATACGAGAGCACCTCCTTGACGGTGTCGCCCTCGATGACCTCGTCGATATTCCAGTCGCCGGCCCCCTCGGACGCGTCGAAGGACACATGGACGACATGGGTGTCGCCGTAGAGGTTGTGCAGGTCGCCGAGCACCTCCTGGTACGCGCCGAGCAGGAAGACGCCGAGGTAGTAGGGCTGTCCCGGGCGGAGCTCGTGGAGTTCGAGGATGGGCTTGGCGTCCTCGCGTTGGTCGATGAACTTGTCGATCTGGCCGTCCGAGTCGCAGGTGATGTCGGCGAGGATGCCCCGGCGTGTCGGCTCCTCGCCCAGTCGGTGGATGGGGCAGATGGGGAAGAGCTGGTCGATCGCCCAGTGGTCGGGCAGGCTCTGGAAGATGGAGAGGTTGCCGTAGTAGATATCGCTGAGCCGGCGCGGCAGGTCGGCGAGGTCGTCGGGCAGCTCGCCCTTGCGCAGGGCCATATCGAGGACGCGGCGTCCGACGCTCCAGAACAGCCGCTCGGCGGCCGAGCGGATGGGCAGGCTGAGGTAGCCGAGGTTGAACAGGCTCATGGCCTCGTCGATGGCCTGGACCGCGTCGTGGTAGACCTCGACGAGGTTGACGCGGGGCCGATCGATCGCCTCGTAGGCGTCGATTAGTTCAAGCACCGGCTGGGGGCGCTCCTCCTCGTCGCCGAGCAGGGCCTTGACCTCGTCGGCGTCGGCGTCGGTCGGGAAGCAGCTCGACCCGAGCACATCGAAGACCAGCATCGAGCAGTGGCTGACCATCGACCGGCCGGACTCAGAGAAGATCCGCGGGTGGGCGATCTCGCTGGCGTCGCAGGCGCTCTTGACGCGGTAGACGATGTCCGCGGCGTACTCGGCGACGGTGTAGTTGATGCTGGCCGCGCTCGTCGACAGGCTGCCGTCGTAGTCGATCCCCATCCCGCCGCCGACATCGATGGTGTCGAGCCCGGCCCCGGCCTTGGCCAGCTCGCAGTAGATGTGGGCCAGCTCGTTGACGGCGGCCTTGATCCGCCGGATGTCGCCGACCTGGCTCCCGATGTGGAAGTGGATCATCTTCAGGCAGTCGGCCATGCCGTGGCCTTTGAGGAACTCGACGGCCCTGAGCAGCTCGGTCGCGCCGAGCCCGAACTTCGACCGCATGCCGGCCGAGCTCTCCCACCGGCCCACGCCCTTGGCGCTGGGCTTGGTCCGCACGCCGATGCGGGGGCGCACGCCGTAGCGCTCGGCGTGCTTGACGATCAGCTCCAGGTCGCTGAACCGCTCGACGACGGGGATGATGTGCCGCCCGAGCTTGGTGGCGAGGATGACCGTCTCGATGAACTCCGAGTCCTTGAACCCGTTGCAGACGATCGGCATGTCGGGCTGGTTCTCGGTCAGGGCCATGACCGCGAGCAGCTCGGGCTTGCTGCCGGCCTCGAACCCGAAGCCCAGCTCGGCGGCCGCATCGCGCATCTCCTCGCACAGCGGCCGCTGCTGGTTGACCTTGATCGGGTACAGGCAGGCGTAGCTCCCCCCGTAGCCGTTCTCGGCGATCGCCTGGTTGAAGCACGCCCGGATGGTCCGCAGCCGGTGGCGGAGCACATCGGTGCAGCGCAGGATCACCGGCGTCCCGATCTCCCGCTCCTGCAGCCCCTCGATGACCTCGTAGAGGTCGATCTCGCGGCTGGTGTCCTGTTCGGGGTAGACCGTCAGGTGCCCGGCCTGGTTGATCCCAAAGTAGCCCGCGCCCCAGGCCGGGATGCCGTAGAGGGCCATCGACTGCTGGATGGTCCACGGGGCGTTGGGGGGCGGGGCCACGGCATTGCCGGGCGTGGGGGGCGAGAGTCTGGTCATGTGGGTCAGCTTCCGGCAGGCGGGCTGGACACCAGCCCGGTGCGATCGCGCGCGTGTGCTCTCCCGGCCCCACCGCCCGCGGGAGCCTCCCGAGCACCCGCGGCCGACCCATGCCGAGGAATCGCCGCGGACAAGTATTCGGGGGCTGAGGGCCCGGGGCAAACCGGGCGGCCCCGGCACTCGCGAACTCCGTGGCGGGGCACTCCGGGCCCCGTCCGCAGCCCGGACGCTCGGCCCGCAGCACCGCCCCTGAATGACGCGGTGATGGGTTCGCCGGACCGGCGCCTATGCCCCGGCCATGGCCCGCTGCCCCAGCACCTGCTCGGCGTACTCGTTCATCGAGTCGCGGAGCTGCTCGAAGCTCTCCAGCACATAGAGCACCGGCTGGTAGTGGTCGATCTCGAAGGGCGTGTCGCAGACGCGGTCCATATCAAACGGCCGGCGGTCGACATCGGCGCTCTCCAGCGCGTGGAAGCTCTCGCCCAGGCTCGAGATAAGCCCCGAGCCGTAGAGCTTGACCTCGCCCTTCTCGCGGATGAGGCCGAACTCGACGGTGAACCAGAAGAGCCGGCCCAGCCGCTCGATGTGGTGGGGGTCTTCGCACTTGAGCGCCGCCTGGCCGTAGGTCTGGAGGAACTCGGCGAAGACCGGGTCGCAGTGCAGGGGGACATGGCCGAAGACATCGTGGAAGATGTCCGGCTCGGGCAGGTACTCGAGCTGTTGCCTGGGGCGGATGACGATGGTGGTGGGGAACTGCCGCCTGGCCAGGCAGGCGAAGAAGGCCTTGGCGGGGAGGTACCCGGGCACGCCGTGGCTCTGCCAGCCCGTCAGCTCGGCGAGGCGTGAGTTGACATAGGCGACCCTGGGCACACGGTCCTTGTCGAGCCCGAGCCGCCGCACGCCGTCGAGGAACACCTCGGAGGCCTGCTGCTCGAGCGTCTCCATCCGACGCCGGACCAGCGTGGCCCAGACCTCGTGGTCCTCCGGGCTGTAGCGGTCGTAGTGCTGGAGGCAGTAGAACTTCTCGGGGTTGATGTCCTCGGCGGCGAGGAAGGCCGCCCGGTCGGCGGCGGCCTGGGCCCGCTCGAAGTCCGCCCCGTCGATCACCATGTTGTACCTGATATCCGCGCGCATCGGTCACACTCCCGGCGTTGGTCGCGTTGGAGCCACTGGTCCCTTCCCACTATACCGGATTCCGCGATCCGGGTTGTGGCGGGCCGGTGGTTCTTTCGGTAGTCTAGTCGGGCCGGGCACCGGGCCCGACGACGCACCGCTCCAGAGCAGGGAGCAGACCCATGGTGATCGATCCCAAACTGTACGAGAAGGTCTCCGGCCGCTCGGCCGACCCGTCGCGGCGTCTCGGCGAGGTGCTCGCCCAGGGCGCGAAGAAGCAGGCCGAGCGTGACGAGTTGCCCAAGGGCGTCACCGGCGGGTTCAAGGTGATGCGGATGCCGGGCATCTGGGCGCAGTGGTGGCACTTCTGGAAGCTCTGGCGCCGGGACAAGGGCTGACCTCAACCCATTCACCCATTCACCCACTCACCCACTCACCCACTCACCCACTCACTTCGAACCCGAGGCTCTGCGAAGGTCCGGATCTCGCGCCCTCTCACCCCACCCGGAAGGCTCCCCACGCCTCCGCCTCGCTGATCGCCTGGGCGGGCGCGATCGCCTCGTCCGGGGGCATGTCCGCCCGGCGTCGCGCCGTCGCCGCCAGGATCGAGTCCTCAGGGTCGGCACGCACGATCGGGACATCCGAGCCGAAGAGCAGCCCCCGCCCCGGGGCGCATCCCGCGTCGATCAACTCCCGCAACGGCAGGACGCGGTCGAGGCGGTGGGGGAGTGCCGCCCGCAGCGCCTCGATGTCGTAGAGCAGGTGGCACGGCTGGACGCTGGCGATGACCCCCAGCTCGGCGAAGCGCGGCACATCCGCCTCGTCGATGATCTCGGCGTGCTCGATGCGGAAGCCGGGGGTCTTGGGCGAGACCTTCTCCACCGCGTCCAGCACCGCGCGAACCGCCGCATCGCCGATGGCGTGGGCCGCGAGGGGCAGCCCGGCGGCCTCGCACCGGCGGACGGCGTCCTCGATCTCGCGCGGGGTCATCATCGGTGTGCCGTGGGGGTGCTCTGGGCGACCGTCGGCGAAGGGGTGGAGCATCCAGGCGGTGCGAGAGTTGAGCGTGCCGTCGATGAAGACCTTGGCCCCGCCCAGGCGGACCTGATCGCTCTCCCACGCCCCCCGGGCGGCGAGCGCCTGGTCGAGGTCTTCGAGGAGCGGGAAGAGCGTGAGCCGCGTGGCGAGCCCCTCGCGGCGCACCAGCCCGGCGAGCGCCGGCCCGAGCCACGACTGGCTCTTGAGGTCGTGGACCTCGGCGAACGCCCCGAGCCCGCGCAGCGCGTCGGCGAGCAGGGCGATCCGGGCCTCGGGCGGGGGCTCGGGCGCGGCGTGCCAGACCGTGATCGCGGCCCGCTCGAGCACCACGCCGGTGGGCCCGCCGTCTTCGTCGCGCACGATCATCCCGCCCGGCGGGTCGGGCGTGCGCCCGTCGATCCCGGCCAGGGCAAGCATCGCCGAGTTGGCCATGATCGCGTGGTAGTCAAAGCACCATGCCAGGGCGGGAGTCCTCCCGGTCGCGCGGTCGAATGCCGCGAGCGTCGGCCAGCGGGGCGGGTCCCAGGCGTCGGGCCTGGCGCCCTGCGCGAGCAGCAGGGGGCAGCCGGGGTCGAGGCGCAGGCGGGCGGCAAAGGCGTCGAGCATCTGGTCGGCACTTCGGCACTCCGAGAGCTGGATCATCGCGAGCGATCGGCCGAGCTGGTACAGATGCGCGTGGGCCTCGCGCAGCGGGGGGCGGGGTCTGTGGCCGGGCGGCGGGCTGGGCTGGGCGGCCGGGCCTCGGGCGTTCATGTCCGGCTCACCGAGAGCAGTTGGGCGATCTGCGCGCTCGCCGCCTCCGCGGTCTCGGCCCGCTCGGCGAACTCGATCCGGACGATCCCGAAGCGGGCCCGCACATCGAGCCCGTCGGGATCCACACCGACCGCGACCGGCTCCTCGACCCGCGCCCCGGCGAGCGCCTCGCACATCGCCCGGAGGCCGGGGGCCTGGGCGTTGAGCGCTCGGCAGAGCGACGGCTCGTGGGCCACCAGCGCGTCGGTCAGGCTGAACTCCTGGCGGTCGTACGCCTCGGCGTGGTAGCGGAGCGCCTCGACCGTGGCGACGCCCCAGTGGGCCTCGTGCGCCCGGCCGTGGTAGATCTCGAAGCGGATCTCCACCGCGGCGGGCAGCGAGGAGGTGGTCTCGATGGAGAGCAGGGCTGCGACGGTCGGGTCGTGCTCGTCGGGCACGAGCAGCTGGGCCTCGCCGATCCCGGCCGAGTCTCCCGGCAGCGGGAAGACCAGCACGCCGCGCTGGCGGTCGATGACATACCTCACCGGCCGGCGACGGTCCTCGTCGATCAGGAGGTGGCCCCGGGCGTTGGCTCGCAGGGCTCGTACGGCATCGGCGGGGGTGGGCTCCATGGTCGAGATTGTGGCCGCTCCCGGCCCGCAGCACAAGCGGCAGGCCCGGGATCCCCCAACGCAACGCGGGGCCGGCTGGTGCCGACCCCGCGTCGTTTCGTCGTAGGTTTGCCGAGCAATCGGCCTTCAACCGCCGGAGGCGCTACTTGGCAGCGGCCTTCTTGCGAGTGGCCTTCTTGCGGGTGGCCTTCTTCTTGGCGGTCTTCTTGGCGGCCTTCTTGCGAGTGGCCTTCTTGCGGGTGGCCTTCTTCTTGGCGGTCTTCTTGGCGGCCTTCTTGCGGGTGGCCTTCTTGCGGGTCGCCTTCTTCTTGCCGGTCTTCTTGGCGGCCTTCTTGCGGGTGGCCTTCTTGGCGGCCTTCTTCCTCGTAGCTTTCTTCTTCGCCATATCCAATCTCCTTGAGATCACGCGAAGCTCGGGGGTCGGCATCGTGCCGACAGGAACGACCATCGCTCCGTCCCGAGACATGGGGAATATCGGGCAGCATACACGCATGTCTTGAGCCAAGACCACCCCGGAGCGGTTCTCGACACGCCGCGGCAACAGCTCAACGCCACGGCAACGACCGCGCGTAGTGTGCGCGCTGGCGACCGATTGTGCAAGTCAGGCAAGATCAACTCGCCGCGCGCGACGCACTCCGAAGCCCCGATCTCGATGCCCGAGACACCGCGAGCGGCGGGCGCACAACCCGCGATCGCGCCGCGCGCCACGCGGTCAAGCGGGTCGCGCACGCACACGCCACCGGCGCGCGCACCCGTGCCGCGGCGCGACGATCGGCGTGGCGTGGCGCCGCACACCCGAAAGTCGCCAACTACGCACTTCGCGTCAAGAACCCGACATGTTCACAACCGTTCAGCGCATGATCGCGACATTTTGCGGCGCAGAAATTGCACGCTCACGCCATCGAGGGCCCGCCACGGGGGCCCGCGTCGTCCGATACACTCCCCCGCGACCGCTCGATTCACTCCACGCAACTCGCCAATCCGCAGGGGCCCGCGCATGACCACGATCTCCCAATCAACGCTCTCGAACGCCACGCCGGTGATCCTCGAATCGAACCCCGGCGTCGAGTCGGCGGCGATGGTCTGGCTCGTCCCCGTCGGCGTCGCGTGCGACCCGGCGGGCCGCCTCGGGCTCTCCGCGTTATGGGCGGAACTTTTGCTGCGAGGAACGAAAAATTTTGACTCTCGAGCCCAGGCCGACGCCTTTGACCGCCTCGGGACCAGCCGCTCGACGAGCCTCTCGAGCCGATTCCTGACCCTGGGCGCGACCACGCTGGGCGCCAATCTCGTCGATTCGCTGCCCCTGCTCGCCGACATGATCCGTGCCCCACGGTTCGACGATGCCTCGATCGGGCCCACCCGCGAGCTCTGCCTCCAGGCGATCGAGGCGCTCAAGGACGACCCCGGCGAGCGGGCCGCGCTGGCGGCCAAATCGCGTCACCTCGCCCCGCCGTTCAACCGCTCCACGCTCGGCTCGGCCGAGGGGCTGAACGCGGTCACGCCCGAGGAGATCCGCCAGGGCTGGGCCCGGGGGGCGGTCCCGCGGGGCTCGATCATCGCCATCGCGGGGCGTATCGACGCGGGCGAGGTCGTCGACCGGCTCGGATCGCTCCTGGCCGACTGGACCGGCGCGACCTCCGAGCCACGCCCGGTCGGCGAGCCGCCGCGCGGCTACAGCCACGAGGTCGACCAGTCCAACCAGGTGCAGATCGTGCTGATGCACGACGCCCCGGCCGAGACCAGCGCCGACACGATGCTCGAGCGCCTCGCGGTGAGCGTGCTCAGCGGGGGGATGTCCTCGCGGCTGTTCACCGAGGTGCGCGAGAAGCGGGGGCTGTGCTACTCGGTCCACGCCCGCTACAGCACCGACCGCGACTTCGGCCTGGTGAGCGCCGAGGTCGGCACCCAGCCCGAACGCGCCCAGGAGTCGCTCGATGTCCTGGTCGCCGAGCTGCACCGGCTCTCGACGCCCGCCGGGCGCGTCACGCCCGAGGAGTTCCGCCGCGCGGTCGTCGGCATGAAATCCAGGCTGGTCTTCAGCGGCGAGTCGACCGGGGCTCGGGCCTCGGCGCTGGCGATGGACATGTTCCGCCTCGGCCGCCCGCGTTCGCTGGCCGAGATCGCCGCCGAGATCGACGCTATCACGCTCGACCAGCTCAACGCCTACCTCGCCCGCCGGACGCTGGGCCGGTTGACCATCCAGACGGTCGGCCCTGACCCGCTCACGCCCCCGGCCTGATTCGGGCCCCCGCCCCGTGCGGAAGGGCAGGAGGTTCTCCGCCCTGTCGGCCGGCCCACTACAATCCCCCGGTCACGCGGAGCCCCCGATGTCCGAGGAAGTCTCCATCCAGGTCAACTTCTCCCGCCCGATGCCGCTGTTCCCGCTCGACACCGCCACGCTCCTGCCGCAGCAGGTGCTCCCGCTGCACATCTTCGAGGACCGGTACCTCCAGATGGTCAACGATGCGCTCGACGGCGCCGGGCAGATCGCCATGGCGGTCTTCCGCGGGTCTCGATGGAAGCAGGAGTACCACGGCCGCCCGCCGGTCCGGCCGGCGGTGTGCATCGGGCAGGTCGCCCAGCACGAGCAGCTTCCCGACGGGCGGTACAACATCATCCTCCAGGGGATCTGCCGGGCGAGGATCATCGAGGAGCTGCCCGCCGAGGAGGGCGTGCTTTTCCGGCGCGCGATGCTCCAACCGGTGGGTGTCGGCGAGATCGACGAGGGCGAGCTCGAGGACCTCCGCGACTGGCTCGGCGAGGCGCTCGCCGACAGCCCGCTCACGCAGATGACCGCCGCCGAGACCATCCTGCAGTATGTCCGCAACACCGAGATCCCCACCTCGGCGCTGCTGGAGCTGGTGAGCTTCACCATGACGGCGGCCGGGGAGCTGCGCTACCGCCTGCTCGCCGAGGGCGACGCGACCCAGCGTGCTCGGCTGGTGCGGGACGAGCTGGAGCACATCCAGACCATCATCAGGCGTGCCCGGGCCCAGCACCCCGAGGAGTGGCCGAAGGGGTGTAGCTGGAACTGAGCGGCGGGCGGTGCGAGTCTCCACCAGCCCGTCGTGCCGCACCAACCGTCGGATGCCGTGGATCGCCGCACCTCACGGGAGTGGCGGAGCCTCGGTCATCACCTGCGGCGGCTCAAAGACCAGCCAATCCGGGCCGAGCTGCTCCAGGAAGTACAGCGGGTAGCAGCGGATGAAGACGAAGAGGGGCAGCAGGATCACGGTGCCCAGGTAGGGGATCGCGACAACGCAGCAGGTCGCGCAGGTTGCGAGGATCGCGATCACGCCGATCGCCAGCCCGAGCGCGACCTTCATCAGGAAGTAGAGCACAATTGTCCAGAATCGGCCCGCCAGGACCTCGGACCGCACCACCGCCCACGCCGGTATGACGGGCATGTCGAAGAGGTACATCGCCGGGATCACGAAGTCCTCGAGCAGGGTCTGGATGACCCCCGCGACGATGGCGACGCCGAAAAACACCAGCCCGCCTCCCACGACCGCGGCGAGCGATGCGCCGCCGAACTGGTTGGCCCGGAGGTCGGGCCAAACCACGATCAGGGCGATCCCCAGGATCGACAGCATCACCGCGCTTACTGCTAGGCTGAAGACGAACCGGAAGAGGGCCAGGCTGTTGGCGAGGTCCCGGAACAGCTTCCACGGCTCCGCGACCGCGCCGCGGTTGCGCACCACGCCGTCGAGGAACATGAACTTCCCACGGCTGCTCAGCCAGATGAAGAACCCGCCGACCGCTATCGAGACCAGGAGGAGCGCCATCGCGACCACGGCGATGAGGCCGAGGTGGTCGAGGATCCAGGCGGTGATCTGTTGACCGCTCGGGGGGGAGCCGCCCTGCCGATTGAACTGGCCCCGTCCCCAGTTGCCGCCGCCGCCACCGCCTTGCCCCAGGAAGGCCAGGAACGCACAGAACCCCAGGGCGAACCACTTGCCGATCTCGAACGGCTGGAAGAGGATGAGTTTCGTGCGTTCGATCGCCGGGCTGATCGGAGCGGTCACAGAGAGGGCCATGGCGGGTTCCCCGGGGTCAGGACGCCCACCATAGCACAACCTCACCTCAGTCGGCGGTCATGCGCCCGACCCGCGATCCGAGCGGGCGGGGCGCCGCTCGGGCTGTGCTTCGGCGGCCGGATCCGCGCCCCTTGTGCTACCCTACCCCACAGCCCAAGGAGCCCCATCATGCGCACGAATCAGACCCGCCGCGAGTTCGTCAAGACTACCGCCGCGACCGCTGTCGCCGCCTCGATGGCCTCGGCGATCCCCCTCCGCGCCTTCGCCGCCGGCAGCGACGAGATCAGGGTCGGCGTCGTCGGCGTCGGCGGGCGCGGCACCGGGGCGTGCTACGACTGCCTGAGCCATTCCGAGGGTGTGCGGCTCGTCGCGATCGGCGACCTCACCCACGCCATCGCCGCCCAAGGCCGCGCCAACCTCACCGATACCGATGTCGCGGCCCAGGTGCAGGTGCCCGACGAGAACCTCTTCGCCGGCCTCGACGCCTACAAGCAGGTCATCAACCACCCCGAGGTCAACCTCGTCATCCTCACCACCAGCCCGGGCTTCCGCCCCGTGCACCTCGCCGAGGCGGTCAAGGCCGGCAAGCATGTCTTCATGGAGAAGCCCGTGTGCGTCTGCCCGGCGGGCTACCGCTCGGTCGTCGCCAGCGGCGAGGTCGCCAAGCAGAAGGGCCTGGCCATCGTCGCCGGCACCATGTACCGGCGTCAGGAGAGCTACATCAACGCCGTCAAGCTCATCCACGACGGCGCGATCGGCACGCCCGTCGGCGGCCACGCGAGGTACTGCTCCTCGGGCATCTGGTACCGCGACCGCCAGCCCGACATGACCGACCTCCAGTACCAGCTCTCCAACTGGTACCACTTCGTCTGGCTCTCCGGCGACCAGGTCGTCGAGCAGGCGGTCCACAACATCGACGCGGTCATCTGGGCGATGGGCTCCACCCCGCGCTCGGCGTTCGGCTCGGGCGGCCAGTTCACCCGCCCCGCCGACAGCGAGATCTACGACAACCTCCATGTCGATTTCAACTGGGGCGAGGGGATCGATCTCTCCTTCAAGTGCTGGCAGATCCCCGGCGCCCGCTCGACCGTCACCAACACCATCATGGGCACCAAGGGCGTCGCGTTCATCAACCCCGGCGGCTCGCGCGTGGTGACCCACGACGGCAAGACCCTCCTCGACCTCGCCCACAAGGACCACAACCCCTACCGCATCGAGCACTCCCACCTCATCGAGTCCATCCAGTCGGGCCGGCCCCTCAACGAGGCCAAGCAGGTCGCCGACAGCTCCCTCGCCGCCATCATGGCCCGCATGGCGGCCTATACCGGCCAGGAAGTCACCTGGGACTTCGTCGCCAACCAGTCCAGGCTCAACCTCATGCCCGAGGGGCTCAACGACTCGACGCCGGTCCCGGCGCCGCGGGTGAGGATCCCCGGGCAGGAGAAGTTGGTGTAGAACGCGTTGCACCCCATGACCCGTGTGCCACGGCCGTGCCGGCCGTGCGGGGGTGCAGGGGATTGGGGTCCCGGGAGCAGTCGAGGGGAGGAGGACGAGGAGAGGGAGAGCACGGCTCACAGAGCCGTCGCACACCACCCGTGGACGATCCGACAGCATGTGTGACACGGCCGTGTCGGCCGTGCGGTAGTGCAAGGGGTTGGAGTCCTGGGAGCAGTC
>CAYJPX010000110.1:0-11190 GCA_964372195.1 uncultured Phycisphaeraceae bacterium
CCATCAGCCGGAGCTGCAGCGGGATGGTCGTCTTGATCGGGCCGACCGCGAACTCCCGCAGCGCCCGGGCCGTCCGCTCGACGCACTGCGCCCGGTCGTCGGCGTGGCAGATCAGTTTCCCCACCATCGAGTCGTAATTCGGCGGCACGCGGTAGCCCTGCACCACATGGCTATCCACCCGCACCCCCAACCCCCCCGGCACCTGCCAGGTGTCGATCAGCCCGGCCGAGGGCATGAAGTTGCGGTCGGGGTCCTCGGCGTTGATACGGCACTCGATCGCGTGGCCCCGGACCTCCACATCCCGCTGCTTGATCGGCAGGTGCTCGCCGGCGGCGACGATGATCGACATCTTGACGATGTCGATGCCGGTGACCCACTCGGTGACCGGGTGCTCGACCTGCACGCGGGTATTGACCTCGAGCATGTAGAAGTTCTGCTTCTCGTCCATGAGAAACTCAACGGTCGCGGCGCCGCAGTAATTGGCGGCCCTGATGAGCCGGGCCGCCCCCTCCCCCACCGCCGCGATCTTCTTGCGGTCGACGCCGGGGGCGGGGCTCTCCTCGATGATCTTCTGGTGCCGGCGCTGGACCGAACAGTCCCGCTCGAAGAGGTGGATGGCGTGGCCGTGCGAGTCGCCGAGCGTCTGGATCTCGACATGCCTGGCGTGCTCGAGGAACTTCTCGATGAAGACCTCGCCGTTGCCGAAGGCGGCCTGGGCCTCCTGCTGGGCGGCCTTGATGTTGGAGCGGAGGGTCGCCTCGTTGCGGCAGACGCGCATCCCGCGCCCGCCGCCGCCGGCCGAGGCCTTGATGATGACCGGGTAGCCGATCTCGTCGGCGGTCTTGACGGCCTCGTCCTCGTCTTCGATGGCCCCCTCGGAGCCGGGGAAGACGGGGACCTTGGCCGCCCGGGCGGTCCGCTTGCACTCGACCTTGTCGCCGAGCTTGGCCATGGCCTCGGGGCTGGGTCCGATAAACGCGATCTTGCAGTCACGGCAGATCGCCGAGAAGTCGGCCCGCTCGGCGAGGAACCCGTACCCCGGGTGGATCGCGTCGACATCCGCGATCTCGGCCGCCGAGATGATCCGGCTGATATTCAGATAGCTGTCCTTGGCCGGGGCCTCGCCGATGCAGATCGCCCGGTCGGCCAGGCGCAGGTAGGGCGCATCGGCGTCGGCCTTGGAGTAGACGCAGACCGCCTCGATGTCCATCTCGTGGCAGGCACGGAGGATGCGGAGGGCGATCTCGCCGCGGTTGGCTATGAGGATGCGTTTGAACATGAGGAAGGCACCAAGGGATCAGGGCATCGAGGCATTAGGCATTAGGCATTGGGCATTAGGCTGGTTGCGAGCACTGGTGCCTAGTGCCTAGTGCCTAGTGCCTGATGCCTAGTGCCTAGCACCTAGTGCCTCGCTCCAACTCAGGCCGGCCGAACAAGGAACAACTTCTGCCCGAACTCCACCGCGTCGCCGCTATTGACCAGCACGCGCTCGACCGTGCCCGTGCACTCGGCCTTGATCTCGTTGAAGACCTTCATCGCCTCGACCAGGCACACGACCGACTCGGTCGAGACGCTCTTGCCGACGGTCACGAACGCCTCGGCCTCGGGGTTGGGGGCCGAGTAGAAGGTCCCGACCATGGGCGACTCGATCGCGATCAGGCCGGCGTCGTCGCTGCCCGTGTCGGCCTCGCCGAGGTCCGACGCCGCGGGGGCCGCCGCCCGGGCGGCCATCGCCGGCGGGGCATAGGCCACCGGCTGGCCCTCCCCCCCGCGCTTGATGGTCACGGTCTCCTGCTGGTCCCGCAGGTCGAGTTCGGCCAGGTCGTTCTCGACCATCAGCCGCACCAGCTCTTTGAGCTTGCGAATATCGATCATGTGGCCCACCACCCCGCGAGGGGACAATACTCCGAAGCGGGACCGTGCCTCCCTGCACCTGCCCGCGTTGACGCCCGACCGCGGGTACGCCCGCGGCCAACGCCCGGATTGCCAAGGGGGCATGATACTCGCCCTGGACCTTTGCGGCGAACATGGTCCGTTCTGGTGAGAAACCGACCCGAACTCCCCACACCACTGCCCCCACCACCGCCCCCCACCCATGCACCAGGACAGCCAACCACGCCCCGCCAGAACTCCCGCCCTCGGCGAGCGGGCCGGGCTGCTGGTGCTCTGGGCCATCCTCACGGTGGGCATGGTCGTGCCATTCCTGGGGGTCGTCGCCCGGGCGGCCGGCGGGATCGGCGGCGTGGGGCTGGGCGACATGGCCATCAACGCGTCGCGGGCCGCCTCGCTTGGGCGTACGGCGTTCTACGCCGGCCTGATCGCGACGCTCGCGACGCTGCTCGCCTGGCCGGCCGCGCTGGCCGCCGCCAGGGCACGCGGGGTCTGGCTCCTGGTACTCGCGACCCCCATGCTCCTGCCCAGCTACCTCGCCTACGCGGGGTGGTCGATTGCCCGAGCGCCGACCACCCCGCTCGGCCGGTGGATCGCCGCTGCCCCGGAAAACGGGCTCGGCTGGTTGCCTCAGGCTGCAAGCAGGAGCGTGGCGGTCTGGGGGCTGGCGCTGTGGGCCTGGCCTTTGGCGGCGGTGGTCATCGCGATGGGCCTCCGCAGCGCGGGCAGCCAGGTCGCCGAGCCGCTCCGTCTTGAGCGGTGCACGCTCTGGCAGCGCTGGCGGACCACCGCCCGTGCCGCGTGGCCAAGCGTGGTCGCCGGGTGGGGGCTGGTGGCGTTGCTCATGCTCGGGTCGGCGGTGCCGCTGCATGTGGCGCGGGTCGAGACCTACGCCATCCGGGTGTGGATGGCCCTGGACGAGCACCCCGCCGACCCCTGGCGGGCGTGGCTGGTGGCCTGGCCTTTGGTGCTCATCGCGGGGCTGGCTGGGTGGTTGGTCTCGGGGCGGCTGGCCCGGGCGGGGCGTCAGCTCGCAGCCCTGGCGGAAGACGACCCCCGCGCCCGCCGCCCGTCCGTGTGGAGCCTGGCGGGGGCCGCGGCGCCCTGGGTGCTGGCGGTGGTGGCGCCGTTCGGGCTGTTCTGGTCCACGATGGGCGGCCCCGGGGCGATTGGCCGGCTCTTTGGGCGTGCCGGCGCGGGGCTGGCGACCAGCGCCGCGGTCGGGCTGGTGGTCGGCGTGCTCGCGGTGGTGCTCTGCCTGTCCAGCGCCCAAGCGGCGGCTGTGGCCCGGGGCGAGTCGCGCGGGCTCCGCCTGGCGCTGGGTCTCGCGCTGGCGTGGGCGCTGCTGCCGGGCGTGTTGGTCGGGGCGGCGATCGCGCAATCAATGCGCATCCTTCCCGGCCCAATTGCCGACAGCGCCGTGCCGATGGTCATCGCCCACCTCTCGCGGGCCGCCTTCCTGCCGGTGCTGGTGGGCGCGTGGTTGGGCGCGAGCGAGGCGGGCGGGCTGGCCGAGACCCGGCTGCTCGACGGGGCGACCGGGCTGGCAAACTGGGCAAAGACCGGCCTGCGCTTGGCCCTGGGCCCCGCGCTGGCGGTCGGTGCGGCGTGCGCGTGCCTGAGCTTCCACGAGATCGAATCCTCCATCCAGGTCCAGCCGCCGGGCATCGACCACATGGCCCAACGCCTGCTGCAATGGCTGCACTACGAGCGGATGGCCGAGCTCTCGGCGGCCGGGGTGCTGCTGCTGGGCGTGGGGATCGCGGTCTCGGGGCTGGTGGTGGTCGCCGCGGTATTCTCCCGGGCACGAACCAGAGGGCACACCCACCGGTAAGCTGTGGGACCATGCCCGACAGCCACCCCGCCACCGGCACCGCCACCCGATCGCCCCACCACGGCGGGGTCTCGGGCAGAGCGTGGCCCGGGCTCGCGGCCGGCGTGGTGCTCCTCGGGGTGCTCGCCTCGCTGCCCGGCTGCGACCCGGCTCCCCACACGGCGGCCCCGCTGCGGGTCGAACGGGTGCTCGGCGAGCAGGGCACCTTCCCCGGCCAGTTCGCCTACCCCCGGGCCATGGACTTCGACGGCCAGAGCCTCTGGGTCATCGACAAGGAGGCCCGGGTCCAGCAGATCGACCCCCAGACCGGGCACGCGGGCGTGTGGTGGCGGATGCCCGACTGGGCGCTGGGCAAGCCCACGGGGGTGACGGTCGCGCCCGCCGCCCTGCCCGACGGCTCGCTGGTCGAGGCGCTCTATGTCGCCGACACCCACTACCACCGGGTCATGGTCTACGCCCTGCCGGCGGAACGGCCGAGCGCCCCGACCGAGATCGAGCCGACGCTCCTGGCCAGCTTCGGCAGCGCCGGGACCGAGCCGGGGCAGTTTGTCTACCCCACCGATGTCGCCGTGCTGCTCGATGACGCGGGCGGGACGGTCGAGCGGATCTTTGTGAGCGAGTACGGCGGCAACGACCGGGTCAGCGTCTTCGACTCGGGGTACCGGTTCCTGTTCTCGTTCGGGACACTGGGCGAGGGGCTCGACCCGGCCGCCCTGGAGTTCAGCAGGCCCCAGGCGATGGTGATCGACACCGACCGGCGCGAGCTGCTCGTCGCCGACGCGTGCAACCACCGGATCGGTCGGTTCACGCTCGACGGCGGGCTGCTGGGCTGGATCGGCTCGCCCGAGCCCGACGGTGCGGGGGTGCGGCTCGACTTCCCCTACGCGGTCACCCTGCTCGGCGACGGATCGCTGCTGGTCACCGAGTTTGGCGCCGCCCAGGTCCGGCGGCTCGACCCGGCGTCGGGGGCCTCGCTCGGGGTCTTCGGCGTCGCGGGACGGGGCGGGGGCGAGCTGGCGACCCCCTGGTGCAGCGTGGTCGGCGGTCGAGTAACCTATGTGCTGGACTCGGGCAACAACCGGATCCTGGTGACCGAGCTCCCCGGTGTGACGGGGACTGAGAAGGGGGGACGGCTGTAGCGTGCAGGTGTTGGCATCGCTCAATCTCGGGCCGATCGAGTTCCTCTCGCCGGTGTGGCTGCTGCTGGTCCCGCTGCTGGGCGGGGTGAGCGTGTGGATCGCGCGGCGGAGCCTCTCGGGCCTGGGCAACGCGACGCGGGTGGTGGCGCTGGCGCTCCGGATCATCGTGATCGCGATCCTCGCGGGGGCGATGGCCGAGCCCCAGCTCCGCAAGGTCAGCGAGGATGTCGCGGTGAACGCGGTGATCGACGCGAGCCGGAGCGTGCCGGTCGAACGCCAGCAGCTCGCCGAGCAGACCATCTCCGACTGGGCCGTCGAGGGCAAGAAGCCCGACGACCGGCTCGGGACGATCACCGTCGCCAAGGACGCGATCGTGCAGAGCCTGCCGAAGAAGGCGGTGACGGGCGTGGATCGGCGGTTCGTGGGCGGGCTGGACGGGACGAACCTGGAGGCGGGCCTGCAGCTCGCGCTGGCGACCGCGCCGCAGGACGCCGCGGCCCGCATCGCGCTCTTTAGCGATGGGCTCGAGACCAGCGGCAGCCTGCTGCAGGCGGCCGAGGCCGCCCGGGCCGCGGGCGTCCCCATCGATGTCTACCCGCTGACCTACCGCTACGACAACGAGGTCATCATCGACCGCGTGGTGACGCCGGGCACCGCCCGCGAGGGCGAGACGGTCAATGTCCGCGTCGTCGTCACCGCCACGCGCCCGGCGACCGGGCGGCTGGTGATCCTCGAGAACGACCTGCCGATCGACCTCGACCCCGAGAGCGACGCCACGGGCGTCGCGGTCGCGCTCGATCAGGGCACCAATGTGCTGCAGGTGCCCGTCCCGGTCTACGGGCGCGGGGCGCACGAGTACACCGCGATCTTCGAGGCCGACCGCTCGGCCGGCGGCACGCTGATCGACCAGATCGTCGAGAACAACACCGGCACCAGCGTGACCTTCGCCTCGGGCGAGGGGCGGGTGCTCGTGCTCCGCACGGTCGACGCGGGGGCGGCCGACCCCTCGGCCGACCTCGTCGGCGCGCTGCAGGAGGCCGGCATCCGCTGCGAGGTCAACGCCCCGGACCTGGCCGACCTCTCGATCACCGGCCTGACCGGCTACGACGCGGTGATCATGGTCAACCAGGACGCCTACCGCTACTCCTACGAGGCCCAGGAGGCGCTCCGCCAGTATGTCCACGACACCGGGGGCGGGCTGGTGATGATCGGCGGCGACGCGTCGTTCGGCGCGGGCGGGTGGATCGGCTCGCCGCTCGAGGATGCCCTGCCCATCCGCCTCGACCCGCCGCAGAAGCGGCAGATGCCGCGGGGGGCGCTCGCGCTGGTCATCCACTCGGTCGAGGTGCCGCAGGGCGTGTACTGGGGCAAGAAGGTCTGCGAGGCGGCCGTGGCCGGGCTCTCGCGCCTCGACTACATCGGCATCGTCGAGTTCGGCTGGCAGGCCGGCGTCGACTGGACCCTGCCGATGGACCTCAAGGGCGACGGCAGCGCCGCCCAGTCGGCGATCGACCAGCTCGTCTTCGGCGACATGCCGGACTTCGACCCCTCGCTCAACCTCGCCCTGACGGGCCTGCTCGCCACCGACGCGGGGCAGCGGCACTGCATCGTGATCTCCGACGGCGACCCGAGCCTCAGCACGGGCGTGCTCAAGAAGTTCAAGGACAACAATGTCACCATCTCGGCGGTCGGGGTCAACCCCCACTCGGCCGGTGATGTGCAGACGCTCGAACGGATGGCCGATTGGACCGACGGGGAGTACTACTTCGTCAAGCCCGGCGAGCTGTCGACCCTCCCCGAGATCTTCATGAAGGAGGCGGTCACCGTCCGGCGGACGCTCATCCAGGAGGGCGAGCTCCAGCCGGTCATGGTGGCGGGTGTGGACACGCTCCGCGGCATCGGGGGTGTGCCGCCGATCATGGGCTATGTCGTCGCCGCCGAGCGCGAGGGGCTGGCCCAGGTCACGCTGCGGGGCAAGGAGAACGACCCGATCGGCGCCCAGTGGCAATACGGCCTGGGGCGCTCGGTCACCTTCACCAGCGACGCTTCCACCCGCTGGGCCCCGGCGTGGGTCGGGTGGGGGCAGTTCGGGCAGTTCTGGGAGCAGATGGTCCGCTGGGCCATGCGCCCGAGCGGCTCGCCCAATGTCCGCGTCACTACCGAGGCCCGCGACGACCAGACGCTGGTCGTCGTCGAGGCGGTCGACAACGAGGGGCGTCGCCTGCCGACCGCGGCGTTCCAGGGGCGCATGGCGACGCCCGACGGCGAAGGGGCGGCGGTCGAGCTGCGCCAGGTCGGGCCCGGGCGGTTCGAGACGCTGATCGACACGCCCCAGTCGGGCACCTATGTGATGAGCTTCCGCTACACCGCCCCGCCGACGGTCGAGGGCGGGCCCGATATCGAGGGCAGCGTGCAGGCCGCGGTCATCAAGCCGTTCGCCGACGAGTTCCGGGCGCTCGAGGACAACGCGGCGCTCCTCCGGCAGATCGCCGAGATCACCGGCGGGCGCGACCTGACGGACCCGACGCTCGCCGACGCGAGCCTGTGGAGCCGTGAGGGGCTGGTGATGCCGGTCTCGACGCGGGCGATCTGGCTGCCGGTGGCGCTGGTGGGGATCGGGCTGTTCCTGACCGATGTCGCGGTGCGGCGGGTGCGGCTGGATGTCGTCCGGGCGTACTACGCGATGCGCCGCGGGCTGCGCCAGGGCACGGTCAAGGCGGGCACGCAGCTCGAGGGCCTGCAGGCGGCGCGGGCCCAGGCCCGCGAGCGGATGGCCAAGGCCGCCGGCGCCGAGAGCCAGGACCGGGATGTCTCGCGCGGCGGACGCCCCGCCCAGCCGCTGGCCGAGGGCGTCGCGAGGCGCAAGTTCGAGGCCACCGCCGAGCAGGCCCAGGCGAGCAAGGGCAGCAAGATCGCCCTGGGCGGCGAGGCCGAGACCGCTGAGCAAGTCAAACGCCGTCAGGCCGAACAGGCCAGGCCGGCGGGCGAAGAGGAACAAGGTATGTCGCGGCTGCTCAAGGCCAAGCAGCGGGCCCGCGATGAGATGAAGGATGAGTAGACACGGCTCGGAGAGCCGTACCACCAGTAGGCACACGCACGGCTCGGAGAGCCGTGCCACCCGCGAACACCCCACCGGGGTCTGAAAGACCCCGCCCCTGGGACAGGATCAGGAGTTTCTCATGGCAATCAACCCCCAGCACGAGCACACACCCGCCGAGGTCAAGGCCAAGTGCGAGGCCTTCCGCGAGACCTACGCGACACTCCGCGCCGAGATCGGCAAGGTGGTGGTCGGGCACTCCGAGGTCGTCGACGGCGTGCTGATCGCCCTCTTCGCCGGCGGCAATGTGCTGCTCGAGGGCGTGCCCGGGCTCGGCAAGACCCTGCTCGTCCGCACGCTCGCCCAGACGCTGCACCTGCCCTTCAGCCGTATCCAGTTCACGCCGGACCTCATGCCCGCGGATGTGATCGGGACCAACATCGTGACGGAGCACCCCGACACCGGACGCCGCCAGTTCGAGTTCCAGCCGGGGCCGATCTTCGCCCAGGTCGTGCTCGCCGACGAGATCAACCGGGCCACGCCCAAGACCCAGTCGGCGCTGCTCGAGGCGATGCAGGAGCGGAGCGTGACGGTCGGCGGCGAGACGCGCAAGCTCGCCCAGCCGTTTCTGGTGCTCGCGACGCAGAACCCCATCGAGCAGGAGGGCACCTACCCGCTGCCCGAGGCGCAGCTCGACCGGTTCATCTTCAAGCTGGTGGTCGGGTACTCGCAGCTCGATGACCTGATGACGATCCTGGACCGGACGACCGGGCAGGAGGTCGCCGAGCCGTCGCGGGTGCTCGACGGGCCGAAGATCCTCGAGGCCCAGGACCTGGTCCGCGGCGTGATCGTGGCCCCGCATGTGAAGGAATACGCCTCGCGGCTGGTGCTGGCGACGCACCCCGAGGGCAGGTTCGCCGCGGGCGGCGAGAGCGGGCCGACGAACCGGTACATCCGCTGCGGGGCGAGCCCGCGTGCGGCCCAGGCGCTCCTGCTGGGCGGCAAGGTCAAGGCGGTGACCGACGGGCGGTACCATGTGAGCTACGCGGACATCAAGTCGCTCGCGCACCAGTCGCTGCGGCACAGGCTCATCCTGAACTTCGAGGCCGAGGCCGACCGCGTGAACCCCGACGACATCGTGACCCAGATCATGGACCTGACCCCGACCGAGCCGGTGGGCGTGCCGGCGGTGGCTCGAATATAGCGGAGGTTCTTGTAGTCATGCAGCCACCCGCGTCCAACACCTCCAGCCCGCAAGCCCGCGAGCAGCGTTGGTACATCGTCAGTGAAATCGGCGCTTTGGACAAGGCATGGGCGGTGTTCAGCGTGCTCTATCACTCGGAGGCTCGCGACACAGCGCTCAGAGCGACTTGTCCGCTGGTGCATGCAGTAGTTGGAATCACGCTGTTGCGTGATATGGGCACGATGATCGATCGGTTGTTCGACCCCGCTCAGACGCGTGTAGCCAAAGTCAATCGGTGGAATGTGTCTGTTCACGCGTTTTTGAAGGCCGCGAGGGCAGAACAGACCGTGTCGAATTCGGACAATGCCAGACTTGATTCCCTCCTGCAAGCATGTGAAGCGGCGTGCGAAGTATTCTCCGAAGGTCGCAATAAGCTGTTGGGGCACTTGGACTTTGAGACAGTGAGCGGAAGACACGCGGTGACGCTCCCGTTGATTGGTCAGACTGAGCAGGCAATCCAGGCACTGCGGACATTCGTTGACGAAAGCAGCCGGTTGCTCGGCTATTCGCCGGTTGACTGGACTGACTACTCATCCCGCGCCGCCGCCGAGTTGGACGCGTTGATGACGGGAGTCCTCGGTGGGTCTCCTCCTCACCAAGGTAAATAATGCAACGAACCGAGAACCCAACCCGGCCCGCCTCGCTGGAAGAGCTGCTCGACAGCCGTCTGATCGCTCGCGTGAGCCAGCTCGATATCACCAGCAAGAAGATCTTCGCCGGCAAGCTCCAGGGCGAACGCCGCAGCAAGAAGCGGGGGGAATCCGTCGAGTTTGCCGACCACCGGCCGTATGTCTCCGGCGACGACCTGCGGCACATCGACTGGAATATCTTCGGACGGCTCGACAAGCTCTTCCTCAAGCTCTTCCTCGAGGAGGAGGACCTGTGCCTGCATGTCGTCCTCGACTGCTCGGAGAGCCACGACTGCGGCACGCCCAACAAGTTCCTCTTCATGCAGCAGGTGGCGATGAGCCTGGGGTACATTGGCCTGGCCAACCTCAACCGCGTGGCGATGACCGCGATCGGCACGCCGCCGGTGTCGCCGAACGCGCTGGGGGGCGAGGTCGCGCCCACGGGTGTGCTCAGCGCGATCCGCGACCTGCGTGGGCGCCGGCGCACGCAGGAACTCGCCGGCTGGCTGTGCTCGCTGCGCCCCGAGGGCGCGAGCAGCTTCACCGAGGCGTGCAAGCGGATCGCCCTCTCGCGCCGCGGCAAGGGCGTGATGGTCGTCCTCAGCGACTTCTTCATCAAGGAGGGCTACGAGGACGGCCTGCGCCTGCTCATGGGCCGCGGGTACGATGTCTTCTGCCTCCAGGTGCTCAGCCCCCAGGAGCTCGAGCCGGACATCACCGGCGACCTGCGGCTCCGCGATGTCGAGGACGGCGACTACGCCGAGGTGACGATCTCGGCCATGCTGCTCAAGCGGTACAAGGCCAACCTCGCCGCGTACTGCGACCAGCTCCGCGCCTTCTGCGGCACGCGGTACATGAACCTGCTGACGGTGCGGAGCGACACGCCGATCGATGTGCTGCTGCTGGATTACTTGCGGCGGAGGGGGGTGCTGAGGTGAGGAGCGACGGAGCGACGGAGCGACGAAGCGACGAAGGGAGTGGTGGTGTCGGTTGCCCGGCCCGCACGGCATCGGACGGCCCCGGCGGGGCCGCGGTGTGTAGCCACGGGTGGAGCGCAGCCCGAAGGGCGAAGCGGAACCCGTGGCCCCCGGCTCCTCGCGTTTGGAGCCCCGGCGGGGCGAAGGAACGGTGCGATGCGCGGGCTTCAAGCACTTCCTTCGCCCCTCCGGGGCTCTGGGAGTTTGAGCCTGCTGTCCACGGGTTCCGCCCGCCTTTGGCGGACTCCACCCGTGGCTACAGCCCTGCGCCCCTCCGGGGCGTGAAGACTCGAACCCCCTTCGTCGCTCCGTCGCTTCGTCGCTTCGTCGCTGCCTCCCCCCCCTTCGTCGCTCCGTCGCTCCGTCGCTTCGTCGCTGCCTCCCCCCCCTTCGTCGCTTCGTCGCTCCGTCGCTTCGTCGCTTCAGGAGCCACCCCATGAC
>CAYJPX010000111.1:0-11155 GCA_964372195.1 uncultured Phycisphaeraceae bacterium
CCACCCCCGCCGGCCCCGGCCCCCCCCACCCCCCCCCCTCACCGCCCCCGCCCCCACCCCGCCCCCCCCCCACGGGCGGCACCACCAGCGACACCCCCATCATCTCCCACGACTTCTTCCCCACCATCATCTCCCTCGCGGGCCTCCAGGCCGACGACGGCTCACCCGACAACCCAACCATCGACGGCCGCGACCTCACCCCGCTCCTCACCAACCGCCCGCACCTCTTCGACAGCTCGCGCATCCTCGGCTGGAACCAGCCCCACCAGTGGGGCGCGACCGGCCCGGGCATCTGGCCTTTCACCAGCATCCGCCAGGGCGACTGGAAGCTCATCTACTTCCACGCGGGCCGACGCTTCGAGCTCTACAACCTCGCCGACGACCTCGGCGAAACCAACGACCTCGCCGGGGCCATGCGCGGCAAGGTCGTCGAACTCGCCGGCGTCATGGACGCCTGGATCGACCAGACCGGCGCCCAGCTCTCCATCGACAAGCACACCGGGCTCGAGGTCGAACGCCCGGGCGTGGCGGCGGCGGAGCTCCCCGCCGACCTCCCCCCCGACCTCCCCGCCTGCTGCATCCCCGTCCCCAGCGGGGAGACCCGCACCCAGGCCGCCGGCTGGGGCGACCGCTCGTGGACGCAGCAGTTCGAGGACATCCGCGCCGGGGCGCAGACCCTCGACCCCGCGCGCGTCCTAATTGGGCACTCCACCCCCCCGGGCGGGGCCGGCGCCGGACGCCATGGCGGGGGCGCCGGCGGCGCGGCCCGCGCCGAGCACCTCGACCCCATCGGACCCGTTCTCAACGCCGGCATCTCCGGCGACCGCACGCAGCACATCCTCTGGCGGCTCACGCACGGCATGCTCGACGGGTGCTCCCCCGAGGCCGTCACCCTCATGATCGGCACCAACAACCTGCCCGACGACTCCGCCGACGACATCGCCCGCGGCATCGGGGCCATCATCGCCGACCTACGCCGGCGCCTCCCCGACACCACCATCCTCCTCGTCAGTTGCCCGCCCCGGGGACAACAACCCACCGACCCCATGCGCACCAAGGGCGACGCGATCAACCATCGCATCGCCCAGGTCGCCGATGGGGACCGTGTCCTCTGGCTCGATGTCACGCCCCTCCTGGTGGATGACCAGGGCGTCGCCCGCGCCGACCGCATGGCCGGCGACTTTGTCCACTTCTCCCCCGCCGGCTACGACGCCGTCGGCCTCGCGATGCGCCGGGCGATCGACTCGGCGCTGAGCCGCTAGACTCGGCGTGCCGTGAGACACCACCCCACCCCCCGCGTCGTCGCCCTCCTGCTCGCCTGCTGCTGCGCCCCCGCCCTCGCCCAGCGCGGCGACCACGCGGGCGAGGCCCAGCCCGACATCCCCGCCGAGGTCAAGATCCCCGAGGCCCCGGCGCTCAGCCCCGCCGAAGCCCTCGAGACCTTCGCCTTCGCCGAGCCGGGGTTCAGCATCCGGCTCGCCGCCGCCGAGCCCATGATCGCCGACCCCGTCGCCGCCGTCTTCGACGAGGACGGCCGGCTCTGGGTCGTCGAGATGCAGAGCTACATGCCCAACATCGACGGCGAGGGCGAGCTCGTCCCCACCAGCCGAATCCTCATCCTCGAAGATACCGACAGCGACTGGGTCTTCGATACGGCCACCACCTTCATGGAAGGCCTCGTGCTGCCGCGCTCCGTCCTCCCCTGCTACGGCGGCGCGCTGGTCATCGCCCCGCCAAACCTCCTCTTCGCCAAAGACACCGACGCCGACGGCAAGGCCGACGACATCCGCACGCTCCTCGACGGCTTCGGCGGGCTCGACAACCCCGAGCACGCCGGCAACGGCCTGCTCTACGGCCTCGACAACTGGATCCACATCTCCCAGCACAACCTCGAAGTGAGGTTCGACGGCGAGTCCATCCAGACCCGCCGCATCCCCGGCCACGGCCAGTGGGGCATCACCCAGGACGACTGGGGACAAATCTACTACTGCCCAAACTCCGATGTCCTTCGCGGCGACCTCTTCCCCAAGCACTACGCCGCCCGCAACCCCAACCAGCGCGGCATCCGCGGCATGAACGCCCAGATCATGACCGATGTCTCGGTCTTCCCCAGCCGCATCAACCCCGGCATCAACCGCGGCTACCAGGACCACATGCTCCGCGACGACTACACCCTCGCCGTCACCACCAGCGCGTGCAGCCCGATGATCTACCGATCCGGCGCGTGGGGCGAGGAATTCTACGCCAACGCCTTCACCTGCGAACCCGCCGGCAACTGCCTCATGCGGACGATCCTCGATGAGGAGGAGTATCCCCCCTCGGCGCACCGGGCCTACCCCGACACCGAGTTCCTCACCTCCACCGACGAGCGCTTCCGCCCCGTCGCCCTCGCCACCGGCCCCGACGGCTCACTCTTCGTCGTCGACATGTATCGCGGCGTGATCCAGCACAAGACCTATGTCACCACCTTCCTCCGCAAGCAGGTCGAGGCCCGCGAGCTCGAACTGCCCATCCACCTCGGCCGCATCTGGCGGATCAGCCGCGAGAACGCCGAGCCTCGCGAGCGCATCCGCATGAGCGAACTCAGCAACGAAGCACTTGTGGACATGCTCAGCCACGACGACGCCTACTCCCGCGAGCACGCCCAGAAACTCCTCGTGGAACGCAGGGCGATCGACATGGCCTCGCCGTTGGCCACGCTCGCGGACGACGACGCAGCGCCGACCGCCGCGAGGATTCACGCCCTCTGGACGCTCGAAGGTCTCGGCGAGCTGGGCGACGCGAGCGTCCGCGACGCTGCAGCAGACCCCCAGTCCGACATCGCAAGCCAGGCCTCACGACTGTTGCAGCGATGGGCGGACTCCCCCGAGACCATCGCGTCGCTGCACGCCGCAACGACTCGGGACGATCGGCGTACCACCCTCCAAGCCACCCTCGCCCTGGGCGAGTCTCGTCTGCCCGAGGCGAACATCGCCCTGGCGGCGGTACTCGAAGCCCACGCCGATGACGCCGTGCTGCGCTCCGCGGTCCTTACCGGCCTGCACGAACGCGAGGTCATCGTGCTCGCCGAACTCGCCGGCCGCATAGCACGCACCGACGCGCTCCGCGACGCCATCGCCGAGCTCGCCGACACCAGCCTCCGCGGCTCCCCCGCCCAACGCACCCGATACCTCGACCTCATCGCCGAGACCCTCCCCACCGACCGCTGGTTCGCGGCCATCCTCCTCGACCGACTCGCCGCGGCACTCAAGCTCGACACCGACTCACCCACCACCCTCGAGCTCGCCGACGAGCCCGCCGCCTGGACCGCCTCCCTCGCCGACGGCATGTGGGACCTCCACCCCCGCGCCGCCGCCGCCAACGACCGCCTCCGCTGGCCGGGCAACACCATCGAAGCCGAGCAGCTCCGACCCCTCGCCGGCGACGAACGCTCGCGATACACCCTCGGCCGCAAGCTCTTCGATGTCTGCGCCGCCTGCCACGGGTTCGACGGCATGGGGCTCCAGGGCCAGGCCCCGCCGCTCGCGGGATCGCCCATCGCCACCGGCCCCGAGAGCCGGGCGATCCGCGTGCTGCTCCAGGGCCTCCAAGGCCCGATCGAACGCGAGGGCATCACCTACGACCTCCAGATGCCCGCGGCCCCCTTCCCCGACGACGAGCAGATCGCCAGCCTGCTCACCTACATCCGCCGCGGCTTCGGCAACACCGCCGACCCGGTCCACCCGCGCACCATCGCCCGCATCCGCCGCGAGACCGCCGACCGCCCGACACCCTGGACCGAGCCCGAACTCCTCGACATCCCCTAAGCCCCCCGGACTTCTGCCTTCATCCTTCATCCTTCATCCTTCATCCTTCCGCTATCCTCCCCACCATGAAGACCCCCGCCGCCGCCACGCTCCTCACCGCCCTCCTCGCCCTCGCCGGCTGCGCCCATTCCGAACACCAGAAACCCCAGCGCCTCACCCGCGAGCCCGAGCCCGCCTGGACCCCCCTCTTCGACGGCACATCCCTCGACAACTTCACCCAACGCGGCGGCGACGCCCACTACGCCGTCGAAGACAACTGCATCCTCGGCGAGACCCGCCCCAACACCGCCAACTCCTTCCTCTGCACCACACGCGACTACGCCGACTTCATCCTCGAGTTCGAGGTCAAGGTGGATCCCGAACTCAACAGCGGCATGCAGATCCGCTCGGCCTCTACCCCCGACTACCAAGATGGCCAGGTCCACGGCTACCAGGTCGAGATCGACCCCACCAACCGCGGCTTCTCCGGCGGCATCTACGACGAGGGCGGCCGCGGCTGGCTCGCCCAGCCCACACCCGAGCAGGCCGCACATAGCGCGTTCGTCCCCGGCGGGTGGAACCACTACCGCGTCGAGGCCGTCGGCCCACGCCTCCGCACCCTCATCAACGGCATCCCCGTCGCCGACCTCCACGACGAACTCGTCCCCGCCGGCTTCCTCGGCCTCCAGGTCCACGGCGTCGGCGGGCGCACCGACCCCCTCCAGGTCCGCTGGCGCAACCTCCGGATCCAAGAACTCGACTGACCCCTACCCAGCGATCAGCACCCCGCCGACCACGCATTCAAGAACGCCAGCACATCCAGCGTGTTCACATGCCCGTCGTCGTTGAAGTCCGCCCTCGGGTTGCCCGACGCCCAGTCGTTCAGGAAGTCCAGTACATCCAGCGTGTTGATCGCGCAGTCCGCGTTGTAGTTCGCATCGCAGTTCGGATCAAACCCCGTCACGATCAGCACCCGGTTCCCGCCCCCGAAGGTCGAGAACAGGAAGTCCCCCGTCAGCGGGTCGCGCGTGCCACCCTCGGCCCCGCTCAGCCCCGTCAGGAAGATCCGCCGCGAACTCTCGATCGCGTCCCCGTTGCCGTCCACCTGGTACGACACGATCCGCCCCAGGCTGTACTCACTCACGAGCACCGACTCCTCCGGGAAGAGCGAAGCCCCCGCCTCCACATACACGATCCCCTCGGGACCTCCCCCCAGGAAGATGTCCGCCATCGGCCCGGAGATGTCAAAGGTCCCCGTCCCGTCCGGCGTCACCACCGCGTCGTGCCACCGGCTCGAGTTGTACGGCAGGATCTTGAACCGGCCCTCGCCCGCGAACCCCGGCGGCACAAACATGAACGCCCCCACCGACCCGCTGAACCCCAGCGCGTTCAGGTCGATGTCCTTGTCCGACACCGTCGAGCCCGGCTTGAGCTGCCCGACATGGTTCATGCTATACCGGCTGAAGAACAGCACACCGTCGGGCCCGTAGCACAGCCCGCCGTCGATGTTCGGCGCTTCGGCGAAGAACACCCCCGCCCCGCCGAACCCCGTGATGTGCCCGCCGGCGTCGCGCACCACCGGCACCTCGTACAGCGCCCCAGCGCCGCCGTTGGCCGCGCCGCCGATGATCAGCATGTCCGGGTCGCCCGCCTTGAACACCAGCCCCCCCAGGTTCGCCGGCACCGCCGCGGGGCTCCCCAAGTCCTGAAAGGTGTACGCGCACTCGTAGTAGGGGTCGATCGTCTGCGCCGAGGCGCCCGAGACCGCCACACCCACAGCACAACCCAACGACACCAACGCTGCTCGATGCATGGCTCTCTCCCTCTTCTCGCGATCTCGGTCCGCCTTCGAGTCGAATCCTACCGAGTCCCCGCCGCCAACACCAGACAAATCCGCCCGACCGATAATCGCGGCGTGCCGCGTCGGCTGGGCGGTTTGACGCCACGCCGAGCGGCGGCGGGCGGGCAGCGGTGCGGCCGGTCTGCCGTCAGCCACCGCCGTCCTTCTTTTTGTCGCCGCCGAGCAAGCCGCGGAGTTGATCACCCGCACCCTCGAGGCCCTCGCCGATCCCCTTGATCTGGCCCTGCAGGTCTTCGAGGTCACCGGCGACCTTCTCCAGCCCCTCGCCGAAGTCGGCCGCGATGCCGATGCCCTGGGCGCCGAGCGCATCGAGCTGGCCGAGCCGGCTGGTGAGCTCGCGCGCGAGGTCCTCGGGCAGCGCTCCGTTGGCGTTGGCCGCGATGGTCGAGAGCAGCGCCTGGGTGACCACATTCATCACCTCGCCCATCTTGAGCGGCTTGTCGGCCCCGACATCGGTCAGCACGACCTCGGGCACGACGACCTCGATCGTGCTCATCTCGCCCCCGAGCGGGATGAGCTGGATGTGCGCCGCCACATCACGGATCTCGACCTTCCGGATAATGAACCGCTTGCCCCCCTCGCCCTCCTCCGGCGGCGGGGCGTCGCCCGACTCGAACCGCTTCAGGTTATCGAGGATGACCTGGTAGTTCGCCTTCTCCCCCGCGCGCTCCAGGTGCAGGTCGATATCGGTGAGCGACAGGCTGGGGACCTCCACCACATCCTGTCGCAGGGTGCCGAGCGAGACCGCCAGGCCCCCGTCGCCGAGCGTGAGGAACGCATCGCCCTTGAACCCCTCGGGGTTGGCGATGCGCAGCTTCGAGAGCGACACGGTGCCGCCGAAGACGCCCACATCGGCCGACGCCAGCTCGGTCGGGACGCCCAGGGCGTAGGTCCCGCCCCGCTCGACACCCCTGCGCGCCAGGCCGTCGATCATCACGAACCCGACCAGGACACCCCCGAGCACCAACACCACGAGCAGCACTGCCAAGCCGATCAGGACTTTGACGGGTTTCATGGCGGGGACCCTCCTCTCGCGCCGGGGTGCGCGCGTACGGAAGGGTAGCACCCGGAGTATGCACCGGCCCCGCGTCGTGGCCGCGATCTGTTCGGCCCCGCCCGGCTCCCGCGGGCTCAGCAGCCCACGGACCAGGCGTTCAGGAACGCGAGCACATCCAGCGTGTTCACCGTGCCGTCGCCGTTGAAGTCCGCGGACGGGTCGCCCGCCGACCACGCGTTGAGGAACGCCAGCACATCGATGGTGTTGACGGTGCCGTCGCCGTTGAAGTCCGCGTCGCACGACGGGGCCGACGGGAAGAACGCGATCGGGTAGGGCCTGCTGCTCACCGGGATCGAAGTGGTCACCGCACCGGTCGTCGTATCGACGAGCCGCACCAGACCGCCGCCGTAGTCATTCACATAGAGGGTCTGGCCGTCGTCCGAGAGGTTCATCCCGTAGGGCGAGCCCATGCCGCCCCACGAATCGGCGATGGTCCCGGTCGCGACATCCATCACCACGACCTGACCGACATACGCGTTGGCGACATACGCGGTCGAGCCGTCCGGGCTGAAGAGGACCTCCCGCGGACCGCCAGGCATCGTCACGGTGCCCGTGACGGTATTGGTCGTGAGGTCCACGATCGCGAGCTTGTTGTCGAACTCCTCGGTGGAGTACAGCGTTGTGCCGTCCGGCGAGATGGCGAACTCAAAGCTCAGGCTGGGCAGGTCGATGATGTCGGCGATGCTCATGGTCGCCGTATCGACCAGGACAATCTCGGAAGACCATGTGCCGAAGAACGCGGTGCCGACATACAGCGTCGAGGCGTCCGCGGAGAGCCGCAGCTCGATGGCGTTGCTCGGCATGTCGAGGGTCTGCACGAAGGTGTAGGTCGAGGGATCGAACACCTTGACCGCCTGGTCGCCCGCCTGCGCGATGTAGACGACGCTCCCGTCCGGGTGTGCGAGGCAGTCACCCGTCGAACCGCCCACCGCCAGGTTCGCGAGCACCGTGCCGTCCGAGGCGTCGAACACCGACAACGCGCCGCCCCCGCAAGCGTACAGCATCGACCCGTCCGGCGAGAAACTCAACGAGTCGGTCTGGGCGGTGTGGGTGAAGCTGTCCACCACCGTGCCCGCGACCAGATCGACGATGTCGACCGAGGTGGTGTTGTTCGAACCGATCGCCGCGCGGGTCTGGGCGGCCGCCTGGGCGCCGGCGATCGTGCCGGCAGCCAACACAGTGAGGATCAGGGTGCGTGGGCTCATGGCGTTCTCCTTGCTCTCGTCGTTGCGTGAATCGTGCGGCTCGACATGTTGCCGCTTGTGTGGCGGTCACGAATAGCGTATCATCCTCGTAATGCGTTCGCAATACGAAAATCAGCCAGGCCCCACGATATCCTCACCGGTCGTGCTGGATATCCAATCAGAAGCCGAATTCAAGGACCGCCTGGGCGCCCTCAGAGAGGTAGCCCTCCGCCTCCGCGACGCACTGCGCCTGGTGATCGGCTACACCCCGGGGCTCCGACCCCTGGAGGTCGGCCGCCGCTTCGGCGTCAATAAGGATGTCTCCAGCCGCATCGTCGCCTGCTGCCAGCTCGAGGACGCCCTGGAGTTCGCCTACAAGTGCCCCAGCCCAGCGGCCCTCCGACGCGTCGTGCAGGCCGCCGCCGAACGCGGCACCACGACCGCCCACCCAGCCGGCGCCGCCGTGGACGAGTTCGAGCGGTTTGTCCGGGCCGAGTTCGGCGACCAGTCCACCATGAATGTGCTCATCGGCTCGCTCCACCCCGACCTGGGCGCGAAGGCCGAGGCCGCCCAGAAGCAGAGCGCCTTCCGTGGCATGAGCCAGCTCCACGGCCTCTTCGCCGAGGTCTCCATACAGGTCACCGTGATCTCCCGCGCCCAGACGCCCGGGCGGCTCGACCAGACCTGGGCCGACGGGTGTATCAGCCTCCGGCGCCTGCGTCCCGGCCCGCCGATCGTGATCGGGGCGTGGCAGGTCGACCCGAAGACCGGGAGCCGGGAGGCGATCTCGGGCGTGCGGGTGGTCTCCGAGGACTGGGGGGAGGCGCTCGGCGCCGCACGCGCGCCGGGGGGCTCACCCTGGGTGCGCCCGCGGATCGTCTCGAGCGACGGGGCCGTGCAGACCCGTATCGAGGCCGATGTCCTGGGCACCCGCAGCGCCGTGAGCTACGGCATGATCGGGTTCGAGCCCGGGGCGATCCAGACCGATCCCGCCGGGCGCTCGCCCTGGTGCGGAGTGGGCCAGCTGGTCTCGGTCCCCTGCAAGCTCCTGCTCTACGACCTGCTCGTCGAGGAGGGCCTGTTCGATGGCGACGCGCCGCGGCTGGTCATGTACGACACCGCCATGCGCGGCACCTCGCCCCTCTTCGACCCCTCCCGCGAGTTCGACCGACTCCACCTGCACGAGCGGGTCGACGAGCTCGCCCCCGGCCCGGAGGGCCACCGCTCGACCGACGCCCCGTTCCTGCCCGACCTCGTCCGGTGCATGCTCGACCAGCCGTGGCTCGCCGGACGCGGCTTCCGCGCCTACCGGCTCCGCCAGACCTACCCCGTCTACGGCTCGCAGGTCGCGTTCGCCTTCCGGCGGTCGTGACGCCCGGGCCCGACGGTTCGCAAAAAGACTGATGGGCCGCCGAGGGCGACCCATCCGGAGTGTCGAACCTGCGAGAGAGGCTCAGCCCTTCCAGCCGCGCTTGAACGCCCGGATCGCGTCGGCGAGCTTCTGCTCGAGCTCGCCGTCGAGCGCACGCTTCTGGTTGATCTCGTCCCACACCGGCTTGCCGCTGGTCTGGAAGTACGCCAGCATCGCCTTCTCGAACGCCGGCACCTTCGCCGCCGCCACATCGTCGAGGAAGCCCTTGGTCCCCGCGTAGATCGAGACCACCTGGTCGGCGACATGCTGGGGCACATACTGCGGCTGCTTGAGCAGCTCCACCATGCACGCCCCGCGGTCGAGCTGCCGCTGCGTCGACGCGTCGAGCTCGGTGCCAAGCTGGGCGAACGCCTCCAGCTCGCGGTACGCCGCCAGGTCCAGGCGCAGCGAGCCGGCGATCTTCTTCATCGCCTTCACCTGCGCGGCCCCGCCCACGCGGCTGACCGAGATACCCACATTGATCGCCGGGCGCACGCCGGAGAAGAAGAGCTCGGGCTCGAGGTAGATCTGCCCGTCGGTGATCGAGATCACATTCGTCGGGATGTACGCCGAGACATCGCCCTCCTGCGTCTCGATGACCGGCAGCGCCGTCAGCGAGCCCGCGCCGTTGTCGTCCGACAGCTTGGTCGCCCGCTCCAGCAGCCGGCTGTGCAGGTAGAACACATCGCCCGGGTACGCCTCGCGACCGGGCGGACGCCGGAGCAGGAGCGAGAGCTGGCGGTACGCCACCGCCTGCTTCGAGAGGTCGTCGTAGATGCACAGCGCGTGCTTGGGCATCGGCTTGCCGCTGGAGAGCGTCGCGCCGGGGTTCTTGCCCTGCCACATGAAGTACTCGCCCATCGCGCAGCCCGAGTACGGCGCGATGTACTGCATCGGCGCCGGGTCCGAGCTCGCCGCGTTCACCACGATCGTGTAGTCCATCGCCCCGTGCTTCTTGAGCGTCTGCACCACACCCGCGACCGTCGACTCCTTCTGCCCCACCGCCACATAGATGCAGACCACCGCGTCCTTCGTGCCCCAGTACTGCTTCTGGTTGATGATGGTGTCGATCGCGACGGCGGTCTTGCCCGTCTTGCGGTCGCCGATGATCAGCTCCCGCTGCCCGCGCCCGATCGGGATCATCGCGTCGATCGCCTTGATCCCCGTCTGCAGCGGCTCGTGCACCGGCTGCCGCTCGGCGATGCCCGGCGCGATGATGTCCACCTTCGCGCTCTGGGTCCCCTCGATCGCCGGCCCGTCGTCCAGCGGCTCGCCCAGCGGGTTCACCACCCGACCCAGCATCGCCTCGCCCACCGGCACCTCGAGCAGACGCCCGGTGCTCTTGACGATGTCGCCCTCCTTGACCGACAGGTAGTTCCCGTAGATCACGCAGCCGACGGTGTCCTCCTCCAGGTTCATCACCTGGCCCATCACCGCGCCCTCGCTCGACTGGAACTCGACCAGCTCGCCGGCCATCGCCTTCGACAGGCCGTAGATCCGCGCGATGCCATCGCCGACCTCGACCACGCGCCCGACCTCGGACACCTCGAGCTCCGCCGAGAACTGCTCGATCTCCTGCCTGATCACGCTGGCGATTTCGTCGGTCTTGATCTTCACGCTTGGGCCCTCACAGGTTCCCGAACCACCCGGCGCTGCGGGCCGGCGATACCACTGAAAACAGCTCCCCGGGCCGCCGCGACAACCACCGCGCGCCCGCCCCCACCGGGGGGCCAATACGGTAGCCGCCGACCCTCGATAAGTCTCTCCCCAGGTGCGACCCGAGCCTATTTCCGGGCCGAGCCACGCCCCCGGGGCGCCCCCCCGATCACCCCGGCGACTGCCCGCCCGCCCCCGCAC
>CAYJPX010000112.1:0-10114 GCA_964372195.1 uncultured Phycisphaeraceae bacterium
ACCCCGCCGTACCTGAGATCCGCATGCGCATCGGCGTCGTGCACGACGCTCGGCAGCGCGATCCGTCGGCTGACCGACCCGACGCGGCGCTCCTTGCGGTAGTACCGCTCGCCCCGCTCCTCGGTCTGGTCCTCCTTGGTCGCCTTGAGTGTCAGCACATCATCGTGCACCTCGACCTCGATCTGCTCGCGGGTGAAGCCCGGCACCGAGGCACGCACGATCACCTCCGTGTCGGTTTCGGAGATATCCAGGGGCAGGGTGCCCTCCTCCAGCCCGAGGCCGTTGAACACCGGCTCGGTCAGCATCGAGCCGAACAAGCGGTCCAGGGCGGGGATGCCAGCCAGCGGGTCCCGACGAAGCAAAGTGGTGGACATGACAAACCTCCTTTCACAGTCGGTCGGGGGCCCATCCCCCGACGCCCCGCCCCTCGGCAATCGGCGTGCCGGGGCGCCCCCGCTCGCCGGCGCCCGGCGCCACCGGGCGCCGCCTCAACCGCCCGGTCAAGTCGGCACCCGGGCTGCCGGATTGACACCCGGCGCGGGCGGCCTCGGCGCTGTACCATGCGATCAATGACCGCACCCGCCGGGCACAAGGCGATCGTCTGGGCCGAGCTCGACCGTGCCGAGATCGTGCGCGCTGTGGCGGCCCGGGCGGGCTTCGCGGTCATCGGCGCCGGATGCGCCACCAAGGGTCGGTCCAGCGCCGTCGCCGGCGTGTTCGAGTGCCCAGTCGTCGACGACCTCCGTTCGGCGCTCACCGAAGGGCAGTGCGATCTGATCGTCATCGCCTCGGCTGGGGACTTCGGCACCGCGAGCCACCCCAGCGACGCGGCGGCCGTCCTGGCCGCCAGGCAACGCGGCGTCCGGGTCGTCACGCTCGAGCCGCTCCCCGCCAGCGCGCTCGAGCTGGTCGGCCCCTGGTCGGCCACGAGCGCGGGGGGCACGACCGCGGTCGATGCGGCGCACTTTGTCCCCCTCGCCCGCACGGGGCGCGCCTTCCGCGACGCCGCCGAGGTCCTCGAGATGTTCGGTCGCGCGCGCACGCTCCAGGTCGAAGCCTGCTGCCGCCCCGACGAGGGTTCGCTCGGCGCGAGGCTGTTCAGCGCCGTCGAGGTGCTCGTGTGGCTCATGGGAGAGCCCGAGAGCGTCGACGCCGCCTACGCCCCGCCCGAGCGCACCACGCTCATCCCCCTGCCGGGCGAGACCCTCCGCGAGACCCACGGGGACATCACGGCCAACCTCCGCTTCGCCGACGGGCGTGCCGCCGCGATCCTCGCCAGCGACCAGTCCGCCCGCTGGTCACGCAATATCACGATGCTCGGATCGGGCGGGCGTCTCCGCGTCTATGACGATGGCTTCGAGTGGATCAACCCCGAGGGCCAGCGCGTCGACGCCTCGCGCCAGACCAAACGCCGCGGCGAGACGCCCGAGCTGCCCCAGTCCGTCACCACGATCGCCGAGGCGATCACCCGGCTCATGGACCCCGCCATCCCCGACGAGGCGCCGATGGACCACGCCGCGGTGCTGGCGGTGTGCCAGGCGGTGCTCCTGAGCACCCGGACCGGCTCGGCCGAGAGCCCGTCGACGATCCGACGCATGATGGAAGTGGGATAGGGGAAGGCAGAAGGATGAAGGATGAAGGATGAAGGACCGTAGCGGGGATCGGTTCATCCTTCCGCCTTCATCCTTCATCCTTTGTCTTCCACCTCCCCGTCCGGCAAATCGACGAACCGTCCAGACTTGAGGCCCCAGATCGTGTGAATCACACGCGTGACGAGCAGGCCCAAAGCAAAGGCGAAGAAAAACGCCCAGCCCGGATCGATCTTGTGGATCTGGTGGAGGTACCACATCAGGCCCATGGCGATGAGGTAGTAGATGGGCGAGAGGATGGCGCGTTCGAACTGGATGAGCGACGCGTCGCGAAAGAACGAGCGTTTGGGCCCGGTGCGGTGGGAGCGCTTCCAGGGTGGGCTCCAGTGGTTGGCGAGCCAGTGGAGGGCGTAGTAGAGGAGCACATCGACGACCATGTCGACAGCGCCGGCGGCGAGGGGGATGAGGTTGGGGTGGGTGTCCTCGAGCGCGTTGCCGATGAGGTGGACCGGGTGCTTGGCGATGAGCACCGCGAGCAGGCCGCCGGCCATGATGTTGGCGTTGATGTTGATGACGCGTTTGCGCTGATAGAGATCGAAGAACCGCTGGGGCATGGGGGCGATCTCCGCGCTGGATGGGTCGGCGCTACCCGTTGGAACCGAGCACGGGCGCACGGCCCACGGAGATGTAGTCGAACCCGAGCTTGGCCATGTCCTGACGCCGGTAGAGGTTCCGGCCGTCGAAGATCGCCCGCCCGGACATCGTCTCGGCGAGGCGCCCGAAGTCGGGGCTCTTGAACTCGTCCCAGTCGGTGCTGATGACCACCGCGTCGGCCCCCTTGGCGGCGGCGTAGATCGAGTCGGCGATCGCGATCTTGTCGCCCCACTCCCGCCGCACATTCGCCGCGGCGACGGGGTCGTAGCCCACGCACACCGCCCCGCGCTCGAGGGCCTTGCCCGCCAGCGTCAGGGCCGGCGCCTCGCGGATGTCGTCGGTGCGGGGCTTGAACGCCATGCCCCAGAACGCCAGGCGCTTGCCCGACAGGCCGCCGCGCCCGGCGAAGTAGTCGGCGATCTTGTCGAAGAACCGGTCGCGCTGCTTCTGGTTGACCTCGTGGACCGCCCGGGAGAGCATCATATCCAGGCCCGAGTTGTCACCCATCATGATGCACGCGGTGGTGTCCTTGGGGAAGCACGACCCGCCGTAGCCGAGCCCGGGGTAGAGGAACTGGTGCCCGATCCGGCTGTCGGCGCACATCCCCTCGCGGACGCGGTTGATGTTGGCGCCGTACCGCTCGCAGAGGTTGGCCATCTCGTTGATGAAGCTGATCTTGGTGGCGAGGAAGTTGTTCGAGGCGTACTTGACCATCTCCGAGCTGAGCACATCCATGATGTAGATCGGGTGACCGTTACGGACGAAGGGGTCGTACACATCGCGGAACAGCTCGCCCACCCACGCCTCCTCGACCCCGACCACCACCCGGTCGGGCTTGTTGAAGTCGCTCACCGCGTCGCCCTCTTTGAGGAACTCGGGGTTGTCCGCCACGGCAAAGGGGATCCCCGGCCCGACCCGCTGGCGGATCCGCTCCTTGACCAGGAGCGTGGTGCCGACGGGCACGGTCGACTTCATCACGATGACCTTGGGCTTCTGGCGGGGCCCCAGCTCGAGGAGCGTCTGGGCGATGTCGTCGGCCGCCCCCAGCACGAACGAGAGGTTGGTCTGCCCGTCCTCGCCCGTCGGCGTCCCCACGCAGACGAAAATCATCTCCGCGTCGCGGTAGGCCTCGGCCTTGTCTGTGGTGTAGCGGAGGCGTCCGGCGGCGGCGTTGCGGGTCATCAGCTCGGTCAGCCCCGGCTCGTAGATGGGGCACACACCCTCGCGGAGCTTGGCGATCTTGCCCTCGTCGACATCCAGGCAGGTGACATCCACGCCGGTGTTCGAGAAGCACACGCCGGTCACCAGACCGACATAGCCCGTTCCAACCATCGTCATGCGCATCGTGCGGATCCTCCTCGCGGGACTGCACCGAGTATACGCCCGGGGGTCCCGGCCATTCCTGGCCGCGCGGGCGGCCCGCCCGGGCCGATCCCCGCCGCTACACTCCCGCCCCATGGCAAGACCCAAGAAGAAACGCAAGCCCAAGGCCAAGCTCACCGCCGCCACCGCGGACCGGCATGTGCTCTACGGCCAGAGCGTCCAGAATGTCGAGGCCGAGATCGACTTCGTCGACGAGGCCTTCGAGGCGATCCGGGGCCGCAAGGCCGTCACCATCCGCGAGGACTTCTGCGGGACCGCCAACTCGGCCTGCGAGTGGGTACGGCGTCGGCCCGGGAACAAGGCCATCGGCGTCGACCTCTGCGAGGAGACCCTCGAGTGGGCACGGGAGCACAACCTCTCGTCGCTCACCGACAAGGAGCGGTCGCGGGTCACGCTGCTCCAGCGCGATGTCCGCGACACCGGGCCCGAGGGCAGTGGCGCCGACGCCGTCCTGGCCATGAACTTCAGCTACTGGGTCTTCACCACCCGCGCCGGGCTGGTCGAGTACTTCCGCTCGGTCCGCAAGTCGCTCGGCAAGGACGGCGTGTTCATCCTCGACCACTACGGCGGGTCGGACGCCCTCACCGAGGTCGAGGAAGAACGAGAGATGGACGGCTTCACCTATGTCTGGGACCAGCACCGCTACAACCCCATCACCGGCGCGATGCTCTGCTACATCCACTTCAAGTTCAAGGACGGGACCAAGATGAAGCGGGCGTTCGAGTACCACTGGCGCCACTACACCCTGCCCGAGGTCCGCGACTGCCTGATCGACGCGGGCTTCGCCAAGACCACCGTCTATTGGGAGGGTGAGGAAGACGGCGAGGGGGATGGACAGTTCGCCCCCAGCGAGGAAGGGGAGGCCGACATGGCGTTCATCTCGTACATCATCGCCGAGTAGCCGCACCCCCCCCCCCGCGCACCAGAGCCGCACCCGCAGGTAGACGATTCGCGACCGAACCGGGCGAGGACCGGCACGCGCCGTCCGCCTACGCTGAAGGCGTCAACGCAACCACGCACCACGGCTCCCGGCGGGCGCCGATCGGTCGGCCGCCGGGCGCACCACAAGGAGTGCCCGCGATGGCGACCAAGACCAGCAGGACCGTCAGCAGCAGCAAGCAGGCCGACCTGGCCGGCCCGGGGATCGGCGACTACAGCCAGCTCAAGAAGGTCCTCCCCACCGACTACAGGCCGCTGCTCGATCCTCGCGAGACCCAGCTCGCGCTCTACGACGCCAAACGCTACATCGAGGACCACCTCTGCCGCGAGCTCGGGCTCATCATGGTCCAGTGCCCCCTCATCGTCGACCGCAACAGCGGCATGAACGACTACCTCGACCGCGACGGCTCGCGCACGCCCATCGAGTTCCACATCGCCAACGACTACGACAAGCACCCCATCGACGCCCAGGTCGTCCAGGCGGCGACCAAGTGGAAGCGCTTCGCCCTCCAGCAGTTCGGCATGAAGCCCGGCGAGGGGCTCTGCACCGACATGCGGGCCGTCCGAAAGGACTACTTCCTCGACCACGACCACAGCGCCTATGTCGACCAGTGGGACTGGGAGCTGGCGATCCGGCCCGAAGACCGGAACCTCGAGTTCCTCACCCGCGTCGTGCGGAAGATCTGGAAGGTGCTCAAGGGCGCCGAGACCCACCTGCTCGCCAAGTACCCCGAGCTCCGCACCGACAAGTACCCCGAGCTGCCCAGCGAGCTGACCTTCATCCACGCCGAGGACCTCCTCGCTCGATTCCCCGACAAGCCACGCAAGCAGCGGGAGACCGCCATCCTTCAGGACCACCCGGCGGTGTTTATCTACGGCATCGGCTGGACACTCGGGGACGGCTACCCGCACGAGATGCGGGCCGCCGACTACGACGACTGGGTCACCGAGACCACCAGCAAGGACGGCCGCCCCATGCACGGGCTCAACGGCGACATCCTCGTCTGGAACCCCGTCACCCACCGGCGCCACGAGCTGTCGTCCATGGGCATCCGTGTGACCAAGGACACCCTCAAGCTCCAGCTCAAGATGACCGGGCAGGAGGACTTCCTCAAGCTGCCCTACCACAAGATGATCCTGAACGACCAGATCCCGCTCTCCATCGGCGGCGGGATCGGCCAGTCGCGGGTGATGATGTACCTGCTGCGCAAGGCGCACCTCGGCGAGGTGAGCGTGACGGTGTGGCCGAAGGTGCTCAGGGACATGTGCGCGGAGCGGGATATCCGGGTGCTCGAGTAGCGCACCCCGCATCGAGGGAGAGGGAGGGAGGCGACGCCGGGGGCGAGCGGCGGGCGGGCGAGGACGGGAGCCCGCCCGCGGCCGGGGCGTTGGCCGGGGTGTCGGTTGGTGGTGGGCGTCGGCTGCGGCGGCCCGTGAGAATCCGGCGGGCCCCGGCGCCGCGCGATCGGCACGCCGGCGCACGGCCTATCGTGCCCCGAACGCACCGGCGCAACAACCAAGCGGGAGCACGCGATGGCCGACCATGTCTACAAGGTGATCGAGGTCGTGGGATCGAGCAGCGAGTCGAGCGATGCCGCCGTCAAGCGGGCGATCGAGGTCGCGGCCCAGACGGTCAAGCACATGCGCTGGTGCGAGGTCGTCGAGACGCGGGGGCACATCGAAGACCAGAAGCTCGCCCACTGGCAGGTCAGGCTGCGGATCGGGTTCACGCTCGAACAGTCGATGTAGGCACGCCGGCAGCGCCGCGCAGGGCGCGGCGTCCGCATCGTCGCACGCTCAGTCCACGGGCTCGAAGCGGATCCCCCGGACGCGGCCGTTGCCGACCAGGAGCGCCGTGACCCTGCCCTCGCCATCCACCTCGAAGCTGGCCTCTCCGACGGCCATCGCGCCGGTGAAGTGGTGCCCCTTGGTATGCGTGAGCTTCACCGGCTCGGGGAAGCGTCGCTGGTTGAGCGTGAGTTGGCCGTCGACGACGCTGAGCTGGTAGAAGGTCTCCAGCTCCTCGGAGTAGTAGCGGCCCTCGTAGATGCTCAGGTCGACCTGCTCGGGCTCGCCTTCCACGCGGCTGGCGGCGTGGTCGCCGTTCTGGTGGAGGGTGATGGTCTTGACGCTGCCGTCGGGCTCGGCGTGGAAGGTGACACCGGCCTCGACGACCAGGAGCTTGAACGAGTCCGGGCCGGTGGGCACCATCTCGACCTTGGGCTGGCCGGTGGCCTGGGTGAAGAACTTGTCGCCCTCGCGGGTGAACTCCAGGATGAACCCCGGGACCTCCTCCAACTCGTATCGTCCGGCGAAAGCGTCAAAGACCCCAGGGTCGAACCCCGCCGGGTCGAAGGCGTCGGCGCCGCCCTCGGTGGTCGCCCCGTCGGCGGGGGCCTCGAGGTGCTCGGCGAAGAACGCCGACGCGACCGCGTTGGCGATGCCCCCGTCGAAGTGGGCGCTGTTGCTCTGGGTGATGACGGCGGCGTCGATGTCGGGGAAGTACGCGACCTGCGAGCGGTGGGCGGTATCGGCCCCGCCGTGGTGGATGCGCCGAAGGCCGCGGAACTCGTCGATGAAGAGTCCGAACCCGTAGCCGGTGTCCTTGCCGCTGGTGAGGGTGTAGGGGGTCGCCATCTGCTCAAAGATCTCGTGCCCGCCGAGCTCGCCGGTCTTGTAGTTCTTGACCCACTTGGCGAGGTCGGGGATGGTGGTGTAGATGCCGCCGGCGCCCATGGAGGCGCCGAGGTCGGCGGCGTTGCGCCACCGGCCCTCGTCATCGCGCGCATAGCCCTGGGCGCTGCGCTCGACGATGGTCTGGGCGTCGCCCCGGATAGAGGTGTCGTGCATGCCGAGGGGCTCGAAGACATTGTGCCTCATCCAGTCGGGGAACGGCTCGCCGCCGACGCGTTCGACGATCATCGAGAGCAGGGCGAACGCGGTGTTGTTGTAGTTCCACTCTGCGCCCGGCTCGTTCTGCAGCTCGGGCTGGCGTTGGACGAGGGCGATGATCTCGGCGCGGTCGATGTGGTCTCCCCGGTCGAGCCGCCGGCCGGTGAGGAGGACGGTGTTCAGGAACTCGCGGTAGCCGCTGGTGTGGGTGAGCAGGTGGCGGAGGGTGACGGCTTTGCCAAGGTCGGGCAGCTCGGGGAGATAGTCGCGGACATCGTCGTCGAGGTCGAGCTTGCCCCGCTGGGCGAGGAGCAGGATGGCGTAGGCGGTGAACTGCTTGGAGGTCGAGCCGATGTTGGTCCGGGTGTCGACCTCGAAGGGGATGGCGTGGGTGAGGTTCGCGCTGCCGTAGGCCTTGGCGAAGACGAGCTCACCGCCCTGGACGACGCCGACGACACCGCCGGGGGTGTGCGAGTCGTCGTAGGCGATCATGAGCTGGTCGATGCGCCGGGCCGGGTCGGTAGCGACGGGCTCGGCGAGCCGGATGTTGATCTCGTAGTCGCCGGCCTCGCTCTCGAACGGGGCGACCTCGATGCGGTACTCGCCGGCGGTCTTGGTCGTGAAGCTGAAGACCTCGGGGCCGCGGGCGGGCTCGTCGAAGCGGCCGACCTGCTCGCCGGCCTGGTCAAAGACCGTGACCACGACATCGACGGTGAGCTGATCCGCGGCCCCGAAAACAAAGGCGTCCGCGTCGAGCTGGAGGGTATAGGTATCGGGCTCCCCCGTGGCCAGCGTGGCGGCGACTGGGCGGGCGACCTCGAGCGCCGTGGGCTGGCTGGCAGGCTGGGCGGCCGGCTGGGCGGCCAGGTGCGGGACGCCCGCGCCGAGGAGCGCGAGGATGGTGAGCGAGCGGTGAAGCGTGCGGCGCATGGGGGTCTCCGGGTCTGGGTGCGGCGTAGGTGAGCAGCGACCGCCGCCTCGCGGTCGCGGTCGGGGGTTAGTGGGGAAGCGGGCCGGGCGGTTTCGGCGCCTGGCACGCCCTTCGCGCCAAGCCCGGAACAGGCCCGCCACACCGACTCACGCAACAGCGGCGGCGATGTCCTTGACCAGCGCCTTCCGCGACCTGTCCCACGAGTAGAACATGTGCCCGCCGTCGTAGTTCTTGAGCGTCACCTGCCGGCGCAGGGTCTCGGGGAGCCGGAGCATCGAGACCGACCGCTCGCTCGAGAAGTACGCGGTGACCAGGTCGTACCGGCCGTGGCAGATGAGGAGCTTGAGGGCAGGGTTGGTGGCCAGCCCGTAGCGCATGTCGTCGGCGCAGTCGAGCTGCCTCTGCCAGAAGCCCTGCATGCGGTCGTCTTGCCACCACTCGTTGACCTCCCAGCCCAGGAGCAGGTACTCGCGGTCGGTGGTGAGGCCGAGCTGCCCGCGGAGCAGCGAATTGATGCCGGCGGTGAACGCCGCCATGATGCCCGCGAGCGTCGGGTCGGGGTTGGGCATGCCCTCGCGGTCGGGGAACGCGTTGGGCCCGGTGACGGCGGCGTCGTAGAGCCCGCAGATCAGGCCCTGGTCGCGCAGCAGCTCGCGGGCGAAGATCTCGATGGGCACCCGCCCGGCGTACCGCTCGGTGAACTCGGGCGAGAGGCCGGTGATGTCGGCGAAGTCCTTGAGCACCTTCTTGCGCTCGGCGGGCGGGGTGCGGTCGCCGCGGATGAGCATCCCGGCCAACGCGCCCTCGGCGAACGCCTCGGCCTCGGCGCGCACGGCGTCGGGCTTGAGCCCGGCGAACCGACCCCTCGAGCGCTTGTGGTAGGCGGCCGCCAGGGCCATCGTCGGCAGCGTGTTGATCCAGGGCCAGAGGTCGTAGTCGTTGCCGCCGAGCGCGAGGAAGTCGATCGCGGGCGAGACCATCACCGCGCCGTTGAGCGCGACGCCCCGGTCCGGCAACGCGCGGACGAGCTTGCCGACGCGGAACCCGCCGTAGGACTCGCCGGCGATGGAGACCGGGCTCTCCCAGCGGTTGAACTTGCTGAGCCACTGGGTGACGAACTCGGCGAGCACATCGATGTCGCGCTTGACCTTGTAGAAGGGCTTCTTGGCGTCGGGGAGGTCCTTGGTGTGCTTGGCGGCCTTCTCGTCCTCGGCGTCAACCCCCTGCTGCTCGAGCTTGCTCTCGGCGACGGTGCGGGAGAGGCCGGTGCCGACGGGGTCGACGAAGACCAGGTCGGTGAACTTCAGCCAGCTCTCGGCGTTGTCGACGAGCTTGGCGGGCGGGGGCAGGGTCTGGCCGGTGGGCCCGAAGGCGAGGCGCATGGGCCCGGCGGTGCCGATGTGGAGGAAGGCGGAGGCGGCGCCGGGGCCGCCATTGAAGCAGAAGGTGATGGGGCGCGAGCGCGGGGAGCGTGTGGGGGCCTGGTAGCTGGCGAAGAAGACCTCGGCGACGGGGACGCCGTGCTCGCGGACGAGGAGCCAGTCGGCGTTGACCTTGACGCGGGCTTTGGAGGGGCCGTAGGGGAGGGTTGTCTCGACGCCGGTGGGTGGGGCATAGGGGGTGGAGGGCGCGTCGGCCCTGTTCCTTGGCTTGTCGTTGGGCTGGCTGGTGGGTTTGGCGGGGGTTGGCATGTCGGAACGGTATCAGGGATCGTCGTGGGGGGGGG
>CAYJPX010000112.1:10124-11010 GCA_964372195.1 uncultured Phycisphaeraceae bacterium
CCGGAGCGCCCCGCCTTCAAGATGCGGGCGGGGCGTCACGGGATCGCACATCGTGCCGAGGTACCATTGCCGATGGGAGGGTGGCGCGATGGGTGAGCTGTTCAATACCTACGAGGACCGGCAGCGGGCGGAGGCGTACGCGTCGCTGGAGTTCCCGGGGACCTACTGGCTGGCGTTCCGGGACCTGCCGTCGCTCTTCGCGATGCATGTGACCGGGACGCGGGCGCTGGACTTTGGGTGCGGGTCGGGGCGGTCCACGCGGTTTCTGAAAGGGTTGGGGTTCGGGGCGGTGGGGATCGATATCTCCGCGGAGATGATCGCCCGGGCGCGGGCGCGGGACCCGGAGGGGGAGTACCTGCTCGTGGGGGATGGGGACTTCTCGGCGCTCGCGGGGCGCGAGTTCGACCTGGTGTTCTGCGCATTCCCGTTCGACAATGTGCCGACGATGGAGCGGAAGGTGGGGCTGCTGCGCGGGCTGGGCGGGCTGCTCGGGCCGCAGGGGCGGGTGGTGAACCTCGTGTCGTCGCCGGAGATCTATGTGCACGAGTGGGCGTCGTTCTCGACGAAGGACTACCCGGAGAACCGGGCGGCCAAGAGCGGGGACATCGTGCGGATCGTGATGCTCGATGTGCCGGACCGGCGCCCGGTGGAGGATGTGCTGTGGACGGAGGAGAGCTACCGGGAGGCGTACGCGCGGGCGGGGCTGCGGGTGGTGGAGGTGGCGCGGCCGCGGGGGGAGGCGGGGGATGGGCGGGAGTGGGTGAGTGAGGTGGGGGTTGGGCCTTGGGTGGTTTGGGTTTTGGGGAGGCCGTGAGGTTGGGGGCGGGCACGTGTCCGAACAGCCACATGGGTGACAGATTGGATCAGGCACATGGGTGACACCCGC
>CAYJPX010000113.1:0-11003 GCA_964372195.1 uncultured Phycisphaeraceae bacterium
TACCAGAACCTCACCGAGCAGATGGCCCATGTCGGCATGACCGCCGAGTTCAACAGCCTGATCCGCCAGGAGCTCGACCTCGAGAGCCTGCTGCGGACCGTGCTCGAGTTCGTGCTCGCCAAGCTCGGGCCGACCAACGCGGCGATCTTCCTGCCCAACACCACCGGCGACTACACGCTCGGGGCGTATGTCAACTACGACTGCCCGCGCGACACCGCCGAGGTCCTGCTCGAGCACCTCGCCGGCGTCATGCCCGAACGCTTCGAGGAGGAGGACCGCGTCGTGCTGATGCGCAGCGAGCGGGCGCTGCTCGACCGCCTCGGCGACCACGCCGACTGGCTCGACGGCCACGCCGTCGCGTGCTTTGCCTGCCGCCACGACGACGAGTGCCTCGCGGTGGTGACGCTCTTCCGCGATCGGCGCACCGGCTTCGGCGACGACCATGTGGGCATGCTCAACGCCCTCGCCGACCTCTTCGCCCAGCAGCTTGCCCGGGTGATCCAGATCCACCACCGCCATATCCCCAAGGAGCAATGGGGGGCCGACGCCCACGACGACGACGCCTGGGAGGACGGGGCGGATGACTGGGGCATGGCGGCGTAGAGAGTGGGCGGGCGGCGCCCCGGCCGGCGCTACACCGCCAGGTCGTCGCGCCGGGGTTGGGCCTCGGACCGGTCCGGGCGCAGCAGCGCCAGGCCGAGGGTCAGCGGCCCGCAACGACCCGCGAACATCAGGGCGATGACCACCAGCTTGCCCGCGGTCGTCAGGTCGCCGGTGATGCCCATGGACAGGCCGACGGTGCCGATCGCGCTGGCGGCTTCGAACACGATGTCGAGGAACGGCTGCCCCTCGGTGCAGGTGAGCAGCAGCACCCCCGCGCATAACTCGATGAGGTAGAGCGAGGCCGCGGCGAACGCGCTGAGCACCCTGGCGAGCGGTATCTCGTGGCCGAGCCAGACAGTCGAGGCCCGGCCCCGGATCACGCTCGAGAGGTTGGCGAGGATGGCCGAGACCGTGGTGGTCTTGATCCCGCCGCCGGTGCCGCTGGGCGAGGCGCCGATGAGCATGGCGATCATGAGCACGACCAGCCCCGCCGCCGACATGGCCCCGATGGGGATCGTGTTGAACCCCGCGGTGGAGGACGCGTTCAACACCTGAAAGACGCTGGCGAGCAGGCGATCGCCCGCCGGCAACCCCCGGACGCTCGGCTCGAGGAAATAGAGCAGCGCCGTCCCCGCGACCAGGACCGCGCCGGTCATGACGAGGATCACCTTGGAGGTGAAGGTGAGCATCCTCTCCCGCAGGCGCAGGCTGTACCACACATCCTGCGCGACGATGAACCCGATTCCGCCCAGGTACGCGAGCGCGTCGATGAGGAGGTTGACCGGCCAGTCGCCGGCGAACCCCGCCATGCTGTCGTTGTTGAGGCTGAACCCGGCCGTTGCGAACGCGGACACCGAGTGGAACACCGCCGACCAGAGCGGGTGCTCGACCCCCAACGCCGCGAACCGCCACCACAGCAGCCCCGCGCCGATTGCCTCGCACAGCACGGTGAACACCGCCACATGCACCAGGAAGTGCCGCATCACGAAGTACCGCGGCAGCGAGAACCCGGCCTGGAGCACGCCCACCCGCGCCCCCGACAGCCCCCGCCCGCTCGCGAGCAGGAGGACCGAGGAGATCGTCATAAAGCCCACGCCCCCGAGCTGGATCAGCGAGAGCACGATGAGCTCGCCCGCGAAGCTGTAGCTGTCCGAGACGCTCAGGGTCGACAGGCCCGTGGTCGAGAGGGCGCTGACGGCGGTGAAGGCGTGGTCGACCACGCCCGCCCGGCCGTGCTGGGACCACGGCAGGCTCAGCAGCGTCGTCCCGATCGCCGCGTAGACCGCGAAGCCGAGGACCAGTTGCTGCACCGGGCGCAGGCGCGACCAGGTTCCGATCGCCGCCCGCGGCGGCGTCGTCACGCCCCAGGCCGCCGCACGCCCCAGCCCACGCCCTAACCCACGCACCGCCCCACGCCAGCCCTTGTTCTGCGCACCGCGCGCAGCGACTCCGCCCCGCGGGGCGCCCGCCTCCGGCTTGTTGAACGACATGTCCGACTCCCGCCGTGCGCGCGAACGGGCGGCACGGTCCTGACCGTGCCGGCGCCGGCGCCGGATCGCACGAGCGGGAGCCCGAACGCCACGCGGGCGCAGGAGGGCTCGGCGTCGTGCCCTTTCACACGCCTACGGGGTGAGCTGACGGGCTAGGCCTTGAAAGTGGCCCGGGATCCCGCGATCCCTTCGCCCCTGCCGCGGATAACGCCACGGCGGTGGTTCCCCCGCTCCCCGCCATCGGGCGGGGACTCGGCTGCAACAACGGGTGATTATTGGCGTCGCGGGGCGGCCCGGCCCCGGGGAGGCCGCGTGGTGCAATCCGGGCGGGCGATTCCCGAACACAGTACCGGCGCGCCCGATCCGGTATATTGGCGGGCGCTCCGACCGGCGTCTGGTTCACGCCGGGGCTCGGACAGTCTCAAGGGAAGGGGGTTGGCCCCATGTTGGACACATTCCTCGGCGGGCTCGCGGCCTGGTTTACCGTCCCGGCGGTGATGGGCACGCTGTACTTTCTCATCCAGTTGTTCATGATGCAGGCCGCCGGCGACCTGGACTTCGATGTGGACACCGACGGCGTCCACGGTCACGACGCCGGCGGCGAGGTCCGGCTCATCAGCCTGCAGTCGATCTCGGCGTTCTTCATGGGCGCCGGCTGGATGGGGCTGGCGGCCTACCGCATGCTCGACCTGAGCTTCGGCGTCTCGTCCCTGTTTGCGATCCTGGGCGGGTCGGTTTCGGGCTGGATCATCGTCACGACGAGCAAGCTCGTGCTCAAGCTCCAGTCCAGCGGGAATATCGCGCTGGCCGACACGACCGGCCTCGACGGCAGCGTGTGCGTGCAGGTGCCGGGCGTCGGGCACGGCCAGGGGCGGGTCAAGCTCGTCGTGCAGAATAGACTCCGCGAGTACGACGCGGTGCAGGACGGCGACGAGCCGCTACCCTCGGGGACGCGCGTCACCGTTTTCGAGGTCGACACGGCGGCGAACACGCTGCGCGTGCGGCCCATCGGCGAATAGGGAAGGAGCACTTGGTGATGACCGGATTTGAGAACACCCCGTGGCCGACTTCGGTGCTCGCGACCACCGGGGGGCTACCGACCGGGGCCGTCGCGTTGATCTTCGGCGTAATCGTCGTCTTCCTGTTCTTCGCCGTCATGGCGTTCTGGCTCAGCCGGTTCAAGCGATGCCCCTCGAACCGGATCCTGGTGGTCTACGGCAAGACGGGCAAGCAGTCGGCCCGGTGCTACCACGGCGGCGGGCTGATGGTGTGGCCCATCATCCAGGACTACGCCTTCCTCAGCCTCGAGCCGCTGGTCATCGACATCCCGCTCGAGGGCGCCCTGTCGCTCAACAACATCCGCGTGAATGTCCCGGCGACCTTCACGGTCGGCATCTCGACCGACGCGGTCCTCATGAACAACGCCGCCGAGCGTCTGCTCGGGCTCCCGGCCCAGGCCATCCGCGAGCAGGCCCAGGACATCATCCTGGGGCAGCTCCGCCTGGTCATCGCGACCCTGACGATCGAGGAGATCAACAAGGACCGCGAGAAGTTCATGAGCCTGATCAACGAGAATGTGGCCAAGGAGGTCAACAAGGTCGGTCTCGAGCTGATCAATGTGAACATCCGCGACATCACCGACGAGTCGGGGTACATCGTCGCCATCGGCCAGCGGGCCGCAGCCGAGGCGATCAATGTCGCCAAGGTCGAGGTCTCGCAGCAGGAGCGCGACGGGTCGGTCGGCGAGGCCAAGGCCGTCCGCGAGCGGAATGTCCGCGTCGCCCAGGAGAAGGCCCTCTCCGACCAGGGCCAGAAGGAGGCCGAGCAGCAGCGACGCATCGCGGTCGCCGGCTACGAGGCCCAGGCGGTCACCGGCGAGGTGACCTCCAAGCGCGACCTCGAGATCGCCACCGCCGAACGCAACGCCGAGACCATCGCCGCCAGGAAGCGCGCCGAGCAGACCCAGCGCATCGAGGTCGCCTCGGCCGAGGCCCTGGCCGTCGACGGCGAGAACACCTCGAACGCCCAGATCGCCGAGAGCAATGCCAAGCTCGCCGAGATCCGCGCCGAGGCCAAGCGCCGCGCCGATGTTGCCGCCGCCAAGGCCTTCGAGGCCATCCTGATCGCCGAGCGCGAGCAGGAGCTGGCCAAGCTCTCCAAGACCGAGCTGGCCCCGCAGGAGGTCGAGAAGCAGCGGATCGAGATCGCCGCCGAGGCCGAGGCCGAGAAGCTCCGCCGCGAGGCCCGCGGCCAGGCCGACGCCACCCTCGCCCGGTACATGGCCGAGGCCGAGGGCGTGCAGAAGGTCCTCGAGGCCAAGGCCGAGGGTTACCGCAAGCTCATGGCGGCCTGCGCCGAGAACCCGCAGGTCGCGCCCACGCTCCTGCTCATCGAGCAGCTCCCCGAGCTGGTCGCCCAGCAGGTCAAGGCGGTGCAGAACCTCAAGATCGACAAGGTCACGGTGTGGGACTCGGGCCGCGGCTCGCAGATCGAGGGCAAGGGCGGCGGGCGTGGGGCGACCGCCGATTTCCTCAGCGGCCTGATCGGCACCCTCCCGCCCGTCCACGAACTCGCCAGGCAGGCGGGGATCGAGCTGCCCGGGGCGTTGGGCAAGATCAGCGAGGATGGCGCCCCGCGGGGCCCCGCCGCCGACTGACGCGCATCACTGTGGCTCCGTGTGCGTCTCGACCAGCTCCGTCAGAGGCCCTGGCGCCAGCCTGGGCTTCCGCCGGGCCGTGGAGCATGGCGATTTGAGATTTGAGATTCGAGATTTGAGATCGGGCTCATCGAATCCCGCACGAGCAGAGCACAACCCGTCTCACTCGGGCATCGGCAGGAGCATCGGCACCGCAACCTGGATGAACAGGTACGACGCGATGCCCAGCAGCACCATCGAGACCACGATCTGGAAGGTCAGGATCAGCACCTTCCGCCAGAACCGCTCGAAGGTCGCCACCCGCACCGCGCGGTAGGTCACCGCGATCCCGAACGCCAGCGGCACCAGCAGCACGAACCACCGGCTGTGCAGGTCGAGCGGGTCGAGGAAGGGACGCCACGCCAGCGTCGGGGCGACCACGGGCGCGTGGGCGAGCAGGCTCGACAGCATTCAGCGCCCCCCCCGCTTGCCACGGCCCGCCGAGGGGAATGCCGCGTCGATGATCACGATCAGGTTGAGCATCCCCGCGATCGTGCAGTAGAGCGTGCCGATCTCGTTCATCTTGCCCAGGCTCTTGGAGATCGGCGGCGTCGACCCCGCGGGGCCCGCGGTCCACCTGCCGGTCTCGGGGTCCCGCACCTCGCTCGGCAGCGGGCTCCGGGGCTGGGTGGCGCCGGGCTCGGGGCCCAGGGCCTTGAACTGGTTCTGGTGGACATAGTCGGTCACCAGGGCCACCGGCCCGACAAGCACCTGGCCGAGGAACCAGAGCCGATCCTGCCGCGAATCCACCACATCGAGGCCGCCGATGAGCAGCCCCCCAAAGAACAGCCCGAGGACCCCCCCGGCGACCAGCAACGCCCGGCGGACCTGCCCCTGGTACCAGTGGCCGGCGCCGGGGAAGACGACCGCCAGGATGCCGGCAAGGGGGTCCATCGGGGGGGTGTCGTCGTGGTGGTGGAGGGAGGTATTCATGCGGTCTGTAGGCGGGTCGGCAACGGGCCCCGGGGTGGTCCGGGAAAGGCGATTCCAGAGCCCCCGGGGGGTTGCTCACGGGGTCAGGGGCGTGCATATGCTCCGCGCCCCGATTGACAGGGGCGGAATGGTTTGTAGTGTACCGCCAAAAGCGGGCGGGGCGTCCGCGAGGACCACCCGCTGGAGACAGAAAGACACCCCCCGAGACGGGGACGGGCCGGATCGGAAGGCGACCCGGGTTTGAGCAGGAAGGTGCATCATGGCTGTGGAACTGCTGGATAGGTGCGAGGCTTTCGAGGAATTGGCGCAGCCCTGCTGGGGCTACGCGGGGTCGGTCGTGCTCGCGCAGGACGAGGACGAGGAGGAGATTGAGGAATTTGACGACTTTGACGATGATACCGACGAGGAGTTCGACGAGTTCGGCGACGACGAGGAGTACGAGGACGACCTCGACGACGACGGCGACGATGATGAAGACCTGTAGCGCCGGACGCTGACCGCGGCCGGCGGGAAGGAGTCTCCATGACCGCCGCCGACCGCAAGCACCCCGGGGACGAGCCGCTGCCCAAGGGCATCGGCCGCGAACGCCGCTCGGGCGCCGACCGTCGCGACCTCCAGCCCGACGCCAACGGCTTCGAGCGGCGGCGCGGGCCCGGGCGCAGGCTCAGTGACTTTGTCAAGGCCGCCGAAGAGGGCGAGATGACGCCCGAGCAGTTCCTGTTCCTGGTCGCGATCGACCAGTTCAAGAAGGCCAACGCGGTGGCGTACCCGAGCTGGACCGATGTGCTGGAGGTCGTCCGCCTGCTCGGCTACCGCAAGACGATGCCCAGCGAGATCGCCTTCCGTAACGCCGAGGACTGGCGCGAGCGGGCCGACGCCGAGAGCGGCGTGCGGCCCGAGCGGTGGCAGGAGCGGTTCAGGCCGGGCGAGCTCGGGAACCGGGACGCGGCGTAGGCGAAAGCCGGCACACGCCCCGGGGCCTCAGAACCCGCCCGGGGCCCGGGCCGTATAATCGAGACGCATGACCCGGGCCCAAGACAGACTGACCTGCGTGTCGCTGGTGGTGTGCGATGATGTCATCCGCGACCAACGCACGGGCAAGATGACGCTGATCAACACCTTCGATCGGATCTCGGCGCCGGTATTCCCATGCCACCATCCGAAGTTCGCGGTGTTCTTCACGCTCACCAACGGCAACGGCACCTACGACCTGTCCGTTCGGGTTGAGCACGAGGATTCCGGTGCTGACATTCTGGAGATCACCGGGCCGTTGGAGGTACGCGACCCGCTGGGGATCGGGCAGTTCCATGTTGAGGTCGCGGGGATGGAGTTCCCCGAGGCGGGCAAGTACTGGGTGACGCTGAGGTCCGATGGCGAGATCCTGGCACAGATGCCCATCGTGCTCGCCGACATGTCGCAGTTGACGGCGAAGGAGGATGAGGAAGATGGCAACTGAGCATCGCACACCTCTGACCCGACCGGCTCCATCGGTCAACGGCAGCCGGGGCTCGGGGATCGCGTGGAAGCCCCGGGCGATACGAACATGCATCGATCCAGAAGGTCTGCGATCAGAGGTGCGGGCGAAAACCCCGACGAACGATCTGCTGCGGCAGAAGGCAAAGCAGGCCGGGTGCCAGCCCCCGCAGGAGTGGTACGACGACTCTTCCGATCCGTTCGTGCGGGATGAGTGACCGTCGATGCCGCCCCGCCCGCCCCGACTCTCGCAGGGCTCGGTTGTCTGGGCCGAAGTCGCCGATCCACGGGGGAACATCAAACGCCGCCCGCTGGTGATCGTGACAGCGACGGATGAAATCGTGCTCGATCAACCGATCGTCGCTGTTGCGATCACGACGACCTACTCCGAGCCGCCCCCGCGGAATTGTGTCCCTCTGCCCTGGAGCCCACAGCGGCACCCGGCGACGCGCCTGGCACGACGCAGCGCAGCAGTCTGCGACTGGCTCATCCAGGTCCTCCCGAGTGATATCGAACTGACCGGGGGCTATGTTCCAGCCCGCACAATGCTCCGCATCTTGGAGTGCCTTCAGGGATTGGGCTCCGATGGCGGATGATCCTCGCGCCGGCGCTCGATGGGCAGCACCTCGACCGAGCTCTCCGACTCCAGATCCTCCCCGATCCTGATGGTGATCGTGTACACACCCGGCGCCACGAACGCCGGCCCCTCGGCCGGGTCGGTCACCACCTTCTTCGGGTCCCCCTGCAGGTCCCACGCGACGCGGTGCACCCCGAACCGGCCCGTGCCGGTGAGCTCGCGGACGGTCTCGCCCGCCGCGTCCTTGATCTCGATCTTCGCGTCCTCGAGGTGGTCTGCCGCCACGAAGTAGGTGATCTGCGCGCCCTTGGGCGGGTTGGGGGCGGTGAAGAAGTTGTCGCCGTAGATCCCGTCGTAGTCGAAGGTGAGCCTCGGCCTCGCCGGGCGGACGCCGAAGGCGTGCAGCCCGCCGGCCAGCACCTCGGGCGTGAGCTGGCCGAAGAACGACGCATCGTCCATGACCCAGATCGACCGCCCGTGCGTGCCGAGCACCAGGTCGAGCGTGCGCGGGTGCTGCACGATGTCATCGACCGCGACATGCGGCAGCGCCGGCCCGCGGTCCTTCTCGACCCCCGGGTCCCCGGCGAGGCTCAGCCAGTGCTGCCCGCGGTCGAGGGTGACGAACACACCGCGTTCCGTGCCGCAGTAGAGGACGCCGGGGTTCTGCCGGTCCTCGCGGACGACCTTGGCGCAACCCCCCTCGGGGGCGGGGGGTAGGTCGCCGGTGATGTCGGTCCAGGTCGCGCCGGCGTCGGTGGTCACGAGGACGGCGGGGCTGTAGTCCCCCGAGCGGTGGCCGTCGACCGCGGCATAGGCGGTGTCGCGGTCGAAGCGCGAGGGCTCGATCTTGGCGATGTAGCGCCCCGCGACGGCCTCGGGCGTGACATCGCGCCAGGTGGCCCCGTCGTCGGTGGTGAGGTGGATGAGCCCGTCGTCGGTACCCGCCCAGAGCATGCCGGCGGCCAGCTCGCTCTCGGCCAGGCTCACCACCGTGCCGTGCGTCTCGGCGTCGGAGCCGACGGTGGTGATCTTCTCGACCACGCGGGTCGAGAGGTCGGGGCTGATCTTGGCCCAGCGCTCGCCCCGCTGGGTGAGCTTGAAGACCGCGTTGCCGCCGAGGTAGAGCGTGGTGTGGTCGTGGGGCGAGAGCAGGAACGGGGCGTTCCAGTTGAAGCGGTACCCCTGCTCACCCTCTTTGGGCGAGGGCTTGAGCGGGCGTTGCTCGCCGGTGGTGAGGTTGGTGCGGTTGAGGTAGCCGCCCTGGCTCTCGGAGTAGAAGTAGTCGATCTCGCCGCGCGGGTGGCCCAGCTCGAAGGCGACGCCGAACCCGTCGCCGCCGGTGATGAACTCCCACTCGCCGGTGGTGATCGCGACATTGCCCGAGCCCATGAAGGGGTCGCTGCCCGACTCGTGCATGGTGGCGCTGGGGCCGATCCAGGTGCCGTTGTCCTGCAGGCCGCCGGCGACGCGGTAGGGCTCTCCCAGGTCGACGCCGATGTTGTAGAACTGCCCGACCGCGACGGTGTTCATGAACTGCCAGGTCTCGCCCCGGTCGAACGACTGATACGCCCCGCCGTCGGTGCCCATGAGCAGGTGGTCGGGGTCGTCGGGGTTGATGGCGAAGGCGTGCCAATCGACATGGGGCTTCTTGTTGGGGGCGTTGGTGAAGGTGCGTCCGCCATCGTCGGAGATCAGCAGGGTCCAGCCCGGGAGGTAGACCCGGTCGGGGTCCACCGGGTCGATCGCGATGCGGGAGAAGTAGAACGCCCGCGGGGCGAGCCGGCTGACGCGCTCCCAGGTCTCGCCCGCGTCCTCGGAGCGGAACACGCCCCCCGCCTTGCTGAAGTTGTCGAAGGGCTCGGTCCCCCAGCCGCCCTCGTCGCTGGCGACCAGGGCGACGATGATCCGCGGGTCGGCGCGGTGGATCGAGAGGCCGATGCGTTCGGTGCGGGCGGGCAGGCCGTTGGTGAGCTTGGTCCATGTCTCCCCGCCATCGACCGACTTGAAGATGCCCCCGACCCCGCTGCCGGAGGTGTAGCTCCAGGCCTTGCGGGTGCGGGTGTACATGGCGGCGTACATGGTGTCGGGGTTGGCCGGGTCGAGGACGACATCGCAGCAGCCGGTGGCGTCATCGACCTGCAGGACGCCCCGCCAGGTCTCGCCGCCGTCGGTGGTCTTGTAGAGGCCGCGCTCGGGGTTCTCGTCCCACAGGTGTCCCATCGCGGCGACGAAGCAGACATCAGGGTTGCGGGGGTTGACGGCGATCTGGGGGATGTTGTGGGTGGCTTCGAGCCCCTTGTGCTCGAAGGTGGCCCCGCCATCGGTCGAGCGGTACACGCCGTGGCCCCAGGAGGAGCTGTTGCGGTTGTTGCCCTCGCCGGTGCCGACCCAGACGATCTTGCCCTTGCCGCGGTCGGGGTCGGGCTCGTCGGCTGCGTCAGGGTCGGCGGCGGGCTTGTCCACCGCCTTCTCCGCGGCCTCGGCCTCCTCGACGGCCCAGCCCGGCCAATCCTCCGGCGCATCAGCCACCGCCACCGCGCCGATGCTGGTCGTGACCTCCTTGTCAAACACCGGCGCGAGCGTCGTCCCCCGGTTGGTCGTCTTGAATAGCCCCCCGGTCGCGTAGCCGACATAGAAGCTCTTGCCATCCGACGGCGCAAACGACATCTCGGCGACCCGCCCACCCATGTTCGACGGCCCGATCGACCGCCAGGAGAAGTCGCGGAGGTCGGTGCGGGTGAGGGTGCGGCCCGGGCCGGCCTCGGGGGAGTGAGCCTCGGGAGGGTCGGTCTCGGCCGGCTCGGGTTGTACCACGGAGACCCCGGGGGGCACGGCGGCCGACGCGGGAGTTCGGTCGGCGCCGGGTGATTCCGGACGCCCCGTGCCACCCGAGGCTGGACCGCTCTCGACCACCGCCGCCGCCACACACCCGGCGGCGAAGAGGATCACAGAGACGAGCGAGACAACACGGTGCGCCTGGAACATGCGGGGACCTCCTGTGTGGGGGCATGGTACCGCCGCGGTGGGGGCTTGTGATCCTGGATCGTGGCGCGTGCCCCCCGCCCGCCGGTCTTCGGCCGGTACATCCCGAGTCCCCACCGCCGACCAACACCGGTGCTCCGCTCAGGGCAGGCTCTCCAGCATGCTCCGCAGTTCCCGGAGCTCGTCCGACTGCGGCAGCGATCGCAGGAAGTTGAGGATCGCCTGCCGCTCGGTCGCATCGCCGCCTCGG
>CAYJPX010000114.1:0-10882 GCA_964372195.1 uncultured Phycisphaeraceae bacterium
GGACACACTGGACGAGTGGGTCAAACAGGAGATCGACCCGACCATGGGGGTCGTGCCGCGGGACCTGCTCATCGGCAAGGCGTTCTTCGTCTACTTCCCGAGCCTGCACAAGGAGAAGAAGATCCCGGTGCCGGATGTGGGGCGGATGCGGTTTATCTGGTGACCGCGGGGGCGTGGGGATTCACAAATAGCAAATAGCAAATAGCAAATGGCAAATAGCCAATCAATGCACATGCGGCGCGGAGCCCACGGGTCCGCGTCGGTCTCTTTTTCACCACAGAGGGCACAGAGGTTCACAGAGCAAGGCAGGAAAGGCAGTTCAACACGGAGAAGAGAGAAGAAGGCAAGGCGGACCGGTGGGGAGGGCTCCTCTGGGTACCTCTGCGCCCCCTGCGGCGAAGTCACCTTCCCAGCCTTGCTCCGCGATCTCCGCGTGCTCCGCGGTGAAGCGCGGCCTTATCGACGCCCAGGCGTGGTCAAGGCCGCCAGCAGGCCTGGGCGAGACTCGCCGGGTGCGAGCGCGAGGCGCACGCCGCGTCAGGCGAGCCTCAGCGCGCCGGGCGTCGGCGCGATCCGGACCATGACCGAGCACTCCCCGCCCGCGCGGCGCTCCTGGAGCACCCGAGACAGCGGCGTATTCTGGTGCGGCTTGTCCGCGTCGTCGGCCGCGGGCCTCGGGGGGGCGGCCATGGCGAGCAGCATCGCGTCGAGCGCGCGGCGGTGCTCGGCCGGTTGATAACCATTCGGGTATAACATACAATTCTCCCTACTTCCGCGTCATCTCATGATGGCGCGGAGACTCCGAACTTAGTATACCCTTGACAGAGCGCGGCGGGTGCGATCGCGCCCGAAAAGCGGGACAATCATCGGAGATTCTTGCGGGCGAGCGCAACATCTGCCGAGCGGCTCACCCCGCCCGCGGCCCGGTGTTGACAACGCGTGCATTTCGCTCGATTGCCCACGAGCATTCCACACCGCGCGGTCCGGCGTTGTCGGCCGGACGAGTTATCCGAGCCGGTCCATCGCGATCATCGCGGCGCCGAGCAGGCCCGCGTTGTCCTGGAGGGCGCTGGCGACGACCTCGACGCCTTTGCAGACCCCCGGGAAGGCGATGTCCTGCGTGGATTCGCGGACGAGTTTGACGAACGGCTCGCCGATCGCCTCGGTCAGCCCGCCGCCGAGGACGACCTTCTCGAGGCTCAGCAGGGTGACGACGCTCCCGATCTGGTCGCCGAGCAGGACCGCCGCGTCGTCGATGACCTCGCGGGTGAGTTCGTCGCCGGCCTCGTAGGCGGTGGCGAGGGCCTTGCTCTTGACCTTCTCGTACTTCTCGTTGGTGATCTCGGTGAGCATGCTCTGGCGGTTGGAGCGGATGAGACGGACGATGCGGTCGACGACGGCGGTGCGCGAGCAGTTGTGTTCGAGGGAGCGGCTCCCGGGGGGGTTCTTGGGGTGGATGAGCATGTGGCCGATCTCGCCCGCGGTGAGGTGGTGGCCGTAGAAGAGCTTGCCGTCGAGGATCAGCCCGCCGCCGATGCCCGTGCCGACCCAGACCCCCAGGACATGGCGCGCCCCCCGGGCCGCGCCGAGGACCCACTCGCCGTAGAGCGCGACATTGACATCGTTATCGAGGACCGCCGGGACGCCGAAGCGCCGGGTGAGGATCTCGGCGAGGGGGACATCGTTCCAGCGGAGGTTGACCGCCTCGTAGACGATGCCCTTGAAGGGGTCGAGGGCGCCGGGCGCGCCGATGCCCAGCCCGCCGAGGTCGGCGACCGCCAGGCCGGCGTGCGTGCAGGCCTCCTTGACGGCGTCCTCGATGCGGTCGATGATGGCGTCGAGCCCGTCGGTGGCCTTGGTCTTCTTGCGCGAGACGCCGAGGAGGGCGTCCGCGGCGCCGACCTCGCGGGCGTCGGGGCGGACGATGCCGACCTGCATGTTGGTGCCGCCGAGATCGATGCCGACGACGGGTCGCTCCATGGGCATGTGCGTGTCCTTTGCTGGGGGTTGGGGCGAGTGTATCCGGCGACGGGTGTGGCGGCTCGTACGGGCGCGATCAGGGCGCGGCGTGGTCAGGCCCGCGGCGCGGCGGGTCTCGCCTGCATCGCGAACAGCAGCAGGACCGCGAGCAGTTCGGCGGTCTGGGCGTTGACATGGATGCTGTCGAAGGCGCCGACCAGGAGCAGGCCCACCAGGGCGAAGGTCGGCCCGTCGGCGTAGCCGGGCGGTCCGTCGCCGGGTTGGCGGCGGGTGCTCCCGGCGAGGGCGAGGGCGATGAACGCCAGCGCGAGGAGCAGCCCGGGCACGCCGAGCGTGGCGCCGGCGTGGAGCAGGGCGTTGTGGGCGTGGGCGTGGTAGTTGCGGGTGGCGGGGTCGATGCCTTGTTCGAGAGTGTGCGCACGCGTCCAGGCCTCGTAGCCGCCGAGCCCGGTGCCGAGGAGCGGGCGCTCGCGGAGGGCCTCGACCGCCCACCAGGCCATGAGGAGCCGGGCGCCGGTGTCGGACTGGAACTGCTTGTGCTCGATGGCGGCGGCGATCTCATCGCGGGCGTCGCGAGAGCGGGCGGCGAGCTGGTCGCCGAAGGCGAGCCAGGCGATGACGCCGCCGAGGGCGAGGATGCCGAGCAAGACCCCCGCCGTGCGGACCATGCGACGCGGGGGTTTGATGCGCAGGAGCCCTGCGAGCAACGCGACCGCGAGGAGCCCGAAGGCGGCGATCCACGCGCCGCGGGTGCCGGTGGCGAGGATGCCCAGGAGCGTGGCGCCCGAGCCGGCGACGCCGAGGGCGCGCCAGGGGCCCCTGCCCCACAGGGCGGCGGGCAGGTGCAGGCCGAGGACCGCCGTCAGGAGCGAGCCCCCGACGACCGGGTCCCACCAGCCGCTGTTGCGACCGGGGAGTCGGTGCCAGGTGAGCCAGTCGAGGTGGAGGGCGGGGCCGAGGCCGAGGGCGTGGGCGAGCTGGGAGCACTGGCCGAACGCGAACCCGGCGGCGAGCGAGGCGAGCAGCAGGGCCCGGCGGTCGGCGACGGGCCACAGGGCGAGGAGCACCCAGGCGAATCGCAATGAGCCAAACTCTTCGAACCAGGCGCCGGCCGTGCCGAGTGTCCAGGCACGGCTCGCGAGGCTGAGAAACACCCAGGCGAGGACGACGAGCAGCAGGGGCTGGAGGATCAGGCGCGGCCAGGTCCGCCAGTGGCGGTGGACCCGGATGACGAAGGCAACGAGCAGGGGGATGGCCCCGAGCTCGGCGGCGCTGTTGGGGCTGCCCAGGCAGAAGCAGGCGAGGCACGCCAGGGCGGTGTGGACCCGGTGGCCGAGGGCGTCGATGCGGCGTTGGCGGTCGAAGGGCTCGTCAACCCAGGTGTTGGTGAGCCACCACGGGCGGAGAAAGGCGGTGCCTCGGGATGTGGTCCTGGAGGCTGGCATGGGGCTCTCCAAGGTAGCGGGGCTGGGCGGTGGACGGTGCCGCGGTGGTCCGCCCTAATAGGGACCTATCGTCCGACTGCAACTTTCCCGGCCGTTGGACGAACAATCTGATGTGCGCGGTCGTTGGACCGAAGTATGCTGTGGTACAGGGGATGGCCCCGGGGGCGTCGCCGTTCAAGCGGACGAAGGAGCCGACGATGCAGGAGATTCGACGAGTGCTGCAGACCGCGGCCCGCAGGCTGCTCGTGGTGAGCATGCTCGAGCGGGTGGTGTGGATGCTCACGCTGGCCTTCGCCGGGCTCGCGGTGTTCATCATGGTCGACCGGGTGCTCGGGTACGGCCTGACCAAGGGGGTCACCGCCGGGGTGCTGGGCTTGCTCGCGAGGGTCGGCCTGGCGGCGATCGGCGGCGCGGTCGTCGGGGGCGTGCTCTGGGCGCTGCTGGCCCGGAAGCGCGAGGCCGCGGTGGCGCGGATCGTGGACGAGCGGGCGGGGCTGCGCGAGTCGCTCTCGACCGCGTTGTGCGTCGAGCGTGACGAGGACGCCTGGTCGCGGGCGGTGGTCGAGTCGGCGGCGGAGAAGGCCCGGCGGGTGATCGTGCGCGACGCGATCCCGATCGAGGGGCCCAAGTCGTGGCCGATGCCGACCGCGGCGGCGGCGCTCCTCATGCTGACCTTTTTCCTCATGCCGACGCTCGATCTGCGCGGCAAGCAGGCCGAGGCGCGGGCGGCGGCCGAGGCCCGCGAGGAGATCAAGGTCGCAGAGCAGGACGCGCGCGACGCCGAGCAGAAGCTCCGTGAGATCATGCAGCGGACGGGGCTCACCCTCGGCGACGAGAAGCCCGACCCGGAGCTGGAGGCCGACCTCGCCAAGCCCGCGAAGGCCGAGGACATCCGCAAGGAGGCCATCCGCAAGCTGACCAAGGCCAACGAGGAGCTCGGCAAGAAGATGGCGAGCGAGGAGGCCAAGTCGCTCGAGTCGATGAAGGAGATGATGCGTCGGCTGACGACGCCCGGGCAGGGCGAGCTGGGCGAGTTCGCCCGCGAGCTGAGCCGTGGCAACTTCTCGAAGGCCAAGGCCGAGCTCGAGAAGCTCGCCGAGAAGCTGAGCTCGGGCGAGATGAGCGAGGAGCAGAAGGAGCAGGTCGCCCAGCAGATGCAGAACCTCGCCGAGCAGCTCCAGCAGCTCGCCCAGCAGCAGGGCGCGTTGGAGCAGGCGCTCCAGCAGGCGGGGATGACCCCCGAGCAGGCCAAGCAGGCCGCGTCGAGCCCGCAGGCGATGCAGCAGGCGCTCCAGCAGGCCCAGAACATGAGCCCCGAGCAGAAGCAGCAGGCCCAGCAGATGGCCCAGGCCATGCAGCAGGCCGCCTCGCAGTGCCAGGGGATGGGCCAGGCGATGAGCCAGATGGCCTCGGGCATGTCGCAGAGCGGGCAGCCGGGCCAGCAGGGCATGGACTCGATGAACGGGCAGCTCTCGTCGATGGAGATGATGCAGCAGGACATGCAGTCGATGTCCGACGCGATGAGCCAGTGCCAGAGCGCGATGAAGAAACTCGGGGAGTGCAACGGCTCGCAGGGCTGGGGCCAGTGCCAGAGCCAGGGCCCCGGGCCGACCTCGCCTTGGCAGCCCGGCAGCTCGATGTCGCAGGGCTCGGGCTCGGGCAACGCCGGCAAGGGCAACGGCGAGGGGCCGGACGCCCAGGCGTCGGACTTCATGCTCGAACGCCAGAAGGCCAATGTGCAGAACCAGGGCGGGCCGATCATCGGCTCGCGCGAGGTGTTCGGCGAGCAGCTCAAGGGCGAGGCGCTGGCCGAGTTCGGCGCTGCGATCCAGGTCGCCGCCGAAGAGGCCGACGAAGAGATCCAGAACATGAATGTCGACCCGCAGTACCGCGAGTTGGTCAAGCACTACTACGGGCGCCTCGACGAGCGGGTGAAGACCGAGAAGGCGAGCAACCCGCCCGCCGGGGCCGGGGACGCGGGCGAGACCACGACGGAAGATAGCGACGGCTGAACCATGCAATCACACGAAGGGGCGTGCGCCGATCAGCGGGGGCTGACGCGGCGCGGGGCGGTCGGTGTCCTTGCCGCCGGGGCGCTCGGGGGCGTGCCCGCGGGGGCGGGGGGGGGGGGGGCGGGGGGGTCCCCCCCGGGGGGGGGGGCCGCGGGCGAGGTGGTGCTCTATAGCTCGGTGGATGACTTCGTGCTGCGCGAGGTGGTGGGGGCGTTCGAGCGCGAGACGGGGATCACCATCCGGCTCCTGGGCGACACCGAGGCGACCAAGACGACGGGCCTGGTCGAACGGTTGGTCGCCGAGCGCGATGCGCCGCGCGCCGATGTGTGGTGGTCGAGCGAGCCCTTTGGCACGATCAGGCTGGGCGGGCTCGGGCTGCTCGAGCCCGCGGGGATCACGCCGCCGGAGGTGGTCGAGCCGGGGCTGGTGGCGGCCGGGGTGGCCGACCGGCTGGACGCGGCCGACGGGTCGTGGTTCGGGTTCGCGATGCGGGCCCGGGTGCTGGGGGTGCGGGAGGGGCGGTTCGCGGAGGGCGAGGCGCCGCGCCGGCTCGGCGACCTCACCTCGCCCCGGTTTGCCGGGCGGGTGGGGATGGCCCGCCCGAGGTTCGGGACCACCCGCGGGCACATGGCGGCGATTGTGGCCGCCTGGGGAGAGGGGGCGCTCGAGAGTTGGCTGAAAGCGATGGCCGCCAACGGGCTGCGGATCTACGACGGCAACTCCACCGTGGTCCGGGCGATCGCGGAGGCGGAGATCGATGTCGGCCTGACCGATACCGACGATGTGTGGGCGGCCCGCCGGAACGGCTGGCCGGTGGCGGCGGTGTTTGAGGAGGCGGACGCCGGGTCCACGGGCGAGACGCCGGTCGCGCGGGCCGATGGCGGGCTGCCCAGCGCCGGGCCGATGCTGATCCCCAACACGGTGGCGCGGGTGCGTGGCGGGCCGAACCCCACGACGGCCAAGCGGCTGATCGAGTTCCTGCTCGCCGGGCCGGCCGAGGAGATCCTGGCCTCGAGCGATTCGCACAACCTGCCGGCGCGGCACGCGGGGTTCTCGGGACTGGACGCCTACGCGGCGCCCGGCGGGTGGCTGCCCGACCTGGTCCGGGCGGCGGCACAGGACGACGCGGCGATGCGGGTGTGCGACGCGGTGCTCGGCGGCGGGTGATCGGACTCGGGGTGCGGGTGGCGCATAACGCGTTCGGGCGGTTGGAATTGCGCGGCCTGGTACGCGTGGACGACATAAACCACGCCGGTGTCGAGATCTTCTGCGCAGGGGGGTTGTTTGTGGCCGGCGTCGGCTCGATGTCGGGGGCGTGGGAACTCCGAGCGCACGCACTCAGAAGTGGGGGGGGCGGATCCGCACCAAGCGGGGCGCGGTGGCGGCGATCCTGGGCCTGCAGGCGGTGGTGCTGGCGCTGGGGTGGTTCCTGACCTTCTCCCAGGTGCGCCACGCGACGGCGAACGCCGTGCAGGACCTGGTGCTCGACGAGAATGTCCGGGTGGCCGACTGGTTCGCGATGCAGTTGGCCGAGGGCATCGAGGGGAACATCGCGTACGGGTCGCCCGAGTGGGAGCGGGTCCAGCAGCGGGTCGAGGGGCTGCGGCTCCCGGGGGAGGGGTTCGCGTGCCTCCTGGACGCGGAGGGGAAGATCCTGTGCCACCCGGACCTGCGGCGCGATCCGTCGCTCCGGGATCAGGTGCTGGGCAACATGTCCCTGGCGCCCGCGGACCAATCGGAAAACCTGATGCTCGGGGCGGCGCCGAAGGCCGAGACCGTGGCCGGACGCCTGCGGTTCTTCCTGGGCGGGACGCACTTTGTCGCCACGCGGTACATCCCCGAGCTGGGCGCCCGGCTGGTCGTCCACCAGCCGGAGTCGGGGCTGGTGGCGTTGTCCTCGCGGGCGACCGGGGTGGTGGGGCTGGTGGCGGTGTCGGCGGCGTTTTCGGTGATGGCGCTGACCGGCCTCTCGACGCTGTGGGTCATGCGTCGGTACGACAACGAGCTCGAACGGATCAACCGGGGACTCGAGGACGAGGTGGAGCGTCGGACGATCGAGAACACCCGGGCGCGGGACGGGCTGATCATGGGCCTGGCCAAGCTCGCCGACTGCCGCGACAACGAGACGGGGATGCACCTCGAGCGGATCAGCGAGTACAGCGGGATGCTGGCCGGCGAGCTGGCGTCGGGCATGGCGGAGATCGACGAGGGCTGGATCGAGCGCCTGCGGGTGGGGTCGAGCCTGCACGACATCGGGAAGGTGGGGCTGCCCGATGAGATCCTGCTCAAGCCGGGGAGGCTGACGGAGGACGAGTTCCGGCGGATGCAGGCGCACACGACGATCGGCGCCGACACGCTGCTGGCGATCCGGTCGCAGTTCGGCGACGACGAGCTGCTCGACATGAGTATCCAGATCGCGCTGGAGCACCACGAGCGGTGGGATGGGTCGGGGTACCCCATGGGGCTGGCGGGCGGGCAGATCGCCCTGGCGGCCCGGATCGTGGCGCTGGCGGATGTCTACGACGCGCTGACCAGCCGCCGGGTGTACAAGCCGGCGTTCGGGCACGCCGAGGCGCGGCGGATCATCGTCGAGGGGCGGGGGACGCACTTTGATCCCGTGGTCGTCGACGCGTTCCTCAAGATCGAGTCGGCGTTCGAGGACATCCGCGCCCGGCTCCACCCCGGCGAGGCCGCCGAGGCGACCGAGACGGGCGGGGAACGGCGGGCCGCGTGAGGCCGGGGCGCGGGGCGGGCGTCCTACGATCCGCCCATGGATACACACCGTCTCCGCGAGGCAATCGCGGCCGAGCTGCCCGAGCTGGTGGCGTTCCGGCATGACCTGCACCGCTACCCCGAGCTGAGCTACCAGGAGGAGCGCACGAGCGCCCGGGTGTGCGAGGAGCTCGACCGGCTGGGGATCACCTACCGCAAGGGCATCGCGAAGACGGGGATCATCGCGCACCTGGCGTCGACGGTCGGCGCCGAGCCCGCGGCGGCGGTGGCGCTCCGCGCGGACATGGACGCGCTCCCGATCACCGAATGCACGGGGCGGGCGTACGCGTCGACGAACCCGGGCGTGATGCACGCCTGCGGGCACGACGGGCACACAACGATCCTGCTCGGCGCGGCCCGGGTGCTCGGCAAGGCTGCCGAGCGGCCCAACCCCGTGACCTTTTTCTTCCAGCCCGCCGAAGAGGGCGGCGCCGGGGGGCAGCGGATGTGCGAGGAGGGCTGCCTGCTCGGCGACGAGGGCGGGGGGATCGGGCCGCCGGTGGCCCGGGTGTTCGGCCTGCACGGCTGGCCCGAGGTGCCGCTGGGCAAGGTGGTCACCAAGCCCGGCCCGCTGCTCGCCGCGACCGACGACTTTGTCGTGCGGGTGCGGGGCCGGGGCGGGCACGCCGCCTACCCGCACCAGACCGCCGACCCCATCATCGCGACCGCGCACATCCTGACGGCGGTGCAGACGATCGTCTCGCGCAATGTCGGGCCCAACGACCCCATCGTGGTCACGATCGGGCGGATCGTGGGCGGGACGGCCAACAACATCATCCCCTCCTCGGTCGAGTTCATCGGGACGATCCGGACGATCAGCCCCGAGACCCGGCGCCGGGCGCGCGAGCGGTTCTACCAGGTCGTCGAGCAGTCGGCGTCGGCCATGGGCTGCCACGCCGAGATCGACTGGGAGGAGGGGTACCCGGTCACCTACAACGACCCGCAGCTCACCGAGCGGTTCGTGGCGATCGCCCGCGACACGCTGGGCGCCGACCGCGTGGGCGTGGTCGAGCACCCGACACTCGGAGGCGAGGACTTCAGCTACTACGGGCGCCATGTGCCGGCGTGTTTCTTCATGCTCGGGCTGCTCGCGCCGGGGCAGGACGCGGCGATCACGCCCAAGCTGCACCAGGCGGAGTTCGACTTCAACGACGACGCGATCGCCACGGGCGTTGAGATGATGTGCCGTCTGGCGATGGCCCCGGCCTGAGCCGGCGCTCAGAACCGGCCCTCAGAACCGGCCCTCAGAACCGTATGGTCAGCCCCGCCTTGAGGGTCAGCTCGCGGTCGTTCGAGGTGAACTCGTCGTCGAGAACATCGAACCCCTCGTTGTAGACGATGTACAGCTCCTGGCCCGGGCGGAACTCGTAGCGCACCCGGCTATTGAGCCCGGCCTGGTCGGACCGGTTGTCCCACTGGATCGTATTGTCCCACGAGAGCTCGGGGCTGAACTGGACCGTGGCGCGGGCGCTGGCGGTGCGGACGGTGAAGTCCCCCGCGGCCAGCTCGATCTCGTTGAGGGAGTATTCTGCGGCGAGCGCGAGGGACGCATTAGGCCGGACGCTGACCGCGGCGGAACTGTCGGCCCGAGTGCCGTCGTAGAACCCCCGCCGCGAGTGCTCGGCCTCGACCGACACCCTGCGGGCGGTCGAGGTGGCGACCCCGGCCCGCCAGCCGGCGTTGTCGTAGACGCCGGTGGGGATAGTGACGCCGTCGGCGATCTCGAAGGGGCTGTCGAGGCGTTCGCGGTCGGCGAGGGCGGCCGCGAAGACCGAATCTCCGCTGTTGGTGGTGAGTGTGACGGTGGGAGTCTCGAGGTCGGCGCTCTGGATCTCGCTGTCGAAGTCGGTGTAGGCGCCCGCGCTGGCGGTGAGGTTGATGTCGCGGATCCAGTCGTGGGTTTCCGGCCGCCAGGTGTACTCGCCGCGGAGGAAGTACTCGCGCGTGCCGGGGCGTTGGACGAAGCCCAGGCCCGGGTTGAAATCGCGGCCGATATGGTCGGCGAAGACGAAGACGCTCCAGGGGTCCCCGCTCCAGCTCGCGCGGCCGCCGACCGCGAAGGGGTCGTCGTCCTCGGCCGGCGCGCCGGTGGGGTCGTCGCGGGTGACCATGAGCCAGGCGTCGGCCGCGGCGGTGCCGCCCCAGGCGTTGCTGTTGACGAAGCTGTAGTCGAGGCCGACGAGCTGGTTGTTGCCGCGGGCGCCGGGCTTGCCGTTGGTCACGATCAGGCCGACGGCCGACTCCTCGCCGAGGTCGTGCTTGAGGCGGACGACGCCGAGGTTCTTCTCGCCGAGGGCGTCGTCGTCCTTCATCTGGACATCGAGCACGCCGAAGCGGAGGTCGCCGGCGCGGCCGGTGACGCGGAGCCCGGCGAGGATGTCCTTCTGCTCGCCGCCGACGATGCCGATGCGTCGGCTGAAGAAGGGCTTGGGCGATTGGTTGATGCCGCCGAACTCGAAGAGGCCGGAGTCCTCGAGGAAGAACGCCCGCTTCTCGGGGAAGAAGAGCGGGAAGCGGGTGAGGTTGACCTGGCGGTCATCGACCTCGGCCTCGGCGAAGTCGGTGTTGATGGTGAGGGCGGCGGTGGTGGAGGGGGTGATCTTGTAGAAGATATCGACGCCGGGCTCGAACTTGAGGTCGCCCGAGTCGAGGTCGACTTTGCCGGTGATGAAC
>CAYJPX010000115.1:0-10509 GCA_964372195.1 uncultured Phycisphaeraceae bacterium
CGCCGAGGGCGCCGGGGAGGAGTCGGATGACGGCGTCGATGAGGACCATGGCGGCCAGCTCGCCGCCGGAGAGGACGAAGTCGCCGAGGGAGATTTCCAGGGGGGCGAGCTTGTGGATGACGCGTTCGTCGAGGCCCTCGTAGTGGCCGGCGATGAGGAGGAGGCGTGGGAGGGAGGCGAACTGCTCGACCAGGGGTTGGGTGAGGGGAGTGCCCTGGGGGGTGAGCAAGATGCGGGTGGCCGGGCGGGGGTCGAGGGCCTCGACGGCGTGGACGGCGTCCCACACGGGCTGGGCCATCATGACCATCCCCGGGCCGCCGCCGTAGGGGCGGTCGTCGGTTTTGTGGTGCTTGTCGGTGGTGAAGGCCCGGATGTCGTGGGCGTGCCATTCGGCGAGTCCGGCGGCGCGGGCGCGGGCGGGGATGGAGATGCCGAGGGCCGCGGGGGCGTCGGGGGAGAACATCTCGGGGAAGATGGTGAGGATGTCGAAGCGGAGGGGCATGGGGGAGTCTAGAAGGCGGAAGGATGAAGGATGAAGGATGAAGGGGGAGGGGGAGTTTGGGACGAGGTGCTTAGTGGAGGATCAGGGAGATGACCTCGGACTCCATGTAGCGGTCGGTGGCTGGTTCGTGCTTGCGTCCGGTGATGACGAAGCCGCAGCGTTGGAGGATTCGGAGCGAGGCGGGGTTGTGGGCGGCGACCTGGGCTCGGAGGGGCCGGGCCTGGACCTCTTCGAGCAGCAGGGCGAGGGCGCGGGAGGCGATGCCCTTGCCCCAGTGCTCGCGGGCGATCCAGTAGCCGACGAAGTCCTGGGCGTCGCGGCCGAACTTGTTGATGCTGCCGACGAGGGTGCCGTCGGCGAGGATGGCGCGGGAGACGACGGCGTCGTCGGCGAGGATGGTGCGCCAGTGCGCAAGGTAGCTGTCGGTGTCGCGTGGCTTGACGGCCGCCAGGGTGCAGGACTCCGGGTCTTGCTGGTAGGCGCAGAGGATGGGGAGGTCGGCCGGCTCGATGGGACGGAGCGTGACGGAGACGGGCGTGGGCGGCGGGGTGGGCTTGGACATGGCGTGCTGGGCTTCTACGAAAAAGCCCGGCCGCGAGGGGCCGGGCCTGGATTGATCGGGCGCGGATCGCGGACTCACTCGGCCGCGGCGGCCTTCTCGGCCTCTGCCTTGGCCTTGGCCTCGGCGGCGGCGCGGGCAGCTTCCTCGGCGGCCCTGGCCTCGGCTTCCTTGGCGGCCTTAATGGCGGCGGTGCGCGTGCTGGCGGTCTTGCGGTCGGCCTCCCACTGGGCCTTCATCTTGGGCGGCAGGAGGTCGTTCTTGGCGAGCAGGTCGGCGACGGTCTCGCTGGGCTGGGCGCCCTGGCTCAGCCAGTAGGTGATCCGCTCGGCGTCCAGGCTCAGCTGCTTCTCGGGATCGGCGGCTATCGGGTCGTACCAGCCGAGCTGCTCGAGCACCGCGCCGTTGCGGCGGTTGCGCTTCTCGATGGCGTGGAGGCGGTAGAACGGACGGTTGCGGCGGCCGAGACGGGCGAGACGGAGACGAACCATGAAACACTCCTCGCGGGCCGGGGCCCGCCTGCTGGGTCCATTCCACGCCTGGGGTGGCGGGGCTCGTACTTGGAAGGTTCTGCCGCCTGGGGGACTCCCTCGGGCGGTTTCGAGCCGGGGAGTGTAGGCGGGCAGGGCGGGGCCGGTGAGGGTCGCGGCGGCCCGGAGTTCGCCTGGCCCAGGGCGACACCGCGGGGGGGCGTCACGAGGCCCGGGCGAGTTCGGGTGGGTGTTCCTCGAATGGGCCCGGAGGGATTCGAACCCTCACCTGGATTGCTCCAGAGCGGATTTTAAGTCCGCTGCGTCTGCCGGTTTCGCCACAGGCCCGGGCGTGGGGAGGGGAGCGTGGCGCGGGGTTCACTCGCCGTCGCCGCGCGGGTGTTGCTCAATCGACCCCCATCAGGATCTCCATCGTCCGTTGGTCGAGTCGCTCATAGGGGAGGCTTCTTGCCGCGAGTCTGGTGCGGTCGAACCCCATGGCCGCGAGTGTCTCGGCGCGTGAGGCGGTGAACTCGCCGGTCAGCGCGTCGATGTCCTTGCTGGGTCGGTTGATCTTGCGGAGCAGGCGTCTGATCTCCTTGTCCGCGTTCCAGAGCTTGGCCTTCTCGCGGAGGATGAGGTACGAGCGCATGGAGCCGCGTGCGAACTCGATGACATCGTCCCGGTCGCTGGTGCGGAACGCGTGGCTGTCGAAGTGCTTGAACCCGTCGTACTTGTGGTCTTCGAGCAGCTTGACGAGGAAGAACGCGTGCTTGGGGTTAGCGCTGCCGAAGCGGAAGTCCTGGTCGTAACGCCCGAACTCCTGGTCGTTGAGGTCGATGTGGAAGAGCTTGCCGGCCTCGATCGCCGCGGCGACGGCGTGGACAAAGTTGAGCCCGGCCATGTGCTCGTGGGCGACCTCGGGGTTGACACCCACCATCTCCGGCCGCTTGAGGGTGGGGATGAGCGCGAGGTAGTGCCCGGTGGTGGGGAAGTAGAGGTGCCCGCGGGGCTCGTTGGGCTTGGCCTCGAGGGCGAACCGGAGGTCGTACCCGCTCTCGACGCAGTAGTCGCAGAGGAAGTCGATCGCGCCCCGGAACCTGCGGACCGCCTCGACGGGGTCCTTGGCGGCGTCGGTCTCGGCCCCCTCGCGCCCGCCCCAGAAGACATAGACCCCGGCCCCGAACTCGGCGGCCAGGTCGAGCCCCCGCATCGCTTTCTGGATGGCGTAGGCCCGCACCTCGGCGTCGTTGGAGGTGAAGGCGCCGTCCTTGAAGGCCGGATCGCCGAAGAGGTTGGTGGTCGCCATCGCGACCTGGATCTTGGTCCGCCGGAGGGCCGCGGCGAAGTCCCGCTTGATGGTGGTCGCCTCGGCGTCGGTCGCGTCGATGGGGATCAGGTCGTTGTCGTGGAAGTTCACCCCGGCGACGCCGCCGACCTCGCCGAGCAGGTCGACGATCTCGGCGGGGCTCATGGCCCCGCGGGTCGGCTCGCCGAAGGGGTCGCGCCCGGGGTTGCCGACGGTCCAGAGACCGAAGGTGAACCGATCGCGCGCCGAGGGCTTGTAGGGGTCTGCCATGGGGCCTCCTGGGTGCTCGCATGGTAGAGGCGGCGGGCCCCGCCCGCTGTCGTGGTCAGGCCGGGTTGGCGGGAGGCGGGTCGTCGGGCGAGGCCGGCGGGTCGTCGGTCGCCGCCAGCCGGCCGAGCACGAGCTCGAACCGCGCGAGGCGTCTGCCCAGCGCCTCGACCCGGCCGGAGAGCGCGAGCACCTGCTCGGCGAGTTCGTCCAGACGCCGGTCGCAGAAGAGGGTCGTCTCCTCCAGCCGCATCAGCCGCTCGTCGTCCACCGCGCGCTCCTTTCCCGCCGGGCTCGGTCGCCGCGGGGGGCGCCTGGCTCGGATATCCTCTCGGCCATGATGACCGGCAAACACCCGCGCTTCAACCCCGCCGCCATGGTGATCTGTCCGCTGCTCGCCGCGCTGCCCTGCCTGGCTGGTGAGGATACCGCCGGACGGCTCAGCGCCGAGGGCGCGAGGGTCACCCTGACCGCCGGCCAGCCGGGCGAGACCATCGCCGAGGCCCCGGCCGCGGGGCGCTACGGCGCGGAGGGGACCGAGTGGATCCTCCTGGGCACGGGGGTGGCGCACGATTTCGACCAGAACACTGACTTCAACCTCAACATCGGGTATTCGCGGTTCCTCGTCGATGATGTCGAGTGGCTGCTGGAGCTGGCCGGCTGGTACCACAACCAGGAGGGCGACGACGCGGCCAGCCTGAACCCGGCGATGGAGTTCCGCTGGCACTTCTACAACAGGGGTCGGACCAGCGTGTTCGCCAACGCGGGGATCGGGGTGCTCGGCGCGACCGATGAAGTCCCGGACATGGGGACGAACTTCAACCTAAACCCCCGCATCGGGCTCGGCCTGACCCACCAGATCGGCGCCGACGGGACACGCCTGATCGCCGGGCTGCGGTGGCACCACATCTCGAACGCGCGGATGACCGGCGAGGCGCAGAACCCCTCGCGGGATGCCCCGATGCTGTACCTGCAGTTCGCGATCCCCTTCTAGACGGTCCCTGCTAGCCGGCCCGGACGAGCGAGATGCCGCCCTCGAGCGTGGACGCGACGACGCGGTTGCGCCCGTCTTTCTTGGCGCGGTAGAGGTTCCGGTCGGCGGCCTCGAGCCAGGTCTCCGCGGCGGCGACGCACGGGCCGTCGGAGCCCACGATCCCGACCGAACAGGTCAGCTCCCGCTCTGGGTGCTTGGGCCAGGAGATCTCGGCGAGCGCGGCGCGGATGCGGTCGCAGACCGCGGCGGCGTCGTTGGGGTTGGTCTCGGGCATGATCAGGGCGAACTCCTCGCCGCCGTACCGGCAGGCGATGTCGCCGTGCCGGATCTCGCGGCCGAACAGCTTGGCGAGACCCTGGATCGCGGTGTCTCCGGCGGGATGGCCGTAGGTGTCGTTGATGCTCTTGAAGTGGTCGAGGTCGAACATGGCGAGGGAGAGGGGGCGTCCGTGTCGGGCGCAGCTGGCGACCTGCTCGTGCCAGCGGGCGTCGAAGTGGGCCCGGTTGTAGAGCCCGGTCAGGCCGTCGATGTGCGCCCGCTGGCTCAGCATCCGCAGGAGGTGGCTCACGCGGAGCGCCGACCGCACCCTGACGCGCAGCTCGGTGACATCGAAGGGCTTGGTGATGAAGTCCACGGCGCCCAGGTCGAAGGCGGTGACCTTGTCGTGCGGGCTGTGCAGGCCGGAGAGCATGATGACGGGGATGTTGAGGGTCGCCTCGGTGTCCTTGAGCGTGCGGAGGACCTCGAACCCGTCCATGCCGGGCATATCGACATCGAGCAGCACGACCGCGGGCTGGGTCTCCGTGGCGGCGCGGATGCCTTCGGGGCCGCTGGTGGCGCTGGCGACCTCGAGCCCCTCGCTCCGGAGGCGCATGGCCAGCAGGCGGTGCACATCGGGGGAGTCATCGATGAGGAGCGCTACGGGGACCTTCTCCTCATCGAGGGTGGCCCCCTTGGTGATCCGTGTTTGGGGTGGGGTTTCCATCCCGATCTCGCTCCGCCGCCGGCCCCCAGGGCTATGGCCGGCCGTCTCCGATCGCCCGCTCACACGCTCGCACAAGCTCCTGTGCTGATTCGACCGTTCGGGGTCCGGCCTTGATCCCCGGGGGGCCTTTTGTGCCGGCGAGCAGGGCCTGGACCGCCCCTCCGGCGGCCGAGACCTGAGAGAAGCCGAACATCGCCGCCGACCCGCTCAAACGGTGGGCGATGTGGAGGACCCGGTCCCAGTCCTCGCGTCCGATCGCCTCGCGCAGGGCCGGCAGGAGCTCACAGAGCACCTGGGTGAAGATGACTTGGGGGTTATCGGGGACGGGTGGCGCCTGGCGGTCCTGGGGCGTGGCGGTCATCGGAGGATTGATCGGACGGTCCCCGACCGCGATCCAGCCAGAGGCGAGGGTGAGTCCCCCGGCGGGGACACCGGGGTCGCGTTGTGGGAGTGCCATGCCACCGCCGAGGGGTCGGGCGCGCCGGCAGCCTTTGTTTGGTGGATTCTCGGAAAGGGCGGTGGGTGCGGGCCGCGGCCCGGGCCCGGGCACGCGGGCGTGCCGTCGAATCGCGCCAGCGGGGGCGCTCAGATCGCGTACACTTGATCTTGAGATGGTCACCACCCCAGCGATCTCGATCGCCGGAGGCGGGGACGCGGCCCCCCGCGTGATCCCGTCGGGGCGTGGCGTCGCTCGACCTCCATGGCACTGGTCAACAACGAGCCGCTCGGTCGGGGATGCCGCGACCGGGCGCTGTGGTTGGATTCTGCGTGATGCTGTCGCCGCGTGAGAGCACGCGGCGCACGGTTCTACATGCCCGGCTGCGTGCCGGGTTGGACAACGGAGAGAAGGAGAATCACCCATGCGTACGAGGCAATTGTGGACGATGGCGATCGCGGCCGGCGCGCTGGCGAGCGGCGCGGTCGCGCAGATCGATCCGGCGGCGCCGTGGGGCGCCTTCCGGGGCAACCAGCTGCGCGGCGCCTCGACGACCGCGAGCGACTTTGCAGACAGCCACCTGATGACCGTGACGGGGCACTACCCCGTGTCCGAGGGCGGCTTCAGCGTCGGCGCCAACGGCGACCTGTACTTCAAGACACACCGCAACGACGCCAACATCGACACCGATGGCGGTCCCGGATGCACCGTGGTCCGCATGAACCGCGCCACCGGCGCGGTGATCGCCACGGTCGATCTCGGCGGCGGCTCGGGTAACTACTCGGGCCTCACCCACGCGGTGAACGGGATCTGGACCACCATCCACGGGCACGGCGACACGCCCGCGATCGTCCGGCTCAACGCCGGCACGCTCGCGGTCGAGCAGACCATCACCAACGCCGCGTTCGGCAGCCTCCGGTCCGCCCCGCTCATCGGCACCGTGGCGAACGACAACGGCCACCTCAACCTCTATGTCGGGGACCGCACCAACAACCTGATCCACGCCGTGGACTCGGTCACCGGCGCGGTGATGTGGAGCTACACCCCCATCGGCACCGCGACCTCGCTCAGCAGGCTCGGGCCGCTCTGGACGGCCGGCGGCCGGGATGTCTTCGCCTACTTCGCCAACACCGCCGTCTTCCCCGGCGTGGCGCTGCAGGACAACGGCGACAACACCTACACCGAGCTGTGGGTCGGCGGCCCCGAGAACTTCAACTGGTTCGGCTCCGGCGCCTCGCAGGTCGCCGGCGGCACCATCTATGTCAACACCTTCACCGATGACAACGGCGACGGGCCTACCGCCACCCTCTGGGCCATCGACCCCGCCGACGGGTCGATCATCTGGGAGGTCGACGGGCACCGCGGCGAGGGCTCCGACATCGAGCTCAACTTCTTCAGCCGCCCGGCTGTCAAGGGCAACCGCGTCTACTGCTGCGGCGGGTGGGGCGTGGTGACCTGCTTTGTCGACAACGGCACGAGCTACACCCGGGCCTGGGAGTGGCGCGACGAGGTCGGCGAGTTCACCGGCGTCACCGTCGCCGAGGTCGGCGGCGAGACCTATGTGTACGCGGCCCGGCAGGGCGACCCGAATAACCCGGCCACCAGTCCGGGCGAGCTCCTCGTGCTCCGCGACGACGGCGCGACCTATACCGAGATCCTGCTCACTGATCTCGGCGGCGCCATGCTGCCAAGCTATCTGGGCAACAACTGCGCCATGCCCGACCCCGATGGCAATGTCTGGGTGGGCAGCGGCAGCGGCCTGTTCCCGGCCTTCAAGGAGGGCGAGATCTACAAGTTCGGCCCCGCCGACGACTGCTACGCCGATTGCAACGGCGACGGGTCGGTCAACACCCAGGACTTCCTCTGCTTCCTGACCGTCTGGTCGGCGTCGTACCAGTCGGGCAACTACGACCCGGCCGCCGACTGCAACGGCGATAACACGATCAACACGCAGGACTTCCTCTGCTTCCTGAACCTCTGGAGCGCCGGCTGCTGAGTACCGAGTCGATCCCGCTCCCGCGGCGGAGACGCCGCGGGAGCGCTTGCAGGAAATGCCGGCCGGGTCAGGCCGGGAAACGGAGTCGACGCCATGGACCGGAACCCGCTCCGCACCACGCGTGCGTTCACGCTCATCGAGCTGCTGGTGGTGATCGCGATCATCGCGCTGCTCATCGGCATCCTGCTGCCGGCGCTGGGCAAGGCCCGTGAGGCGGCCCGCGGGACGATCTGCCTCAACCAGCTCAAGCACAGCATGCAGTCGACCATGGCGTTCGCGTCCGAGCGGTCCGAGCAAGCACCCATCGCGGGGCAGATGTGGGAGGTGGGGCCCAACGGATTCCGACGGGACGACTCCGCACACCCCTCGCAGTGGCGCAAGACACAGTCGTACTGGTACAACGACCGTGTTCGGCAGCACTACCCGATGCCCCTGTTCCTCACCCTCGCGGATTACAACGGGCTCGACTGGGACAAACAGAGCCGCGACGGGATGCTGCGGGCGGCCGGGACGCTGCAGAATGTCGCGGACGAGTCTTCCGCGTTCCTGGAGTACTACCGGTGCCCCTCCGACGAGACTTTTGAGGCGGGGAACAAGGCGCACGCGTCGGCTTCGCTCACTGCCGGACGGAATACCGGCGGCTGGTATTCCGAGCCACACCATATTCCCGAACTGAACTCCTTTAACTTCAATGAGTATGTGTTTGGCCAGAGCCCGGACGGCGATCCCTACCCCCGCCTGAACGGCAATCTCCGCAGCATCACCTTCCCCTTCGAGACGATGGCCATCATCGACGGCGAGCCCCGGAACCTCTTCGGCGACCAGCTGGGGACGATCTTCGACATGCACCCCCGGACGATGTCCTGGAAGGAGGACAACGACCTGACCTGCAACCTCGCCGATTACTGGAAGGTCATCCTGCAGTACCACGGCGACACCGGCCAGCTCAGCTTCGAGCGCCACAACAAGACCGTCAACGCCGGCTTCCTCGACGGCCACGCCGCGGCCTTCCCGCGGACCGAGTCGGGCATGGGCGAGATTATCGTGCGGCGGTTCGACAGGTAGGCCACGGTCGGACCCGGCGCCCGCGACACCCGGGCGCCCCTCAGTCCCCGATGCTCGGCTCGGGCTTGACCTCTTTATAGACCGACCCGTCCACAAAGCCCTGGAGCTTGCGGGCCCGCACCGGGTGCTGGAGCTTGCGGATGGCCTTGGCCTCGACCTGGCGGACGCGTTCGCGGGTGACCTTGAAGATGCGGCCGACCTCTTCGAGGGTGTAGGTGTACCCGTCGCCGATGCCGTAGCGGAGTTTGATGATCTCGCGCTCGCGGTAGGTGAGTGTCTTGAGCACGGCCTCGATGCGGCTCTTGAGGGCGTCGTTGCTGACGGAGGTGGCGGGGGCCTCCTGGCTCTCGTCCTCGAGGAAGTCGCCGAAGTAGCTGTCCTCGGATTCGCCCACGGGGCGGTCGAGGCTGACGGGCTGTTTGGAGATCTTCATCACACGCCGGACATCGGCGAGGCTCATCTCGGCCTTCTCGGCGAGTTCCTCCATGGTCGGCTCGAAGCCGGTCTCCTGGAGCATGGCCTTCTGGATGTTCCGGAGCTTGGACATCGTCTCGATCATGTGGACGGGGATGCGGATGGTGCGGGCGTGGTCGGCGATGGCGCGGGTGATGGCCTGGCGGATCCACCAAGTGGCGTAGGTGCTGAACTTGTAGCCGCGCTTGTACTCGTACTTGTCGACCGCGCGCATCAGGCCGGTGTTGCCCTCCTGGATGACATCGAGGAAGCTGAGCCCGCGGTTGCGGTACTTCTTGGCGATCGAGACCACCAGGCGGAGGTTGCCGCCGGAGAGGTCGCGCTTGGCCTGCTCGTACTCCCAGAAGACGGTGTTGATATCTCGGGCCCGCTTGTCGAGCTCGGCGGGGTCTTCGAGGACCAGGGCACGCAGGCCATCGAGCTCCTCACGCATGACGCCGATGTCCTCGGGGTCGTGGCTGGCCTTGGTGGCGCGGGCGAGCGCGGCCTCGAGGTCGAGCATTTTCTTGGAGATCGAGCGGAGCTTGCGCATGAGCGGGATGATGCGGCCGGTGCGGAGGCTCAGCTCCTCGGTCAGGGCGGCCATGCGTCGGCGCCGCAGGGCGATGCGGGCCTTCAGGGCGTCGGCCTTTTTCTTCTGCCGGGCGGGGAGCGATTCGAGCTCGGCCCAGTCGGCCTGGTTGGCCTCGAGCAGCTTCTCGATGGTCGGCAGGTTGGCGGGGATGCGCCGGGCGATCTTCTCCTTGCCGTTGGCCTCGAGCGTGGAGATCCGCATGGTGCGGTCGAAGGGCAGGCCGCCGGCGTCGACCTGCCTGAGCACCTCGATGGCCTGGGCGATGACATAGTCGCTCTCGAGGCAGCGGCGCCGGAAGATCATGCGGGTGGTCTCGATCTTTTTGGCGAGGCGGATCTCCTCGTCGCGCGTGAGCAGGGGGATCGAGCCCATCTGCGTGAGGTACATGCGGACCGGGTCGTCGATGCGGCGGGAGCCGGGCTCGCCGGCGCCGGCCTCCTCGAGCTCGCGCTGGATCGTGTCGGCGTCCATCGCCTCGGCCTCGGCGACATCCTGCTCGGCCTGGCTCAGGGGGGCGCCGGTCTCGGAGAGACGCTGGTGCAGCGCGGCGGTCTCGTGCCCCCGCTCGCCGCCGGAGACCGACATGGCGCGGAGGGGCTTGCCGGGGAGGCCCGCGCCGAGGCCGGCAAGCGGGGTGCCGGTGAGCGGGTTGTGGCCGGGCTCGTCGCCGCGCTTGATGCTCTCGCGGTGGAGGCGGGCCTTGTACTCGAGCTCGTCGATGAGCTCGAGCCCGAGCCGATCGATCACCGTGAGCAGGAAGTCCACCTGCTCGGTGTCGACCATGTCGTCGGGGAGGGTGTTGTTCAGTTCCTCGTAGCTCAGCCATCCCCTGGCTTTGGCGGCTTCGAGGAGTTGCTGCATCGCGGGGTGAAGCTCGC
>CAYJPX010000116.1:0-10270 GCA_964372195.1 uncultured Phycisphaeraceae bacterium
GCGGGCCCCCCCCCCACCCCCCCCCCCCCCAAAACCCGGCGGGGGGCCCCCGGGTCCGCCGGAACCCCGCGCGGCCCCTCCCCGGGCCGGGCCGCTGGTGTCTCCGCGGCCCGAACCCGGCGCTCGCCGCACCGATCGCCCGCCTATCGCCTGCGCCGCCACGCCGCCAGCAGCGACGGCACGAGCAGCCCGACCGTCCCGGGCGCGGGCACGATCCGGAACGCCATGCCGTCGTCCCCGAACGGACCGAGGTTCGTCCCGGCCAGCAGGTACAGCTCCCCGAACGCGTCCTCGCCGAATCCCTTCACAAACATGCCCAACGGCAGGTCCTGGGCGCCGAGCATGAACTCCCGGATGTCCCCCGTCGCCAGGTCGGCGTAGAAGAGGCGCCCCAGCGGCGTGACAAAGTCGGTGGAGAAGTCGCCGAAGACATACATGCCCTCCAGCTCCGGCAGCATCGACCCGCGGTAGACGAACCCGCCGATCACCGAGAGCCCCTCGTCGTGGTCGAACTGCACCACCGGGTCGATCAGCCCGGGAGGGTCGCCCGGGGAGTCCACGGAGACAAAGCCCGCCTCCTCGCCGTTGTCGTCGAAGAGGAATGTTCCCTCCTTGATCTTCCAGCCGTAGTTCCCCCCGCTCACCACGATGTCGACCTCCTCGATGTCGTTCTGCCCCACATCGCCCAGCACCAGGTCGCCGGTGTCGCGGTCGAAGCTGAACCGGAACGGGTTGCGGAAGCCGTGCGCGTAGATCTCGTCCACCCCATCGACCCCCACGAACGGGTTGTCCTGCGGGATGCCGTACAGCCCGTTGCCGCTGTTGCTCCCCAGGGGGTCGATCCGCAGCAGGCTGCCGTGCACGATCGAGGTGTCCTGGGCGTTGCCCTGTGGGCTGTGCCCCCAGGTGGGCCCGTCGAACCAGGGCGTGTTGTTCTGGTCGTCGGCCCCGCCGCCGTCGCCCAGCGCGATGTGCAGCAGCCCGTCCGGCCCGAACGCCAGCATCCCCGCGTTGTGGTTGAACTGCGGCTGGTCCACCCGCATCAGCTCCCGGCGCGACGACATGTCCACCATGTCCGGGTTGTTCGGGTCCACCCGCCACTCGGTCACCACGCTCTGGTGGTCAAAGGTCTTGTCCGACGGCGGCTGGTCGGCCGTCGAGAAGGTCGTCAGCGTCGGGTCGTACACCTCGCTCGTGTAGGTGTAGAGCCGGCCGAACCCCGGCGACTGTGGGTCGGCGTAGCCCGGGTGGAACGCCAGACCCAACAGCCCGCGCTCGTCAAAGTCGTTCTCGTCCTGCGTGCCAAACACCCCGAGCTCGACCAGCCGCGGGCTCACATCCAGGAACGGCGTCGCCTGCAGCTGCCCGCCCTTGTACAGGCGCACCTGCCCGGCCTGGTCCACGATGAACAGCCGGTCTGAACCATCGCCCGCGTGCGTCAGCAGGTTCGGCGCCACCAACCCCGACGCGATCTGCTGCAGCCCGATCCGGATGTCGCCCTTGGCGATGGGGTCCGGGATCGGATCCTCGATCTGCCCCCACGCCGCACCCGCAAGCCCCGCAACCCCCAGCGCTGTGATCGTCGTCCGTCGCATCATGTCTGTTTCTCCGGTGACCGCGCGCCCGCGACAAGCGGACGCTTCCTCCCCCCCAACCCCAGCATCCGGGCGTTTGTGCGCGCGCAGCACCCACCAAACAGTGGACACTGCAAAATGGCCAATACTGTGGCCCGAGTACACAAGTGTTTGCGGATCTGTCGGGGTGGATTTAGCCCTGCCCGAGCTTCTTGAGGAGCGCCTCACGCACCGCCTTGGCGTCCGCCGACCCGCCCGACCTGGCCATCACCGCGCCGATCAGCCTCCCCACGGCCTGCATCTTGCCGTCGCGCACCGACTGGGCCGCCTCGGCGTGCTCGGCGATGACCTCATCGCACCACACCCCGAGCTGCCCGGCATCGCGCACCAGCAGCAGCCCGTGCTCGGCCGCCAAGGCCCGCACATCGGCCCCCGCATCCAGGCAGCACAGCCCAAGCAACTCGTCCATCGCGCCCGAGCTGATCAGCCCGTCCGCCCGCAGCCGCACGATCGCCATCACCTGGTCCGCGGTGAAGCCCAGCTCGCTCACCGCGACCCCGCGCTCGTTGGCCCGCCGCAGCCCGGCCTGCAGCAGCAGGTTGGCGGCCTGTCTCGCCACGGCGCTGCGGTCGCAGCCCGCCAGCACCAGGCCGTCCACAACCCGGTCGTACAGGAGCGCCGTCTCCCGCTCCTCGGCCAGCGCCGTCGCCTCGGCCGAACCCACCCCGGCCTCCCCCACATACCGATCCATCCGCGCCAAGGGCAGCTCGCCGATCCCGGCGCCCACCCGCTCGACCCACCCCCGGTCCACAAACACCGGCGGCAGGTCCGGATCCGGGAAGTACCGGTAGTCGTGCGCATCCTCCTTCTCCCGCTGCAGCACCGTCCTCCCGTGCTCGGCGTCCCACCCCCGCGTGCTCTTGGCCCCGAGGCCCATCTCCCGCCCGTCGGCGAGCCACCGGCGCGGCTGTTCGGCGAACTCAAACTCCACCGCGTCCCCCAACGCCCGGAACGAGTTGAGGTTCTTGATCTCCACGATCGGCGTCGTCACAGTGTGCCCGTCGCGCAGGCACACCCGGCAGTTGATGTTCGGCTCGAACCGCATGTGCCCACGCTGCATCACCCCCTCGGTCACGCCCAAGAACCGGCACACCATCCGCAGCAGCTTCGCGAACGCCACGCACTGCGCGGCGCTCGTGAAGTCCGGCTGCGTCACGATCTCGAGCAGCGGCGTGCCCGCGCGGTTCAGGTCCACCAGCGACCCCTCGCACCGCCCGCCGCCGGGCAGCTCGTGCAGCAGCTTGCCCGCGTCCTCCTCGAGGTGCGCCCGGATGATCCCCACCCGCGTCCGCGGCCCCGCCAGATCAAACACCCCGCGCGCATCCATCGCCGGCACCTCGACCACGCCGTCGAAGCACAACGGCAGGTCGTACTGGCTGATCTGGTACGCCTTGGGCAGGTCGGGGTAGAAATAGCTCTTGCGGTCCCACCGGCTCACCGGCGCGATCTGGCAGCCAAGCGCCAGCCCCACCCGCATCGACATCTCGGCCGCCGTCCGGTTCATCACCGGCAGCGCCCCCGGCAACGCCAGCACCACCGGGTCGATCAGCGTGTTGGGCGCGGGCTCCTCCGCCCCAGCGCACCCCACCGCCGCGGGGCTGGGCGCCCGCGAGAACATCTTGCTCCGCGTCGCCAGCTCGACATGGATCTCCATGCCGACAATCAGCTCCACCCGCTCGATGTCGGCCTGGGTATAGGGCGGTGCGCTCATGACGCCATGGTATCCGCCCGCCCCCGCCGGCCTCACCCGCGCGCCGCAGCCAGCCCCGCCCGGAGCGCCCGCCGCTCCAGGCGCCCGGCCTGCATGATCGTCACCCCACGCGCCTCGGCGACCTCGGCCAGCGTCCGCGGCCGGGCGCCATCCAGCCCGAACCGCTCGCCCAGCAACGCCGCCAGATCTGCGTCCATCGCCGGCCGCGCCCCCGACAGCCTGCGGTCGGGCAGGAGCCCCGCGACCCACGGCGACACCAACACCGCCCAGTCCGGGGCCGGCGTCCCCACCAGCATCCGCACCTGCGCCCGCGGCCTTTCGCCCGGCGCCCCGCGCCGCGGCAGCCCGAGCTGCACCCGCGCCACCATCAACCCCACCGGCGCCGCCAGCCGTCCCGACTTCCACGGGTCGTACGCGTCGAGCCCCGCCCGCAGCCCCGCCAGCCCGGCCTCCACCACTCCGCGCGCGTCCTGGCTGCGCATGTGGCCGAGGTCCGCACCGAGCGTCGACTCGAGCGTCTCCAGCACCAAGTGCAGTTGCGTCCGTGCCAACGCCGTCCGCAGGCTCGCCGCCCAACGCAGGTCCGTCTCCGCGCGATCGATCAGCCCCGCCTCGGGCCCGTCCCGGCGCATGGCCACGATCAGCCCCGCCGCCCGCGCCCGCAGCGCATGCTCGGCCCGCGCCCGGGCGCGCTCCTCCACACCCACCGGCACCACGCGCTCGCGCATCATCGCGACAAGCTCGGTCATGTCCGCCGGCGCCGGCGCGGGGCCGAGCGACCCCACCGCCGCCGCGCCCAGCACCGCCTCGACCTCCGCGGCATCCAGCGACCCGGCCCTGGGCGCGGTGTGCCCCAGCCCGAGCCCCGCCAGCCGCCGCAGCCGTTGCTCGTTGATGATCCTGTGGATCCCCCCCCGCGTCCGCCCGTAGCGCCCGACCATCACGCCCGGCTCGATCCCCCGCCTCCACGCCCGCTCGATCACCCGCTGCGCGCGCGCATCGAGCACCCTCGGCCGGTCGAGCAGCCGCGGCTCGCCGAGCGCCTGGGCCGCCTCGTCGTGGCGGAGCAACACCTGCCGCACCGCCTCGCGGGAACGCCCATACCGCTGCGCCAGGCGTTCGGTGATCTGTGTGGTTGTGAGCCCGGCCGCCTCGCGGTACCGCCGGGCGCGCTCGATCATCCGCGCCTCAACCGCCGGCCCGAGCCTGGAGTACCCCGCCGCACGGGCCAGCACCTCGCCACGGCGTCCCTCGAACGCCGCGACCGACGCCGCGGTGAAGACCAGCCGCGTCGACCCGTCCGTCTCGTGCACGCGCCGACCGATCAGCCCCCGGCGTCGCCACCGGCTCAATGTCTTCCGGCTCACGCCCCAGCGATCGGCCAGCCCGTCCGCGGACTCGAAGTTCCCCTCGATATCGCCCAGCCGCAGCCCCGCAGCGTCGCACAGCCGCTCGACCAGCGAGGACAGATCGCCCAGCAGCGCCCCGCCCGGCAGCAGCGACGGCTCATCCATCTCGGGCCGATACCCCGTCACCCGGTACACCACCCAGTCGGCCGGGTACTGCAGCGACTCATCGATCTCCGCCGCCAACCCCTCGGCGCGGGCGATATCACGCACCACCGCGCCCCGCGGCGCGAAGCGCAGCTCGGCGGCCAGCTCCACCAACGCCTGGGTATGGATCCGTGGCAGCGGGGGCACAGCTCACCCCCGCCCGACGCCCACACGCCCGGCCAACGCCCCCCGCCAGTCCGCCCAGCGGATCGAACCTCCCGACACCAGCCCCAGCCGGCCCGCCTCGGCGATGAACCGCTCGGCCGCCTCGCGCTCGCGGTCCCCCATTCGGTACCGCAGCAGCTCCCCCACATACCGCCGCGCCAGGTCCGCCGGCCAGTGGTGCTCGGGCGCTCGCTTCTCGATCAGCCAGTCGAGGCGTCCCAGGTTGTGGCGAAGCTGCCGGTCGAGCACCGCCGCCGCCGCCGCGATCCGGGGCGAGTCCGCCTCGCTCGCACGGCACATCCACGCCGCGTACACGAACGGCAGCCCGGTCAGCTCGTGCCAGGCCTCCCCCAGATCCAACTGATACGGGTACCGAACCGCCGGGGGCGAGTCGGTCACCACCTTGTCCCCGATCAGGAGCATCGCCTCGGGCCACTCCTCGGGCCCTGCGTCCGATATCCGCTCCCGGGCGTCGAAGGCCACCATCTCCGGCGCGCGCCCGTGCCTCTGCTCGAACACCACCCCACAGAGCGCCACCGAGGTATGGCTCTCGGTGTCGGCGTGTACCCGGGTCACGCGGTCCAATGGCGCCGACGAGTACAGCCGAACCGTCATCGTCGCCCCATCGCAGCCGATCATCCCGACCGGCAGTACAGCCAAGGCTTCCCCTTGACTCACAGCGTCCACGATGGATGCCAGACCAATATCCGCCGCACCGGAACGCACCAAGCCCGCGATGTGCGATGGGGCCGCGGCCAGCAACTCGACCCCCGACACCCGCTCGAGGCCCTCGACAAGGGGTCGGGTGTTGAGATATCGGACGAATGCGATCCTGATACCGTCCATATACAAACAATAGCTCCGTGCCAGGACAAGCAGACAAAAAACTGCATTCCCCCCTTGGAAGGCCCTGTACGGCGTGGTACACTCGCGCCAGAGACAAGACCGGTTGCATGCGCCGATCCCCTGGGAGGAGGAAGGTGGCGTGCTGCCGCTGGAAGAGAGCGTTCCCTACCGGGACGAGGAGAGAGACAATGAACCGTGCCTATCTGTGCGTCGCCGTTGTCGGTCTGGCCGCTGGCCTGGCCTCCGCCCAATCCCGCGGCGAGGGTGACTGCACCCTGATGATCCCCGAATCCACCAACGACCGGGTGATGCTCTTCGACTCGTTCGACGGCTCGCTCATCAACAACAACTGGATCGACCTGGCCCCCGCGGGCGCGTCAACCCCCATCAACGCCGTCCAGGTCGGCGAAGAGATCTGGGTCAGCGACCAGGTCGCCGACTCGATCTTCCGCTACTCGCTCGACGGGTCCACCCACCTCGGCACCATCTCCGGCGGCATGGACAACATCCGCGGGATCGAGTGGGTCGGCAACACCGTCTATGTCTCCAACTCCGGCACCGGCAACGGCGCCCCGGGCAAGGCCGTCATCACCATCGATGTCGGCACCCAGTCCATCAACGGCTCGTTCCTCGTCGGCCCCGGCGGCACCGGCGACCCCTTCGATGTCCTCGACTACTTCGGCAACCTCCTCGTCAACGACATCGCCGGCGACGACATCGAGACCCATGGCACCAACGGCGTCTTCATGTCCACCTTCCACAGCTCCGACGGGACGACCGGCATCGACTTCCCCGAGCAGATGACCCGCACCGCCGGCGGCACCGTCCTCGCCGGCGGCTTCTCCACTCCCGCCGGCATCTACGAGTACGACCAGGCCGGCAACCAGATCAACTACTGGGATGTCGGCGCCAGCGTCCGCGGCGTGCACCAGCTCGGCAACGGCAACATCCTCTTCACCGACGGCGACGGCGTGCATGTCCTCGATATCAACACCGGACTCATCACCGACTCCATCCTCGGCGTCAGCGCCCGCTACGCCGAGTGCGTGGTCCCCGCGCCCGGCGCCCTCAGCCTCGTCGGCCTGGCCGGCCTGGCCGCCTTCCGCCGCCGCCGCTGATCCGCCAGATACTCTCGGTCCCTCGCGGGGGTCCGGAGGGGATATCCAAACCGCCGGACCGCCAGGTTCGGCGGTTTTTTTGGGCGCGTCGATCCGCCGAGTGTGCCACGGCTCTGCGAGCCGTGCTCCCCCCCGCACCACCTCCCGCGCCCAAGATGTGTTACCGCACGCACCGGTACACGAACGCCGGAGGCAGGTTCCCCCACACCACGGGGCTGATCGTCACCTCGCGGAAGAGCCGCCGCACCGTCCGGCGGAACTCCCACGCCCCGCGCATCGTCAGTCCGATGTGGTACCCGAAGGTGCGGAACTCCCCCCCCGGGCGCAGCACCGACGCCGTGCGCTCCAGGATGCCCTCCCTGACCGGCGCCGGGAGCGACGGCCAGCCCAGGCCCGACAAGATGAAGTCCGCCCGCTCGATCCCCGCCTCGGCGCACAGGCGATCGACCTCCAGCGCGTCGCCGTGGCGCACGCGCACGCCCGGCTGCGCCGCCGTCAGCCGCTCGGCCATGCGCTGGTTCTTCTCGATGGCGAGGAACACCCGGTCCTCGCGCGGCGCCCGGCGGCAGCGCTCGAGCACCGCCCGGGTGAACACGCCCGTCCCCGGCCCATACTCCACGATCGACCCGACCGACGCGAAGTCGATCCCCGCGAGCATCCGTTCGGCCAGCCCGCGCGACGACGGGGCGATCGCCGCGGTCGAACGCGGGTCGCGGAGGAACTCCAGAAGGAACGAGGAGCCTGTGCCCATGGCGGGGAGAGTAGCCCCGGCGGACCGCAGCGCGTCGCCGAGGCGCGCGCGGGCCCCCCAAGGGTACAGCGGTGATATCCTCCGGCTTGAGCGAGCGCCCGATGCAATCGGTCCACGGCACCCTCGTGCTCTTCGGCGGCGGCGGGCACGCGGTCGTCGTGGCCGCGGCCGCCCCCGCCGCGGGCGTCGGCCCGCTCGGGCTCTACGACGATGACCCCGGGTGTGCGGCCTCGCGGGCCCCCGGCGCGGTGGACCATCTCGGCCCCCTCGCCGCCTGCCCGTTCCCCACCACCCCGTGGATCGTCGCCCTGGGGGATCTCGCCGCCCGGGCGCGCGTGCTCGCCCGTCTCGCCAACGCCCGGGCCGCCGCGGCCCCCGTCCGCCACCCCACGGCGATCGTCTCGCCCACCGCCTTCCTCGGCGCGGGCGTCTTCCTCGCCCCCGCCGCGATCGTCCACAGCCGCGCCCAGATAGGCGCCCACGCCAACATAAACACCCGCGCCATCGTCGAGCCCGACTGCCGTGTGGGTGAGAACTGCCACCTCGCCCCCCGCTCTACGCTCGGCGGCGATGTCCGCATCGGCCCCAACACCCTGGTGGGGCTCGGCGCGGTCATCCTCCCGGGCGTCCGCGTCGGCGCGGGCTGCACGATCGGCGCGGGCGCGGTGGTCCTCGCCGATGTCCCCGAAAACACCCGCGTCGTCGGCAACCCCGCCCGCGTCATCCCTTGACGCCGATTGTGGTGCAGGCAGCTTGCCTGCACATCCAACTCCGTCCCGCCCCGAGGTGCAGGCTGGAAGCCCGCACCACAACGCGACCCTCGCCCATGGACTTCTCGCTCCCAAACACCATCGCCACCCTCGAGCGAACGCCGCCGACCCTCCACGCCCTGCTCGCAGGCCTCGACCTCGCGCTCACCCAAGCCAACTACGGCGAGGGCACATGGTCCGCCTACGAGGTCGTGGGCCACCTCATCGTCGGCGAGCGAGAAGACTGGATCCCCCGCGCCCGCATCCTCCTCGAGCACGGGACCGCGCGCCCCTTCGACCCCTTCCCCCACGACGCCGCCATCCACCCAGGCTCAGGCCGCCCCCTCGACAACCTGCTCGACGAGTTCACCACGCTCCGCGCCGCAAACCTCGACACCCTCCGCGCGATGCAACTCACCCCCGACCAACTCGACCTCAAGGGCACGCACCCCGCCCTCGGCCAGGTCACCCTCGCCCAGCTCCTCGCCACCTGGGCCACCCACGACCTCCACCACACCCGCCAGATCTGCCGCGCCCTCGCGCACCAGTCCCGAGACCTCGTCGGCCCCTGGCGCGATTACCTCAACACGCTCACGGAGCCGCAGGCGTGAGCACGCGGAAGGGGTGCCCTCTACCCCGAGATCTCGCGTCCACACTCCGGGCACTGTTTGGTTGGGAGCCCGGCGAGGTCATACCCACATACACAGTGGCCGGGTCGCCGCCGGCGCCGTTCGACCAGCCACACGACGGGGGGCACCGTGAGCAGTGTCCCGACGATCCACAGCGGTGCGAACACGAATACACCATCGACAACGGAGCTCGTTGACCCCGCTGGCCCGACGCGTGTGATCGACAGCGAGCGATCGATCCTGAACTCCGGTGTCCAGGCCACAGGCGTTGAGGTCACCCGATGCCAGCCCGCGCTATGGACCGCGAAGTCTTGCTCGCCCGCGACCCACACCCATAGCCCACCACCGTTCAAGCCGATCTCGACCGACCGCGCACCAGAGACCCAGAACACTCCCACCGGTCTCGAGATCTGGAACGCGATGCACACCAGTGCCGCGATCGCGCACGCGCCGGCAAAGACGCGGTGAGCCTTGACCCGCCGGAGGACGCGCGCCACCCGCCCGCCCCTCCCGCGCACCGTTGTGTTGGCCGTGTGACCTCTCATGGCTCACGATACCTGATCCACTCCAAACACAACCCCTCCGGCGGCAGCGTCGGTCCCGCGCGCCGACGATCCAGCCCCGCGATGATACCCCGCACAACCCCCCCCCCCCTTTGGCCCCCCCCCCCCACCAGCAGCCGCCCCCCCCCCCACCCCACCCAGTTGTACAAAAACCCGCTCCCCGAGATCTCCATCCGCACCAACCGCCCCGGCTCCACGGTGGCACGACTCTCCGAGCCGTGAGTCTCGCTCCCTCTCCCGGCTACCCCTCCTCCTTCTTCTCCATCCCCCCCTCCGTGCCTCCGTGCCTCCGTGCCTCCGTGCCTCTCCTCTTCCACCACCTCACACGCAAACACCTCCCGCACCGTGCTCACCCGCCGATGCCCCGCCGCCGCGAACGCCGCGAAGTCGTGCTCCCCCACGAAGCACCGCGCCGCCTCCCGCATCGCCCCGACATCGAGATCCGCCCAGGTGTGCCACACCGTCCGGCGTTCCCACAACGGCCGGTGCGGGCTCACCCAGAAGCTGTAGCTGTACCCCTTCGCGACACAATCCCCGATGGGGTCGAACCC
>CAYJPX010000117.1:0-341 GCA_964372195.1 uncultured Phycisphaeraceae bacterium
GCAGATGATCATGGCGTTGTTGAGCGTCCGGCCCCGCATGTAGGCCAGGGGGACCACCTCGATCACATCGCTCTCCATGAAGCGGCGGATCTGGCTGTAGTCCATCATGTCGTGCAGGGCGTCGAACAGGGGGCGCAGGAACGGGTTGACCTTGGCCTCGACCCCCCCGGGCAGGAACCCCAGCTTCTCGCCGGCCTCCACCGCCGGCCTGGCGAGGATGATCTTGCTCACCTGCCCGGTCTTGAGCAGGTGCACCGCCGCCGCGACCGCCAGGTAGGTCTTGCCCGAGCCCGCCGGCCCGATGCCGATGGTCAGGTCGTGGTCGCGGATCGCCTCGAGGT
>CAYJPX010000117.1:351-10268 GCA_964372195.1 uncultured Phycisphaeraceae bacterium
CGGCGGTGGTCTGCCGCTTGCGCGAATGGATCGCCTCGAGGTAGCGGTGCTGGTTGACGGTCTGGGGCCTGACCGGGCGGCCCCGGACATAGACATCCAGCCGCCCGTCCCACGGCTCGATCGCCTCGGCCCCGAGACCCGGCCCCTCCCCAGAGAGGATGCGCGAGGAGGCGGCGGCCTGCTCGGCGATCAGGTCGAGCACCGCCTGGCGGCTGGGCATGCCCCGCTCGCGCGGGCCCCGGGCGAGCTGGTCGAGGACCGCCTTGGCGGCCGATACATGCGCAGCATCGCCCTGGATCCGTACCACCCCCTCGCGGGAGGCGATACTGACACCCAGCGTCTCGCGGAGCATCTTGAGATGCCGCTCGCCAGAACCGACGACCGCCAGCCCGGCCGCGCCGGGGGGAACTTGCACCGTGATGTCCAACGCCGTTCGACTCCACTCCAGCCCGGCCCTCCCCGGCGGCCTCGGCCGGGGGGTCGGGAGACCCCGATCCGCAAGCCGGAAGTCTAGCTCGGGTTCCACGGGGAAGATCTGGGAGCGTATCCCGTTGCGGTGCAGTGATTTAGGGCTGGTTGCGGCGCTGGCGATGGTCGTGGTGGGGCTGGGGGGATGTGCCGGCCAGGGGGGCGGCGCCCCTCCCCGCACGCTCCCGGGGGCCGTCGCGACCGAGGTCTCGGGCGACTGGGACGACATCGAGGCGGCGGTGACCGGGGCCTTGGGGCAGAGCGAGCTGGTCGGGGTCCGGCTCGATCGGTCGGATCCGGCTCGGCTGGTCTACACCCTCCGCACCAGCCGGGACGAGCCGGCGGTGCTCGCGATCGCCCGCCTGGACGCCCCCGGGTCGCCCGACCCGGTCCGGCTGGGCCTAGCGTGCTCGGTCGGTCGCTTCGGCGATGCCGCCCGCGAGCGGGAGTTCCTGGGGTTGGTCACGGCCCGGCTGGAGCAATTGCGGGGGGTCGAGGTCGCGCCGTTGGAGGATTGAACCAGGGGTGCAGGTCTGGCATGCCCACCGCTCGGGGTGGGCATGGCTTGCCACTCGGACGCACGCCCCCCCATGGCCACCCAAAGCGGGGGCCATGCCACACGCCCGCTGGCGAGAGCGAGGGTTCACCCCGCGTCGATGCACCCCGGCAGCTCGACGATCATCGTGGTGCCCTGCTGCCAGACCGAGTCGATACGGATCGAGCCGTCGAGGGCGCGGAGGGCGTGCTTGACGATCGCGAGGCCCAGCCCGGTGCCGCGGCGTTGGGTCGAGCCGGTTCGGGCCGCGTCGATCTGGTAGAAGCGTTCGAACACCCGCTGCTGCTGGGCGAGGGGGATGCCGATGCCGCGGTCGACCACTTCGAGCCGCAGGCCGTGGCGTCGGAAGCCGTTCACGGCGCGGGCCTCGTCGAGGACGGCGCCCCGCACGCGGACGCTGGTGTCCTCGCGGGCGAACTTGATGGCGTTGTCGATGAGGTTCCGCAAAACCAGGCGCACGAGCCTTGCGTCGGTCCATGTCTCGGCGAGGCGTTTGTCGAGGTCGAACTCGAGCGCGACCCGCCGGTGCGTGCACGCGTTGCTGAACAGCTCCCGCAGGTCGTCGGCGATCGCGAGCAGGTCGACTCGTTCCACGGCGCACGGGGCCTCGGGCGATTCGAGGATCGAGAGGTCGAGCAGGTCGCGGGAGAGTTCTTCGAGGCGTTCGGCGTTGTTGGCGATCATGGAGATCAGCTTGTCGCGCATCGCGTCGTCCTCGCCGCCCACCTCGCGCAGCGTCTCGGCCGCCGAGCGGATCGACGCCAGGGGGGTGCGCAGCTCGTGCGAGGCGTTGGCGACGAAGTCGGTCTTCAGCCGCATCGCCGTCGCCTGCTCGGTGACATCGTGCAGCGTCATCACGACCGCCGGGGGGTCGGCGATGGCGAACGGCCCGCCGCCGACCGGTTCGGCGGCGACCTCGATGATCCGCGGGCCCTCGCTGGTCAACAGCCTGGCCTGCGTCCGGCCCGACTCCCCCCGTTGGGCCCCGCGCAGCAGCGCCAGGGCACGCGCATCGGGGAATAGCTGCCCCAGCGGCTCGCCCCGGAGCGACTCAGACGAGCCGGGGGCGAGCAGCGCCACCGCCCCCCGGTTGGCGGCGACGACCGCGCCGGTCGCGCCGAGCGCCAGCACGGGCGCCTCGGTCGCCTCGAGCACCGCCCGTAGCGCCCTGGCCTCGTCGCCCGCGGCCTCCAGCCGGTCCCGCACCACCCCCGCGGCGGCGCTCGGGTCGACTGGTCGACCGCCCGCGGCCCCGACTGCCTGCTCGAGCCCGCGGCGCAGCGCGGTCGCCTGCCCGCGCAGGTCCTGCGCTTCACGGTGCTGCAGCCACCACATCGAGGCGATCAGGCCCGTCGCGACCAGCCCCGCTCCCACCGACACCCCCGGCATGGTCACCACGATCCACAGCGCCGCTACGCCCAGCGCGAGCAGGCAAAGGATCGCGAGCGTGGGGGTGCGACGCGGCATGCGGTAGGGCTATCTATAGAGGTGGGTAGGCCCCGGTGCAAGCCTCGCCTGGGCTCGGCGTGGTTCTGCATCACCCCGAGGCCGGCTCCTCGATGCGGTAGCCCACGCCCCGGATGGTCTCGATCAGCCCACCCGCCCCGCCGAGCTTCCGGCGGAGGGCGGTGACATGGACATCGATCGTCCGTGGCGTCACCCGGACCCCGGGCCCGATCGCCCGACGCATCAGCTCTTTGCGGGTCTGGACCGCGCCGCGTCCCTCGATCAAGCACGAGAGCACCCGGAACTCGGTCAGCGTGAGCTTGACCTCCTCGCCGTCGACCAGCACGCGGTGGGTGTCGGTGCGGATCTCGATGGGGCCGGTGCTGAGGACGACGCTGCGGGGCGTCTCGGGGCTGGCGCGGCGGAGGACGGTCTCGATCCTGGCGAGCAGCACGCCGAGCGAGAAGGGCTTGGTGATGTAGTCGTCGGCCCCGGCGGTGAGGCCGACCACCTCGTCGGCCTCGGCGGCCTTGGCGGTGAGCATGATGATGGGGATGTCCGCGGTCGCCGGGTCAACCCGGAGGCGTTGGGCGACTTCGATGCCGGTCAGCTCTGGCAGCATGACATCGAGGAGTATGAGGTCTGGTTTGATGCGCCCGGCCATGGTGAGCCCGGATCGGCCATCGTGGGCCTGGTGGGGTTCGTACCCGGCCCGCTGGAGCTTCATGGCGACCAACTCGGCAAGGTCTTTTTCATCCTCGACAACCAGGATTCGGCGATTCTCGGTCATAAAAACCCTCGGCCCGGTGGCGGCCCGAATCCCGACGGATTTCCGGAGGCCAAGGCGGGAGGATAGCGCAAATCGGTGGTTTTCCGGCGCCTTGAGCGCTCGGATTGCGCGAAGTCGGGTTCTTGATCGGTTTTTGATCGGCTTGTGCCGAGATTCTGTGCCAATCTCGCCGGACTGGGGGTTCTGGCTGGACTCGCGGAGTTTGCAAGTAAATACTAGCGTCGCCCCATTTGGGTCGCCGATAACGGGAAGGGGGCGAGTGGAAAGCGGCCTTGGGAGAGACCCCGGGCCGACTGGACAAATCAGGGCGGGCTGGCTACAAGTTAGTCCTCGCTCAACTGCGGGAGGTCGGACGGCCGACCTGTATCGAGAATCGGCGTGGGTGGATTGAGTGCGAGATCCCCGTCGAACGAGAAGAATCGGAGTTTCGCGCGGTGTCACGGTGACACGGCGCCGGTCACAGGATGCAGGTCTCGAAGGTATCTGGAACCACGGGGCGTTCGCCAGTCGGAAGCGTCCCAAAGTCCTGCTAGAAGGAGTCACAGAAATGAATCGGACCAGGATGCTTGCTCTGCTTGCAGGTGCGGCTATGAGCGCTGGCGTTGCCACCGCCCAGTCCACCAACTCGGCTCTGGAGCGTGAGCTTCTCGCCGACGCTGGCGCCCGCGCCAGCTTCCAGGCCGGCGGGACCGCCGGCCACGACGGGTCGTTCTTCCTCCAGGACGCCGCCGGGAACAACCGCCTGGAGGTCGGCGGGTACACCCAGTTCCGCTACACCCTCAACAACCGCGACACCACCGGCTCTGACGAAGACCTGACCAACGGCTTCGACATGGTCCGCACCGCCCTGGAGTTCGGCGGCAATGTGGGCAACGCGAACCTCGGCTACTACATCCGCGGGTACTTCGACACCGCCTCCAGCGGGTCGTTCGATCTGAACGACGCGTTCGGCACCTATACCTTCGACAGCGGGCTGACCGTTGTCTGGGGTCAGTTCCTCGCCCCGGTCCTCCGCGAGCGCATGGTCGATGAGCGCTACCAGCTCGCCGCCGACCGCTCCATCACCGGCGATACCTTCGACCCCGGCTACACCCAGGGCATCGCCCTCGCCTACACCGCCGACAACTTCAAGCTCGTCGGCTCGCTGAACGACGGTGCGGGCACCGCCAACACCCCCTACTTCAGCGCCCGCGAGAACGACTGGGCCTTCACCGGCCGCGTCGAGTTCAAGTGGTCCGGCGACTGGGCCCAGTTCGATGACTTCACCAGCTGGCGCGGCACCGAGGGCTACGCCGGCATGTTCGGCGGTGCGGTCCACTGGGAGACCAGCGGCGACACCGACGCGGACCCCGGCACCGTCACCACCGGCATGCCCGCCATCGGCGGCTCCGGCGACCTCATCCTCTACACGGCGGATGTCAGCGTCGAGGGTGACGGCTGGAACGCCTTCGGCGCCTTCGTCGGCCGCACTCTCGACGCCGATGGCACCGGCGGCGTGGAGCAGGACGACTTCGGCGGCGTCGCCCAGGCCGGCTTCTTCTTCAGCGACAACTTCGAGGCCTTCGCCCGCTGGGACGGCCTGTTCCCCGACGACGATGTCACCACCGGCGATGACTACCACACCATCACCTTCGGCGGCAACTACTACTTCTTCCCGGGCAGCCATGTCGCCAAGTTCACCGCGGATGTCCAGTGGGCCCTCGAGGACCAGGTCGGCGCCAGCGCCGTCCCCGGCTTCGGCACTCCCGATCAGTCGACCGGTATCCTGACCGCCACGACCGACGATCAGTGGATGCTCCGCCTCCAGATGCAGCTGGTCTTCTGATAGACCCAGCGCCTCTCGCATCGATCTCAGCCGGCCGTCCTTCGGGGCGGCCGGTTGTCTTTTTGTCCGCGCCGGTGTCCGCCCCGGGGCCGGGTCAGACTTTGCGCACTCTTGACCGAATCCGCATGGAACGCTGATGAGATCTGAATACCGTGTGGCTCTCCCGGCGGGTACGGCCGCTCGACGGGGGCACCAACGCCCGGCCGACGGAGATTCTCGTGAAGATCACCACCACAGCATCCTGCGCCCTGCTGGCGCTCCTGGCCGGCGCCACGCTCGCCGGCGAGACCGACGCGCTCGAACGCGAGCTGCTGGCCGACGCCGGCGCCCGCGCGAGCTTCCAGGCCGGCGGGACCGCCGGACACGACGGCAAGTTCTTCCTGGCCTCGGCCGACGGGGCAAACCGGCTGAACATCACCGGGCAGGTGCAGTTCCGCTACCACCTCAACAGCCGGGACACCACCGCGCCCGACGAGGACCTGACCAACGGGTTCAGCCTCCGCCGCACCAAGCTCGGCTTCGAGGGCGTCGTCGGCGGCGATTGGGAGTACAAGATCGTCGGCGCCTTCAGCCGGAGCACCGGCGCGTTCGATCTCGAGGACGCCATCCTTACCCGCGAGTTCGACAACGGCCTCGAGGTCACCTGGGGTCAGTTCAAGGGCCCGTTCATGCGCGAGGAGAGCACTTCGAGCTCGGTCCAGCTCGCCGCCGACCGCTCGGCCATGAACGAGGCGTTCAACCAGGACCGCAGCCAGGGCGTCCAGCTCGGGTACGAGGGCGAGAGCTTCCGCGTGAAGGGGCTGGTCGGCGACGGGTTCAAGACGCCCAATACCGCCTACTACTCGACCGCCGAGTCCGATGTCGCCCTGACCGGGCGCGTGGAGTTCAAGTTCGGCGAGGCCGCGTGGAAGGCGTACAAGGACTTCACCAGCTTCCGCGAGGGCGCGACCGGCGGCCTGGTCGGCGCGGCGGTGCACTGGCAGACCATGGGCGAGACCGCCAACACCGACTCCTTCGGCGGCACCGCCCCGACCGACGCCGACATGTTCAGCTACACCATCGACGCCGGGTACGAGGGCGGCGGGTGGAACCTCTTCGGCGCGTTCGTCGGGCGCAACACCGATGTCTCTGGCGGGTCGAGCTTCGACGACTTCGGCGCGCTGGCCCAGGGCGGCCTCTTCGTCGCCGAGAAGACCGAGCTCTTCGCCCGCTGGGACGGGGTCTTCCCCGACGACTCGCGCTCGGCCGGCGAGGACTTCCACACGCTCACCGTCGGCGCGAACCACTACTTCTTCCCCGGCAGCCACGCGGCGAAGTTCACCGCCGATGTGCAGTGGTTCTTCAACGACCAGGTCGGCAGCGGCGATGTCGTCAAGGTGAACGAGGGCATCGGCCTGGCGCCGACCAGCGAGGACGATCAGATCAGCCTCCGCCTGCAGATGCAGCTGCTGTTCTGACCGGCGCGCACCACGCAACCGTCCCGGGTACCGACCGGGGGCGAGCATCCAGACCCGGGGCGTGCTCCAGACACGCCCCGGGTTTCTTGATGCGCCGAACAACCAGAAGGCGTGCGGGCTCGCCCGCGGTCGGCTGCGCTCCTAGGATGCGCTCCGCATCAACGCAGCCTGCGGAGCACTCCGATGTACGGCTCGCACGCCCCCGCGTGGAGGGCTGCGGCGATCTGTCTCCTCGCCGCAACCACACCATCCCTCGCCGAGGGAGACTCGTCACACGCCGCCCTCCTCGCCGACGCCGCCGCGAGGTTCTCGCTCCAGGCCGAGCCCCGCGCCGGCCACGACGGGCGGTTCTTCCTGGCCTCGCCGGACGGGCTGACCAGGCTGCAGGTCGGGGCGCTGCTCCAATACCGCTACACGCTCAACGCCCGTGACACCGCCGCCCCCGACGAGGACCTGACCAGCGGCTTTGACTTCCGACGCACCAAGCTCTTCTTCAGCGGCACGCTGCCGGTCGAGACCAGTTTCTACATCCAGGGCGCGTTCCCCACCTCCGGCGGCGGGTTCGTGCTCGAGTTCGCCGAGGCGACCCACAAGCTCGGCGAGCGCGGCGGGCTGACCTGGGGCATGTTCAAGCTGCCGTTCCTCCACGAGGAGCTGGTCAGCGAGAAGACGCTCATGGCGACCGACCGGTCGATCATGCACGCGGTCTTCACCGCGGGCGTCTCCGAGGGCGTGATGCTGTGCTCCACCGCCGAGTCGTGGCGGGTGATGGGCGCGGTCTCCGATGGCATGGGGGGGGCGAACACCGCCTACTTCAGCCCCGCCGAGGCCGACCTGGCGCTCACGGGGCGGGCCGAGTACAGGCTGGGCGATTCCCCCTGGGGCGCGTTCGGCGCGTTTACCTCGTTCCGCGGCGCGGCCCCCGGCACGCTGCTCGGCGCGGCGGTCCACTGGCAGACCGCCGGCGACACGGGCAGCACGCTGACCTTCGCCGGCACGCCCGCCGTCAACACCGACACCCTGGCCTATACCGTGGACGCGACCCACAGCGGCGATGGGTGGAGCCTCTACGGGGCGTTCGTCGGGCGCACCACCGACACCGACGCCTCGGCGGCGCTCGATGACTTCGGGGCGATCGCGCAGGCGAGCGTGTATGTCACCGACCGGACCGAGCTGTTCGGGCGTTGGGACGGGGTGTTCCCCGACGATGCCCGAGCGGCGGGGGAGGACTTCCACACGATCACCGTGGGCGCGACGCACTACTTCTTCCCCGGCAGCCACGCCGCCAAGCTGACGGCGGACCTGCAGTGGTACCCCGAGGACCAGGCGGGGAGCGCCGGCCTGGTGCGCGCGCCGTCGTCGGGCAGCCAGCTCCTGCCCGAAAGCGAGGGCGACCAGTACGCCCTGCGGGTGCAGATGCAGTTGCTGTTCTGAAGCGGGCGTGGACTGTCCCCGGCCTACATCCGCTCGACCGTCGGCAGGCCGAGCGTCTCGAGCCCGTCTTCGAGCACCCGCGCGGTCAGTGCGCACAGCCGCATCCGCGACCGGCGCAGCCCTTCGCTCTCGGCCTTGAGCACCGGGCAGGCGTCGTAGAACGAGCTGTACGCGCCGGCGAGGCCGTAGAGGTAGCCGCACAGGCGCATGGGTTCGAGCGACTCGGCGACGCCCCGCACCGCGCCGGGGTAGCGCAGCAGCTCGAGGGCCAGAGCCTTCTCGGTCGGGTGGCCGATCACGATCGGCGCCCCGGCGTGGTCGAGCGGCACGCCCGCCTCCTCGGCCTTGCGGAAGACGCTGCGGGTGCGGACCAGCGCGTAGAGCAGGTACGGCCCGGTGTTGCCCTCGAACGCCAGCATGCGGTCGAAGTTGAACACATAGTCGCGGATCCGCTCGCTCGAGAGGTCGGCGTACTTGATCGCGGCGATGCCGACGGCCTCGGCGATCGGGCGGCTGTCGGCGCCTGCCATCTCGGGGTTCTTCGCCGCCACGGTCCGCGCGGCCCGCTCGACCGCCTCGTCGAGCAGGTCGCCGAGGCGGACATTCTCGCCCGAGCGGGTCTTGAAGGGCCTGCCGTCGTCGCCGAGCACCGTGCCGAAGGCGGCGTGTTCGAGCACCGAGGGCACCGGCGACCCGGGCTTGGTGGCGTACCCGGCCCGGCGGGCGGCGGCGAAGACCTGCCGGAAGTGCAGGCTCTGGCGTGCATCGACGGTGTAGATGACCCGGTCGGCGCCGAGGTCCTGCACTCGGCGGCGGATGGCGGCGAGATCGGTGGTCGCGTAGAGAAAGCCGCCGTCGCTCTTGCGGATGAGGCACGGCTCGGCGATCTCGCCGTCGCCCGGCGCGTCGAGCCGGACGACGAGCGCCCCGTCGCTCTCCTCGGCGATGCCACGCGCGGCGAGGTCGTCCACGACCTGCCGCAGCTCCTCGGCGTAGCTGCTCTCGCCGGCGCTGTCGGCCTCGGTGATGCGTGTGTGCAGCGTGCCGCAGGCGTCGAGGCAGGCGGCCATAGTGACGGCGTAGATCCGGCGCCAGACCGCGAACACCGCCGGCTCGTGGCGTTGCAGGGCGACGAGCGTCGCCTTGGCCCCGGTGAGGTGCTCCATGGCCTCGTCGTGCTGGGCGCGCAGCTCGGCGTCGACCTTGGGGCCGAGGTTGTACTTCTCGGCGATCGCGAGGGCCTTGCCCTGCCCCGCGCACTCGGACTGCGCAAGCCGGTAGAGCCGGTCGAGGTCGTCGAGGGTGAGGGCATCGAGGTCGAGCCGCCCGGCGCCGGCCTCTGCCCGGAGCTTGCGGGTGACCATCGCGATGGGCAGCCCCCAGTCGCCGACATGGTTCTGGCGGATGACCTTCTCGCCGAGGCGCTCGAAGACGCGGGCGAGCGTGTCGCCGATGACGGTGGCGCGGAGGTGGCCGACATGCATCTGCTTGGCGAGGTTGACGCCGCAGAGGTCGACGACGATGGTCCTGGGGTCGGCCGGGGCGGGCAGGCCGAGGTCGGGGGCGTCCATGCGCGAGAGCAGCCCGCTGAGCGCCTCGGGGCGCAGGCGGAGGTTGATGAACCCCGGGCCGGCGATGTCGGCGTCGGTGACCGGCTCGCAGAGGTCGGCGACCTCGAGCTCGGCGACGATGGCCGCCGCCAGGTCGCGGGGCTTCGTGCCCAGCCGCTTGGCGAGCGGCATGGCGGCGTTGGACTGGAAGTCTCCCAGCTCGGCGCGCTTGCTCGGCGAGATCAGGGGGTCGGCATCGGGCCCGGCGTCGGGGGCGGCCGCGGCGATCGCCGCTCGCACGCGAGCGCCGAGGAGCTCGACGGGATCGAAGGTCTGGTCGGTCATGGGGCGGATGATATTGCCCGCGTAGGTCCGGATGACCAGGTTGAAT
>CAYJPX010000118.1:0-10213 GCA_964372195.1 uncultured Phycisphaeraceae bacterium
CCTCCGCGGCATCGACTCCCACGGCGTTGCCCGCCTCCGCACCTACTACGACATGCTCACCCTCGGTCGCATCAACCCCGTCGCCGAGGTCACCATCACCCGCGAGTCCGCCAGCACCGCCACCGTCGACGGCGGGAACGGCCTCGGGCTCGTCGTCGGCCCCAAGGCCAACCGCATCGCCATGGACAAGGCCGACCAAGCCGGCACCGGATGGGTCTGCGTCCGCAACACCAACCACTACGGCGCCGCCGGCTACTACTCCATCGAGGCCCTCGCCCGCGACCAGATCGGCTGGTCCATGACCAACACCACCAAGCTCGTCGCCCCGCTCTGGGGCGCAGAACGCATGCTCGGCACCAACCCCATCGCCATCGCCTTCCCAGGAAAGGACGAGCCCCCCATCGTTATCGACATGGCCACCTGCGCCGCCGCCTACGGCAAGGTCGAGATCGCCATACGCAAGGGCCAGCCCGTCCCCGAGGGATGGGTCATCGACAAGCACGGCAACCCCACCACCGACCCCCAGGCCATGGTCGACGGCGGCGCGATCGTCCCCCTCGGCTCCGACCGCGACCGCTCCGCACACAAGGGCTACTGCCTGGCGGTCATGGTCGATGTCCTCTGCTGCGTGCTCAGCGGCGCCAACTGGGGGCCCTGGGCGCCCCCCTTCGCCCTCCGCCAAGAGATCCCCGGACGGAGCGTGGGCAAGGGCATCGGCCATTTCTTCGGCGCGATGCGCATAGACGCCTTCATCGACCCCGACGAGTTCAAACGGCAGATCGACGACTATGTGCGCACCTTCCGGGCGACCCGCCCCGCCCCGGGCGCCGAGGGACCGCTGATCCCCGGCGACCCCGAGCGAGAGTTCGAGGGCATCCGCGCCCGCGAGGGCATCCCCGTCGTCGAGCCCGTCGTCAGAGACCTCATGGAGATCTCCAAAGCCACCGGCATCCCACTCGGCTGAACGGCGCCGGCGAGGCACATGCGCCCCCGAGGACGCGAGCATGCAGCGGATCATGGAAGACAAGCTGACCAATCTCACGCAGGCCTGGCCCGTGCCAACCCGGCCACGCCCCATCGTCATCATCGGCGCGGGGGCGATCGTGGACTGCGCGCACCTCCCCGCCTACCGCGCGTGCGGTCTCGAAGTCGCCGCGATCTACGACATCGACCCCCAGCGTGCGCACATCCTCGCCCACAAGTGGGACATCCCCGCCGCCTGCCCCTCGCTCGCGGACGCCGCCTCGCGTCACGGCGCGGTCTTCGATATCGCCATCCCGCCGGAGTTCGTCTACGACACGCTCGCCCAACTCCCCGATGGCTCGGCGGTCCTGATCCAGAAGCCCCTCGGGACAGACCTCGCCGACGCCCAACGGATCGTCGAGCGCTGCCGCGAGAAACACCTCACCGCCGCGGTCAACTTCCAGCTCCGATTCAGCCCCCTCATGCTCGCCCTTCGCGACGCGGTCCGCCGCGGCGTCCTCGGCCGCATCGTCGACTGCGAGGTCCGCGTCGCCTGCGACACCCCCTGGCACCTCTGGCCCTTCCTCGAGCGGCTCCCCCGCATGGAGATCCTCCAGCACTCGATCCACTACCTCGACGCCATCCGCTCGTTCCTCGGCGAGCCCCTCGGCGTCCACGCCCGCACACTCAAGCACCCGGCCTGCCCCAACCTCGCCAGCACGCGGTCGAGCATGATCCTCGACTACGGGCCCGAGATCCGCTGCGTGCTGAGCAGCAACCACCACCACCGCTGGGGCCGGCGGTTTGCCGCCAGCGAGCTGCACCTCGAGGGCACGCGCGGCGCGGCCGTCGCCAAAATGGGCGTCAACCTCAACTACCCCAAGGGCGAGCCCGACCAGCTGCACCTCGCGACCGACTCGACCGAGTGGGAGGAGGCGCCGCTGCGGGGCAACTGGTTCCCGCACGCCTTCGAGGGCCCCATGTGCAACCTCCAACGCTTCATCGCCGGTGAAGACGACACGCTGCTCACCGGCATCGCCGACAGCCTCAAGACCATGGCCCTCGTCGAGGCGTGCTACCTGTCCAACGCCGGCCCCGGCACGCCCATCCCCGACGCCGCCGGAGACGCCAAGCCGTGACTCCCCGCATCGACAGCCACCAGCACTTCTGGCGCATCGACCGCGGCGACTACCGCTGGCTCACGCCCGAGATGGGCGTGCTCCATCGCGACTACCTCCCCGACGAACTCGCCCCGCTGCTGGCCGCCGCGGGCATCGACCGGACCGTACTCGTCCAGGCGGCCGACTCGGTCGCCGAGACGCGGTACATGCTGAGCCTCGCGGCCGAGCACGAGTGCATCGCGAGCGTCGTCGGGTGGATCGACTTCGCATCCCCCGCCGCCGCCGATGCGCTCGCCGAACTCGCGACGAACCCGACGCTCCGCGGCGTCCGCCCGATGATCCAGGACATCCCCGACCCCGCGTGGGTGCTCCGCCCGGATCTCGCCCCGGCCTTCGACGCGGTCGAGCGGCTCGGCCTGGTGTTCGACGCCCTGGTCCAACCTCGCCACCTCGACAACCTGCTCGCGCTGCTCCGCACGCGGCCCGGACTCGCCACCGTCATCGACCACGCCGCCAAGCCCACCATCGGCCGGGGCCGCGACCACGACGACGGGTTCGAGCACTGGGCGACCCGCATCCGCGAGCTCGCCTCGCTGCCCAACACCTGGTGCAAGCTCTCCGGGCTTGTCACCGAGGCGGCCCTCAGTTGGACCACCGACACCCTCCGCCCCTACGCCGACCACCTGCTCGAGTGCTTCGGGCCGACCCGCCTGCTCTGGGGCTCGGACTGGCCCGTGGTCAACCTCGCCGGCGGCTACGCCCGCTGGCTCGAGACGACCGAAGAGTTGCTCGCCGACCTCACGCCCCCGGAGCGGGACGCCATCCTCGGCGCCACCGCCGCCCGTGTCTACGCCATCTGCACCTGAAGCCGACCCATGAGAATCACCCACGCCGACATCACCGACCTGCGCTTCCCCACCAGCGAGCACGCCGACGGCTCGGACGCCATGCACCCGGATCCCGACTACTCCGCGGTCTACATCACCCTCCACACCGACACCGATCTCGTCGGGCACGGCCTGACCTTCACCATCGGCCGCGGCAACGAGGTCGTCGCCGCCGCGGCCAGGGCGCTCCTCCCCACCACCGTCGGCAAGAGTCTGCACGAGATCACCGCCGACTTCGCCGCCTACTGGCGGAGCGTCACCAGCGACACCCAGCTCCGCTGGATCGGCCCCGAGAAGGGCGCGATCCACCTCGCCACCGGCGCCCTGGTCAACGCCGTCTGGGACCTCCACGCCAAGGCCGAGGGCAAGCCCCTCTGGCGCCTCGTCGCCGACATGACCCCCGAGCAGCTCGTCGGCTGCATCGACTTCCGCTACATCACCGACGCCATCACCCCCGCCGAGGCGCTCGCCATGCTCCGGGCGCTCGAACCCACCAAGCCCGAGCGCCTCGCCACGCTGCTCGGGTCCGGCTACCCCGCCTACACCACCAGCGCCGGCTGGCTCGGCTACCCCGACGACAAGATCCGCCGACTCTGCCGCGAGGGGATCGCCGAGGGCTGGACGCACTTCAAGCTCAAGGTGGGACAAGACCTCGAGGACGACATCCGCCGCTGCCGAATCGTGCGGGAGGAGATCGGGGACGGCCGCTCCCTCATGGTCGATGCCAACCAGAAGTGGGATGTGCCCGGGGCCATCGAGTGGATGAAGCGGCTCGCCCCCTTCACCCCCCTGTGGATCGAGGAGCCCACCAGCCCCGACGATGTGCTCGGGCACGCCGCCATCGCCCGCGCCGTCGCCCCCATCGGCGTCGCCACCGGCGAGGCCTGCCAGAACCGCGTCATCTTCAAGCAGCTCATGCAGGCCGACGCGATCAAGTTCTGCCAGATCGACTCCTGCCGACTCGGCGGCGTCAACGAGGTCCTCGCCGTCATGCTCATGGCCGCCAAGTTCGGCATCCCCGTCTGCCCCCACGCCGGCGGCGTCGGGCTCTGCCAGTATGTCCAGCACCTCTCCATGATCGACTACCTCGCCATCAGCGGCACGATGGAAGGCCGCATCACCGAGTGGGTCAGCCACCTCGCCGAACACTTCGTCCACCCCTGCCGGGTCGAGCGCGGGCGCTACATCCCACCCACTGAGCCCGGGTACAGCATCACCATGCACCCCGAGCCCCTGGCGGCGTTCCGCTTCCCCGACGGCCCCGAGTGGGCCCGCCGACTCGCCGCCCGCGGCATGCACACCGAAGGGAGCCCGACATGAACATCCCCACCACCGGAAGGCTCGCCGGTAAGCGGGCGATCGTCACCGCCGCCGGCCAGGGCATCGGCCGCGCGACGGTGCTGGCCTTCCTCGACGAGGGGGCCGAGACCTACGCCACCGACATCAACGGCCAGGCGCTCGCGGCGCTCAAAGAGCAGTGCCCCGCCCTCAACACCTTCAGCCTCGATGTCCGCAGCAACGAGGCGGTCGCCATGGCCGCGCACCGCCTGGGCGCGGTCGACGCCCTCTTCAACTGCGCCGGCTTCGTCCACCACGGCACCATCCTCGAATGCGACGACCGGGCCTGGGATTTCTCCTTCGATCTCAATGTCCGGGGCATGCACCGCATGATCCGCGCCTTCCTCCCCGCCATGCTCGAAGCCGGCCGGGGCAGCATCATCAACATGTCCTCGGTCGCCTCGAGCATCAAGGGCGTGCCCAACCGCTATGTCTACGGCACGACCAAGGCCGCGGTCATCGGCCTCACCAAAGCCGTCGCCGCCGACTTCGTGGGCAGGGGCATCCGCTGCAACGCCATCTGCCCCGGCACGGTGCAGAGCCCCAGCCTCGACGAGCGCATCGCCGCCCAGGGCGATGCCGAGCAGGCCCGCGCCGCATTCATCGCCCGCCAACCCATGGGCCGCCTGGGAAACCCCGAAGAAGTCGCCGCGCTGGCGGTCTACCTCGCGAGCGACGAATCGACCTACACCACCGGCACCACCCACATCATCGACGGCGGGTGGAGCTGCTAGCGGCGCTCGGCCAGCGTCGCAATCGCCGCCGCCAGCGACTCGAAGCTGCGCGTCGCGGCCTCGACCGCCACCCCCGCCCCCCGCCGCCGGATCGCCGCGCTTGTCGCCGGGCCGAGCGAGGCCAACGGCAGCGCCAGCCCCGGCAGCCGACCGAGCACACTCGCCACCGCCGAGGGGCTCGCGAACACCACCGCATCCACCCTCGAAACCACCGAGCGGTCAAAGTCACGCTCCCCCACCTCGTAAAGCACCGGGGCGGTCAACTCGGCCCCGGCCAGCACGGGAACCTCCGACAGTGACGAACGCGGGAAGCACACCCGCCGACCCGCCGCCCGCGCCGCCAGCCCGGCCCACAGCCCGGCCCCGTCGCCGGTCGCGCCGACCAGCTCCACCCGCATCCCCAGCCCGCGCGCAAGGGCCGCCGAGACCTCCCCCACCACCGCGACCCGGGGAGCCCGCGCCGGCTCGGCCGCCACCGAACGGATCGCCCGCGGGCTCGTCAGCACCAGCCAATCGTCCCGCCCCAACGCGGCAACCTCCGCGTGCGCATCCCCGACGATCCGCGTCTCGAGCACCGGCTCAGAGACCGGCACGAGGCCGACCGCCGCCAGCGCACCGGCCAGGGGCCCGCCCACCGGCTCATCGCGTGTCACCCAGACCCGTGTCATCCCCGATACCACGCCAACGCCCGCCCGCCGAGTTCCAGGCCCAGAGCGCGGGGTTCGGCCCCCTCGACACGCTCTTCGAACAGCGTGCCGTCGGCCTTGAAGAGCTGGACATGGAGATAAATGGCGCCGCCCGGCCCGAGCGTGGCGTTGGCGGCGACCGGCACCTGGCAGCCGGCGTTGAGCCGCTCAAGGAACGCCCGCTCGGCCGCCGCCGTCCGGTGCGTGGGCCCGTGGTTGATCTTCGCTGCAAGGGCCGCCGCCTCGGTCCCCTCCCTCGCCTGCACCGCGACCGCGCCCTGCGCCGGGGCGGTCGGGAAGCGGTCGATCGGCAGCGGGACCGGGTGCGCGATCGGGAGACCCAGCCGCTCGACCCCGGCCGCCGCGAGACACACCGCGTCGAGCTCGCCGCGCGTGGCGATGGCCAGGCGTGTGGGCACATTGCCGCGGAGCGGCGCGATCGCGCAGCCGAGCGCCCGTTGCAACTGCACCGCCCGCCTCGGGCTGCTCGTCCCCAAGCGCAGCCCATGGGCGTCATCACCGCCGGCCAGCGCCGCCCGGATCCGCACGCCCACCTCCGCCGTCGCCGCCGCGAGCACATCGTGCGTCGCCGCCCGCTCGGGCGTCGCCACCACCGCCAGCCCCGGCGGCGACTTGGTCGCCAGGTCCTTGTAGCTGTGCACCGCGAGATCGACCCTGCCATCGGCGAGCGCCCGCTCGATCGCCGCGACAAACGCCCCGGTCGACCACACCGCCTTGTCCGCGGCCGCCTCGCCCTCGCGGTCGCCCTGGGTCTTGATGACGACCAGCTCGCTCTCGACCCCGGCATGCTCGGCGAGCAGCGCCGCCACATGCCGGGCCTGCCAGAGCGCCAGGTCGCTGCCCCGCGTCCCGATGCGCAGCGCCGCGGTCATGCGACCTCCCCGAGCGCCGCCCGCGCCGCGGCGAGCACCGCGTCGATGTCCGCCTCGGTGTGAGCGGCGGAGACAAAGCCCGCCTCGTACCCCGACGGCGCGAGCCACACACCGCGATCCAGCATCGCGTGAAAGAACCGCCCGAAGAGTGCGTGGTCGCACGCCCGCGCCTCGGCGAAGTTGCGGACCGGCTCTGCGCTGAAGCTGAACCCGAACATGCCGCCGAGCGAGCCGGCGCTGATCGGGACGCCCGCCTCCCGCCCGCACGCCGCCAGCCCCTCGGCGAGCCTCGCGGTGAGCGCGCCGAGCCGCTCGTAGAACCCCTCGGCCCGGCAAATCTCAAGCGTCGCGAGCCCCGCGGCCATGCCCACCGGGTTTCCGCTGAGCGTGCCGGCCTGGTACACCGGCCCGACCGGGCTGACCCGGTCCATGAGCCGCGACGGCCCGGCGTACGCCGCCACGGGCATCCCGCCGCCGATGACCTTGCCCAGGCAGGTCAGGTCCGGCCGGATGTTGCACACGCGTTGGTAGCCGCCCCACGCGACGCGGAAGCCGGTCATCACCTCGTCAAAGATGAGGAGCGCCCCGTGGTCGCTGGTCAGCTCGCGCAGGCGCTCAAGGAACCCCGGCTCTGGCGGCACAAAGCCCATGTTGCCCGCGACCGGCTCGACGATGACCGCCGCGATCTCCGCGCCGGACCTGGCGAACACCGCCGCCACCGCGTCCGCATCGTTGTACGCCACGACCACCGTGCCCGCCGCGGTCGCCGCGCCCACGCCCGGCGAGGTCGGCACGCCGTGCGTGGCCGCGCCCGACCCGGCCGAAACGAGCATCGAGTCCGAGTGCCCGTGGTAGTTGCCGGCGAACTTGATGATCCTCTGTCGCCCTGTCGCCGCCCGCGCCAGCCGCAGGGCGCTCATGCACGCCTCGGTCCCGCTGTTGACCAGCCGGATGCGCTCGTGCCCGGGCAGCGCCGAGAGGATCAGCTCCCCGAGCCTGGTCTCGTCCTCGCAGGGCGCCCCGAAGCTCAGCCCGCGCGCCGCCGCCCCGCCGACCGCCGCGAGCACCGCCGGGTGGGCGTGCCCCACGATCGCCGGCCCCCAGGTGCCGACCAGGTCGATGTACCGGTGCCCGTCGAGGTCGTGGACATACGCCCCCCCGGCCCGCGCCACCGTCACCGGCGTGCCGCCCACCGAGCCGAACGCCCGCACCGGGCTGTTCACGCCGCCGACCAGCACCCCGCACGCCCGCTCGAACGCCGCCTCCGAGAGGGGTCGATCGGCGCAGCGTCGGGTGCCTGCTGTCGCTTGTTTCGTCGTCATGCCGTGCATCTCCTCACGCCAACCCTCACACACCGATCAGGCGAGCCCGTGCTGCCTGCGCCACCACGCCGCGTAGTCCAACGCCCCATAGGTTAGGATGACCCTCGCCCCCGCCCGCGCCAGACACACGAGCGACTCGACCAGCCCCGCCTCGTAGTCCATCAGCCCCTGCGCCGCCGCGGCCCGCAGCATGGCGTACTCGCCGGAAACATGATACGCGGCGACCGGCGTGTCAAACTCCGCCGCGAGCCTCGCGATGATGTCCAGGTAAGGCAGCCCAGGCTTGACCATTATCATGTCCGCCGCCTCGTCGACATCCAGCCCCGCCTCGAGCAGAGCCTCGACCGAGTTGGCCGGGTCCATCTGGTAGGTCTTCTTGTCCTTGGGCACCCCGGGCCGCTCGACCGGCGCCGAGCCCAAAGCCCCGCGGAACGGCCCATAGAAGCTCGACGCGTACTTCGCCGCGTAGCTCAGGATGATCGTGTCGGTCAGCCCCTCGACATCCAGCGCGTGGCGTATCGCCGCGACCCGCCCGTCCATCATGTCCGACGGCGCCACGATGTCCGCCCCGGCCCGCGCCTGCACCACCGCCATCTCCGCCAGCACCGCCACCGTCTCGTCATTGAGCACCCGCCCGCCCGAGACGATCCCGTCGTGCCCGTCGCTGCTGAAGGGGTCCAACGCCACATCGGCGATCAGGCACGCCTCGGGAAGCGCCCGCTTCATCGCCCGCAGCGAACGGCACGCCAGCGTGTCGTCCCGCACCGCCGAGGAGCCGTCGGCACTCTTCTGCCCCTGGCCCACCTTGGGGAAGAGCGCGAACGACCGCACCCCCATCCCGCACGCACGCTCCCCCAACCGGATCGCCTCGTCGACACTCAACCGGTCCACACCGGGCATCCCGTCGATCGGCTGGCGCTGGTTCTCGCCCTCGACCAGGAAGATCGGCAGCACCAACCGCCCCGGCGGCAGCTCCGTCTCCCGCACCAGCGTGCGGATCGTCTCGGTCCGGCGCAGACGCCGCGGGCGGACCGTCGGCAGGGGAACCATCACGCCACCTCCTGGCCCACCGGCGCGGGCCTGTGCTCGACAAACGCCGCAATCTCGCCCGCCAGCCTGCGGGCCTCGACCACCCGATCATTGACCCCCAAACCACCGACCCAATTCCCCGCGCACCACACGCCCGGCACGCCCGCCAGCAGCCCCGCCACCCGCCGCGTCCGCGCCACATGCCCGGGCCGATACACCGGCACCGCCGAAGGCCACACGCACCCCTGCCCGAGCACCGGCTCGCCCCGGAAGCCCAGCACCGGCTTGAGGGAAGCGTACGACCTCCGGACCAGGTCCTCCTCGCTCCACGCCATCGCCCCGGGCCAGCGCGTGCCGCCGACGATCGCCCGCACCAGCACATAGCCAGCCGGCGCCGCGTCGGTGAAAATACTGCTCGCCCAGATGCTGCCCAACAGCGGTTCCACCCGCTCGCTCTTGGGCAAGAGGAACCCGAAGCCATCGAGCGGGTGCCCCACATCCTCCCGGCGGAAGCCCAGGTGCACCACGCCCAGCCCGGTCATCTCGACCGCGTCCAGCTCGGCGCCGATCCCCGGCACACACGCCTCGAGCATCGCCCCCGCCGGCGAGGGCGCGATCGCCGTCACGACGGCCGCCGCCGCGACCTCCCCCCCCGCGTGCCGCACACGGTACCCCTCCCCGATCCGCTCGATCCCCTCGACCGCCGCGCCGAGCACGAGCCGGTCGCCCAGCTCCTCGGTCATCCGATCGATCAGCGTCCGGAGCCCGCCATCGAAGCCGACCATCGCCCGACGCCCCTTCTGCTCCCCCGCCGCGTCCATGTCCCGCTTGACCGATTTCATCATCCCGATGATCGACCCGGCCTCGCGGTCGGCCTTGGCGTAGCGTCCGATGCACGCATCAAAGCTCAGCTCGTCGGCCTCGGCCGCGAAGATGCCCACCGCCGCCGGCCCGGCCATGTACTCCGCCGCCTCATCCCCCAGCCGCCGGGCGGCCACCTGCGCCATCGTCTCGTCGGTGTCGCCCGGCCTCGGGGCCGACTTGAACACGCCCCGCAGCACCCGCAGCCGCCCGCCAAATGAGAGCAAAGGCGTCTTGAGCAACCCACCCGGCGAGGTCGGCACCGCCAACAGCCTGCCGTCGCGCATCACGAACCGCTTCTTCGACGCGTCCGCATCCACATCGACCGAGCTGAGCCCCCCCTCGCCGAGCAGCTCGCCGAACGCCCCCGCCCGCCCCC
>CAYJPX010000119.1:0-10071 GCA_964372195.1 uncultured Phycisphaeraceae bacterium
TCCCAGCCTCTCAACGACAAAGCACCGGGCCGTGAGACGCCAGTTCACGGCGTTGAGTGCCACCTGCCTAAGATGGATTAGCGATCTGCGTGCGGGCAGTATCCCGAGCGGGGATGGATGGCCGAGCATATCACGGGAGGCAGCATGGCTGACTATGTGAAGCGGACCATCCTCTGTCAAGCTTATCTGCACATCGATGACATGGATCTTTCCGAGGACGATCTTGCAGAGTTCGCTCGAGTGATCGGAGAGTTCACAGTTCTCCGCGGTCGTCACTTTTTTACGGAGAGTGCAGAAGTCGATGTGCTCCACAAAGAGGGCACGGAGATCTTCTACATTACGATGACCGCGGCGGCTGGCCTCTATGCCGCCATCGCACAGTACCCATCCTTCCGCGAGGGAGTGCTGATGCTGGGCAAGGATGCCTACCGGTTTACTGAAGGTCTGATTTCAGAAGCCCTCTTCCGACTCGAAAGCCGGCAATTCGATGCGATCCGTATCGAGTCTCGCGCCGGTGTGTTCATGCGGTTACAAAACTGCATCATAGGGATTGAAGCTACGGGTCGTCGGTTGCACTCCGGGAACATCCAGTCCGTTGAGCGAGGGATCGAGTCTGTGATGAAGTACTGCGGGATCACGCTTTCGCGGATTGATGGTGAAGAAGATCGCGATTACGCTCGTGAGGAACTGCGGAAACTCGTCCTCCTGAACCTGCCCGCAGCCCTGCCGGCCAAGAGGAAGTCGATCAAGAGTGCGGCCGACATGAACAAGTATGCTTCGGCGCGGGCAGCGATTATCAAGTCGCTGTCGGTACAGTAAACTCCCGCCTGCCGTGCTTCGCGTCCTCTGCGTCCCCTCGGCGGCCTCTGCGTTCTGCCTTTCGGGTTGGCGGGGGTTGGACCCTCGCTGGCGCTTCGGGCTCTGTTGTCAGCGGGGCATGGGGATGGGGACGGCGTGGTCGCGGGCGCACTCGGCGGCGAGGTCGTAGCCGGCGTCGGCGTGGCGGAAGACGCCCATCATGGGGTCATTGGTGAGGACTCGTTCGAGGCGGGCGGCGGCTTCTTCGGTGCCGTCGGCGACGATGACTTGGCCGGCGTGCTGGCTGAAGCCGATGCCGACGCCGCCGCCGTGGTGGAAGCTGACCCAACTTGCGCCGCTGGCGACATTGACCATGGCGTTGAGGAGTGCCCAGTCGCTGATGGCGTCGGAGCCGTCCTTCATCGCTTCGGTCTCGCGGTTGGGGCTGGCGACGCTGCCGCAGTCGAGGTGGTCGCGGCCGATGACGATGGGGGCGGCGACGCGCCCATCTGCGACGAGCCGGTTGAAGAGCAGGCCTGCCTTGTCGCGTTCGCCGAGGCCGAGCCAGCAGATGCGGGCGGGGAGGCCCTGGAAGCCGAAGGCCGGGACGCACTCATCGAAGCGGCCGGCGAGGAGGGCCTGGGGGTTGGCGTGGCACGAGAGGATCCAGCGGCGGAGGCCGTCGGCGCTGCCGCCGGAGCCGGGCGGGAAGAGCTTGAGCAGCTCGTGGTCGGTGACGAAGATGTCGCGCTCGTTGCCCGAGAGGGCGACCCAGCGGAACGGCCCGCGCCCGACGCAGAACTGGGGGCGGATGAAGGCGGGGACGAAGCCGGGGAAGTCGAAGGCGTGCTTGTAGCCGCGGTCGTGGGCGCGCTGGCGGATGTTGTTGCCGTAGTCGAAGGTGACCGCCCCGCGGCGTTGGAGCTCGACCATGGCGCGGACATGGCGTTCCATGCTGGCGAGGGAGAGGTCGGTGTAGTGGGCGGGGTCGGCGCGGCGGGCGGCTTCGGCCTCGATCGAGCAGTACTCGACGGGGACATAGCCGTTGAGCGGGTCGTGGGCGCTCGTCTGGTCGGTGAGGACGGCGGGGGTGACATCGCGGTCGATGAGGCGCTCGAGGAGCTCGACGGCGTTGCAGTGGACTCCGATCGAGCGGGCGTGCTTCTTGGCGGCCTCGGCGAGGGCGCGGTCGATGGCCTCGTCGGTGTCGAGGACGATCTCATCGAGGTAGCGGTCGTGCAGGCGGCGTTCGAGTCGGGTGAAGTCGACATCGGCGATGAGGCATGTGCCGGCGTTGAGGGTGACGGCGAGGGGCTGGGCGCCGCCCATGCCGCCGCAGCCGGCGGTGACGCAGAGCTTGCCGGCGAGCGTGCCTCCGAAGTGCTGGCGGGCGCATTCGGCGAAGGTCTCGTAGGTGCCCTGGAGGATGCCCTGCGTGCCGATGTAGATCCACGAGCCGGCGGTCATCTGGCCGTACATGATGAGGCCGCGGGCGGCGAGGTCGTCGAAGTGCTCCTGGGTGGCCCAGTGGGGGACGAGGTTGGAGTTGGCGATGAGGACGCGGGGTGCGTCGGGGTGGGTGCGGACGATGCCGACGGGCTTGCCGGACTGGACGAGGAGGGTCTCGTCGGGGGCGAGGGCCTTGAGGGCCTTGATGATGGCGTGGTAGGCGGGCCAGGAGCGGGCGGCTTGGCCCCGCCCGCCGTAGACGACGAGCTTCTCGGGGTGCTCGGCGACCTCGGGGTCGAGGTTGTTCATGAGCATGCGCATGGCGGCCTCGGCCTGCCAGGTTTTGCAGGTGCGCGTGCTGCCGCGGGGGGCGCGGATGACGCGGGGTGCGGTCACGGTGGTGCCCACGGGATGCCTCCCTTTGCGTTGGTGGCGTACTGACAGCGTAGGGGGCGGGAGTGGCGGGGTGCAAGGGGGGAAGGCGGAAGGATGAAGGAGGAAGGATGAAGGATGAGCAGGAAGTGGGGCTTTGGGAGCGTTTGGTCGCTGTGGATGGAGGGAGGGTTGGAGGCTGGGAGACGCGGGCTGGAAAGCCCGCCCCCCTGTCGGGGGTAGAAACAGGAGGGGCCCAGAGTGCCCCGCCCCCGGAGGTCAAGAGGGACCCGGGTTGTCCCGCCCCGGAGGTCAGAGCGGGGGTGGCGGGAGGTAGTCGGCGGCTTCGGGGGAGTGGAGGAAGGCGGTGATCGCCTCGATGTCGGGGGTGATGGGGCGGTCTTCCTGGAGGGCGGGGACGAGATCGCGGATGCGGGCGTGGAGGCGCTCGACGGCGTGGCCGGAGCGGAGGGGGCGTTGGAGGTCGAGGCCCTGAGCGGCGCAGAGGAGCTCGATGGCAACGACGGCGCGAGTGAGTTCGAGGGCGCGCTCGGCCTTGGCGGCGGCGCGGGGGCCGAAGGAGTTGTAATCCTCGATGCCGGCGCTGGTGGAGATGTTCGCGACGCTGGCGGGGTTGGCCAGGCCGATGATCTCGTTGCAGCAAGCAGCGGCGGTGTACTGGGCGATCATGAGGCCCGACTGGAGGCCCGGCTTGGGGGCGAGGTAGGGAGTCAGGCCGCAGGCGGGGTCGGACGCGGCGAGCATGGCGAAGGTGCGGCGCTCGCTGATGCCGGCGATGTGGGCGAGGGCGATCGTGAGGGCGTCGAGGGGGATGGCGAGGGGCATGCCGTGGAAGTTGCCGGCGGAGATGATGTCGCCGTTGTCGAAGACGAGGGGGTTGTCGGTGACAGCGCCGAGTTCGTGCTCGATTGCTTGCTTTACATAACGCGCGGCGTCCAAGGCAGCGCCGAGCACCGGCGGAGCGCAGCGGAAGGAGTAGGGGTCCTGCACCCGGGGATCGTTCTCGATGTGCGAGGGGATGATCTGGGAGCCTTCGAGGGCGCTGCGCAGGGCGGCGGCGATGTCGGCCTGGCCGGGCTGGCGGCGGACGGTGTGGACGCGGGGGTCGAGGAACGCGTCGGTGGCGCGGGCGGCGTCGATCGACATGGCGCAGGTGGCGACGGCGGCGGCGAAGAGCTGGGGGAGCTGCGCGAGGAGGATCGCACCGCGGGCGGCCATGAGGTGGGTGCCGTTAATCAGGGCGAGGCCCTCCTTGGCTTGGAGGGCTATGGGCCGGAGGTTGTGGGCGGCGAGGGCTTCGGCGGCGGGGCGCGGGCGTCCATCGTCGTAGAGCTCGCCCTCGCCGATGAGCGTGAGCGCGACCGCGGCGAGTGGGGCGAGGTCGCCGGACGCGCCGACCGAGCCGGTCTCTGGGACGGCGGGGGTGAGCCCGGCGTTGAGCAGGGCGAGGATGGCGTCGACGACCTCCGGGCGGGCGCCGGACTGGCTGCGGGCCAGCGACGCGGCCAGGGCGAGCATCGTGCCTCGCACGATCGGCGCCGGCAGGTGCGCCCCCAGCCCGGCGGCGTGGCTGCGGATGAGGTTGCGTTGGAGGGCGGCGAGGTCGCCCGCGGGGATGCGCTGCTTGCTGAGCGAACCGAAGCCGGTGTTGATGCCGTAGCGGGGTTCGTCGCTGGAGCAGGCGGCTTCCACCGCCTTGCGGCTGATGAGCATGCGCTCGCGGGCGGGCGGGGCCAGCTCCACCCGCACCTGGGCGTGAGCGACCGCGTGGACCGCGGCGATCGTCAGGGGCGAGCCATCGAGGTGGAGGTAGAGGGAGATCATGCGGCGGTCGGTGGTTTCGGTGTCGGCGCTGGTTCGGGGCGTGGGGGGATGATACACCCCGAGACCGCGGGCCCCGGGCAGAGGGGCGGGCCAGCGCCGGTGGGCCGGGGTCAGGGGCCGGCGATGATGGAGACGACCGTGAGGTCGTCGGCGAGCGGGCCCTGGGCGTGGGCTTGGACCGCGTGGACGAGGGCCAGGACATCGGCGGCGGGGTCTTGCGCGGGCCGGAGGGCCTCGAGCGCGCGATCGATGCCGAACTGGGCGTTCTCGGGGTTGGTCTGCTCGATGACGCCGTCGGAGAACATGACCAGTCGGGCGCCGTGGGGGAAGGGGATGGTGGTGGAGTCGTAGGCGAAGTCGTCGGTGACGCCGATGGGCAGCCCGCCGTCGAGCTCGAGGCGGGAGGGCGGGGCGGCGGAGGGGCAGGAGCAGCAGAGGCCGTGGCCCGCGTCGGCGAGCTCGACGGTCCGGCCCGCGGGGTCGTAGATGCCGGCGACCATCGTGATGAAGGTCTGGGTCTCGGTGTGTTCGTGGATGAACTTGTTGAGGTTGTCGAGCGCGTCGGTGAGGGGCGAGCCGCCGACGAGGATCGCGCGGAGGTGTGTCTGGGCGGCGGCCATGAGGAGCGAGGCGGCGGCGCCCTTTCCGGAGACATCGCCGAGGAAGAACGCGGTGCGGTCGCCGGGGAGATCGACGACGCCGAAGAGGTCGCCGGCGACATAGCGGCCGGGGATGGAGTCGAAGCAGTAGGCGAGGCCGGCGCGGGCGCCGCTGCGCGGGGGCATGAGCAACTGCTGGGCGCGCCGGGCCGAGTCGAGGTCGCGTTCGAGCTGGCCGCGTCGTTCCTCGAGCTCACGCGTGAGCTGGCGTCGGATGGCCGAGGCGCCGAGCTGGGCGAGGGCGCGGCAGAAGGTCGCGATATCGGCGGAGATCGGGCGGCCCGAGGCGCGGGAGTCGATGTAGAGCAGCGAGTCGAGCGAGTCCTCGATCATGATGGGCGCGCACAGCGCACTCTGGATGCCCAGGTCGATGATCGACTGGGCGGCCTGGAACTGCCCGGCGCCCGCGGTGAGCAGGGCGACCTCGCCCTCGGCGGCGGCCTCGAGGAGCGTGCGGCTGAGCGTGACCCGGCGGCCGGAGTCGGCGGGCGCGATCTGCTCGTACTCGCCGTCGCCGGCGGGGCGGACAACGACAACGGTCGAGCAGCCCGAGCCCGCGGCGGCGGCGCGGGCGAGGGTCTCGGCGATGTGGGTGCGGCCGGCGGCGTCTTCGAGCTCGCGGCTGGCGTCGATCAGGGCGTCCAGCCGCTGCTGGGCGACGCCGGCCATGTCGGATGCGGCGACCTTTCGGACCTGCTGGCGGGTGGCGGGGGGGTCGCTGACGATGCTGGTGAGGCGTGAGGTCGCGGCGTGGGCGTGGTCGCAGCGGCAGACCCAGGCGCCGAGGCGGATCTCGTCGCCGGGGCGGAGCGGGAGGCGCTCGCCCTGGGCGAGGCGTTGGCTGTTGACGAAGGTGCCGTGACGGCTGCCGAGGTCGGTGATCAGCCACTCCCCCCCGCGCAGCTCGACGCCGGCGTGGCGGCGCGAGATCGACGGGTGCGGGACGGTCCAGTCGGCGGCGCTGGTGCGGCCGATGACCAGCGAGGGCGCGGCGTCCGCGGCGAGCTGGAGCGGGCTGATGGACTGCCCCTCGGCGAGCGGGGAGATGGGGCGCAGGAGGAGTGGGCTGGGCGGGGGCATCGGCGACAGCGTATCCGGCGGTGCGTGGTGAAGGGGCGGGTACCGGCGGGAGTTTTTGATGCCGATCGGGTTCGAGCTCGGTCGCCTCGCCGTGGGGCGGGCGCGACCGGCCATCCGTGTCGTCGCCACCCGCTCCACCGACCGCTCGGCGACCCGGAACGGTCGATGCCTGAGGATCCTGCGCGGCGAGGACGAAAAGCCCGCGACGCACCTGGAGCTGGTGCGGGGCTGGCTGGACACGGTCACCCAGCGCTGAGGGGCCCGGCCGGGCCGGTCACGGCCGCTTGCGGAAGCGCAGGAAGTAGCTCTCCTGGAACTGCCCGATCTGCACTTGCTCCTCGAGCACGAAGCCGGCGGACTCGATCTCGGCGGTGAACTCCGCTTGGCCGGCGCGGACATGGGTGAGCACCCAGTCGCGCGAGATGCCCGGCTCGCGGATGAAATCGATCACGACCAACTGGCCCCCCGGGCGCAGGGCTTCGTGGATGGACGCGAGGCTGGATCGAGGGTACTCGAAGTGGTGGTACACATCGCAGACGAACGCGGCATCGATCGAGTTGACGGGGAGGTCGATGGAGCGTTCGGAGCAGAGGCGGGCTTCGACCTGGGTGAGGCCCTCGGAGGCGGCCCGCTTGTGCATGTGGTCGACGAAGGCGGGGACGATGTCGAGGGCGTACACCTTGCCCCGAGGGCCGACGGCTTCGGCGAACGGCTCGAGGAACAGCCCCGTGCCGGCGCCGATGTCGGCCACGGCCTGCCCGGGCTTGAGGTCGACCGCCCGGACGATGTCGGCTCGCGCGTTGTAGATCTCCCGGGACTCGACCTCGAAACGCTCGCTCCACTGGCCGACATCGATATCGGCGGCGAGGTAGGCGTCGTTGATGCCGGGCGCGACGCTGGCCTCGGCGGCGGGGGCCATGCCGAGGCGTTCGAAGCCCGGGGTGCGGATGGGCTCGCAGGCGGCAAGGAGCACCGCAGCGCCCAACGGGATGGCGAGCCAGAACAGGGGGCGTGCGGACGGGCGGGTGGGCATGCCGAGGTGCCTCCTGGTTGGGCAGGCGTGGGAACTCGGGAGTCTAGCAGAGCGCGGGCCGGGCCCGGCGGGCGGGGTCCGCTACGCTTGGTCCACCGGGCGCGCGCGGAAACCGGCGCCGGCCAGCTCCCAATGAGGCGTCGCCTGGGAGGCCGGCACGGTTGTCGCCCGGGGGAAGGGTCGTCCTTTGATAGAGACCACGGACATCCGGGTTGACTACGGCGATGTCACGGCGGTGACCGATGTGAGCCTCTCCATCGGCGCGGGCGAGGTCTTCGGGCTCATCGGCCCCAACGGGGCGGGCAAGACCAGCCTCATCAAGGTGCTCGCCACGCTCCGGGAGCCGACCTACGGCACGGCCAAGATCGCGGGCTTTGACCTCGGGGAGGATGTGGCGGCGGTGCGCCGGGTGATCGGGTACATGCCGGACCTGGCGCCCGTGTACAAGGACCTGCGCTGCTGGGAGTTCCTCGACCTGTTCGCCCGGGCCTACTTCGTCGATCGTCGTGACCGGGTGGCGCGCGTGGAGGCGTGCATCGATCTGGTCAACCTGCGGGGCAAGCGGCAGGCGATGGCCGGGACGCTGAGCCGGGGGATGACCCAGCGGCTGGTCCTGGCCAAGACGCTCCTGCACGACCCGAGCGTGCTGCTGCTCGACGAACCGGCCAGCGGGCTGGATCCCTTGGCCCGGGTCGACCTGCGGAACCTGCTGCGCGGACTCGGCTTGCGGGGAAAGACCGTGATCGTCTCGTCGCACATCCTGAACGAGTTGGGCGAGTTCTGCACCTCGATCGGGATCATGGAAAAGGGCCGGCTGGTGCTGGCGGGGGATATCAAGCAGATCGTGGCGGGGCTCAACCGGGTGCGGCGGTTCGTGGTGGAAACGGTGGGTTCGGTCGAGGCCGCGGCGGCGCTGCTGCGCGAGCGGGGGGATGTGCAGGGGATCGAGGCGGGGGGCGAGGTGTGCCGGTTCGAGTCCTCCGTCGCCGCGGGGCAGGAGGCGGAGATCCTCGCGGCGCTCGTCGGTGGGGGAGTGGCGGTGCGGGGCTTCTTCGAGCACCGGCGGGGTGTGGAGGATGTGATGATGGAAGTCGGCGCATCGGAGGTGTCATGAGCAAGGGCGCGGGCGGTCGCTGGCTCTCGGTGAACCCGATCTGGCAGAAGAGTGCGCGGGCGCGTTTGCGGCCGCGGCACCTGGTCACCTGGAGCGTCGTCACGCTCACGCTGACGCTGTTTGTCTCCCTGATGATCTACATGAACCTCACCGAGAACGACTGGGCCTCGCCGGAGGACGCGGCCAAGGCCGTGCTGCCGGGGATCGTGGTGATCCAGGCGGTGCTGCTCATGGTCTTCGGCACGGGCGCGGTGGCGGCGGGGGTCTCGCAGGAACGCGACGAGGGGCTGCTCGACTACCAGCGGATGACCCCGATGCGGCCGACGGCGAAGATCCTGGGGTACCTCTTCGGGCTGCCGGTGCGGGAGTATGTGCTGTTCGCGATGACGCTGCCGGTGGTCGGGCTGGTCGTGTGGAAGAGCGGGTTCAGCCTGCTGACGCTGGGGCATTTCTACGCGGTGTTCTTCACCTCGGTGCTGGTGTACCACATGACCGGGCTCGTGGCGGGGATGGTCGCGCCCAAGCCGCGGCTGGCGTCGATGATGTCGATCGGGCTGGTGACGATCCTGTACTTTGTGCTGCCGAACCTGTCGCGTTTGGGGATCACCTTCTTTGAGTTCCTCACGATCCGGCCGACCTTCTTCGGGCTGTTGCAGCGGGAGCTGCCGGAGTACATGCGCGCGCGGGCCGAGGACAGCGGCATCGACAGCTTCAGGGATGTGCCTGTGCTTGCCGGGTTGGTGCACCCGACGGCGTACACGATACTCGTGCAGGGGTTCCTGATCGCGGTGATGTTCTCGATGGTGCACCGCAAGTGGCGGCACCACTTGGCGCACCCGCTCTCGAAGCTCGGGGCGCTGCTGACCTTCGCGGGGGTGGCGTTCTTTCTGGTGGGGAGCGTCTGGGCGATGGTGGTCCAAGAGGAGGCCTACCAGCGGGTGTTCCGGCCGTTCGAGCAGGGGGTGGCTTCGGCGGCGCGGCGCCCGGAGAGCCTCGAGATCTTGCTGGTCCTGGTCACGGTGATTCTCGGCGTCGCGTACCTCACGCTGGTGTCGGCTGTAACGGCGTCGCGCCACACGACGCTTGAGGGGTGGCGGCGGGCGGCGAAGCTCGGTCGTCGGGGGCTGGGCCTCAACAGCGATGCGGCGTCGAGCTTCCCGGTGGCCGCGCTCATGCTGCTCCTCAGCCTGGGGGCGGGGGGGCTGCTCCTGGCGAAGGTCGGCCAGCTCGGGGAGTACTACACCGCGGGGCCGAGTGTCGGTTCGCTGGTGGTGATCGTGGCGGGGTGTGCCGGCGTGGCGGCGTTCATCCAGGGCGGGCGAGAGTGGATGAGCCTCCGTGCTTTCGGCGTGGGCCTCTTTCTGCTGTGGATGGCCCCCCTGTTCGCCATGCTCATCATGTACTCAGCGTTCCGGGAGTTCGTCGCGGGCACCTATGTCGGGTTGCCCTGCCCGCCGGTGCTCCTGGGCTATTCGATCGCCCAGATGCTCGAGAGCACCACGCCGCTCGATGGGGTGGAAGGGCAATTCCTGCCGCCGGAGTTGCTGGGCTCCGCGGAGGCCATCACGCGGACCGGCGCCGCGGGATATGTGGTTGCCGGGCTCATCGCCCAGGCGGGGCGTCAGCGCGCGAGGTCCCGTCTCCGGATCCTCGGGCGGGCGAGCGCGCCCGGCGGTTCGCCCCTCGATTCGCCGCCCCTGGCGGCGCCGGCGCCTGGGTTG
>CAYJPX010000120.1:0-10009 GCA_964372195.1 uncultured Phycisphaeraceae bacterium
GTCAAGGATAGCGCGTTTGGTGGGGGATCTCAGGCGATTGGGGGCGTGGTTTGGCTGGCTGCGGGCGGGGGGACTCCCTCGGCGGGGGGCATGCCGAGGGCGGCGCGGAGGGGGGCGAGGTAGGGCTCGTAGGCCTTGTGCTTGCCGGCGGAGGTGGTGTAGATGGGCTTGAGGATGCCCTGGTTGTTGAAGGCGACCATGGTTCTGGGGGTCTTCCAGAACTCGAGGCAGGCTGGGTCCCAGGCGAGGCCGAGGAAGTCGACCATGCGCTTGGCCTGGCCTTCGAGGTCGGCGACGATGTCCTCGTAGTTGACCTCGAGGACCTGCATGGAGATGACGGACTTCCAGTGGTCCATGAGCTTGGTGTAGGCCTGGTGGGCGAGGGCGAAGTCGGCGAGGTGGCTGTTGAAGAAGTAGGGGATGTCGAGGGCGGTCATGTAGCAGGAGAGGGCCGTGTCGAGCGGGTTGCGGCGGACATGGATGACGCGGCCCTTGGGGAGCATGCGGTCGAAGAGGCCGAGGTAGAGGTAGTTGTGGGTACACCGGTCGAGGATGCGCTGGGGCTTCTCGACGCCCTCGCGCTGGGCGATCAGGCCCAGGGTGCTGGTGTAGAACCCGGCGGCCTCGTTGACGATCTGGTAGTTGAGGGCGTCGAGTTTGGCGAAGGGCCTGATGTAGGGCGCCGGTGCGCCCTCGAGGCGTTGGACGATGTGTCGGGAGAGCGCGGTCTCGCCGGCGGGGCCGACCTCGGGGTGGCTGGCGAGGATCTGCTCGACGAGGGCCGCGCCGCAGCGGGGCATGCCGACGATGAGGACGGGCAGCTCGCTCTCGGAGGCGGCCTTGGGGAGGGCGTTGTGGGCGTCGGGGGTCCAGGTGGTGAGCATCTTGTCGATGGCCTGGATGTAGTCCTTGGCGGGGAAGCGGCGCCCGAGGACCCGGTTGCCCTGGGTCGCGGCGGAGAACGCCTGTTCGGCGTTGCCAAGCCTGTCGGCGGCCTGGGCCAGCTCAAGGAAGAGGTTCACACGGACGATGGGCGGCAGGTTGCCCGAGACGCCGCCGAGGTGCTTGGCCAGGGCGGGGGCGGCCTCGCTGGGCTTGTCGAGGAAGCGGCAGCAGCGGGCGAAGGTGAGGGTGAGGGGCGGGGCGTCCTGGCCCACCTGCACATAGGGGAGGAGCAGGGCGTAGGCCTTGGCGTAGTCGCCGCGGATGGCGTAGATCTCGGCGGCGCCGGCGACGGCGCGGGGGAAGCGCTTCTGCATCCATCCGGCGCGCTCGTAGCAGTCGAGGGCCTCGTCGAGACGCCCCTGGCCGCGGTGGGCGGCGGCGAGGTTGCAGAGGGCCTGGGCGCGCGTGGGTTCGAGCTTGACGGCCCGGCTGAGGTGCTCGACGGCCTCGGCGTCGAGGCCGGTCTGGGAGAGGACCTGGCCGAGCGCGGTGTGGGCCCCGGCGTGGCGGGGGTTGGACTTGACGGCCGAGCGGTAGATCTCGACGGCGGTCTGGAGCTGGCCCTGCTGGTGGAACTGGCGGGCCTGCCGGAGAAGCTGTTCGGTGGTCGCCATGGATGGTCCTTGGTCGATGGGGTGGGGCGGGAGGTCCGGTGGGCTGGGGCGGGGATTGTAGCTGGGTGTAAGGGAACCGAGGCCGTCGGGCAATCCCATCAGTGGCTGGAGGGGCACAGCGTGGCCAGATCGGCCCAGAACCCCGGGTAGGTCTTCCGCACGCAGCCGGGGTCGCGGATGAAGCAGTTGGGTCGGCGGAGGCCGATGAGGGCCATCGACATGGCCATGCGGTGGTCGTCGTAGGTGTCAAACTCGACGCGGGGGGCGGTGGGGGAGCAGTCGATGCCCCCGTCAGGCGGGGTGATCGAGAGGGCGTCGGGGTCCTCGGAGACATCGCACTCGACGCGGACGCCGAGCTTGCGGAGTTCGTTCTGGAGGGCGGCGATTCGGTCGGTCTCTTTGACGCGCAGGGTTCGCAGCCCGCGGAGCACGCTGCGCCCCGGGGCGAAGGCGCAGACGGCGGCGAGGGTCATGGCGGCGTCGGGCATGGCGGTCATGTCGGCGTCGATGCGGGTGAGGGCGGCGGGGCCGCGGACGCTGATGGAGCCGGCGCGGTCGATCTCGACGCCGGCGCCGGTGCGGCGGAGCAGATCGGGGAAACGGGCGTCGCCCTGGAGGGACCCGGGGCCGAGGTTGGGGATCGAGATAGTCGCCCCGGGCAGCATGGCGGCGGCGGCCCAGAAGTAGGTCGCGCCGCTGGCGTCGGGTTCGATCTCGAGCTCGAAGGCGGGTAGGCCGCCGCCAGCCCGGCCGGGGCAGCCGACGCGGAGGACGCGGAGGTCCTCGCTGGCGCGGGTGACCGCGCCGAGTCGGTCGAGGAGGCGGAGGGTCATCGAGATGTAGGGGGGGCTGGTAACCTCGCCCTGGAGTCGGAGGGTGATGCCGCCGTCGAGCCAGGGGCCGAGCATGAGGAGGGCGGAGACGAACTGGCTGGACTTAGTGGTGTGCAGCTCGATGGAGGGGTGCTTGGGCGGGCTTCGGGAGGGGATGAGGCGCAGGGGCGGGTACCCGTGCGTGCCGAGGTACTCGACCTGGACGCCGAGCTTCGGCAGGACGGCGGCGAGTTCGCCGATGGGGCGTTCGCGCATGCGGGCGTTGCCGTCGATGGTGACCGGCCCGTCGGCGAGGCAGCTCGCGGCGGCGAGGAATCTGGTGGCGGTGCCGGCGTTCTGGAGGTGGAGCTCGACGCCGTCCTTGGGGACGGGCCATCGGCCGGCGGCGCCCCGGATGCGGAGCTGGTCGGGGGCGTCGGCGGTGATGCTTGCGCCGAGGGCGCCGAGCGCTTCGATCATGCGCTGGGCGTCGTCGGCGTCTGTGAGTGGTCGTTGCAGCCGGCTCTCGCCGCTTGCGAGGGCGGCGAGGAGCAGGGCCCGGTTGGTGAGGCTCTTTGAGCCTGGCGGTCGGAGGGCGAGGGCGAGGCGTGCGGCGTCCCGTGGTCGTGGGGTGGGGATGGGGAGTGGGTCTGGGAGCTGGTCGAGCTGTCTGTTGAGGTCGGCGGGCACCGACTACTCCTCGGCCGTCTCGACGCGGAACACGGCGACGACATCCTCGATGGGGATGACGAAGAGTCGGTTATCGCCCTCGAAGTCGACGGGGATGGCGTGCTTTGGGTTGAAGAGCACGCGGTCGTATTGGCGGATGGGGTAGTCCTCGTCCTTTGCGACTTGGGCGCTGATGGCGACGACGCGGCCGGTGAGCGTGGGGATCTCGATTTTGTCGGGGAGGTGGATGCCGCTCTTGGTCTGCTTTTTGTCTTCGTCCTTTCGGACGAGGACGCGGCTGCCGATGGGCTCGACGGTCTCGATCCTGTTACGCGTCGAGGCGGGTTTGTTGGGGGTTTTGGCCATGGGCAGTGGAGTGTATCCGCGGCGGTCGGTGTTGACCGAGCGGTATTCGTCGGTAAAAAGAACACCCCCGCTCTTTCGAGCGGGGGCGTCGAGTTTCAAGCTGTGATCCGATGATCACTGGTCGGGTCGGTATTAGCGACGACGACGGGCCACGAGGGCGCCGAGGCCGAGGAGGGCCAGGGACGCGGGGGCGGGGACGACATTGAAGCGGGCGCCGTTGACGACGCCGGTGTACTCAGCGTTGCCGCCGAAGCTGTCGACATAGACCGAGAAGTTGGCGTGGTTCGCGGAGGTCAGGCTGACGGCCCGGGAGGTGTAGTCGTTGGGGGTCCAGGTGATGGTGTAGATGGTGATGGGGTTGGAGGAGTTGTAGTTGGGGTTGAAGAAGGGCGGGAGCTGGAAGCTCTCGATGCCGGTGATGTCGTTGTTGCCCAGGAGGGTGCCGGGGCCGGTGGCGAGGCTGTCGATCTTGTTGATGTAGCTATCGACACTGCCGGTGTTCCAGTTGCTGGTGCCGAGGATGTCGAAGATCGACCCGCCGTAGCCGACCGCGGGCATCGGGTCCATGGTGGCGGTGAGGGACAGCAGGGCAGACTCGCCCGGCTCGATGGTGCCGTCGCCGTTGCCGGTGTCAGAAACGGTCCATCCCATGGTCATGGTGCCCTGGGCGCTGGCTGCCGCGGCAATACCAGCAACGATGAAAAGAGCGGTGGTCTTCATTTCAATCATCTCCTCACAGTGAAACAGACAAGTACTCGTCCATACACACGGACATACAGAGAGGTGGAACACACTCGCATTCCCGACCTGGACCCAGCATAGTGTGTCTCGCCCCCCGCTGCAAGAGGCGAAATGCCAGTGAATGCCTATTTTTTCTTCTCTTTTTGGCGGGGAACTCCCCTTTGAGAGACCTCGGGCCGGTTTTGGCATCCTGGGGGGTCAAAAACGGCACCTCCCCGGGGTTTAGCCCGGGGAGGTGCAGATTGTGTGAGGATATCGGTCGTGCTTTGCCGGTCGCGGCTTAGCGGCGACGACGGGCGACGAGGCCGCCGAGGCCGAGGAGGGCGAGGCTGGCGGGAGCGGGGACGACATTGAAGCTGGCGGAGCCGGCGACGCCGGTGTAGGAGGCGTTGCCGCCGAAGGTGTCGACATAGACATCGTTGTTGAGGTGGTTGGCGTCGGTGACGACGACGGTGCGGGAGGTGTAGTCAGCGGGGGTCCACTTGAGGCTGTAGATGGCGATGGGGTTGGAGGCGTTGTAGTTGGGGTTGAAGAAGGGGGGGAGCTGGAAGGCCTCGATGGCCATGATGTTGTTGCCGTTGAGGGTGCCCGGGCCGGTGGCGAGGCTGTCGACCAGGTTGGTCAGGTTGGAGAGCGAGCCGGTGGTCCAGTTGGTGCCGCCGATGATGTCGTAGATGGAGCCGGCGAAGCCGACGGCGGGTGTGGGGGCCATGGTGGCGCGGAGGGTGAGCAGGGCGGCCTCGCCCGGCTGGATGACGCCGTCGGCGTTGCCGGTGTCCGAGACGCTCCAGCTGTAGGTCATGGTGTTCTGGGCGGAGGCGGCGGCGGCGATACCAGCGACAGCGATCAGGGAAGCGAGCTTCATGGGATTCTCCATCTCTTCTTCGCCGTCCATAGAGCCGGTCACGCGCCGGGATCCTGGGCGGGCTCTTTGAGGTGTGTTGTCGGGACTCGGCCTCGACTAGGGGAAGATGCCACACGGATTGCGGATGGCCAGGAGAGCGTGCATGAAAATCGCGTTGGGGATGGTCGGTGGGGCGGGTCAGATCCACCGATTTGACCAGAATGCCCGGGAGGCCCGGATTGCGGCCTCCGCGGGGGGCCGGGGCTGGCAAGTCCGATAAACGGGCTATGCGGGCAGGGTGGCCAGGGCGCCGGAGGGATAGCCGTGGAGGGACATGAGCCGGCGCATGCGCGGCCCAGGCGACCAGGCGGCAAGGGGGCCGGGCTGGGCGTGTCTGTGGCGGCCGATGTTGACGGGTCTGAGGTGGCGGTAGGCCTGTGGGGAGTCTTCGAGGCCGCAGTGGGCGAAGAGCTGTGGCATATGACGGCGCGGGTCGGTGGCGAGGTCCTCGTACCGGAAGAGCTTGATATCCAGGCGCTTTTGCAGGCTTTCGAGGTTCTCGTAGCCCTCGACCCAGACGCGCTCTCGCTGTGGTGGGTCGCTGTCGGGGTCGAGGTGGCCCCAGTGGAGGAACTGGCTGGCGATGACATCGCGGGGATCGCGGACGACCGCGAGGAATCGGACATCGCGGCCGAGGTCTCGGTATCGCAGGAGCAGGTCGAGCCCGCGGCCCGGGAGGATGAGGCTCGGGGTCTTGTCGAAGAGGATCGGGCCGCAGTGCTCGGCGATGCGGTCCCAGAGCTGGAAGACCTGGGCCTCGGTTTGTGGCCGGCATGGGCCGAGGAAGGGGCAGGCGGCGGTCCATCGCTCAGTGAATCGTTCGGGCTGTCCTTCGAGGGCTTGCTGAGCGAAGTTCCAGAAATTGGGCTCCCAGAGGTCGAGGGATTGGTCGGCGTGGGGGATGCTGACGGCGGGGTGGTCCCGGAAGGCGCGGTAGATCGCGGTGGTTCCGGAGCGTTTGAGGCAGAAGAGGACGATGGTGCGTGGGTCCTGCATGCGGTTGGTTATCGGTCGGAGGTGGCGCAAGGCTGGAGCGCATGGGGGTGGGAGCGAGGGTGTGGTTTCCCAACGACAACCGCCCCGGACTGGTCCGGGGCGGTTGGTATCTGTGAGGATATCAGGCGTAGGGTGCCGGTCGCGGCTTAGCGGCGACGACGGGCGACGAGGCCGCCGAGGCCGAGGAGGGCGAGGCTGGCGGGAGCGGGGACGACATTGAAGCTGGCGGAGCCGGCGACGCCGGTGTAGGAGGCGTTGCCGCCGAAGGTGTCGACATAGACATCGTTGTTGAGGTGGTTGGCGTCGGTGACGACGACGGTGCGGGAGGTGTAGTCAGCGGGGGTCCACTTGAGGCTGTAGATGGCGATGGGGTTGGAGGCGTTGTAGTTGGGGTTGAAGAAGGGGGGGAGCTGGAAGGCCTCGATGGCCATGATGTTGTTGCCGTTGAGGGTGCCCGGGCCGGTGGCGAGGCTGTCGACCAGGTTGGTCAGGTTGGAGAGCGAGCCGGTGGTCCAGTTGGTGCCGCCGATGATGTCGTAGATGGAGCCGGCGAAGCCGACGGCGGGTGTGGGGGCCATGGTGGCGCGGAGGGTGAGCAGGGCGGCCTCGCCCGGCTGGATGACGCCGTCGGCGTTGCCGGTGTCCGAGACGCTCCAGCTGTAGGTCATGGTGTTCTGGGCGGAGGCGGCGGCGGCGATACCAGCGACAGCGATCAGGGAAGCGAGCTTCATGGGATTCTCCATCTCTTCTCCCGCACGCTTCCGGGCCCGTCCCGGCTGTCATGCGGCGTTTGTGCGATCGGTGAGACACTTGCCCGGCGGGACACTCCGTCGAGCAGTGGAAAGGTGCCACCATCCCGGCGAAGGGCCAGCCAAATGCTGAGAAAAAAAGTCGGCGGTATTGCCCCGGGGCATAAAAAACGCCCCTCAGACGACCTGGAGAGCGTTTCTGGGGTCCCTGATTTTGAGGTCGGCTACAGGCCGAGTCGGGCTCGCTTGGCATCCCACTCGGCTTGCTCGCGCTTGTTGGGGGTTTGGAGAAGCCCTGAGCCACCGGTGGCGAGTTCGCGGACGGCTTCGACCTCGAGGCGGGTGAGGTGCATGGACTCGAAGGCGTAGTCGCGCCAGGCCTCGAGGGTGATCGGGACAATTGGCGCGATGAGGTCGTGCATGGCCCGGGCGTAGGCCTGGATCTCTTCCTGGGCGTGCGAGTCCATGCGGAGGCTGAGGAAGCGAAGGAGGTTGTGCAGGTCGCACTTCCAGTACCACTCGGTGTAGATGGAGACGGGCAGGCCCATGCGGGCGAGCTCGCGGCTGACGCCCTGCTCGGTGAGCTTCATGTAGCGCGGGTAGAGGGCCTCGACATCCTTGAGGAAGTCGAGGAACTCCTGGGCGGTGGCGACCTCGGTTGCCTCGTTGATGCTGAAGCGCTCGTCGCCGCCCTGGGCGTTCGACCGGGACTGTTTGCGGACCTCGTCGAGGCTGGGGATGTAGAAGCGGTCGGGGAGGATGGAGTAGCGGGCGGAGTACTCGTTGACATTGGCGGTGCGGTGTCGGATCCACTGGCGGGCGACGAAGATGGGCATGGCCACATGGAACTTGAACTCGACCATCTCGAAGGGGGTGGTGTGGCGGTGGCGGAGGAGGTAGCGGATGAGGGCGCGGTCTTCGGAGGTCTTTTTGGTGCCCTGGCCGTAGGAGACGCGGGCGGCCTGGACGATGGCGGCGTCGGCGGTGGGGGGGCCGGATTCGGGGCGGGGGACCAGGCGGGGCATGACATCGACGAGGGCGAGGAAGCCATGGTCGAGGACGGGGACCTGGTGTCGGAGGGCGCCGGCCATGAGGTCCACCAAGTCTCCCTCGGGCATCTGGCGGTCGATCGCGGGGGAACCCCCGGTCGCCGGCGTGCTGCCGGGCGTGCCCCCCGGTTTGGGCTCGATGTCGGTGTCGGCCATGACGCTCCTCCGTGGTCTCGCGGCCCGGTGCCACCGGGCGAGAGCGGAGGGTACCCGAGCGAGCCGGCCTGTGTCGGGCCGGACATGCCCTTTGGCGGGACCACGATCGCTCACAACGCCTCCGGCTCCACAGGAGCCGGCTCGCTTTGCTTCGGAACGGGGACATGTTCGGCGTGGCGCGATCGAAGGGCGATCCGAAGCGCCGCGGCGCCTCAGCTTCGGGGTCGCGACAGACCGATGTGCATCAATCCGGGTCGTCCTGTTTGATCGGCTCGTACACGATGGGCCAGAGGACCCAGTCGCCGTCGTAGCCCAGGGCGTCCATCTTTGAGTCCAGGTGGGATTGGACCTGTTGCACCGACAGCCATTGGGAGGAGTAATCGCGGCCCTCGGGGGCGCGGCCGTGGTCATTGTCGCGGTCGGCGCCGACGGACCAGAGTGTGGGTTGGGCGTCGATGAGGGCGTAGTTGAGTGGTTTGCCGGTGAAGCGGTCGGGGGGGACGGCGGGGAGGTAGTCGGGGACGAGGGCGTCGAGGGAGTCGGGGTAGGTGGCGTGGTCGCGTTTGAAGCGTTCGAGGGCGATGCCGGTGAGGAGGGCGTCGCGGCGTTGGCGTGACTGTTCGGCGACCTGGGCGGCCTTTTCGAGGGCGGGCATGAGGAGGACGATGGGGAGGTACCGCTTCCGCTGGATCGGGTCGGCGGCGATTCGCTCGATCTCGGCGCGCGCGTCGCTGCGGGATTCGTATTCCCACATGGGCAGGTGGGCGTCGCGTTCCATCCGGTCCATGAGCTCCTCGTACATGGCGCTCATGTCGGCTCGGTCGGCGATGAGGGCGGCGGTGAGGGGCGCGAGGGGTGCGGGGCCGAAGTCCTCGAAACTGTTGGAGGAGCTGCCCGTGAGCTGCAGGAGGTCCCGAACGCCCTCGGCGGTGATGTGGCCGTGGCCGTTGCCATCGTCGGTGTAGACGCGTTGGACGACATCCTCGAAGAACCAGCGTTCGCCGGTGAAGTTGACGAGGGGTTGGCCCTGCATGAAGGCGGCGTGACGGTGGGCGAGTTCGCGGAGCTGGTCGTCGGTGAAGAGGTCGGGGTAGTCGTGGATGATCTCCGCGGTGGTGTTGATGGCAAGGTGCTGGATGGCGATGCCGACGAGGTTGCTGATGAGGAACGGGCGTTCGCAGGCGTGGTTCGCCATGCCGAGCATGGAGGTGATGTCGCGGAGGGCGCGGTCGCTCTCGCCGGCGGGCGCGGCGACATGGGCGTCGAAGGTGAGCAGGCGGGCGAGGGCTCGCTGGTGGCCGAGTTCTGGGAGGAGGATGCTGACGAGTAGTGGGTTCTCGGCGGGCGGCAGGAGGGGCGACTCTTCGCTGGGATCGCGGGCCCGGTTGGCCTCGACCATCCGCGGGTCGAGGACATCGCTCATCGGGGAGCCGAGGCGGGGTTTCGAGGCGGCGCGGTGGGTGATTTCGATCACATCCGACTGGCTCTCGAGGTACGCGAGCGCTTCGGCGTAGAGCGGGTGCGCGGGCGAGGGGGCGGGCCAGACCTTCGTCAAGGCCTCGGGCGGGTGCTCCATGGCGACATAGGTCTCGATGTACAGGTCCCACGCGCGGTCCTGCTCGGGGATCGCTTCGATGGTCTCGTTGTACTCCGCGGCATAGTTGCGGGCGATGGTCGGCTCGCCCGAGTAGTAGCGCCAGGCGAGCACGGCGTAGGCGACCGCCGCAGCGAGCAGCAGGGCGCCGAGGCCCTGGAAGGTGTGGGTAAAGGCGAGGGCGGTCCAGTGGCGGTTGCGGCGTTTGGCGCGGCGCATGAGGCGGGCGGCGTGGCGGGGGTTGCCGAAGTGCATGGCGAGGTCCTCGGGGGTGGCGCCGGCGGCCTGGCCGTCGGCGAAGTGGGTGCAGAGCTCGGCGGCGAGGTCGGCCTTCTCCAGCCTCCAGAGGCGGGAGCGGCGGACGACGAGGGTGACGAGGTCGGCGAGGGGGTGGGGGAGGTCGGCGGCGGCGAT
>CAYJPX010000121.1:0-9862 GCA_964372195.1 uncultured Phycisphaeraceae bacterium
TGGTGGGGCTGTGCGTGGGGCTGGTGCTGATCGATCGGCTGCCGTGGGTCGCAGGCGGGGCGCTCGGGCTGGCGCTCCTGGTCAAGCACCATGTGGTCGTGCTGCTGGCGTATCTGGTCGTCCGTCGGCGGTGGAAGGTGCTGGGCGGGATGCTGCTCGGCGGGGTGTTCTTCGCGTTCCTGCCGGCGGTGCAGCTTGGGTTCGGCAAGACGGCGGGCTACCTCGGGCAGTCGTACGGCTATGTGCTGCGGCTGTTTGAGGGCGGTGGGGCGCCCACGGGGGTCAACCTGCACCCCATCACCTGGGAGCTGAGTATCTCGGTCACCAGCGCGATGGCGAGGTTCTTTGATGGGCCGGGCGGGGTGTCGATGGCGGCGGTCGGCCTGGCCACGCTGCCGGTGGCGGGGCTGGTGTTCGGCGCGACTTGGTGGGTGTACCGGCGGCACGGGGTGGCGATGTTCGTCGGCCGCGGCGGAGGGCGCGAGGCGGCCCTGCCGGTGGTGGTGCTGCTCGAGTGGTGCGGCGTGATCATCGGGCTGCTGGCGTTCAGCCCGCAGTCGATCACGCGGCACACCTTCATTATGCTGCCGGTGATGGTGCTGGCGGCGTATGTGCTGCTGGTCAAGCGGCGGGGCGCGAGCAAGTGGCCGCTCCTGGCGGGGGTGGTTGCGTATCAGCTCGCCGCGCGGCTGCCCCCGGGCGAGGAGGCGTTCGAGGCGGCGCTGCACGCCTGGCGGCATGTGAGCGGGGCGACCTGGTTCATGCTCGCGATGTGGGTGGGGCTTGTGTGGAGCACGCTGAGCTTCGCGCGGGCCGATGAGGGGGGCGGTGGGTAGGGGCGCTGGGGGAGCGGGGGACCGCAGAGCTCAAAGCTCAAAGCTCAAAGCGCAAAGCGCAAAGCGCAAATCTCAGATTTCAAATCTCAGATTTCAAATCTCAGATTTCAAATCTCAGATTTCAGATCTCAGATTTCAGATCTCAGACGCCGTCCAGCGCCCAGGTCGCTCCGAAGCCACTACTCGCGGCGGGGGTTGGTCGATGCGGGGATCCCGCTCGGGAGGGTGATCACCACCGGGGGCTCTCGCTCGGGGGTGGGCTCGCGGGTGAGCTCGCGAGGCAGCGGCTGGACCGCATCGGCGATTTGCCGCCGACGCTTGCGCAGGGCGGCCGCGCAGCGTAGCATCTTCAGGCCGTCGGCGACGGGATCGACCTGCCCGCCCTCGCGGTGGGTCCACGCGATGCCCACTTCTGGCGTGCGCAGGCCCGCGGCGCGGGCGATGAGCAGGTGCTCGAGATCGAACGCGTAGCCGTCCTCGGTCGCGATCGACGCGACGAGCTCGGCCAGGTCGGCGCGGTACAGCTTGAACCCGCACTGCGTGTCGGCGAGGAGGTTGAGCCGCAGCGCCCGCAGGGCGGTCTTGAAGACCGTGCCCGCGAGCTTGCGGCTGGCGATCGCTTCGACCTGCGCACCCTCGACGACGCGCGACCCGGCGACCAGGCCCACGCCCGGCCCGGCGGCGGCGAGCAGCTTGGCCAGCTCCCGGATGGTCGCGGCGTTGTCGGCGTCCATGATCAGCCGCCAGTCGCCCACCGCGGCGGCGAGCCCCGTGCGCACGGCGGCGCCCTTGCCGAGGTTGCGCTTGTGGCGGACAAGCCGGACCCGGAAGAGCGGGCCCTGGGGCTCGGCCGCGAGGTGGCGGGCGACGACCTCGATCGTGTCGTCGGGCGAACCATCATCGACGAGGATCACCTCGCTGGTGTGCCCGGCGACGCTCAGCAGCGGCAGGCAGTCGCGCAGCGTGGCGTCGATGCGGGCGGCCTCGCGGTACATGGGGATGATCACCGAGACATCGACCGGGCGCAGCGGCATCGGGCTGGGTTGTGCGGGTGTTCCGGGCATTGGTTCCGCCGTTGGCGGGGCCGGGCTGCCCCGTACCACCTGGTAGCCTATCAGAAACGCTAGGCGTTGTCGAGCAGATCGACCGCGACAAACGGCTTGCCTTCGAGCATCGCCAGGCTGGCCCCGCCGCCGGTCGAGACATGGGTCAGCCTGTCGGCGACGCCGAACCTCTCGACCGCGGCGGCCGAATCGCCACCGCCGACGACGGTGATCGCCCCCTTGGCGGTCGCGTCGGCCATGGCGTTCGCGACCTGCTGGGTGCCGACACGGAAGGCGGCCCACTCGAAAACGCCCATGGGCCCGTTCCACACCACGGTCTTGGCGGTGCGGATGATCGCGGCGAAGTTGCCCTGGGTCTTGGGCCCGATGTCCAGGCCCATGAACCCCGGCCTGATCTGGTCGTCGAAGACCTCGATATCGCCGGCGTGCTCGGCGAACTCGGTCGAGCAGACATGGTCGATCGGGAGGTGCAGCTGGGCGCCGAGCTTGGCGGCCTGGTCGATCATCTTCTTGGCCGAGGCGAGGTGGTCGGCCTCGACGCGGCTGGCGCCGACCTCTTGGCCAAGGGCCTTGAGGAAGGTGTAGGCCATCGCGCCGCCGACGATGACATGGTCGGCCTTGGGCAGCAGGCGTTCGATCGCACCGATCTTGTCCGAGACCTTCGCGCCGCCGAGGACGACGACGAAGGGCTTGGCGGGCCTGGCGAGCGCGTCCTGCAGGAAGCGGACCTCCTTGTCGACCAGGAACCCGACGACGCGGGGCTTGCCGTCGACGGCGATCGGCACCGCGACCATCGAGGCGTCGGTGCGGTGGCAGGTGCCGAAGGCGTCGTTGACATAGACATCGGCGTAGGCGGCGAGCTTGGCGGCAAAGGCGGCGTCGCCCTTCTTCTCGCCCTTGTGGAAGCGGAGGTTCTCGAGCAGGAGCACGGCGCCATCGGCCAGCCCCGAGACCGCGGCGGCGGCCGTGTCGTCGACGCAATCGTTCGACGGAAAGGCGACGGGCCGGCCGAGAAGCTCGGCCAGCCGATTGGCGACCGGGCGGAGGCTGAACTGGTCCTCGAAGCCCTTGCCCTCGGGGCGGCCGAGGTGGGACATGAGGATCGCCCGGCCGCCGCGGTCGATGATGCTCTTGATGGTGGGCAGTGCGCCGGCGATGCGTCGGTCGTCGGTGATCTTGCCGCCGTCGAGGGGGACATTGAAGTCGACGCGGACGAGGACTCGCTTCCCGGCGACATCAACGGATTTGATGGTCTGCTTGGCCATGGGGTGGGCCCACTTTCTCGCCGCCGGTTCTTGCGGGCCGAGGCCCGAGCGGGGGCGGCAGTGATGCCCGGGCCTGCTGTGACTGGCGGATTCTAGTCGCCGGCGTGGTCGATGATCTGCTGGGCCCGGGCCCGCAGCTCGGCCCCGCCGGAGGTGTGCAGCCGGTCCCGCATGCGGCGGAGTCGGGAGGCGATGGAGGCGTCGACGAGCTGGTCGCCGATGCGGAACTTCACGCCGCCGATCATCGACTCGTCGGTGTACGGGTGGACGACGACTTCCTTGCCGAGGATGGTCGTGAGGCGGGCCTTGACGCGGTCGATCTCGGCGAACTCGACGGGGTTGGCGGTGAAGAGATCGACCTCGATCCGGCCGAAGCGGGTCTGGACGAGGGCATCGAACGCGGCGACGATCGAGACGATGTGCCCGAGCCGCCCCTTGCGGTTGAGCACCAGCAGGAACCGCAGGACCAGGTCGTCGCACCGGCCGGTGAAGATCTTGCGGATCGAGGCGTCGCGGTTGGCGGTCGAGAGGACGCGGCTTGCGAGGAACTCGCCGAAGCTGCGGTTGGTGCGGGCCATGTCGAGGATGTCCTCGAGCTGGCCGAGGACCGACTCGATGCGCGCCCGCCCGCCGGCCTCGTCGGCGAGCTCGAGCAGGCTGCGGGCGTAGACATTGGCCAGCGCGTCGGGTTGGGATTCGATGAGGGGCATGGTCGGCTCCGCGATCGGGGGGTTCGTCCGTGGCGCTGGGGGCTAGTTCGAGGCGGCCTGGAGCTCGTTGAGCGACTCCTCGACGAGCTGCTGGTGATCGGCGGCCGAGACCTCTCGCCCCAGGATCTTGCCGGCGATCAGGGAGGCCATATTGGCCGCGTCGGCGTAGATCTCGTTGAGGGCGGCGCGCTTTGCAGCCTCGATGTCGCGGCGGGCCTTGTCGCGCATCTCGTTGAGGTCGGCGTCGGCCTTGGCCTTGAGGTCGGCCGCCAACGCCTGCTGCTGGGTCCGGGTGTCGTCGAGCATCTTCTGGGCCTCGGCGCGGGCCTCGGCGAGGTTCTGCTGGTAGCTCTCCAGCGCGGCGGCGGCCTGCTTGCGGGCGGCGGCGGCGGCCTCGATCTCGCCGCGGATCTTCGCCTCCCGCTCGTCGAGGCCCTTGGTGATCGCCGGCCACACCTTGGCCCACAGCACCCCGAGCACCAGGCTGAAGACGACGACCGCCGTGATGCCCGTCGCGAGGCCCTGCTTGATCGTCGGGATCGCGCCGACGACCTCGTGACCGCCGGCGGCGTGCTCGCCCTCGGCGGCATGCTCCTCGGCGGGCGGGTTCTGTCCGTCCTGCGCAAAGACGAGGTGCGCCGGCGCGGCCAGGACGATGCCGAAGGACAGTTGGAGGAGCGGGTCACGGCCCATGCGGGTTCTCCAGATTCATGAGCGGGCGCACTGGCCCGGGTGCAAACGGAAGACAGAAGCCGTCCCGCGCCGGGCGGGGCGCGGGCCGGTGAGGGGGTTTACTTGGCGAGGAAGCCGACGGCGACGGCGAAGAGGGTGGCGCCCTCGATCAGCGCGGCCGCGAGGATCATGTTGATCTGGACCTTGCCGGCGGCCTCGGGCTGGCGGGCGATCGACTCGACCGCGCCCTTGCCGACTAGGCCGATGCCCAGCCCGCCGCCGATGACCGCCACGCCGGCGCCGAGGACCGCGAGGCCCTTGCCGAGGCTGGCGCCCGCCGCGACGGCCGGGCCGCCGGCGCCCTGGGCGTACGCCGAGGCGGGGAAGAGCACCGCGGTGGTGACCGCGGCGAGGAGGACGGACTTGGTGAGATTCCTGAGGTTCATGCTGCTTTCCTTTCGAGGGCCCCGTCGGGGCGAGACTGGTGCACGAGGGGTGAGACTTGGCCCGTGGTGCGGGCCCGGCCCGTTATTCACGCCGCTGCGTGGGCGTGCTCGTGGCCTGGGGCATGGTCGTGCTCGTGCTCGTGACCATGGTCGTCGTGGTGGTCCATGAGGGAGATGAATACGGCGGTGAGGAACATGAAGATGAACGCCTGGAGGAAGGCGACGAAGAGCTCGAGGATCATGATCGCGAACGCGCCGGAGACCGAGATGATCGTCACGGGGCCCTTGATGAGGATGTTCATGTTCCACACCACACCGACAAAGCCGATGAGGGTGGCGAGCAGGATGTGCCCGGCGGTCATGTTGGCGAAAAGACGGATGGTGAGCGCGACGGGCTTGATCACGACCTGCCCGAGGAACTCGAGGATGAAGATCATCCAGGCGACGAACCACGGCGCCCCGCCGGTCATGTGGGCGAAGTAGCCGCCGACCCCGAGCCGGGCGATCGCCGCGCCGTTGAAGACCACCGCCGCGAAGAGCGCGAGCACGCCGTTCACCCAGACATTCTGGGTGGCTGTCCCGCCGATGGGGGTGCGGTGCTGGGCCGCCCAGTCGGGCTTCACCAGGTGGATGACATCCATGATGGGGAAGAGCCCGAGCAGGTTGTTGATGAGGATGAAGAAAAAGAGCGTCCACAGGAAGGGCATGAGCTTGTTGGTGCGGTCGCCGAGCAGGGGGCGGGCGACCTCTTCCCGCAGGTAGACACCGATCACCTCGACCATGTGGGCGAAGCGGTTCTTGGTGACGAACGCGCCGGCGCCCTCGGTGGCCTCATCGCCGGTCGAGACCTTTTTGGCGACCCACATCATCCCGAAGATCAGGATGATCGCGCTGAGCACCAGGTTGCCCTGGTTGCCCGACCACAGCCAGTAGCCGCTCGGCGACTCCCAGAAGACATGGTTCCACACATGGGCGGAGGGGTCGGTCTCGGCGAGCAGGAAGGTGAAGTGGTTCAGCATGTCGTGCTCGACTCCGCGCCGGGTTGCCCGGCCTTCTTGCGTTCGATGGACGAGAGGATGGCGACCGCGATCGCCGCCTCGGCGATCAGCGCGAGCCCGGCCCCGGCCACAACCCCAAGCCAGACCGGGCGGCTCGGGGCGCTGCCGACCTCGGTGAGGACGACCGCGGCGAACATGGCCAGGAGCAGGCGGGCCATCGAGGCGCCAAGCACCGCCAGCCCGAAGTGCTCGGCGGACTGGACCAGGATCGGGAGCAGGCCGACGAGTGAGACCACGCCGACGACGCCGGCGGTGAGGACCGCGGGCCCGTCAGCCCCGCCCACCGACCGCGCGACCACAAAGGCGCAGGCGCTCGCGACCACCGCGACAGCGACAATGGCGCCGGCGAAGAGAGACCGCGGGGGTTGGGGGGCAGTGACCGCCGACACGGGCTCGTGACGCTCCGAAAAAAGGGCAAAAAACCGGGTTGGCCGTCCGACACGACCGCCCTCGGAGGAGGGGGCAAAGGATAGTCCGCCGGGCCTGCAGCGGCAAGCGGAGCGTGCGGGGTGTGGAGGGGTGGTCGTGCGGGGGTGAGGGGGTGAATGGGTGAATGGGTGAGGGGGTGAAGGGGTGTGCGGGTGTGCAAAGGCGCGGCCGCCGAAGATGAGTCTGCGGAGCTTTGGACTTGGCTCGGAGGACCATGAAACCGGCGCTTCGAAGACTCAGCTTCGGCGTCCGTCGCGCCGGGCTTGCTCGCGGGCCTCGGCCTTGAGGGTCGAGCGGATCATCCGCACCGCGGCGGTGACGAACCCGACCGCGAGGCCGATGATCGCCCCCCAGGGCGAGGTGCCCCGCCACCAGTCAAACCCCCAGCCCAACGCCAGGCCACCGATGGTCGTGAAGACCAGGTCCATCGCCATCCCCCAGGCTCGGGCGGTCTCGCCGAAGCTCTCACGCCGGGGCGGGGCCGGCGGCGGGCCCGCGTCGCCCTGGCGTGCCCGCAGAACCTCCGGGATCTCGAGCCGTGGGTCACCGCCCGCGGGCGGCGGGGGTTGGCGGTCGGGATCTTCTGCGGGGTGGGTCACCGGGGTATGGCCCTAGGTCATCGACCGCATGGCGAAGGTGCGGGCGGACCTAAGCGCCTCGCGGAGCTTGTCGACCTCGGGCCCGCCGCCCTGGGCCTGCTCGGGCCTGCCGCCGCCCTTGCCGCCGAGGATCTGGGCGGTCTCGCGGATCCAGTCTCCGGCCTTGAGGCCGAGCTTGACGACCGGGGCGGGGACGCCGGCGATGAGGGCGACCGAGGGTTTGTCCCCATCGCGGTCGATGCTGGCGAGCAGGACGGCGGTGGTGGGCAGCATGTCCTGGATGGTCTTGAGGGCGGCCTGGAGGGCGGCGCGGTCGCCGCCGGTGTCGAGCTCGGCGACCAGCACCGGCTCGGCCGAGCCGTGGTGGCCGGTCGCGATGCGGCGGGCCAGGTCCTGGGCTTCGGCGGCCTTGGCCTTGGCGGCGTCCTTGGCCGCGTGCTTGACACGCTCCTGCAGGGCTCCCAGCCGCTCGCGGAGGTCGGCCTTGCGGGCGGCGGGCAGGGCGAGGTGGTCGAGCTCGACGGCGATCGCGGCAGTCTCTTCGGCGAGGCGCTCGCCCTCGAGGGCCTCGGCGGCTTTGAGGCGTCGCTGGGCCTCGTCGGCGGCGGCGTGGGCCGCCAGAGCGGGCACGCCGGTGAGGGCCTCCACGCGGCGGATCCCCTTGGCGATGCCCGTCTCGCTGATGAGCGCGAAGGTCTTGGCCTGGCCGGTGCTCTCCAGGTGTGTGCCGCCGCAGAACTCGATCGAGTAGTCAGTCCACTCGGCGTTGTCCGCGTTGTCGAGCAGCTTCTGCACGGGCACGCCGATCGAGACCACGCGGACCGGGTCGGGGTACGCCTCGCCGAAGACGGCCCGCAGGCCGGTGATGCCCTTGGCGACAAACTGCGGCGCCAGGTCGGCGTAGACGGGGAGGTCCTGCTCGATGTGTTCGATGACCACCTGCTCGACCAGTCCCAGCTCGTCGGGGCTCACCGGCTTGTTGTGCGAGAAGTCGAACCGCAGGCGGTCGGTGTCGACCAGCGAGCCCTTCTGGTCGACCCGGTCGCCGAGCACGCGGCGGAGGCCCAGGTTGAGCAGGTGGGTGGCGGTGTGGTTGGCGGCGACCTGGGTGCGGCGCTGGGTGTCGATGTGCAGTTGGACATCGTCGCCGACGCGGACCTCGCCCCGGGCGACGCGGCCGAAGTGGACGACATAGCCGCCGAACGAGCGGACCTCCTCGATCTTGAACTCGCCGCCGCCCTGGTGGCTGCCGGTGCGGTGCTCGCGGCTGACCATGGCGCGGCCGTGGTCGGTGACCTGGCCGCCCATCTCGGCGTAGTGGTTGGTTTTGTCGAGGATGAGGCCGATCTTTCGGCTGATGTTGCTGGTGGTGGTGGCGTGCTCTTCGAAGTTGTGTCCGGACCAGATGGCCTTGACGGTGGCGCGGATGTCGCGCCCGTGGAACTTGTGGGAGTCGTCGGTGGGGTGGACATTGAGGCGTTTGAGGCGGGCCATGGCGTCGGGGTCGAGCCCGCCTTCGGCGGCCGCGGCGGGGCCAGCGGCGCGGGAGCGTTCCTTCTGCTCGGTCATGCAGCGCTCGAAGCCTTCGGTATCGACCTTCAGGCCGCGTTCCTCGGCCATGAGGACGGTGAGGTCGAGGGGGAAGCCGTAGGTGTCGTACAGCTGGAAGGCGTCCTCGCCGGAGACCGAGCCATCGCTCGCTGCCTCCTCGAATCGCTTGATCCCCCGGTCCAGCGTCTTCCCGAAGCTCTCCTCCTCCTCCCGGATCACCTCGATCACATGCTCCGGCCTCTTCCGCAGCTCCGGGAACGCCCCCCCCATCGTCTCCACCACCACCGGCACGAGCTGGCTGAAGAACCCCGGCGGCGCGTTGAGCATCTGGCGTCCGAACCGCACGGCGCGCCGCAGGATGCGGCGGAGCACATACCCCCGCCCCTCGTTGCTCGGCACCGCGCCGTCGGTGATGGCGAAGGTTAGCGTGCGGATGTGGTCGGCGATGACGCGGTAGGCCATGTCGTGGCTCTCCGGGTCGTCCTTGCCGAGCTTGCCGTGGTAGCCGCGTGTGTCGCCGGTGATGCGCTCGATCGCGGCGAAGATGGGGGTGAAGGCGTCGGTGTCGTAGTTGCTGGTGACGCCCTGGATGATGCTGGCGACGCGCTCCAGGCCCATGCCGGTGTCGACATGCTGGGCGGGCAGGTTCTTGAGCGCCCCGCCCGGCTGGCGGTCGAACTGGATGAAGACGAGGTTCCAGATCTCAATGACATCCGGGTCGTCGTGGTTGACCAGGGCCGCCGCGTCGCGGTCGCCGATGCGGTCGAAGTGGATCTCCGAGCAGGGCCCGCAGGGCCCGGTGTCGCCCATCTCCCAGAAGTTGTCCTTCATGCTGCCGGGCAGCACCCGCTGCGGGGGCAGGAACCGCAGCCACAGGTCGCGGGCCTCGGTGTCCGGCGGCAGGCCCTGCGCCTCATCGCCCCCGAAGAAGGTCGCGTACATCCGCTCGCCGGGGAGCTGGTAGACCCGGGTGAGCAGGTCCCACGCCCACTCGATCGCCTCGGCCTTGAAGTAGTCCCCCACGGACCAGTTGCCGAGCATCTCGAAAAAGGTGTGGTGGTAGGTGTCCTTCCCCACATCCTCAAGGTCGTTGTGCTTGCCGCCGGCCCGGATGCACTTCTGGGTGTTGGCGGCCCGCTTGAGGCCCTCCAGGGGTGATCCCGGGGGCACCTGGTCGAGGAAGGCGGCCTTGAACTGGTTCATCCCGGCGTTGGCGAAGAGCAGGGTGGGGT
>CAYJPX010000122.1:0-9797 GCA_964372195.1 uncultured Phycisphaeraceae bacterium
TGCCGCGGGCACACGCAGTCGGCCGAACGATGGGCTCTCGGACATCGCCCGGCTGGGGTCAAGTCCTCCCTGACTTGGGCAACTGTACGCTGCCTGCCCCGGACATCAAGGCCCATCGGACCTGCGGCCCGACGGGGCGGGCGCGAGATTCGCGCGAATCCGTGCGGGCGTGTGGGGGCGCGAGCGGCACCCTCCCTGAGCATCCATTCGAGTACCGGGGCACACCCCGAGTCATGGGGCGGAGATTCGGACTATCGCATCCTTATTCGCCGCGAGGGGAGTCGCTATTCGAGGTCGAGCGGGTGATCCAGAGCCAGAGCGCCTTGCTGGTGCTCCACGCGGTCGAGTGCGCCGGTCGTCGGCTGAGGGTCCCCGTCGTCGAACTGGGTGCACTCAGAGTTTCGGTGATCGGTGGATGCGAACGATGGCCGAACCAGTGGGCCGGCGTCGGCGAACGGCGGGGCTCTTCAACCTGGTCGGCGCACGGTCCCGCGCCGTGCAAGTCCTCGGTGACCCCGGACCGCACGCGTTCTGAACTTGCCCACTTCTGGTGGACCCGGTTGGCGATACCCGTCTGCGCACCCAGACGGTTGAAGTGGCGGCGGATGTACGAGTTGGACACCGCCGCGCCCGGGGTGCAGGACAGGGGGCAACGGGCGTCTACCGCGCCAGCCCGTGGCGTTTGATCTTGTTGTACACGGTGACCCGGTCCACACCGAGCAACTTCGCCGTCTGCGTGATGTTCCAGCCCGTGCGATCCAGCACCCCGGCGATGTGCTCGCGCTCGACCGCCGCGAGCGTGTCGGTGTGGTGGCGCACCGCGGCGGCGGCCGGATGGACCGGGAGGTCCTCGGCCCGGATGAGCGGCGGCGAGCCGACGACCATCGCCCTCTCGACGGCGTTGGACAGCTCTCGCACATTCCCCGGCCAGGCGTACCCGCCGAGTACGCCGAGCGCCTCGGGGCTGAACCCGGTGATGCGCTTGTCCATCTCCTGGGCGAACCGGCGGAGGAAGTGCCCGGCCAGCAGGGGGATATCGTCCGGCCTGTCGCGGAGTGGGGGCGCCTCGATGCGGAACACATTGACCCGGTAGTAGAAATCCTCGCGGAACCGCCCCTCGCGGACGGCGACCTCCAGGTCCTCGTTGGTGGCGCAGACCACGCGGAAGTTGACGCGCACCGGGTCTTCCCCGCCGATGCGGGTGAACTCCTTGGTCTCCAGCACCCGCAGCAGTTCGACCTGCATCTTCGCGGAGATCGCCCCGACCTCGTCGAGGAAGATCGTCCCGCCGTCGGCGAGTTCGAGCTTGCCCTTGCGCCGGTGCGTGGCGCCGGTGAAGGCGCCCTTCTCGTGGCCGAAGAGCTCGCTCTCGAGCAGGCTCTCCGGGACCGCGCCGCAGTTGACGCTCACGATGGGCAGGTAGCGGCGGGGGCTGTTGGCGTGGATGGCGCGGGCGATGAGCTCCTTGCCCGTGCCGCTCTCGCCCGAGACCAGCACGGTCGCGTCCGTCGGCGCGACCTGGCGCACCAGCTCCATGACCCGGCGGATCGCCGGGCTCTCGCCCACGATGGTGTCCACCGAGACGAACCCGTCGATGATCTCGCGGAGCTGGGTGTTCTCGGTCCGGAGGCGTCGCTGCTCGAGGGCCCGCCCGACCAGGTGGCTCAGCTCGTCCGGATCGATCGGCTTGGTCACATAGTCGAACGCCCCCTCCTTGAGCGCGCGGACCGCGCTGTCGACCGACGCGAACGCCGTGATCATGATCACCGCCAGGTCCGGCGCGTCCTGGCGCAGCCGACGCTGCAGCTCCAGCCCGTCCATCCCCGGCATGCGGATGTCGATGACCGCCACATCGAACTGCTCGCGGGCCGCGGCCTCGAGGGCCGCCTCCGCGTTCTCGGCCGAGCGGACGCGCAGCCCGTCCTTCTCCAGCCAGCGGCTCAGCGAGTCACGCACGCTGAACTCGTCGTCAACCACAAGCACGCTGCCCGGCTCGGGGACCATCTCACAACCCTCCCGGCGCCGCGTCGCCGACCGACCGCGCTGCGGCGGTCACGCTCGGCGCAGCCTGCGGATCCTCTTCCTCCGGCGGCGTGCGGGGCAGCGTCATCCGGAAGCTCGTCCCGCGCCCCACCTCGGACGACACCGCGATCGACCCGCCGTGCCGGTTGACGATCCCGTAGACCACCGCCAGTCCCAGCCCCACGCCGCTCTCCCCGCCCTTGGTCGAGAAGAACGGCTCAAAGATGTGGGGCAGGGCCTCGTCGGGTATGCCCACGCCGGTGTCGGCCACCTCGATCACGACCGAATCGGCGTCCCCGGCGACGCGGACGACCAGCAGATCATCCCGCCCTGCCGATCCGGGCATCGCCTCGACCGCGTTCATCAGCAGGGCGAGCAGGGCCTGCTGGACCTGCCCGGCGTCGGCGGTGATCGTCGGATCTCCGACCAGCGGCTGGTGCTCCAGCCGGGTGCCGCGCATCTCCAGGTGGTGCCGCACAAGCATCAGGCTTCGCTCGACGATCTCGTTGAGGTCGGCCGGGGTCATCTGCGCCCCGCGCCGCCGAGCGAACGCCAGCAGGTTGTGGACGATCGCGCCGCACCTGCTGCACTCGCGGTCCACCAGGCTGAGGTAGCGGTCGAGTTCGGCGCCCACGGCCGGGTCGAGGGGCTGCTCGCGCAGCTCCCGCTTGATCAGCCGGGCGTAGGTGAGGATGCCGCTGAGCGGGTTGTTCAGCTCGTGGGCGACCGTCGCCGAGAGCTTGCCCAGCGAGGCCATCGTCTCCATGTGCAGGACCTGCCGCTCGGCCAGCTGCAGCTCGCGTGACTTGGAATCGGCCCTGTCCTCCAGCGTCCTGGACCACTCGGTGATCTCCTCCCGGGCCGCGCGGAGGTCGGCCATCATGGCGTTGAACGCCGCGGCGAGCCGCGAGAGCTCGTTCTCGCCCCGCACCTCGATCGGCGTGTCCAGATCGCCCGCCGCGACCCGCCTGGTCCCGTCCCGCAGGCTCATCACCGGCTGGTGGATCACCCGCCGGATGAACAGCCCCGAGACCCCGCCGCTGACCACGATGAGCAGCAGGGTCGTCCACATCAGCCCCCGCTGCGAGGACTGGATCCCCGCCTCGAACGGGGCCATCGACATCCCGACATCCAGCAGGCCGAGCACGGGCTTCTCCGGCGGGTGGGAGTGGCAGTCGGCCGTCGAGCAGGCGGGCTCGTTCCTGATGACCGTGAAGCGCCGGTGCAGCTCGTGGCCGTCCTCGTCGTGGGTGGTCAGCCTCTGCTCACCGGGATGCCCCGGGCCGGCCTCGCCATCGCGGTGGCAGGATAGGCAGGTCTGCGACCGGCGCGAGATCGTCCTGCCCAGCTCCGCGGGATCGCTGGCGAGCACGATCTGGCCATCGGTGTTGTACACGCGGATGGAGTCGATCTCCGGCGCCTCGGCGAGACGCTCCAGGTTGATCTGCAGCTCGTCGAGCTTGTTCAGGAGCATCCCGTCGTGGGTCGCTCCCTTGATGAGCGTCGTGGATCGCTCGACCTCGGCGGTCACGAACCGCTCGAACTGCGCCCTGGTCGATCGAAAGCCCACCGCGGCGTGAACCGCAAGCACCACGCACGCGGTCACCGCGAGCGGCACGAACAGGCGCAGCTCGAGAGAGTGGAACGGACAGGCCAGCCGCGGAAACATGGCTCGGCTCCCGACCCGGGTGGGTTGGCATGGTTGGTTGCGCAATAGTAGCGCCGCGCGCAGAGGTTCCAAACACCGCGTCGCGGATTTCAACACCCCCCCAGACCACCACCACGAATGCGAACAGCCGGACGGCGTGGCCCGCGGCTTGCAGGAGTGGTGTTGTGCTTCCAGTTGGCCCACGGGAGGACCTGCACTGGAGGGTGTCATGAGGGGCGTCGCCAGCCTTCGCCGCGTCAGCGCCCCGGACCAGCCGTGCGTCTGGATGAGCGCCCGCGTGCTCGACTTCAAGCTCTGTGATCGTGGGTTCGATTGCCAGCACTGCCCGCTCCACGCGGCCCTCGTCGGCGCCCCGTGGCTCTCGGCCGCCCCGACCGCGCGAGGGTGCAAGAACGCCCCCGGCGGGTTCCCCTCCGACCGCCGGTACACCAGCGGGCACACCTGGGTCCGCGGCCCCGACGCTGCGGGGATCGCCCGCGTCGGGCTCGATGCGTTCGGCGTCTCGCTGATCGGCGTGCCGCACCGACTTCGTCGCACGCCGGACTTCCGGATGCTCGAGCGGGGCGAGCCGGTCTGCGAGTGTGATCTCGACGAGGGCGTGCTCGCGATCGGCGCCCCGCTGGCGGGGCGGGTCTGGGAGTGGAACGCGGCGTTGACCGACGCGGTCGATGCGCTTGTTGCCGATCCCTACGGCGAGGGTTGGCTCGCCGAGCTGGCGGTCGAGCCGGGGCAAGGCCCCGACGAGCTGTTCGGGTCCGCGGAGGCCCTCCGCCGCGCCCGGCTCGACGCGGGCCGCTTCTGCCGCGGCGCCGCGATGCGCATGCTTGCCGAACCCGGGCGGTGGGGCGACCTCCCCGCGTCGCGCGTGTGCGGGGTCACCAACCTCCACAGCGCCCTCGGCGCGGACGGGTTCATGGCACTGCTGCGCGACCTTGTCCACTAGCAGCGGCGCGTTGAATCCTGCAACACCACTGTCAACGAACTCAGCGCCGCGGGGCTCCCGGCCCCGCCCGCCCAGCCCTCCCGGAGCGCCACGCCGGCCGCGGCCAACCTCGCTGGGTGGCCCGCGGATTGCATCGGTAGGGCGCCGGGTGAAGAAGCTCCGGCCCGTCAGGAGGGCGCCATGGGATCCATCCATCACAACATCTGCTCGGACATCCGCGAGTGCGTGGTTCTCGGCGCGATCGCCTTGTTGCTCGTGCTCGCCTCACCCTTCCTCGCGTTCATCCTGTTCACGACGCGCCCGTTCCTCATCGTGGTCGGGCTTGTCGCGCTGGTTGCGATCATCTCCCCGCTCGTCATCGTGCCGCGCCTCCGCGGGCGCTGGCAGGCGGATGTCGCGCCGGAGAGCGCGTACCGCGGGCTGCGCCTCGCCCGCGATGTCGCCCTCCACCCCGGGCACACCTGGGCCTGGATCGGCCAGGAGGAGATCATCGTCGGCGCCGACGACCTGGCCCAGGCCGAGCTCGGTCCCATCGATCGCGTGGATCTCCCGGCGGAGGGCTCGCGTGTCCACCGGGACGAGACGCTCTTCCGTATCCGCCGCGGCTCGCGCACGATCGAGCTGCCCGCCCCGGTCTCCGGCACGATCGTGCGCCTCAACGAGCAACTCCGCGACCAGCCCGACCTGATCAACCGACGCCCGTTCAGCCAGGGGTGGGTCGCCCGCATCCACGCCGACGAGCACCTCGTCGACGATCGGCGACACCTCCGGTCCGGCCGCTCCGCCTGGCGGTGGTTCCGCGCCGAGGTTGATGACTTGCTGTCGGCCCTGCCCGAGTCGCGGGCCGACACCGAGGAGAGCTCCGACGGGCTCGCCGAGCGCCTGTACACCGCGATCGACGATGCCACCTGGATGCACCTCCGCACCCCCGGCGCCACCCTCGCCGCCGGCTGATCCCAAGACGCACCACCCGAGGAGTCTTGCCATGACCGCCCGGTCCACCAGCCCGGAGCGCACCACCGCCTCTCCGGCCGCAACACCCGCGGGCGCGACGACCCGGCGCGGCTTCCTCGGGGCTGGCGCCGCGGCCGTCGTTGCCGGCGCATGCCCCGCCCGCGCCGAAGGGGGCGCCGGGCTCGACGACGACCGGATGGGCGTGCTCACCGACCTCACCGAGTGCGTCGGCTGCCGGCGCTGCGAGTGGGCGTGCTGCGAGGCCAACGCCCTCCCGCACGGCGAGCTGCACGAGTACGACGATCAGTCCGCGTTCGACCACCGCCGCCACCCCTCGCCGGCGCAGCTCACGGTTGTGAACCGCGCCCCCCGAGCGACCGGCGAGCGCGAGCCGGTTCACCTCAAGGTCCAGTGCATGCACTGCGACAAGCCCGCCTGCGTGTCGGCCTGCTTGGTCGGGGCCATGCGGAAGGACCCCGACGGCCCCGTCCGCTACGACGCCGCCAGGTGTATCGGCTGCCGCTACTGCATGGTCGCCTGCCCCTTCGAGGTGCTGACCTACGAGTATGACCGCGCGCTGGCGCCGCGCGTCCGCAAGTGCGAGCTCTGCCACGAGCGCACCCGCGAGGGCAAACTGCCCGCCTGCGTCGAGATCTGCCCCGTCGAGGCCCTCACCTACGCCCCGCGCCGCGAGCTGCTCGAGATCGCCCACGCCCGCATCACCGCACACCCCGACCGGTACATCGATCATGTCTACGGCGAGCACGAGGCCGGGGGCACATCCTGGCTCTACATCGCGGGACGCGACTTCAAGACGCTCGGCTTCCCCAGCGTCGGCGACCGCAGCCCCGCGAGTGTGACCGAGTCCATACAGCACGGCGTCTTCCGCGGGTTCGCGGCGCCGGTGGTCATCGCCGGCATGCTCGCCGCCCTCCACAGGCTCGCCAAGGAGGAGGAACCGAGGTGAACGCCCCCACGACCACCCCGACCGCCAGGCTCCGCCGCTTCTTCACTCCCGGCGTATGGGCGGTGTGCGCGGTCGCGCTCGTCGGCGCCTGTGTCGTGCTCGCCCGGTTCATCCTCGGCCTCGGCGCCACGACCAACCTCACCGACGCAAACCCCTGGGGCCTGTGGATCGCCATCGATGTTGCGTGCGGCGTCGCCCTGGCGGCCGGCGGGTTCACCACCGCCTTCCTCGTGCACATCCTGCACCGCGAGCGCTACCACCCCCTGCTGCGGCCGGCCCTGCTCACGGCGACGATCGGCTACACCTTCGTCGCGGTCGGCGTCGCGACCGACCTGGGCCGCTGGTGGGCCATCTGGCATGTCCCCCTCCCCAACTACTGGCAACCCAACTCGGTCCTCTTCGAGGTCGCCACCTGCGTGATGACCTACCTCACCGTGCTCTATATCGAGTTCCTTCCCGTGGTCTGCGAGAGGTTCGGCGGGCGCGTCAACCTGCCGGGCCGGCTCGCGGCACTGAATCGCCCGGCTGAGGCCGCCCTCGGCGTGCTCGAGGCGAGCCTCGGCCGGGTGATTACGGTCTTCGTGATCCTGGGCATCGTGCTCTCGTGCATGCACCAGTCGTCGCTCGGCACGCTCATGGTCATCACGGAGTCCAAGCTGCACCCGCTCTGGCAGACCCCCTTCCTGCCGCTGATGTTCCTGCTCTCGGCGTATGCCGTGGGCTTCCCGATGGTGATCTTCGAGTCGGTCCTGGCCTGCCGCTCGCTCCGCCTGCCGCCGGAGCGCGACATCCTCGGACGCCTGGCCAGGATCATCCCGATCCTCCTGGGCGTCTACTTCCTGGCCCGGCTCATGGACCTGCTCTCCCGCCGCGCCCTCGTCCACGCGTTCGACGGCAGCCGCGAGGCGTGGCTGTTCCTCGCCGAGCTGTCTCTCGGCGTCGTCGCCCCCTTCGCGATCTTCATGAGCGCGAGGCTCCGGCGCTCGGTCGGCTGGCTGTTCGCGGGGGCGAGCCTGGTCATCGGCGGGGTGGTCTTCAACCGGCTCAATGTCTTCCTGCTCGCGTACACCCCCGTCTACGCCGACACCCCGTACCGCCCGGCGTGGACGGAGTTCGCCGTCACCGCCGGGTTCATCGCCATCATGGTGCTCATCTACCGGTTCATCGTGCTGAACCTGCCGGTGGTCGAGGCCCTCGAGCACCACGCGCCCCGAGCCGCGCCTCACTCGATCCCACCGACGCCATCGCCCGCGGTGCGCCCCGCCCGGCGTCGTCCAAGGCGTCCGGCCCGGTCGGCGCCGATCCCCACCGGCTCAGTTGGGAGTTCGTCATGAACGCCCGCCATGCGGCACTGCTCGCGCTCTTCTTCATCATGGCCGCCGCGTCGACCGGCGAGCGCCCCGTGGCGCCGTCACCCGTGGCGCCGGGCCCCGCGGCCGCCGCCCCGCCGGCTTCGGCGGACACGCCCGCCGTGCACCCGTACCCCCTCGCGCCCCGCGAGCCCGGCCCCGCCGTCACGGTCATCGACGATCTGGTGAACCACTACGGCCCCGTGGCGTTCGACCACGCGCTGCACGAACAGATGTCCGGCATCTCCGGCGAGTGCGCCAACTGCCACCACGAGACGCCCGACCACGAGCTCATCACCGGCTGCCGCGAGTGCCACCCGCTGACCCGCTCGGCCGACGACCCGGGCCTCCCCAGCCTCAAGGGCGCTTTCCACCGCCAGTGCCTGAGCTGCCACAAGGACTGGAGCCACGCCAACTCCTGCGGCTTCTGCCATGTCGAGGCCGGCGGTGCCATGCACGGCCCGGAGGAGTTCGGCGAGCTGCTCTCCGTACCCCCCACCCACATCTCCCCCGAGCCCACCTACACCTACCACACCGAACGCCCCGGCCTGGCCACCGTGACCTTCCACCACGAGGACCACGCCCGTGTGTTCGGCCTGGCCTGCGCCGACTGCCACTTCAACGATGCCTGCGAGCGATGCCACGGCGCGGGGACCGCCCGCCAGGTGGTCCGGCGTGAGCAGGACTGCACCGGCTGCCACGCCGACAGCGACTGCGTGACCTGCCACGACTCGGCCACCAAGTCGAGGTTCGACCACCAGACCGCCGCGGGATGGCGCCTGAGCGATGCCCACGCCCAGGAGGCCTGCGACACCTGCCACGGTCCGTCTCACGGGCCGGGCCACGGCGCCGCCATGACCGCCCCCACGCGCGAGCGGTGCCTGGCCTGCCACCAGGGCGTGCACGCCCTGGGCCTGGGCGACAGCCCGACCGATGTCGCCCTGCTCGGCAGCCACGCCATGTTCGACTGCGTGCAGTGCCACAAGGGGTCTGGCATGGATGCGGGCCCGAGCTGCACTGAATGCCACGAGGGGCGGACCTACCCGGAGTTCAGGCCCGGGCTGGCGGCTTCGAGGTAGTTGCCGGGCAGGCGGCCGTGGCTGGTGCTCGGGCAAACGAGCGAGGTGGTGGGCGAGTGCCCGCCGCGGGGGTTGTGGCCCGCCGGGGCAGGCATGAAAAGACGGGAACCGCTTCCACGGGTGGCGCTTCGCTTCACCCGTGGCTACATCCCGGCGCCCCGCCGGGGCGAGGAACCGTGGGCCTCGTCAGCAGCCCGCCGACCAGGCGCCGAGGTAGGCGATGAAGTCGCGGGTGTCGATGGTGCCGTCGTCGTTCCAGTCGGCCAGCGGGTCGCCCGTGGCCCAGGCGTTGAGGAAGGCGATGAAGTCCTGGGTGTTGACGACGCCGTCGTCGTTGATATCGGCGGTGCAGGGGTCTGCCCACACCCAGGTCTCGCCGTCACCGGAGCCGTCCGCGCCCCCGAAGAGGACGACCGCGCCCCGTACTGCGTCGTAGGCCATCGCGTGGGAGCCCCTCGGCGAGGGACCGGTGGTGGCGAGGCGCGTCCACGCGGCGCCGTCCCACACCCAGGTCTCGCCGTCATAGGCGCCATCGTACCCCCCGAAGAGGACGACCTCGCCCCGTGCCGCGTCATAGGCCATCGCGTGCTCGTACCTCGGCGAGGGGCCGGTGGTGGCGCGGCGCGTCCACGCGGCGCCGTCCCGCACCCAGGTCTCGCCGTTCAAGTCGGTGTCGACCCCCCCGAAGAGGACGACCTCGCCCCGCGCCTCGTCGTAGGCCATCGCGTGTTCGCGCCTCGGCGAGGGGCCGGTGGTGCCGCGGAGCGTCCACGCGGCGCCGTCCCACACCCAGGTCTCGGCGTCTCTGTAGGGG
>CAYJPX010000123.1:0-9344 GCA_964372195.1 uncultured Phycisphaeraceae bacterium
TCGAGCGAAGGCCACGCGGTTGCACCACCGCGGGGCCTTCACTCCGCTGCGCTCCGTTCAGACCCCGGCACCCTGTGACAGAATCACGGCTTCACGCGGCATCGTACTGGTTCCGTGTCTCCGCATCGCGGTTGTGTCGTGCGCGTTTCGGCGAGTTTCGCCAGAGGCGTCGGCGCGGGCTCGGGCTTCCGCCGGGCCGCGGGGGAGGGACCCATGCCACTCGGGGGGGTTGAGCCGGCCACCCGCCGCGCGGGACACGGGTGGAGGTACCCGGTGGGCGGCTGATGGTCAGGAACTCATGCCAATGTGCTTAGCACCCGGCGCTCCAGGCGTTGAGGAAGGCCGAGACATCGAGGGTGTCGACTGTGCCGTCGCCGTTGAAGTCGGCGGACGGGTCGCCGGTGCTCCAGGCGTTCAGGAAGCTGAGGACATCGCGCGTGTCGACGGTGCCGTCGTCGTTGAAATCGGCGGCGCAGGGTTCTGCCCACACCCAGGTCTCTCCGTCAAAGGAGCCGTCGTTTCCTCCAAAGAGGACGACCTGGCCCCGTGCGGCGTCGTAGGTCATTGCGTGGGAGGACCTCGGCGAGGGGCCGGTGGTGGCGCGGAGAATCCACGCGGAGCCGTCCCACGCCCAGGTTTCGGCATCAAAGGAGCCGTCGTTTCCTCCAAAGAGGACGACCTCGCCCCGTGCCGCGTCGAAGGTCATTTCGTGGGAGACCCTCGGCGAGGGGCCGGCAGTGGCGCGGAGCGTCCAGGCGGAGCCGTCCCAAACCCAAGTCTCTCCGTCGAAGGAACCGTCGTACCCTCCGAAAAGGACGACCTCGCCCCGTGCCGCGTCGTATGCCATTGCGTGCAGGCGCCTCGGCGAGGGGCCGGTGGTGGCGCGGAGCGTCCACGCGATGCCGTCCCACACCCAGGTCTCGCCGAACCTGCCGACGGAACCGATGCCCCCTCCGAAGAGGACGACCTCGCCCCGCGCTGCGTCGTAGACCATTGCGTGGTTGGACCTTGGCGAGGGGCCGGTATTGGCGCGGAGCGTCCACGCGGCACCGTCCCACACCCAGGTCTCGCTGCTAGCACCGAAGTTGTCGAGCCCTCCGAAGAGGACGACCTCGCCCCGCGTCGCGTCGTAGGCCATCTTGTGGCTGGCCCTCGGCGAGGGGCCGGTGGTGGTGCGGAGCGTCCACGCGGCGCCGTCCCACACCCAGGTCTCGGCGTCTTGGCCGGAGTCGTCGTACCCCCCGAAGAGGACGACCTCGCCCCGTGCCGCGTCGTAGGCCATCGCGTGGTTGACCCTTGGCGATGGGCCGGTAGTGGCGCTGAGCGTCCAGTGGGTGCCGTCCCATGCCCAGGTCTCGGCGTCTCTGGGGCCGTCGAACCCTCCGAAGAGGACGACCTCGCCCCGCGCCGGGTCGTAGGCCATCGCGTGGGCGTACCTCGGCGCGGGCCCGGTGGTGGCGCGGAGCGTCCACGCGGCGCCGTCCCACACCCAGGTGTCGCCGAATTTGGAGAAGTTGGTGTCGACCCCTCCGAAGAGGACGACCTCGCCCCGCGCCGCGTCGTAGGCCATCGCGTGCCAATACCTCGGGGAGGGGCCGGTGGTGGCGCGACGCGTCCACGCGGCACCGTCCCACACCCAGGTCTCGCCGTCTTGGGAACCGTCGTACCCCCCGAAGAGGACGACCTCGCCCCGCGTCGCGTCGTAGGCCATCGCGTGACGAGACCTCGGCGCGGGTCCTGTGGTGGCGCGGAGCGTCCATGCAGCGCCGTCCCACACCCAGGTCTCGCCGTCAAAGTTGGTGTTCGCCCCTCCGAAGAGGACGACCTCGCCTCGCGCCGCGTCGTAGGCCATCGCGTGAGCGTCTCTCGGCGTGGGGCCGGCGGTAGGGCCGAGTGTCCACCCGACACCGTTCCAGACCCAGGTCTCCGCGTTGCTGAAGCCGACGACGGTGCCCCCGAGGAGGACGACCTCACCCCTCGCCGCGTCGTAGGCCATCGCGTGGGAGGATCTCGGCCTGGGGCCGGTGATCACCTCCGTCCACTCGGGCTGCGCGCCGACTCCGACCGCGGCGAATCCCAACGCCATCAATCCCAGCCATCCGGTCCGTATCCGCACGCCGGCCCCTCTCGGGCACGCCCGGAATGCACTCCCCAGTGCCGCCCACACGCCCCGCCACGCCCTGTTCAGCATCATCCCGCGTCTCCTTCCCACGAGCGAGAGTGGCCGTGCCCCATCCCGGGTGGGCATCGCACCAAACCTGTCTACCGGCGGGAACGGCAAGTAGATGCGAGGGGAGTCTCCGCGCGCGAAATATCAGTGGATCTACACTCTCCGATTGGGCCGCTGCCTCCCGGGCCAATCCCCCAACCCCCAAAACAGGGTGGGTGGCTTGGTCGCGTGGCTCGGTGTGGCACGCCCGCGCCTCGGGGCGGGTCTGGTCGGGGCACGCGGTCTTCCCCCAACCCAGTCCCTCGAACCGCGGAATGCACCTACACAGTCCCTAATGCACTGCCTCTGCGGAACTCGGCGCCCACTGCGGTGAAACTGCCTTGCTGGCTTTCTTCGAGGCCTTCGCGCCCATCGCGTTCATGGCAATCGGCGCGTCGGGCGGCCGGGCGTTGGACCCTCGCTGGCGCTTCGGGCTCTGTTGCCTTGGGTGTCGGGTGGGGCTGGCCGGCGGCGGAGGAAAGCCCGGGCTTGCGCCGGGGCCTCTGATGGGGTTCGCGGGGACGCACAGGGAGTAGAGCGGGATCCCTGTCAGAACTGCTTGCGCAGCCTCGCGCTGGGGATGCCGAGCTGGCCGCGGTACTTGGCGACGGTGCGGCGGGCGATCTCGATACCGCGGTCTTCGAGGGCCTTGGCGAGGGCGTCGTCGCTGAGCGGCTTGGCGGGGTCTTCCTGGTCGATGACTTCTTGGAGGGCGGACTTGATGGCCTCCCACGAGATCTCCTCGCCGCTGGCGGTCTCGGTGCCGCCGGTGAAGAAGCGGCGGAGGGGGACGATGCCGCGGGGGGTCTGGAGGTGCTTGTCGGCGACGGCGCGGCTGACGGTGGCGACATGGATGCCGAGCTGCTCGCCGACCTGGGTCATGGGGAGCGGCTTGATCGCCTGGGGGCCGTAGTCGAAGAACTCGCGCTGGGCGTCGACCACGACATTGAGCACGCGCTGGAGGGTTCGACGGCGTTGCTCGACGGCCTCGATGAGCCACTGGGCGTTGCCGATGTTCGTTTTGAGGAAGTCGCGGTCCTTCTTGGGGACATCGCGGTCGCGGATCATCTCGGCGTATTCCTTGTTGATCCGGAGGTTGGGGAGGCGCGTGTCGTTGAGGTAGGCGATGTAGCGGTCGTGCTCCTCGTCGTACTCGACGATCGCGTCGGGGATGATGATCTCGGCGCGCTCCGTAACCAGGCGTCGCGCGGGGGCGAGGCTGAGGCGGCGGAGCAGCTCGAGGCCGGCCTTGATCTGGTCGATCGAGACATGCTCCTCCTCGGCGATCTTGGGCAGGCGGTTCTGCATGAGGTCGTCGAGGTGGTCGGCGACGAGGGTGCGGGCCACCCGCAGCGTGCCGACGCGGTCCTCGTCGGAGTCCCACTCCATGCGGTCTTCAAGGGCGTCGAGCTGGAGGAGCAGGCACTCGCGGGCGTCGCGGGCCGCCACGCCGGTGGGCTCGAGGAAGAGCTGGACGGCGGTGAGCGCCCGCTGCATCAGCTCGGCGGCGAGGGGTTGGCCGTCGGGCCCGGGGGGGGATTTCTCGATGACGGTTTCGAGCGGGGTGCGGAGGTAGCCGTCCTCGTCGAGGAAGCCGATGATGACGCGGCCGGGGTCGCGGAGGACCTCGTCGACCTCGACGAGGGCCCACTGGTCGCGGAGCTGCTCGCCGAGGGAGGCCGATCGCGCGGGGGCGGCGGCCATGGCGTCCATCTTGCCGTCGCGCTCGCCGTCGAGGCGGGTGCTCACGCGGCTGGGCTGGTAGTCGTCGAACCGGTCGCGCCCGTCGAGGAGCCCGGCGGACTCGCTGGTATTGTCGACGGCGTCGGGGTTCGCGGACTCGAACTCTTCGAGGCGGGAGAAGTCGTCGGTGTTCTCGGCGCCGCCGGGCTCGGCGTGGTCGGGCAGGGCGTCGGGGTCTGGGGCGATCTCGGTGATCTCGATGGTGGGGTTGCTGGCGAGCTCCTGCTCGATGCGCTCCTCGAGCTCGGTGAGCGGCATCTGGAGGATCTCCATGGACTGGATGACCCTGGGCGCCAGCTTCATCGACTGGCCGAGGCGCATGCTTTGGTTGGTTTCGAAGCGCATGGGTTAGGGCAGCGACGAAGCGACGCCGCCCCGAAGCGCCGCCGGGTAGGCAGGGTGAGCGGTCGGGCGGCGACCGGATGCGCACGGCGTGGTATTCCCTTCGTCGCTTCGTCGCTTCGTCGCTCCGTCGCTTTTCATGCCATCTCCCTCCGCCCCTCGATCGCATCCGCCAGCACCGCCTTGCTCACATACTCCAGTTGTGCCCCGGTCGGCAGGCCGCGGGCGAGGCGGGAGACCCGGACCCCCCGTTTGCGGACTTCCTCGGCGAGGTACAGGCCCGTGCCGTCGCCCTCCAGCGTCGGGTTGAGGCCGAGGATGACCTCCTCGATGCGCACGGCGCCGGGGTTCTTGGCGGGGGTATCGAGTCGGGCGATTAGCTCGGCGACGGTCAGCTCGCCGGGGCCGATGCCGTCGAGCGGGCTGAGCCGGCCCATGAGCACATGGTACAGGCCGCGGTACATGCCGGTCTGTTCGAGGGCGATGAGGTCCTTGGGCTGCTCGACGACCAGCACGCTCTTGCGGTCGCGGCGGTCGTCCTCGCAGATGGGGCAGGGGTCGGCGTCGGTGAGATTCGAGCAGACCGAGCAGTGGCGGACCGCCCGCTTGACATCGACGATGGCCCGGGCGAGGGCCAGGGCGGTGGGCTCGTCGGCCTTGAGGAGGTGGAAGGCCAAGCGTTCGGCGCTGCGGCGGCCGATGCCCGGCAGGGAGGCCAGTTCGCCGATGAGGCGTTCGACCGGCTCGGGGTAGGCGCTGGTGCGGGCGGGGCGGGGCCCCCCGCTGGGGGTGGGCCTTGTGCCGGGGTTGTCGGGTCCGTCCGACGGCATAGAGCAATTGTAGTGCCAAACGCCGCGGCACACCGGTCGGCGGGGCAGATACCATGGAGGAATGATGGCGTCTGAATACCCCCCCACTGGCGTCGGGAAGCGCCGCCCCCGGCCGGGCTTGGCCCGCCTGCTGGTGATCGCCGCAGCGGTGGTTGTCGGGGTTCTGGCGTTCCAGGACCTGGTGAGACCGAACCTGTTCCCCAAGCGGTTCGGCGAGGTGGTGCCGGGGCAGATCTACCGGTCGGGCAAGCTGACGCCGGCGGCCCTGGCGAGGGTGGTGCGGGAACACGAGATCAGGACGATCGTCGATTTCGGCGCGTGGCCGGAGGGCTCGCGCGCCGACCGGCGCGAGGCGGCGACGGCCGAGGCGCTGGGGGTGGACCGCGTGCGGCTGGCCGGGCTCTCGGGCGACTCGACGGGCGAGGTCAACGGGTATGTCGAGGCGCTGCGCATCATGAACGACCCGGCACGCCAGCCGGTGCTGGTGCACTGCGGGGCGGGGACCGAGCGGACCGGGTGTGTGGTCGCCCTCTACCGGATGTTCGAGGAGGGCTGGACACTGGAGGAGGCCTACGCCGAGGCCGACGACAAGGGGCACAGCCCGGAGCGCAACCCGCACCTGCGCGAGACGCTGGAGCGGTACACCGACCTGATCCGGGAGTCGCTGGAGAGCGGCGTGCCGATCACGCTCCCGGAGGACGGCGGCCAGTGAGCGGGCCGCTCGCCTGGGTGTGCGCCTCACGCGTCCGGCAGGCGGTGCTGCTGGTGGCGGTGTGCTGCGTGGTGTATCTGCCTGGGCTGGGGGCGACGGGCTTCTCGATGAGCGAGGGGCACCGGGTGATTCCGGCGTGGGAGATGCTCGATGATGCGCGCGCGGGGGAGGCGCATTGGATGGTGCCGCGGATGTTCGGGACGGCGTACCTACGCAAGCCGCCGGGGGTGATGTGGGCGATCGCGGGGAGTAGCGCGGTGCTCGGGGAGACCGAGTTCGCGGCACGCCTGCCCAGCGCGGTGGCGGCGACGCTGCTGGCGCTCGCGGTGTGGGGGTTTAGCACGCGGTGGTTCGGGTCGCCCTGGGGGCTGGCGGCGGGGCTGGCGCAGGCGCTCTTGCCGGTGCTGTGGCCGAGCGCGCGGAGCGCGGAGATCGAGTCGCTGCATGTGCTGACGACGGGGGTGGCGTGCCTGGTGACGCTTCACCTCGCCACACACTCGGGGCAAAGGCCTGCGTGGCTTGTGTTGCGGACAGTCCTCCTTGCCGCGTGCCTCCTCGCCATGCTCGCAACGAAGGGCCCGGCGGGGGCGCCGTTTGTGGGCGCGTCGGTGGTGTGCTTTCTTTTTCTGGCGAGGCAACATGGCGTGCCTGGCCGGGCCTTCGCGTCACTGATGATCGCGTGGGCGGTCGCCGGGACTCTCGGGATCTTCGTCCTTCGGCCGACTCCGGGTGTCGAGCCGGCGATCCGGCAGGGTGTGGAGCACTTCTTCTGGGAGCCGGGGCGCGCGGTCGGCGTGTTGACACTGGCCCCCGTGGTGCTGCTGACGATGCTCCCGGCGTCGCTCGCGGTGTTGTTCCCGTGGGGGCCTGACGCGGCCCGGGAGCGCGCGAGCGAGGGTAGAGAAGGAGGGGGCCCACAGTGCCCCGCCCCGGAGTCACGGATCGGGCCCACTTCAATCGCTCGGGCGTTGGCGTCGTTGTGTCTTCTGTCGCTCATGGTTCTCACTGCCGTGGGGATCAGCAATCCCCGCTACGGCTTGCCCGCGTGTGCGTTGCTCGCGCCGCTGGTTGCCTATGTCGGGCGTGGTGCCCACGGCACATTCGTCGGCAAGCGCCCCGCAATCGCCCGGGCCATGTTCCTCGGCCGCCCTTGGGCGTGGCCCGCGCTCTTGCTCGTCGGCGCGGCGGTTTACATCGGCGTGCTGGAGCCGGACCGGCGGGCGAGTTCGGGACGCGACGCGGGGATCGCGCTGGCGGCGCACCTGCCCGACGGCGCGGAGGTGTGGGCCGACGAGATGATCGAGGCGAGGCCGGAGGTCTTGCTCTATGCGGTGCGCGAGGCGGCGAGGGAGGGACGCCGGGTGCGGGTGCGCTGGCTCAAGCCCGGGTTCATGCCGAGCGAGCATCCGGAGGGGCTGCTGTTGCTGCTGCGGGAGGATGCGTTGGTGGATGAGGTGGCGAGCTTCGGGGCGGACGGGCGGTTCGGTGCGCTCACCGAGGTTGCGCGGGGTGAGGTGCACAAGTACACCTTTGTGTTGTGTGCCGTGGGGGGGTGATGGGCATCGCGGTGACGGCGTGGGCGTTGCGCAGCCGCGTGACCTTCACTGCGCTGCGCTTCGTTCAGACCACGGCACCCAGTGGAGCGCGGCGCGGTCACTCGCGCTTGAACGCGGCCCTGAGGCAGGGCTGCGGGGGGTCGTGGTCGTCGAGGCACTCGGCGGGTTCGTGCACCGGCGAGAAGCCGAGCGCGGCCATGCGCTCAAGCAACTCGCTTCGGCAGAGCGGGTACGGCGCGCACTCGCACTCCTCCAGCGGGGTGTTCTCGTCGCGCGACCGTGCCAGCGTGAGGACGAGGCCGTGCGGCTTGGCCAGCGAGGCCACGCCTCCGAACGCGTGCTCGCGTTCGCTCGGCCAGACGGATTGGATGGTGAAGGCCTCGACCACGAGATCGAACCTCGCCCGCAGTCGGGTCGGGACCTCGAGTAGATCGGCGAGGAAGAACCGGTCGGCGTCGTCGGGGAAGCGCTGGCGTGCCCACTCGATGCAGGTCGGTGAGACATCGAACCCGCAGGCGTCGTAGCCGCGGTTGGCCAGCTCGATGACATCATCGCCCAGCCCGCAGCCGACGACGACGGTCCGGGCGCCCGGGCGGACCAGCCGCGGGGCGTCGGTGTGGAGCCAGTCGAGCAGGGCGTGGTTGACCCCCGGGTGGTGCCAGGGCAGGCAGGTCGGGTCGCCCGAGGCGGTGACATAGAGGTGCTCGTACCGCTCGGCGAGTTCCTCGGCGGCCCGGGAGCGGGCGGGGGGGATGATGAACGCGTCGCTATCGATCTTGGGCCAGGGAGCGCGGGTCAGCGTGTCGGATCGGGTCGCATCGAGCATGACGGGTCGCCTCCAGCGGGGGCCGCGGCCACACACGCGGGGAGAGGGGAATCCGTTCGCGAGCCAGCCACGAGAAGCCGGCCGCCGTCTGCAATCTCGGAGGTTACCGGAACTACCTGGAGGAACGCAAGGGAAAATCCCAAAATTGGGCCTGGCGCGGACGGCGTCCCGTATTTCTGCCCTGTTTGGGCGGAATCTGTTTGGGATATGTCGCTTTCAGCAGCCTGCACTCCAGGCGTTCAGGAAGCAGAGGACATCGAGGGTGTTAATGAGCCCGTCGGCGTTGCAGTCGGCGGAGGGGTCGCCGGCGCTCCAAGCGTTAAGGAAGGCGAGGACATCGAGGGTGTTGACTGTGCCGTCGGCGTTGAAGTCGGCGATGCACTCCGGGGCGTTGCCGGTGGCGACGACGGTGGCCGTGCCGTCGATGGAGGTGGTCACGCCGCTGATCTCGCCGGAGTTGGAGAACGCCTGGGATCCGGCGAGGGTGATCTGGCCGCTACTGACCTGGACATTCCCGGCGATGGCGGAGTCGACGGCGCCGAAGTCGGCGAGGTTGAAGGTGCCCGAGCCGACGAGCCCGCCCATGATCGGGCCGTAGCCCTGGTAGCTGCCGGTGCCGGTGAAGAAGGCCTGGACGGCGGGGAAGTCGAAGTCTCCCGCGCCGTCGACGCCGACCGGGCCGGTGGGGGTGCCGGGTGTGGCGTAGTAGACGGTGACGCCGGAGAGCTGGATATCGATGCCGCCGACGAAGAAGCCCCAGTCCATGTTGTAGTTCATGGTGTCGCTGAGGACGAAGGTGAAGTCGTGGATGGTGATGGCGGTCGGGGTGGTGTAGTTGTCGAGTTCGATGGAGAGCGAGCCGGTGAGGCTGCTGGTGTCGGTGTCGCACTTGGTCGACAGGCCGGGGGGCGAGATACAGATCTGCGCCGAGACACCGGACTGCGCCTGCTGGATCGTGAGGTCGGCGGGCTGGGCGAGGGCCGGCAGGGCCAAGGCGGCGAGGACGGGGACCGCGAGGGCGAGCGTGGCGGGGCGCAGCATGTGGACTTCTCCTCGGAGTTTGTGACGCGCGGCGGCGTCGCGTGCAATCGTCGCCGGGGGGTTTGGCGCCCCGCGGGGGGGCCCC
>CAYJPX010000124.1:0-9338 GCA_964372195.1 uncultured Phycisphaeraceae bacterium
CGCCAGAGCTATGCCTGGACCTCGTCAGCCTCAAGATCGGCGAGCGTCCTTCCCGTGCGGTTCTTCCATGCCAATCTGCCGTTCGAGTTGTTCCCTAGGATAACCGAGGCCGCTGTGCTCGGAGAAGAGAATTCGTAGTCTTCGCCAAAGCGGTAGCAACCATCGCTCTCCTGCAGCACCCCGGCCCCCCGAGGGATCGCGATGCACATCCCGTCCCAATTCGACTTGGTGACGGAGCGTACGCCGGTTGGTTCGCCATCCTCAATGAACACGCGAATCGAGAACGGTTTGGCCATCATTCTCACCCCCGCGCCGGCCCCATCAACCCCTCCGGCTCCTGCAAAAGCTCCACGATCCTCGCCAAACACAGTGCCCCCGTCGCCCCGTCCACCACCCGGTGGTCGCACGCCAGGCTCAACGGCAGCAGCTTGCCCACGCGGAACCACCCGCCCTTGCCCACGACCATCCCCTCGCGCACCCGCCCCGCCGCCAGGATGCCCACCTCCGGGTAGTTGATCACCGGCGTGGCGAACCGCCCGGCGTAGCTGCCTACATTGCTGATGGTGAAGGTCGAGCCCATGAGCTGCTCGCGCGGGATGCTCCGGTCGCGGGCCGCCCGCGCGATCGCGCCTATGTGCCGCCCGATCTCCAGCACGCCGAGCCTGTCCGCATCGCGGATCACCGGCACCATCAGCCCGCTCTCGGTATCGGTCGCGATCCCCAGGTGCACCGACCGGTGCTGGGTGATCTCCGACGCCTCGTCGTCCACCGTCGCGTTGATCACGCCGAACTGCTCGGTCAGCGCCCGCACCACCGCCGAGCACACGAACGGCAGGAAGCTCACCTTCTCCCCGCTCGCCGACGCCAGCTTCTTGCGCAGGAGATCGAGCTCGGTGACATCGGCCTCGTCCATGACCGTGAAGTGCACCGCCGTGTCGACGCTCTCTCGCAGCCGGCCGGCGATGGTCCGCCGCACGCCGCGGAAGGGCACCGTCGCCGTCTCGGCCCCCGGGGCGAGGGCCACGCTCTGGTTGGGCGTCGCCACGCCGGATGCGCCGGACCGCGTGGGCGCCGCCGGCATCGCAAACGCCGGGGCCGACGCCCTGGGCGTGGGAGCCGGCGCGGGCGCTGCGCGAGGGGCGCCGCGTGGCGCGGCCGCCGGGGCACCTCCCGAGCCGGCCGCGTCGCGTACATCCTTCTCGGTCACCCGACCGCCGATACCGCTGCCGGGGATCTGGTTGATATCCACGCCGAGGTCACGGGCGATCCGCCGCACGGCCGGCGTCGCGAGCGCCTTGCCGTCGGCCGCGGAGATCCCCGCAAGGTCGCCGCCGACCTGGCCCACCACGGTGCCCGCGTCCTCGCGGTCGGCGGCGGCGGTGGGGGCGGGCTCTGCGGGTGCGGACGCCCGCGCCGGGGCGTGGGGCTCGTGCGGCTGGGCAGCGGGAGCGTCCTCGCCGCCGCCCTCGTACTCCACAAGCACGGAGCCGACATTGAGAATCTCCCCCTCCTCGCCGTGCAGCGCCTTGATGACGCCGGTCCGCGGGCTGGGCACCTCGACGAGTGCCTTGTCGGTCTCCATCTCGGCGAGGATGTCGTGCTCGGCGACACTGTCCCCGACCGCGACACGCCACTTGATGAGCTCGGCCTCGTGCACCCCCTCGCCGAGGTCGGGGAGGATGAACTGGTTGGGGTTGGTCGACTTTGCGTGAGCCATGGTCAGTTCTCAAAGGGCCAAATGGCCAAAGCGCCAAATAGCCAGATCAATGCACTCGTTGCCCTACACCCTTTGGCCCGTTGGCCCTTTGGCACTTCGGCCATTTCAATACGCCAAACACTCCTCGATCGCCCTCTGAATCCGCGGCGTCTCCGGCAGGTAGTCAAGCTCCAGCTTGTAGTACGGCATGATCGTGTCGAACCCCGTGCACCGCTGCACCGGGGCCTGCAGGTGCAGGAAGCAGTGCTCCTGGATCAGGCTGCTGATCTCGGCCCCCATGCCCGCGGTCTTGGGCGCCTCGTGCACGATCACGCACCGCCCCGTCTTCTGCACGCTCGCGGCGATCGTCTCGATGTCGATCGGGTAGACCGTCCGCAGGTCGATCAGCTCCACGCTCACATCCTCGGGCAGCGCGTCCAGCGCCCCCAGGCACTGGAAGACCGGCGCCCCCCATGTGACCACCGTGATATCCGCCCCCTCGCTCACCACCTTGGCCTTCCCGATCTCGATGGTGTAGTCCCCGTCCGGCACCTCCTCGCGGAAGCTCCGGTACACCCGCTTGGGCTCGAAGTACACCACCGGGTCGGGGTCGCGGATCGCCGCCAGCAGCAGCCCCTTGGCGTCGTAGGGCGTGCTCGGCATCACCACCTTCAGCCCCGGCGTGTGCGCGTAGATCGCCTCGGGCGAGTCCGAGTGCAGCTCGGGCGCGTGGATCCCGCCGCCCACCGGCACCCGAACCGTCATCGGCACCGCGATCGCCCCGCGCGTCCTCGTCCGCATCCGCGCCGCGTGGTTCACCAACTGGTCGTAGGCCGGCCCCAGGAACCCGTCGAACTGGATCTCCGGCACCGGCCGCATCCCCCCGATCGCCAGCCCGATCGCCGTCCCCATGATCCCCGACTCATCGAGCGGCGTGTCCACCACGCGGTCCCTGCCGAACCGCGCCTGCAGCCCCTCGGTGACGCGGAACACGCCCCCGTTCAGGCCGACATCCTCGCCCAGGATAACGACGCGATCATCGCGCTCCATCTCCTGGGCGAGGGCCGAGTTGATCGCTTGGACGAGCGTGAGCTTGGGCATAGGCATTCTCTCCACGGCCTGGCGGCCTAGTACTTCGGTTGACGCCGGGCCTCGTTGATCGCGCTCTCGAGCTTGACCTTCACATCCCGGAACGCCTCGGCGATCGCGTGCTCGTGCCCGTCGGTCGTCTCGATCGCCGTCACCCCGGCCTCACGCTCGATGATGGCCGCGATCGCGTTCGGGTTGATCGCGACATTCTTGCCCTCGGTGGTGGTCATGGTGACGAACATGCGAGGCTCCTCTCGGCCGGTCAGGCCCGCTGCGGCTGCGCCCGGAGGCCGGCCTGGTCCGGGTCGAGCCCGAGGCTGGTGGTGCGCATCGTGTCGCGCTGCCGGGCCAGATCGCCGGGCAGCGACGCGTACATGTCGTTGAAGAAGTCGGCGGGTGTTGGCTCGTCGATCTCCATCGCGGTCCTCGCCACCTCATCGACGATCCGCTTGGCCCGCTCCTCGAGCTCGGTCTGCTGCTTGTCGCCCCACAGCCCCTTGCGCTCCATGTACCGGCGGGTGCGGATCAGCGGGTCCTTGCCCACCCACGCGTCCACCTCCGCCTGGTCGCGGTACCGCCTCGCATCGTCGGCGGTGGTGTGGTCGCCCAGCCGGTAGGTCACCGCCTCGATAAAGCTCGGGCCCCCGCCCTCGCGGGCGCGCTTGGCTGCGTCGCGCGTCGCCTTGTAGGTCGCGAAAATGTCGTTGCCGTCGATCTGGATCGTGGGGATGTCGTACGCCAGGGCCTTCTGCGCCACCGTCGCCGAGTTCATCTGGATCTCCCGCGGCACGCTGATCGCCCACTGGTTGTTCTGGCAATAGAACACCACCGGCGCCTGCATCACCGACGCGAAGTTCATCGCCCCGTGGAAGTCGCCCTCGCTGGTCGCCCCGTCGCCGAAGAAGGTCGCCACCACACGGTCTTCGCCCCGCAGCTTCGCCGCCCACGCGATCCCCGCCGCGTGCAGCATGTGCGTCCCGATCGGGATCGAGATCGGGGTCATCAGGCACCCCTCGGGGATCTGGTTCCCCCGCTCGTCGCCCATCCAGTGCAGCAGGATGTAGTGCATCGGCAGCCCGTGCATGAAGAGCGCCGCGTTCTCCCGGTAGCAGGGGATCAGCCAGTCCTTGCCCTTCGTGAGCGCCAGCCCGGCGCCCACCGCGTTGGCCTCCTGCCCCTTGTTCTGCGGGTAGGTGCCCATGCGTCCCGACCGCTGGAGCTTGAACGCGATCTCGTCGAACTGCCGGCAGGTGGTCATCTGCTCGTACAAATACACAACCTGTTCGTCCGTAAGCGTGTCCCTGGCCAGCTGCTCGTCAAGCCTGCCGTCCTCGTCGAGAATCTGCAGGTGTTCGATGCTGGCCTCGTAGACCACTCTCTTGGGCATGCTGGCTCCCTCTGGACTCGTCAAACGCTCGCGGATCGTGCTGTCGTCACCGATATCCCGCCCCGGGGCCGGGGCGAGCGACGCCGCCACAGCATACACCACCAACCCGGCGATCGGTTACCTCGCGGCCGAGCCCTGGCGGCTCTTCCCCGGGAACTGCTTGATGGCGGTCTGATCGGGCCGCCGCCCCTTGCCGAGGAACTCGGTCGGCGTCGATTCGGGGATGACGAAGTCCGATGCCGGCTGGGTGTCGCTATACGCCACCGCGGCCGCGGCCGCCGCGAGCATCGTGTCGTCGGCGTTGAAGTAGAGGTCGCGGAGGCTCCGGCTGATCTCGAGCTCGGCGAGGTCCATGAAGTGCAGCGCCGCCGCCTTGTCGCGGGCGAACTCCGCCCCGCCGTTGGACCCGTGCGTCCGCATGTCGCGGTCGAGCTTCGAGAGCGTGCAGGTCCACGCGTGGAGGTAGATCGCGATCCACGCCAGCCTCGCCTGCACCGACTGCCGGTTCATCAGCCCCGCCTCGTACCGCTTGCTCACCTGCTTGAACTGGTAGGTGAACTCGCTGATGAGCTTGGCCAGCCGGTCCGCCGGCTCGCGCAGCGACGGGTCGATCTTGTCGATCCTGGGCGCCCGCTTGCGGATGCCCAGGAACACCTCCGCCGCCAGGGGCAGGATCTGCCCCATCATGGACACCTTTTTGCCCAGCGGCGCCTCCTGGATCCCGAGCATCCACTCGCCGAGCTGCTTGCCGCCGTAGGCGAAGATGAACGACCACATCAGGTCGTTCGAGCCCTCGACGATGAGGTTGATCCTCGAGTCGCGGAAGACCCGCTCGACCTCGTTCTCGGTCATGTAGCTCTCGCCGCCCATGATCTGCATCGCGTCGTTGACGACGCGCCAGCCCATCTCGCTGACGAAGCACTTGCACAGCGCGGTCTCGACCATGATGTCGGGGTCGTGGCGGTCGAGCATCCCGGTTGTCATATAGAGCACCGCGTCGCTGGCGTAGACCAACGCCGCCATGTGCGCGATGCGCTCCTTGACTAGCTCCTTGTCGCTCAGCGGGTCGCCGAACTGGTACCGCGTCTGGCTCCACTTGACCGCCTGGTCCATGCACCGCCGCGCCCCGCCGAGCATCCCCGCGCTCAGCGTGCACCGCCCGTAGTTCAGGCAGGTCAGCGCCACATTGATCCCCCGGCCCTCCTGGTGGAGCAGGTTGAACTTGGGCACCCGGACATTGTCAAACCGGATCCGCCCCTGCCAGGTCCCGCGGATCCCGCACTTCGAGCGGTTCTCCTCGAAGATGTCGATCCCCTCCATGTCCGGCGTGCAGACCAGCGCCGTGATCTTGGTCTTCCCGTCGGGCATCTTCTGCCGCGCCATCACCGTGAACAGCCCCGAGATCGGGGCGCTGGTCGCCCACTTCTTCTCCCCCCGCAGGATCGTGAAGTACTCCCCGTCCTCGCTCTTCTCGCAGATCGTCTGCTGCCCGCTCGCGTCGCACCCCACCGCCGGCTCGCTCAGGCAGAACGCGCTCAGCCAGTCCTTCGCCAGGTGCGGCAGCCACAGCTTCTTCTGCTCCTCGTTGCCGAAGAGCATCAGCGCCTTGCACCCGATCGACTGGTGCGCGCTGACCATCACCGCCGTCGAGCCGCAGTACTTCCCGATCAGCTCGAGCGCCCGGTTGTAGCTGGTGATCCCGTACCCGCCGCCCCCGTACTCCTTGCCGATCGTCATCCCCATCACGCCCATCTTGAACAGCCGGTCGATCACCCACCGGGGGATCTCCTGCTCCTGGTCGATCTGGATCGCCGGGTGCTCGTGCTTCATGTACGCCTCGAGCTCGGCCAGAAGCTGGTCGCACCGCGCCGTCTCCTCGGGCCCGACCTCCGGGTACGGCAGCACCATGTTCGCCTGGAACCTGCCCCAAAAAAGATTCTTTACAAACCCCATCGAGTCCGGCTCGGGCCCCAGCAGCGCCTCGGCCTCGGCGATCAGCTTGCGGTCCTTCTCGCTCACACCCTTCATCGACTTCAGGTCGGCCATCTCACGGACTCCTCACCCGGGTCAACACCGGGCGCTGCTTGGGTGACTGTGCCGGCCGGGCCAACAGTCCGGCGGCGTCGAGTATCGCCCGGCCGCTACGACTTGGCGGCCGATCGCTCAAAGAACGCTTGAATCGCCGCCGCCCCCGCGGGCGTGCGGCGCAGATGCACCAGGTGCCCCCGCTCGCTGTCCAGCCCCGCCTGCCAACCGCGGGTCAGCCCCGCGTCCACCGACTCCGCAACCGCCGCGCCCGAGCCCGTCGCGGGCAGCTCGGCACGGATCTCATCGAGCGCCGCCACGCACTTGGCCGCAACCCCGGGCCTCCCGATCCACCGGCTGGGCGCCCCGTCGCGCCGCATGCCACCGCGCCCCGCACGATCGCGCACCCACCGCTTGGCGGTCTCGAGCAACGCCCCCGGGGTCTCGGCGACCGCGTCGAACATCCCCGCGCCGCACGCCTCCTCAAAGGTCAACGGCGTGCCGACCGCCGTCCGCTGGATCGCCTCGGCCGGGTCGATCCGCGCCGGCAGCAGGTTCGTCCCGCCCCATCCCGGGCAGATCGACAGCCCCGCCTCGGGCAGCCCCACCGGGTAGGGCTTCCCGCTCGCCGAGGGCGCCGCGATCAGCGCGTCGCAGTGCATCGCCACTTCCAGCCCGCCGCCCAGAGCCGCCCCGTTGATCGCCGCCGCCGTGGGGAACGGCAGCTGCGACAACCGACCGAACACCCGCTGCCCATACGCCAGGTACCGGTCCAGCGCGGCGTCGTCCAACTCCGCGATGCTCTTGAGATCGGCCCCGGCCACGAACACCCGCTCGCTCGCCGACGCCATCACCAAACCCACACACTTGTCCGAGATTTTGTCCAGCGTCGCGTCGAGTCGCTGGATCAGAGCCTCGTCGAGTACCACCACCGGCCGACCCACCTGCTCCAACCGGAACACCGCCACCCCCGCGAACGGGCCGGATCCGTCGATCTCGATGGCAAACGGGCGTGCACTCATAGGGGATCGGCTCCCACGCGGCCGACGGCTTGAGGGGTCCCCTCGTGCCTCCCGGCCCCGGACGGCACTATAGGTGCCCAGGGCCCGGGAAGACAGCACAAGCGGTCGTCCGCACCACCCCGCAGCCGCGGCTTACCCGCCCCCAAACCTCGCCCGCAGCGCGGCCTGCGCCTCCGCCGACGCCACCACCTCGGCGCTCAGCCTCGCCCCGTGACGCACCGTCGCCGGGTCGTCCGAGCCATCCAGCTTGTTCAGCAGGCCCTTGGTCGCCGCGAGTGCCAGCCGCCCGCCCCCGGCGATCCTCCGGGCCAGTTCCTCCACCGCCGCGTCCAGCTCCTCCCGCGTCGCCAGAGCCCGGTCCATCAGGCCCGCCGCCGCCGCCTCGGCCCCGCTGAGCAGCCCACCCCGCAGCAGGATCTGCCTCGCCCGCCCCGCCCCGACCTTCCGCACCACCCACGGCGCCACGACCGCCGGGCAGACCGCCAGGTCAACCTCGGGGAAACCGACCTTCGCGTCGTCGTGCGTCAACGAGATATCGCACACGCAGGTCAGCCCGCACCCGCCGCCGATCGCCGCCCCGGCGACGCTCGCGATCACCACCATCGGCAACGCCCGGATCTCCAGCGTCAGCTCTGCCAGCGCGCCCAGCAGTTGCCTGGGCATCGCCGGATCGTCCAGCACCGCCTTGAGGTCCATCCCCGCGCCGAACCCGCCGCCCGGGGCGGGGCGGAGGCGCCCGCCGCGGCTTCCCTCGAGGTCCATCCCCGCGCAGAACACCCCCCCCGCCCCGCGCACGACCACGACCTTCGGCCCGTCCGCCGAGCCCCCCATCGCAGCCAACTCCGCCACCCGCTCCCGCAGGGCCGCGATCAGATCGACCGACAGCGCGTTGCGCCGGTCGGGCCGGTTGAGCGTCAGCCCCGCCACCCCGCCGCCGACTTCCAGTGTTGCCAGGCTCATGCGGTGTTTATAGCAAGCGACCTCCCCCGGTGGTGGGGGAGGTCGCCGGATTGTGTGGATTGGCCGGCCGCGTCAGATGGTGCTGGTCAGCCCGAGGGGGACACCGAGCGTCCCGAACGCGCCGGGGAAGAACGAATCGAACCGGCCCAGGTACGCGATCACCGGCGAGGCGGCCCGGACCGTCAGGCCGTAGAAGGTGTCCTGCAGGCGGCGGTCGCCGGTCACGAAGTCGTGGATGTCAAACTCCGACACCCGGCGTGCTGGGAGCGTACGCCGGAAGGTCTCCTGCCCCAGCGGCACGCTGGTGCCCTCGAAGTTTCCATCGAAGTGGATCGTGATCTCCACGATCACATCACTGTTCGAGGGGTTGAACAGTCGGAGGTACTCGGTCACCGCCTCGTCGTGGCCGGTCTGCGGCCTGAATCCCGCGCCGAACGCCCACGAGCTGTACGCCTCATCCGAGAACACCGTCCCCGCCCCGTCGTCAAAGATGAGTGTCGGCAGCGACATCGCCACCGGGAGCGTCGAGGAGTACACAATGGCGTAGGGCTGCCCCTCCGGGAAGTCGGGCAGCGAGGGGACATCCAGCTCGCCCCGGGCCCGCGCGGGAACCTCGAGCAGGGTCCGGTACGCGCTGCCGTTCTCGAACAGGAACGAGAAGGTCACCTCGGCGGCGGTGCTGTTGGCGTTGGTGACGCCCACCACCTCCTCGGTGGAGTTGCGCCCGATCTCGCCCTCGGGCGTCGCGCCGGTCGTCGCGCCGAGGTTCGGCATCCCGACCGTCCCCGACGCGCTGATCCGCCCCGTGGTCGTGCCCTTGTCGTAGCTCGAGTGCGACGCGACGATCGGGCCCTCGGCCTCGACGAGCATCCCGTACTCCCCGTCGGGAAGTTCCGGCACCTCGGAGAGGTTCCACCCGCCGCGCCGGTTCGCCCCCAGCACCTGGGTCAGCACGATCTCCTCGCCCCCGCCCGTGGGCAGCAGCGTGGTCGTCACCTTGATCGACCGGTCGGTCGTATTCAGGTACACCGGGAAGTCGAACCGCCCGTCCGCCTTGCCGACGGAGCTGAAGGTCCAGGTCTCGCTCGTCGTCGCCGTGAACGACTCGCCCACGGCCGCCTTCTCGCCGTCGAGCAGGAAGGTGTCGAAGTAGCTGAAG
>CAYJPX010000125.1:0-9223 GCA_964372195.1 uncultured Phycisphaeraceae bacterium
CAGCGATCGCAGGAAGTTGAGGATCGCCTGCCGCTCGGTCGCATCGCCGCCTCGGACCGCGGCGCCGAGCAGCGCCCCGCTCTCGGCGCGCAGGTCCTCGTCCGGGCTATCAAGCACCCACGACACGGCGCGCCCGTCCCAGGGCCCCCCGCCCACCGGCACGCCCATCACGACCGGGACGGAGTCGAGCGCGTAATCAAATACCCCTTCTCGCTCCCAGACCTTCCCGGTCCATCGCGCCGGCTTGGTACCCAGGTGCACGCTCAGTGAGGCGTCGCCGCGCATGGAGTACCGCGCGACGAAGCGCCCACCCTCATGGACGATCTGAGGCGGGTCGGCACGGATCCTCCGAACGAGCACCCCGCCCCGGGTCGGCTCATCGCTTTCGGCAAGGGTCGCCTGCACAAGGCGCAAGCGTCCGGAGACCACCCGGTACCACCAGTGGGTATCCACCCAAGGGGACGCAGCCCGGAGCGGGTGCGTGTACCGCACGAGAAGCCACCGCCGCCCCTCGCACTCGACTGATTCCATCGTCGGCAGCGGGGACGGAGCATCCGGCCCAAACCAGCCCGCAATGTTCCATTGTTCATCTCGCTGCAGGAACACCAGTGTCTGCTTGAACGAGCCATCCGCAACCCCAAAGTGCAGAAGGCAATCCACCTGATCATCGTCGTTGAGGTGGATCTGTTGTGCTCTCACATCAACGACGGGATCGCCCGGTGAGAGCGCCCGACCCCACACCGCCGTTGGGGCTCTGCCGCTGGGCAGGCCTGGACCTAGCATGTGCAGCAGAGGGATTGCTTCTTCGCCGGTCGGATCAAACCGGGGTGGCGGGAGCCCCAATCGCTGGTTCACGACCGCCAGCTGCGCAACGGTCAGGCCGGTGCTGTTGCCGGCCAACCCGTCCGGAGTGAGCTCGACACTCCCGGCCCACGCCATCTGCTCTCGATGGGCGTCCGAACTGCGGTGGGCGACCTCGGCGTCGATCGCGAGCAGCGCCCCCCCCGTCCAGTCTTCCGATCCGCCCGACTTCCGCTTCGCCGCGACAGCCGCCCGCACGCGAGCGAGCTGAGATTCGGGCAGGGCGTGGAGGCGGTCCCGCAACAGGAGCAACGCGAAGACCTGGTCCGGCTCGCTGTTGCCTCGAATTACCGCAATGATCGTCTCCACAACTGCTTCGGTGCAGGGCACTCGAGCCGCGAGCAGTCGCCAGGCGAGGATTGAATCCGACCCGCGCGTCGGGTCACCGGCCACAACGGCGCACCCGTCCGCGAGTAATCGCCGCTGCCAATCCCACAAGTGATTGGGGAGTGCCGGCTCGTGGTCGAGTGTCCCCACCCGCTGCCGCCGCAGCATCTCCTCCAGAGGCCAAGTCTCGCGGAGCCTCGGGATCAAACCAATCAACACAGTGTCCGGCAGCCACCGCCGCCCTGCCCCGCCCCGACCATGCGGATAGACAGCCGTCCCCGCGCCCACCGCCACGACCGCCAGCCCGACTGCCGCCCAGCGCCACCTCCGGCGTGAGCGTCCCAGACGGCGTTCGCGTCGGGCATCGCGCCCGCACTCCGGGCAGATCAGCCCGTCGGTCGCCGTCATGTCGTACCAGCACCGCGGGCACCGCCGCAGGTCGCCCCGGCGTCGGGCTCGCCTCGTCCGCAGGCGATCGCCCAGCAACGCCCAGCCAAGCAGCCCCAGCCCCGCCAGCGCCACCGCCCCGCCCGCCGCCGCGAACAGCCACTCGCCCGAGGTCATGGATATCCCCTCTGCATGGCCCAGTTATACCGGGTGTTGCCGGTACGGGTGCGGCCTCGCCCCGCGGTCGGGACGCCCGACCGCGCCGTAAAGCACGCCACCGCCGAGCGCAGCGACGGCACTATTTCCCCCTCCGCCCCGCGGAGGGGGTGCCGAGCGCAGCGAGGCGGGGGAGGTGCGTTGCCTGGCAAACCACGCGATCGTGCGCCCATGCACCACCGCACCTCCCCCCGTCGCTGCGCGACGACCCCCTCCTCAAGGAGGAGTGGGTTGGAAAGCAAGCCATCGCCGAGCGCAGCGAGGGCACTGTTTCCCCCTCCGCCCCGCGGAGGGGGTGCCGAGCGGAGCGAGGCGGGGGAGGTGCGTGGTCTGGCAAGCCATGCGATCGTGCGCCCCTGCCCCACCGCACCTCCCCCGGTCGCTGCGCGACCACCCCCTCCTCAAGGAGGAGTGGGTTGGAAGGCGAGGAGGGATTGGGATCCTGTGCGGGCCTGATGCCCTCGCCACAATCAGCGTTCCAGCGCATCGAGCCAGTCGAGCAGGTCGGACATCCGCGTCGGCAGGTAGGCCAGGAAGAGTGCCTCGTGCCCCACGGGGGCGGCCCAGCGTTCGGGCTCACCCAGGCGCTGCCAGAGCAGGTCGCCCAACGCCGCCGGCACGGCGCGGTCCGCCGTGCCGTGGAGCATGAGCATGGGCAGGTCGGCCATGCGGCCCGCAGTCTGGATGGCGTCGAAGACCGCGGCCCCTCGGTAGGCGTCGGTGAAGGCCGCACGGGCCTCGTCGCTGGGCTCCTCCGCCCAGGCGATGCGCACCGCGTCTATCCAGTCGGCGTAGTTGCTGTCCATGGCGATGGCCGCGAAGTCGCAGCCGCCGCCGATGAAGACCGCCGCGGTGTAGGCGTCGTGCTCGCGGGCGATGACCGTGGGCAGGGCCATGCCCCCGCCGCTCATGCCCAGGCCGATGCGCGCGCCGATGGGCACCCCGGGGCGGGTCTCGGCGATGTGGGCGCAGACCGCCTCGGTCGCAATGGCGCACTCGGCCGCCCGATCGCCGAGCTCGGCGGCGATCTCCCCGGCCAGTGCGGTCGGATCGGCCGGGTCGAGCGAGTACGCCGCCTTCTCGGTGAAGCGCGAGGAGTGCGTGAGCAGCCGGAGCACATGCCAGCCGCGGTCGCGCAGCTGCCCGACCAGCGTGTCGACCACCGGCTCGGGCGTGCCGAACATGCCGGGAAGGAGCAGCACCACGCCCCTGGGCTCGGCCCCGCCCCGCGGCTCGTAGAGCGCGAACCAGGTCCGCTGCAGTTGGAACTTGCCCTCGGGCCGGGCGTCGGCGGTGAGGCACTCGAACACAGCCGCCGGCTTGCCCGCGAGGCGCGCGGTGCGCGAGAGCTCGCCCTCGGGCATGCGCACAACGACGGACCCCACCCCCTCAAACTCGATCGCTTCCGCCTCGACCCCCAGCACCTCCGCGACACGCCCCGCGTCGTCGGTGTCGGCCTCGAGCCCGCCGATGCCGAAGGGGCCTACCCAGCGGAGCGCCCAGGGCCCGACCTCGACCTCGCGGACGACCATCGCCGCGCGGGTGGGCCAGGGGATCGCGGTCTCGGTCGTCGGCGCGGTCGGCGCCGGCTGCGCGGCGCACGCGGGCGCGAACCAGGCCGCCGCGCCGCAGCAGGCAACCGCCCAGCACCTCACGACTTGTACCCGTTGGGGTGCTCGTTGAACCAGTTCCACGCGGTGGCGACGATCTCGTCGAGGTCGGTCCTGCTCGCGCTCCAACCCAGTTCCGCCTTGATCTTCGCCGGGTCGGCATAGAGCTGCGGTGGGTCGCCGGGGCGGCGCTCGCCCTTGCGCACCTCGAACTCCACACCCGTCACGCGGCGGACGCTCTCGATGACCTGGTGCACCGAGTAGCCGTTGCCGATGCCCAGGTTGTACGCCCGCGCATCGCCCGGCTGGAGGGCGCGCATGACCGCGACATGGGCGTCGATGAGGTCGTCGACATGGATGTAGTCGCGGATGCAGGTGCCGTCGGGCGTCGGATAGTCCTCGCCGAAGACGGTGACCGCCTCGCGCAGCCCGAGAGCGGCCTGGAGGATGACGGGGATGAGGTGGGTCTCGGGGGTGTGGTCCTCGCCGATCAGGCCTTCGGGATCGGAGCCGGCGACATTGAAGTATCGCAGGGCGGCGAAGCCGAAGGCGCGTCCGTCGCGTGCCGCGGCGGCGCAGGCGTCGCGGAGCATGTGCTCGACATGGAGCTTGCTCATGCCGTAGGGGTTGATGGGTTGCTGCGGGCAGGTCTCGGGGATGGGGATGAACTCCGGTGCGGGCTCGCCGTAGGTCGCGCAGGTGGAGCTGAAGATGAACCTCGCGACGCCCGCGTCGAGGGCCTCCTCGATCAGGGTGAGTGCCGAGGCGGCGTTGTTGCGGTAGTAGCGCAGGGGGAACTGCACGCTCTCGCCGACCTGGGCGAGGGCGGCGAAGTGCATGACCGCGTCGACCGCGTGCTCGCCGAGCGCGGCCCGGACGGCCTGGCGGTCGCCGATGTCGGCCTTGACAAACGAGAGCCGGCCCCCGGCGACGGTCCGCAGGGCGTCGATCGCCTCGGCGTGGCCGAGCGAGAGGTTGTCGAGCGCGACGACGGTCTCGCCCTCGGCCAGCAGGCGCTTGACCGCGTGGGAGCCGATGTAGCCTGCGCCGCCTGTGACCATGATCGCCATCGGTGCTCCTTCCGTGATTCCCCGCCTGGTCCCATGATAGAGGCTCCGCGGTACTCCTAGCGAGCCGGGGCGTGTCGCCCCGGTTTCTGCTGAAGGCCCGCGCCCCAAGCACCCCGAGAAATCGGGCCGAAACGGCCCGGCTCGCTGAGAAACCGGGCCGACACGCCCCGGCTCGCTGTCGTCAGAGGGATGCCCTCGCGAACGCCCGCGCCGCGGCGTCGATCGACATGATCTCGCCCAGCGTGTCCGCCTCGCCGCACGGGAGCTCGTGCAGCGCCGTGCCGACGATCTCGACCACCCGCCCGAAGGGGATGGCCCGGTCGAGAAACGCCCGCACCGCGACCTCATTGGCGGCGTTGAACACCGCCCCCGCCCCGCCGCCACGCCGGATGACCTCGAAGGCCAGCCCGATGGCGGGGAATCGCTCGGGGTCGGGTTCGGCGAAGTCGAGTCTTGAGAGCTCCCGCCAGTTGATCGAGCGGGAGCACCCGGCGGCCCGCATCGGCCAGGTGAGCGCGAGCTGGATCGGGCAGCGCATGTCCGGGGCCGAGAGCTGGGCGATGCTCGACCCGTCGGCCAGCTCGGCGATCGCGTGCACGATCGACTGGGGGTGGATCAGCACGCCCAGTCGGTCGGCGTCCAGGTCGAACAGCCAGCGGGCCTCGATGAGTTCGAGGCCCTTGTTGATCATCGTCGCCGAGTCGATCGTGTTCTTGGGGCCCATCGCCCAGGTCGGGTGCGCGAGGGCCTGCTCGACGCTCGCGGCGCGCACCTGCTCGACGGGCGTGGTGCGGAAGGGCCCGCCCGAGGCCGTGAGGACCGCGCGGCGGAGGATCGCCGGCGCGGGGCTCGGCGGCACGAGGTGCTCGCCGCGAGTACACAGCCCTTGCAGACACTGCCACAGCCCCGAGTGCTCGCTATCGATCGGCAGCAGGCGGGCGCCGGTCCGTCTGGCCATCGGCACGACGAGCTGCCCGGCGGCGACGAGCGCCTCCTTGTTCGCCAGCGCGATGTCGATGCCCAGCTCGGTCGCGGCGAGCGTCGCCGGCAGCCCCGCCGCCCCGACCATCGCCGCCACCACGAGGTCGGGCCGGGTCTCGCGCACGAGCTGCTCTGCCGAGCCGGGGCCCCGCAGCACGCGGGCGGCAGTCTCGAACGGCCGGGTCTCGTCGGCGATCGCCACCACGGGCGCTGCGAACCGCGCGGCCTGCTCGGCCAGCGTCGGGGCCTGCGCGCGGGCCGCCAGGCCGACCACCTCGAACCGTTGGCGCGACTCGCCCCGCTCGGCGAGGGTATTGAGGTGGGCGATCGCGTCGAGCGTCTGCGTGCCGATCGAGCCGGTCGAGCCGAGCACGACCACGCGGCGGCGGATGAGGGTGGAGTCGGGGAGGCTCACGGGGGCATTGTTGCAGGGGTGTCGCCCCGGTGCGGCCGGCCCGGGCCGGAGCGACCGATCAGTACCGGGTCAGCAGCTCGGTGATCCGCGGCTGGTTGCGTTCGATCTGGAGGCTCTTGCGCAGGGCGTTGCGGGCCTCGTCCAACGCGGCGATGTTCTCTTTGTTCGACCAGAGGTACCGGTTGAGCAGGCAGACCCCGATGCCGTTGTGCGCAGGGTAGTGGGCCGGGTCGGTCTGCACGCTGGTGCGGAAGGCGTCGAGCGCCTCGTCGTAGTTACCCAGGCGGAAGAGGGCCGACCCGAGCCGCTCGTACGCCAACGCGCTGGGCGACTGGCGGACCACCTCGCGGATGGTCCCGGCCATCTCCGCGTGCTTGCCGACCTTGCCCTGGCTCTCGGCGAGGTTGAGGAGCAGCTCGGTGGTGAGGGGCATCATCTCGGCGGCGGCCTCGTACTGGGCGATCGCCTCGGTGTGGCGCCCGGCGTTGGCGTACGCCGCGCCGAGGTTCACCCGGGCCGGGCCGTCGGCGGGATTGATCCGCACCGCCCGCTCGGCGTAGATCACCGCCTGGGCGTTCTCGCCGAGCTGCAGGTAGGCGGTCGCGAGGTTGAGGTTGGCGTGGAAGTCCTCGGGCCGGATCGAGAGGGCCCGCAGGTAGGCGCGGACCGCCTCGGTCACGCGGTTGAGCATCTGCAGCGCGTACCCGTGCCAGTAGTTGGGGTCGAACTCGGAGGGGGCGTTCTGGGCGGCCTGCCCGTAGTGCTGCTCGGCCGAGACATAGTCGCCCCGCTCGCGGTAGATATCGCCCGCGCCCATGTACGCCGTGGACATCGTCGGGTTGATCTCGATCGCCCGCTCGAACTCGCGGAGCGCCTGGTCGAGCAGGCCCTGGTCCTTGAGGCGGGCGCCCAGGTCGACGGCCTCGACGGCCCGGCCTTCGGCCCGGGTGGTGGTGCGGGTCGAGGCTGCGCGCCCGCCGCCGCGGCAGCCGGTCAGACCCGTCAGGGTGAGGCCGGCCAGGGTCAGGCAGGCGAGCGCGAGGATCGTGGTGGCGGGGTGGGCTTTCATCATGCTGCTCTTTCGGCGTAACAGTGGGGGTGTCGTTGGCCCGACCGGGCCGGGAGCGGTGGAAAGCCGGGCCTCCGGCGGCCCGGGCGGGTCAGGCGTCCACCAGCTTGCGGAGCCGGCGCAGATTGATCGCGTCCATAGGCGTGCCCGCCTCGGTGTCTTCCTTCGGCGTTTCGAGGATTTTCGGTACGGTTTTCAACGCCGGGTGGTTCATCACGCCCGCGAATCCCGAGCCGCGCAGGGTCCGCGCGGCGGTCCCACGCCCGATGGTCCCCTCGCCGATGTGGGCGTGGCGGTCCCGCCGGCTGCCCAGCTCGCCGATCGAGTCGTTCAGGTGGACCACCCGCAGGTGCTCCAGCCCGCAGATCCGGTCGAACTCGGCGAGCACCGCCTCGGCCGAGGCCCGGGTCGACATGTCGTACCCCCCCGCGTGGGCGTGGCAGGTGTCAAAGCAGAAGCCCACGCGGTGGGCCGCCCCGGTCGCGTCGACGATCAGACCGCGCAGCTCGGCGAGTTCTTCGAAGGTCCGGCCCAGGTTGGACCCCGAGCCAACGGTGTCCTCGAGGCACAGCACCGTCGCGTAGCCGGGCGTCCGCTTGAGCAATGTCTTGTAGGCCAGGGCGATCCGCTTGAGGCCCGAGGCCGCGTCGCCGGTCGTGTACGCCCCCGGGTGGTGGACGAGGTACGGGATGCTGAGCGCCTCGCAGCGCTGGATCTCCTCGGTCATCAGGTCGATCGACTTGCGCCACAGCTCGTCGTCGGGGCTGGCGAGGTTGATCAGGTAGCTGGCGTGGCTGACGGTGCGGTCGAGCCAGCCGAGGTCCGCGAGGGCCTGGCGCCAGTCCTCCGCGGCGACGGGGTCGAGGGGCTTGACCTTCCACTGGCGTTGGTTCTTGGTGAAGACCTGGACGGTGTCCATGGTCAGGTCGCTGGCCATGCGGGCCGCGGCGGCCAGGCCGTCGGAGATCGAGAGGTGCGAGCCGAGCATCGCCGAGTGTAGGGGCCACCCTCGGCGGCCCGTGAGGCGGTGGCCCAGCACAAAAAGTCCGGCTGCGCCTCACTCTCCGAGGAGACGCAGCCAGGGGGTGGGGGTTCGATTGTCGCGGGCGTTAGCGACGCCGGCGGACGGCCACCAGGCCGCCGAGCCCGAGCAGGGCCACCGCGCCCGGGGCGGGGACGATATTGAACCGGACATCGGCCGCGAAGCCGCCCTCGTTGTCGAAGTAGGCCATCGGGTCGCCGGTGAAGTACCCCGCGTCGGCGAGCCCCAGGTAGAGGCGGGTCGCGCCGGCGGGGACCATGAACTGGTGCATGTTCAGGGCGTCGGCCCAGCCGTCACCGATGAAGAACGACTGCCCGATCACCGGGCTGAGCGAGGCGAAGTCGCTGCCCAGGGCGTAGAAGTCGAGGCGTGCGGGGGCGGGGTTCTCCGGCTCGGCGGCGCCCAGGAAGACGCCCAGGAGCGGGAGTGTGCGGGGGTGGATGAGCCCGGCAATGCCGAGGTGGCTGTTGATGTCGGTGTCGTTGAGGGTGGTGGCGTTGCCGTCGGGCCCGCCCCACTGCAGGGCCGGGTGCGCCCGGACCAGGCCGGTGACCTCGGGGACATAGACGAAGTCGGCGCCGGCGGGGATCGCGAGCATCGGGGGCAACTGACCATCGGTGGTCGGAGCGGCCCTCCCGGCGTCGAAGATCGCCGACCTGCCGTCGACAAACACCACATCCGCCGTGGCAAGCGATGCCGCTCCCGAGAGCGCCATGAGTGCGATGATTCCTGATTTGCGCATGACGAATTCTCCTCCCGACTGGTCTTTCCTTGACACTCCGGTGAACCCGGTGTTGACCCCGGGCGGGTGTTCATGTCAAAGATGCCACGGAAGTTGAGTCATGCCAGCAACTTGCAACAGATACCCGGTGAAATACCCTGTTTTTTGGCAAGCCGGGTAAGGTGGGCTCCATGGAAAAGCCGCCCGGGAGAACCCGGGCGGCTTGGGGCGACTAGGGAAGGGCTGCCCGCGGGATTATGGGAAGATGCCGCGGACCGAGTAGGTCTTGCCGATGTGGTCGAGGGCCGCGATATAGGCGGCCGTGCGGAGGTCGACGCCGTACTTCTGGCGGGCGAGGACGGTGCGACGGGCGGCCATGACCATGTGGCGGTTGAGCTCTCGGTCGACCTGCTCGATGTCCCAGTAGGTGCTTGTCTTGTTTTGGACCCACTCGAAGTAGGAGACCGTGACGCCGCCGGCGTTGGCGAGGATGGCGGGGACCACCTCGATGCCGCGCTCGTTCA
>CAYJPX010000126.1:0-9063 GCA_964372195.1 uncultured Phycisphaeraceae bacterium
GTCCCCCTCCGGCTCATCCTTCATCCTTCATCCTTCCGCCTTCATCCTTCATCCTTCCCCCTTTCCTACACTCCCCGGCTCTATTCCCGCACGCTGGTCGGTCGGGGGGTGTTCCCCTGGCCCGGGGCGTGCCGTTCGAAAGGTCCACGACATGGCGCCCGCCACCACCGCCGAGAACACCGTCACTATCTCCGATGTCGGCCCGAGCCGGAAGAAGATCACGATCGAGATCCCGCCGGAGACGGTCGCGAGCAAGCTGACCGATTCGCTGGACACGCTAGCGGTCGAGGCGGTCGTCCCGGGTTTCCGGAAGGGCCACGCGCCCAAGAGGTTGCTGGAGAAGCGATTCGGCTCGACCCTCCGCAAGGAGGCCAAGAGCCAGATGCTCGCCGAGGCCTACACCAAGGCGGTCGAGGAACACAAGCTCGAGGTCATCAGCGAGCCCAACTCCGACAGCCTGGACAAGGTCGAGATCGAGGACGGCAAGCCGCTGGTCTTCGAGGTCGAGGTCGAGGTGCTGCCGGAGTTCGCCCTGCCCGAGCTCAAGGGCATCAAGGTCTACAAGCCGCTGATCCAGGTCGCCGACGCGAATGTCGACAAGGAGCTCGAACGCCTCTGCGTCACCGAGGGCACGCTCGAGGAGCGTGAGGTGTGCGAGGCGGGCGACTACCTCACCGGCCAGGCCCGGATGGAGCTGCCCGACGGGACCGAGTTCTACAACATCAACGGCGCCGTCGTGCAGGCCCCCACCGCCGACAAGGAGGGCCGCGGCATGATCCTCGGCATCATGGTCGAGGACTTCGCCAAGCAGCTCGGCCTGCCCAAGCCCGGGGACGAGGTCACCATCACCGCCAAGGGCCCCCAGAACCACGAGATCGAGCGGCTCCGCGACGCCGAGCTCAAGATGTCGTTCAAGGTCGATCGGATCGACCGCATCGTGCCCGCCGAGGCCACGACCATCGCGATGGGCTTCGGCTTCCCCAGCGTGGACGCGCTGAAGGAGGAGATCAGGCACCGCCTGCAGGGCCGCGTCGCGTCGGAGCAGCAGTCGATGATGCGCAACCAGGTCGCCCGCAGCCTCATCGACTCCACCGAGATGGAGCTGCCGCAGCGGATGACCGAGAACCAGACCGAGCGCAACCTCCACCGGCGGCGGATGGACCTCATGTACCGCGGCATCGAGCCCCAGCACATCGAGGAGCAGATCTCCGACCTGCGGAACGCGAGCCACGAGGTCGCGGTCCGCGAGATGAAGCTCTACTTCATCCTCCACCGCGCCGCCGAGCAGCTGAAGGTCCAGGTGACGGAGGCGGATGTGAACGCCCGGATCGCCCAGATGGCGGCCCAGCGCAACGAGCGGCCCGAGAAGCTCCGCCAGGAGATGATCCAGCACAACCAGATCGGCAATGTGTTCCAGCAGATCCGCGAGCACAAGGCCCTCGACGCCATCCTCGCCGGCGCCACGGTCGAGGAGATCAGCGCCGAGGAGTTCGAGAAGAAGTTCGCCGACAAGTAGACCCCGGCGGCCGACTCAATAACCAAGAGGCCCAGGCGCGAGCCTGGGCCTTCTCTTTTGTTCCCGCTCGTCGTTGTCCTCGCCCTGCCCCCGCCCTCAGGCCGCGTCGTCGTCCTCGGCCGCGTCGTCGTTGGTTGCCAGTTCGACCTGCCCGACCTGCGTGAGCGACCCGCACCCGCGGCACACCACGCCGTACTGCCCGCTCGGGGCATCGCCCAGCGGGCGCCCGCACCCGTGGCAGACGGGCACCTTGAGCTTCGAGGTCATCTGGTTGACTGCCACCGCGGCGGCGGCGAACGCCACCCCCAGCACCGGGAGCGCCGGCCACGCCGCCAGCGAGATCAGCCCGATCGCCGTGAACGCCAGACCGAGCGTGAAGGCCAAGACCCGCAATCTGATTCGGGACATCCAGATCATCGGCACTGTCTCTTCGGCCCAAAGGCCCGCGCGGATCGACTCTTCGCACAGAACGAGCCAAGTCCGGCCGAGCATAGGCGCACAGACACCATCCGGGCGTCCGGATTACCCCTTACCCCAGCGGCCGGTAGGCGTCGATCACCTTCCGCACGCGGTCGGGATTCGGGATGTCCCCGATCTCGATCTCGATCCCGTCCTGCCCCGAGCTCGAGAGCCCCAGCGTCCCCACCTTCCACACCCGCTGCCAGAAGGTCTGGGTGACCTGCACGTTGCGGATGTTGTCGTGGACGACCTCGCTGGTCGCCCGGCTGAACAGCCCCCTGCGGAGGACCGTCCGCTTGTTGGTAATCTCCAGGACCGCGCCAAGAGTCTTGATCTTCCAAACCCCCAGCGAGCCCAGGGCGACCACGGCCACCAGTCCGCCGCCGATCAGGGCCGCGGTCTTGGCGCCGGATCCCGGGCCCGTCAGCCCCCAAACGACCCCCGCCAGGCCCGCCACCACCACGAGAAGCTGGGCAAGGAAGGCAAACGGGCGAGCCCGCAGCATGGCCGGGCGCACCTTGAGCGCCGGTTGCTCGGGGCCGGTGTCCGGGGGCAGCCCCAGGGCCGTGGCTCGGTCGCTGCGGCTGGTCTGACGGGCCGTCCCGGCGGCCTTGGCGGGAATCAGATTCACATCGCCGCAGGCCTCGCACGCCACCTTCTGGCCCGCCAGATCGTCGTCGACCTCGATGATCCGCTCGCAGCCGTCGCAGACTTTCTGGATCATCGATCCCTCCCCGCCCCCTGGGCGGTGCTTTGTTGGCGGACGCCGGCCCGCGATTCCATCGCACGCCCGGCCCACAGCCGGCCCCACGGTCGGCAAGAACGCCGGGATGCGCCCCAAGCCTAGCTATAGTGCCCGCAATGCGGATCGTGCTGGTCAACTGGGCCCACCTGTGGGACGGCGCCTCCTACGGCGGGGGGGTCAACGGCTATTGCCAGGCCCTCGCCCTCGACCTCGTCGCCCGGGGCCACGAGGTCGTAAGTCTCTGCTCGGGCGTGACTTACACGCCGGGCGCTGCGCCGGACACCATCGGCCCCTGCCAACTCCGACGCCACGACGACTGGCTGGGCGTGCGCATCTTCGAGGTCATCAACAGCCCGGTGCTCGCCCCGTCGCTCCTCCAGTTTGCCGACCCGGCGGGCGAGGTGCATAGCCCCGAACTCGAGGCGCTCGTCCGGACGCTCTTCACGGCCCTCAAGCCCGATGTGGTCCACTTCCACAACATCGAGGGGTTCAGCGCGGGCTGTGTCGACGCGGCCCGAGAGCCCGCCGCCGACTGGCCCGGCGCGAGGGTTGTCTACAGCCTGCACAACTACCACACCATCTGCCCGCAGGTCTACCTCATGCAGGGTCACACCACCCCCTGCTTCGACGCGGAGGGGGGCGCGCGGTGCACCGACTGCGTGGAGCGGACGGACCGCCGGGCCGAGATGCTCGCGCGGGCACAGCGGTACACCCAGGCCTATCGCGAGCAGCATCCCGAGTCCCGCCCCACGCCCGCGCCCCCGGACCCGTCACCCTCCATCGCGAGGGGGCTGATCACCGAGGTCAAGCGGTATGTCAAGGGTGAGCCCGTGCGCCCGACCCCCCCACCGCCGCCGGCGCCCGCGCCGATCGGGCTGCCCGGGCGGGCGGTCGAGAGCGATCGCGACATGCTGCACCCGCGCCCCGTGCCCCGGGACGACGAACGCCGCGGCCAGGCGCGGAGCCTGACCGAGAAGGAGTGCAACGGGTTCGCGCCCCGCCCCGATGACCCCGCCTGGCGCCCGCTGCTAAATGTCATCCGGCCCGAGCCCGAGCCCGCAGTCGTCAACGACTACGGCCACCGGCGGGCGGCGATGGTCGCCATGCTCAACCGCTGCGACCGCGTGCTGGCGGTGTCGGACTTCGTGCGCCAGAAGTTCGTCTCGATGGGCCTCGACCCGGCCCGGGCGCACACGCTGCCGATCGGCTCGCGGATCAACGCGATGGTGGCGGCCAACCGCGAGCTGGTGTTCGCGCCCGAGCCCTTCGCCGAGAACCCGCGGCGTCCGATCCGGCTGGCGTTCCTCGGCTACAACAACCACTACAAGGGGCTGCTGGTCCTGGCCGATGCGCTCGAGCTGCTCACGCCCGAGTACCTTCGCCGCCTGGACATCCTCGTCCATGCGCACAACGGCCAGCCGATGCAGTGGCGGTTCGAACGCCTCCGCCCGAGGCTCGCGGGACTGACCTACCAGTACGCGTACGACTACTCGGACATCCCCTGGCTGCTCGGCGGGCGCGACCTGGTCGTCGTGCCCAGCGTCTGGTGGGACAACGCCCCGCAGACGGTCTTCGAGGCGTTCGGCTGCGGCGTGCCGGTGCTGGGGGCCGCGCTCGGGGGGATCCCGGATTTCGTGACGCACGGGCACAACGGGCTGCTCTTTCGCGGCAACGACCGCTACGACCTGGCCCGGCGCCTGGCCGAGTGCGTGCGCAAGCCGGGGGTGCTCGATCGGCTGCGGGGTCAGGTCAGGGCGCCCAAGTCGATCGCCGACCACGGTGCCGAGGTCGAGTCGCTCTACCGAGAGCTGCTATTCTCTGACGCCACGCCTTCCGCCCTACCCCCCACGACCCGACCCGCCCCGCGCGGTGTGCAGCCCACCGGAGCCGCCGAGTGACCATGCCGACGACGACGCCATGCGAAGGGCTCGCCCGTCCCGTCGCGATCGATGCCGCCCAGACGGTGCGCACGCCCAATGTCGCGGTGGTGCTGGTCACCTGGAACCGCAAGGACATGGTCGCCCGCGTGCTCGAGGACCTGTCAAGACAGACCTTCCCTGCGAGTCACTTCGATGTGGTCGTCTGCGACAACGCCTCGACCGACGGCACGCTCGAGCACCTGCGCGGGCGGTTCTGCCCCGAGCGGATCGTCGACAACCCCACCGCCCAGGCCCACGAGCCGAAGTTCGAGATGACCGAGGCCGGCGGCGGGCCCAACACACTGGGCTTCCGCTCGCTGACGATCATCCGCAACGGCGTCAACTTCGGCGGGTGCGGCGGGTTCAACACCGACTTCGCCTTTGTCGAGCGCGTCCTCGACGCCGCCGACGCCGAGGCCCGGCCCGATTACATGTGGCTGGTCGATGACGATGTCCGCATGCCGTCGGAGACCTGCGAGCGGCTTGTGCGCACGGCACAGGGCGACCCGGCGATCGGCCTGGTCGGCACGCGGACGGTCCACATCGACCGGCCCGAGGAGACCATCGAGACCACGATCTATTTCAACCCGCGCACGGGCCTGATGGACGACCACCCGCACGGGGGCCACCGGCTGGCGGCCTCGCACCGGGAGTGGGCGGCGCGGGTCGGCGGGCCCAAGGGCGTGCACGAGTACTCGGGCGTGCGCGAGGTCGATGTCGTGAGCGCCTGCTCGATGCTCGCCCGCTGGTCGGCGGTGCGGGAGGTCGGTTTCTGGGACTGGCGGTACTTCATCTACTGCGACGATGCCGACTGGTGCATGCGGTTCGCCAGGGCCGGGCACCGGGTCGTGCTCAATCTCGACGCGACGGTGCTGCACACCCCCTGGCACTACAAGCTCACGCCCGCACGGCTCTACTACGCCCAGCGGAATGTGATCTGGATGATGGAGAAGGTCCTGCCCGAGCGGGAGCTGCGTCGGGTCGTCGGGCGGCGGATGTTTGCGCTGCTGCGCGACTCGCTGCTCGCGATGCTCATGCGTCGGCAGTTCCATGCCGAGATCATCCGTCGCACGGCCGAGGACATCTGCACGGGGCGTGCGGGCAGGCTCGACTTCGAGGGGCCGCGGGGCGTGGAGCTGGGCGCGGCGCTCGATGGGTTGGGCCTGTGGCGCGCGTCGGCCCGGCTGGCCATCCTCTGCTCCGACCCTCGATCGCTCGATTGGGCCGCAGGTCTTCGGGCGGCGGTGGGCGAGGAGGCAGCCGGGCGGGGCAAGCCCGCGCCGCAGTTTGTCGAGATCGTCCGCAACACCGTGCCCGGCGCGCACGACCGGCCGCCGGCGGGCGTCGAGCGGGTGGTCTATTCGGGGCGTCGGCGGTCGAGGCTCCGGCGGGTCGTGGGGTTGGCGCTGCATCGGCCCGACGCGGCGGTGGTGTTCGAGCAGGTCAACGACTTCCCGCTGCCCTTCGGGCGAGCGAACCTGCATGTCGATCCCAAGTCGCTCGAGAAGTGCCAGGTCGAGCGCGACACGCTCGGCGTGCGGGTGCGATTTGTCGGGCGATGGCTGCGGGCGTGCGCACGCTGCGGGGTCTATGTCCTGCGCCTGCGGGCATTTCGGTCGGGTGACAAGTACGGCGGATTCCCGCGGGAGAACACCACGGCATGAGTGACACCGGCACCGAAACCCTGACCCGACCCGAGGGCTGGCCCGAGACCGACCGGCCGCTCCGGGTGGCGATTCTGGGCTGGGCGCGCCTTTCCGCCCAGGGCAGGGAGGGCTCGGGGTACAACCTCAGCGCCTCCGAGCTCGCCACGGGCCTCTCGCTAAGCGGGCACGGGGTGTTCTACCTGCGGTCGGGCATGCACTACACCCCGCTGCCCCGCGGCCCGCGCGTGAGGGAGACCGAGACCTGGCGGGGCATCCGGTGCTTCTCGCTGTGGAACAGCCGCAACCTGAGCCCCGCCTCGACAAACTTCCGCAATATGGCGCAGGAGGCATCGAGCCCTCGCGACAACGCCGCGGTGCTCGCGTGGCTGCGGGAGGTGCGCGCGCAGGTGGTGCATGTGCACTCGCTCGAAGGTTTCGCGCTCGACCTCATCGCGGCGATCCGCGACGCCGGGCTGCCCGTGGTGGTCACTCCGCACAACTACCACTACGGCTGCCCGCAGGTGGACCTGCTGCACGCCGAGCGCGAGTGCTGCCTCGACTACGCCGGGGGCGAGCGGTGCGTGGGTTGCCTCTCGGCCCCCGAGCCCGGCAAGGCCCGGCGCAACCGGGCGATCCTGCAGAGCGTCGAGAGGGTGGTCGGCCCGGAGCTGACCTACGCGCTGCGGCGCACCGCCGAGCTGGGCAGGGCGCGGCTGACCCGGGCCGAGGCGCCGAACGCGCCGCTCGCGGCCGATCAGATCAAGCCCGATCCCGAGATCGCGAGGGGCTTTGACGCGGGGGACGCCACGCACCCGGGCACCTTCGAGCACGGGCTGGAGGTCGTGGCCCGCGACAAGGTCGTCGAGCTGGGCCGCGCCCCCGCGGACGCCAACGAGGTGTTTGAGCGCTCGCGCACGGTCCACCTCAGGGTCGTCAACGGGTACGGACGGCGTCGTGCGCAGGGCATCGCGGCGCTCAACGCGGCGAGCCTCGTCACCCCGCCCAGCGCCTTCATGTGCCGGGCGTACGAGGCGATGGGCGTGGACCCGGCGAAGCTCCGGCATGTTCGGCTCGGGCAGCCGCACTTTGACCAGATCAACCGCCGGGCGCGGCGGTCCCCGTTCTATGACACCCGGCCCTGGGACCCGGCCACGGCCCACCGCCCGCTCCGCGTCGCGTTCTGGGGGACGACGCGGAACAACAAGGGCTTCGGCGTGCTGGCGCAGGCGATCGAGCGGCTGCCGCGCGGGGTGCGGCAGCGGTGCCAGTTCATTGTCCACGCCGGCGGGGGCGACTGGGGGTACCGCAAGGCGCTCAGCCGCTACCCGGAGGTGAGCTTCGCCGGGGGGTACGACCTGGTGCAGTTGGTCGCGGGCGCGGGCGAGTACGATGTCGCGGTGCTGCCGCACATCTGGTTTGAGAATTCGCCGCTGGTGATGCTCGAGCACCTGCACGCGGGCAAGTTCATCATCAGCTCGCGGCTCGGCGGGCCGGTGGATTGGATCTGCGAGCCGGGGAGCGAGCACGCGGGGGCGAACGGCGGCCTGGGCAACGGGCTGTTCTTCCCCGGCGGCGACGACGGGGCGCTCGCGCGGTGCCTGGAGCGCGTGGCGCGCGGTGAGGTGGTGCTGCCGAGCCCGCGCGAGGTCCACGCCGCCAGCCTGCTGTGGAGCTACCCGCAGCATGTGGCGGAGGTCGAGGGGATCTACCGGGAGGTGCTCGGCGAGCCGGGCATCGCGAGGCCGCGATCGCAGCAGATCGAGGCCAAGTCGGGCCGGGGCGTCCCGATCGGCTGAGCGGGCGGTTCAGCGGGCGCGGAGGAGTCGGCGGGAGGTGCGCCCGGGCGGGGCATCGATCGCCTGCGCCGCGGCGAGGGCGCGGCGGGCGAGGGTGTCGTGCCTCGCGATGGCCGCCTCTCGCAGGGCGGACGCGGCGCCGGCGAGGTCGGGGTGGGCGGCCGCGGCGAGCTCGAGGGAATCGGCGAGCAGGAGCTGGTCTCTCCCCTCGCCGAGCAGGTCGGTCACTTTGTCGAAGCGCCCCTGGAGCTTGTCAAAGGCCTTCGGCGCCAGCGGCATCAGCACGCGGAGTTGATCACGGATGTCCTTGCTGCGCTTGCGGAGGTCGTGGAGTTCGGCGATGGTCGGGTGGTCGCCGGCCCGCTCGACGCTCTTGCGGGCGCAGCGGAGGGTGTGGGCGAATCCCTCGGCGACGAGCGTGTCTGCGTCTTCGCGGGCTCGGGGCCAGGCGTCGACGGCCGCGTCGTGCCCGGCCAGTTCGAGCAGGGCGGACGCCGCCGCCAGGGTTATGGGCTCCGTGGCCGGGGTGGTGCCCGGCGTGATTGCCTCGCGGAGTGCGCCGGAGTGCTCCGGGGCGGGGTCGCCGGCATGCTCGATCAGGCGATCGAACGCGCTGGCGAGCACCTGTGCATCGCGGTGCGCCGAGAGCATGCCGGCGGCGCGACGCAGCCTGGCGTTCTGCTCGTGGTAGGCCTCCTCGCCGATCACCTGGCGCATGAGGCGCACGACCGCGCGCGAGATGCGGATATCCCGCCGGGCGTCGTGCACGCCGAGCACCGGGTCCTCGGCCAGGTGCGAGAGGCTGTCCTGGGCCGAGGCGACCAACGCCCGCCCGATGCGTGCGAGCGAGCGGTCCACGGGCCGGTCTGGGTCCACGGCGAACGCCATGCGTAAGCCCTCGGGATGTGCGTCCGTTGCGCCGGGCGCCGGTCAGCCGTTCCACTTCCGCAGGGCCGGGCCGGTGTAGCTGGCGATCGGGCGG
>CAYJPX010000127.1:0-8841 GCA_964372195.1 uncultured Phycisphaeraceae bacterium
TCGGGTACCGGCGGGGGGGAGCCGATGATGCGGGGGGCGGGTCGGATTGACCCCGGTTGGTGGTGGGGTACTATCGTTGCTCCGCCCGGTTTTCGGGAAGGGGATGCCGCTGTAGCTCAGTGGTAGAGCGCACCCTTGGTAAGGGTGAGGTCGTGGGTTCAAGTCCCACTAGCGGCTTTGAGCCGGCGGGTGTGGCCCCGCGTGCGGGGTCGGGTCTCGTCGGGGTCGGTGGCCTCGGTGGTCGGCATCTGGGATGTCGGTGTCGGGGTGGGTCTAGAGTTGTGAAGGTTGGGCCCGGCGCGTGCCCGGGGTCAGCCGCCGTTCCGAGCGATCCGCGCGGACGCGATCGGTGTCGGGTCGGCGGGATGCGATGGATATTCGGGCCGGTTGGGCCCGCGCGGGGCCGAGCGATTCGGCGACCAGAGACAGGCGGAGGCATTTGCCATGGCGAAGAGCGTATTCGAGAGAACCAAGCCGCATGTGAATGTCGGGACCATCGGGCACATCGACCACGGCAAGTCGACCCTGACGGCCGCGATGGTCGCCCGCGGGGCCGCTCTGGGGCGCGGCGAGGCCAAGAGCTACGCGGAGATCACCAAGGGTGGTACGGTCCGCGACTCGAACAAGACGGTGACGATCCACTCCTCGCATGTGGAGTACGAGACGGACGCCCGGCACTACGCGCATGTGGACTGCCCGGGGCACGCCGACTTCATCAAGAACATGATCACGGGCGCCGCGCAGATGGACGGGGCGATCCTGGTGGTGGCGGCCGACTCGGGCCCCATGCCGCAGACCCGCGAGCATGTTCTGCTGGCCCGCCAGGTGGGCGTGCCGCACATGGTGGTGTTCATGAACAAGGTCGATCTGGTGGACGACCCGGAGCTGCTCGAGCTGGTGGAGATGGAGATCCGCGACCTGCTCAACAAGTACGGGTTCCCGGGCGACGACACGCCGATCATCCAGGGCCAGTCGAAGGCGGCGCTGGAGAACCCCAAGGACAACGCGATCTGCAAGCCGATCGACGACCTGTTCAACGCGCTGGACAGCTACATCCCCGAGCCCCCGCGCGAGGTGGACAAGCCCTACCTGATGAGCGTGGAGGATGTGTTCAGCATCAAGGGCCGCGGCACGGTCGCGACCGGTCGTATCGAGCGCGGCGTGATGAAGGTCGGCGACCCGGCCGAGATCGTCGGGCTCGGCGAGAGCCGGTCCACGACCGTCACCGGCGTGGAGATGTTCAACAAGACGCTCGACCAGGGCCAGGCGGGCGACAATGTCGGCGTGCTGCTCCGCGGCATCGAGAAGAGCATGATCGAGCGTGGGCAGGTGGTCTGCAAGCCCGGGTCGATCAAGCCGCACACCAAGTTCAAGGGCCAGGTCTATGTGCTGACCAAGGAGGAGGGCGGGCGTCACACCCCGTTCTTCGCCGGGTACAAGCCCCAGTTCTACTTCCGCACGACCGATGTGACGGGGCAGGTGCTCCAGCTCACCGGCGAGGGCGGGAAGGTCGTCGAGATGTGCATGCCCGGCGACAATGTGACCATGGAGGTCAACCTCGCGGACAAGTCGGTCGCGATGGAGACCGGGCTGCGTTTCGCGGTCCGTGAGGGTGGCCGGACGATCGGTTCGGGCACCGTGATCGAGATCCTCGAGTAGTCGGGGCCGGGCCCGGAGGGCTCGGGCGGCGGGATTGTGGCCCGAGGCCGTTGCATAGGATTGCCCCGGCCCGGTGGGGAACACCCATCGGGCCGGCTTTGACGAAGGGATCGCCCCTCCCAAGAACGGGCGCGAAACAGGACGCTGACCATGGCGAAGAAGAAAGCACTCGCTCGCGAATATGTCTGGCTGCAGTGCACCGAGTGCGGTGACCTGAACTACCGGACCCAGATCAATGTCAAGGGCGGCATCGACGAGAAGATCAAGGCCGGGCTGAAGAAGTACTGCCCGCGTCTGCGCACGCACACGATGCACAAGATTAAGAGGAAGTAGAAATGGCCAAAGGGCCAAATGGCCAAAGGGCCAAATGGCCAAATTGAGGCACATGCGCCGGGGTTTGATTTGGCGATTTGGCCATTTGGACCTTTGGCCATTTGAAACGCCGGTAGCTCAACTAGGTAGAGCAGCGGATTCCAAATCCGCAGGTTAGGGGTTCGATTCCCTTCCGGCGTGTTCCGAACTCTGAGCCCTGCACGCCGGTGGGGCGGGCACGGTCTCAGGGCAACCTTGCTGGGGAATGCATGGCGCTTGGTATCTACAAACCCGGGCATGGCTACTGGGTCCGCGTGCTCACGGCGGTGGGCGCGGGGCTCCTGGTGCTCGCCACGGCGGCGTGGCTCTGGGGCGAGAGTGCCGCGATCCCCCTGCCCAACAGGGCCTGGACCATCACGCTCGAGGACGCGACCGGCACGCTGGCCCCCGGCGAGGTCGTGACGATCACCGCCGCCGATGGCGAGGGGCAGCCCGTCGAGATCGGCACCATGACGGTGGAGAGCTACCAGCCCAGCGAGCTGGCGCCGAAGGTGCGGCTGGTCAAGCCGCTCCTGGCCGAGGGCCGGTCGCCGAGCGACACCGTCGGCGTGCGGACCGCGGGCTTTGCCGCGTCGGTGGGCGCGGGCGGGAACATCATCCCCGTCCCGATCGTCGAGCCGCTGTATGTCCAGGGGGCGATGGCCGGGCTGGCGCTGCTGGGCGGCGCGGTCCTGGTGTTCTACTTTGTCGGGTCGAGGGCGTCGAGCAGCGAGTTCCTGATCGCGACCGACGGGGAGATGAAGAAGGTCAACTGGACGACCCGGCGCGAGGTGCTCGGGTCGACCTGGGTCGTCATCGTCGCCTCCTTCCTCATCGCCGCGATCCTCTATGTTGTCGACTACGCCTTCCAGACCTTCTTCGTCGCGATCGAAGTGCTCCAGCGCTAAGCCCCGCCGGCCGCCGCGCGGAGCACACACACGCCCGGGCCCCGCCCGGGGGAGACCCCGCCATGACTGACGAGCGCAACGCCGACACCGCCCCGACCGGGCCCGCCCTCGACGGCAAGCCCAACGAGAAGGCCGACCTGATCCCCGCCGAGGAGCCGATCTGCGCCGAGGGGATGAATTGGTTCGTGCTGCGCGTGGCGTCGAATAAGGAGTCGAGCGTCCGCGAGACGCTGCTCCGCAAGGTCCAGATCGAGCACATGGAGCACCTGGTCGGGCGCATCCTCGTGCCCACCGAGAAGACCAAGACCATCAAGGCCGGCAAGCAGCGCATCACCGAGACCAAGCTCTACCCGGGCTATGTCTTCGTCGAGATGCGCCTCGAGGACGACGGGCGGATCCCGCAGGATGTCTTCTTCCTCATCAAGGAGACGACCGGCGTGGGCGACTTTGTCGGCACCGCCGGGCGGCCCACGCCCATGGCCGGCCACGAGATCGAGAAGATGCTCCGCGACAGCAAGAAGCCGGAGGAGGAGCCGGTCGTCAAGTTCAGCTTCACCAAGGGCGACCATGTCAAGATCATGGAAGGCCCCTTCGAGAGCTACGAGGGCACCGTGGACGACCTCAACCCCGAGAAGGGCGAGATCACGGTCCTGGTGACGATCTTCGGACGCCAGGCCCCGATCAACCTCGAAGAGTGGCAGGTCGCCAAGGCCGAGGACGCGTGATCGGGCGGTGACGCGCCGGCGCGGGGCCGACGCGGCGCCGGGACCGCCCTCCTGCGGAACCCCCAGAGCGCTCGTGCATACCTTTCCAGGGCACATGGCCTGGATCGAGGCCTTGCAGGAGAGACGCAGCATGGGCAGCAAGACCGACCACACGCCGCGGCGGAGGGGGCGCAGGCTCAAGCGGGTCCTGCTCGGGCTGGTGGTCTTGGTGGTGGCGTTGGCGGCGCTGGGGCCGACCATCGCCGGGCCGATCGCCAGGCCGTTCGTCGAGGGAGCGGTCAACGACCAGATCAAGGGCCACGCGACGATCGACAGCCTCGGGCTCTCGTGGCTGGGCGCGCAGCAGGCCTCGGTCACACTCGACGACCCCGACGGCGGGCGGGTGGCCGAGGTCACGGTGCGCGCCGAACGCGGGCTGCTGGGGCTGGCGTTGGGCTCGCGCAAGCTCGGGCTCGTCTATGTGCGCGGCGAGGCGGCCATCGTCCGCGATGCCGACGGCTCGACCAACCTACAGCGGGCGATCGAGGCGAGGTTCGCCAAGCCCGACACGGGCGCCACGCCGGGCGAGCCCGCGAAGCTGCCCAGGTCGCTCGCGGCGTCGGTCGTGCTCGACGGGCTGCGCGTGACCTACCAGGACGCGGCGCTTGGCGCACAGACCGGCGGGCGGATCGGCGCGGTGCGGCTCGGGGCGTTGAGCGGGTCGATCGACTTCGCGGTGGCCAAGCCCCTGGGCATCTCGATCAAGGGCCCGATCGCCACGGGGCGCGATCTGGCGGGGCTGGCCGAGTCGGGGGCGGTCGACCTGCGGGTGCAGGTGACCGACCTCACCGACGAGACCGGGCTCCTGACGATCGACGCGGTACGCGCCGAGGTGGCGCTCGCGCTCACCGCGCCGGCGATCGAGCTGGCGCTGCACGCGGGCCTGGCCGACGGCGTGGTCTCCCGCACCGGCGAGACCCGCGTGACCATCAGCACCGCCGAGCTCTCGACGCTCGTGCCCGCGATCGCCGAGGCGCTGGCCGCCCAGCCGGGCGTGCGGCTCGCCCAGCTCCCGACGCTCACCCTCGCGGTCGAGGGGCTGCGCGTGCCGACGGGCGGCGACCTGCGCACGGCGTCCGCGGGGGTGCGGCTGACCACCTCGGCCATCGCCGGCTCGATCGACCTGCCGACCGGCGAGACGACGACCGCCTCGGCCTTCGGGATCGAGCCGCTGGACCTGGCGATCGAGGCGGCCTCGCTCGCCGAGACGCTCACCATCACCGGCGGCACGCGGGCGACCATCGGCGGGGCGTCGGCGGGCGAGGTCTCGATCGATCTGGCGGTGGGGGGGCTGCTCGACGAGGCGGGGGCCCTGCGCCCCGGCATGCCCGGGTCGATCGCGGGCGGGCTGCGCGTGGAGGGGTTCAGCACGCCGATCCTCCAGCCGTTCGTGGCGGCGATCGGGGCGGCGATGCCGGCGGGGTTGCGGCTCGACCTGCCCCAGGACCTCGGCCCGACGCTGGACCTGGCGCTGAGCGCGAAGAGCCACACCGACAGCTCGGGCGACTACGACATCGATCTGGCCCTCGACGCGGCCCAGGCCGAGGTCGACGCGGCGATCGTCATCCAGGGCCAGCGGATCGCCTCGCGAGGCGAGGGGGTGCGGGCCCGGGTCGCCACGCTCGCGCCGATCCTCGACCGGGTCGCGGCGGCCCACGGCGTGCGGGTCAACGGCGGCGGCGGCGTCACGCTGCAGGCCTCGGAGTTTGCGATCGACCTGGCCAAGCTCGGCGGGCCGACCGGCCCCGACCTGCGGGGCACGCGGATCTCGATGGACCTGGCGGTCACCGACGCCGTGGGCAAGATGCAGCTCGCCGGCGACGACACACTCCGCGACTACCGGCTGGAGCGGTTCGCGCTGGGCATCGGGACCGACGATCTCGCGGGCGAGGTGCGGGTGACCAGCGACGCCGCCGGGCGGCTCAACGGCAAGCCCTTCGCTGCGATGAAGACGGACATCACGCTGGCCGGGCTGCTCGACGGCGCGGGGGCGCCGCGGACCACGGCGCTGCCGTCGCTGCGCGGCGAGGTCCGGGTCGAGGGCGTCGAGGTCGACACGATCGACAAGGTGTTCGGCTCGCTTTATCGCGAGGCGGGGATCGTGCTGGTGCAGGACATCGGCCCGCGCGCCGACCTGGTGCTGCTGGCGGCGTCGAACCCGGGCGCGGGGCCCGACGCGACGGATATCGACCTGACCTTCCGCTCGAGCAAGATTGACATCACCGCGCCGCTGACCGCGACGCCCGACCGCGTCCGCACGCGCCAGCCGATCGTTCTGGTGGATCGCGGGGCCGGGTCCTCGCTGGCGCGCCTGCTGCGGGGCAGGGCGCCGGTGGACCTCCAGCCCGCCGGGGCGCTGCGCATCTCGGTCGGCGGGCTCGATGTGCCGTTCGGGGCGGGTGGTGTGGGTGGGGTGCGGCCCGACCAGGTCGCGGCGAGCGTCAGCGCGACGCTCACGGACTTTGCGGTCGATATCCCGCTCACCGGCGTCGATGGGCAGCCGATGGAGCCGGGGCGGGTGGGCGTGCCCTCGCTGGCGGCGTCGGTCACGGCGACGCCCGGATCGGCGCCGACGGTGGTGGTGGATGGGCAGTTTGTCCAGGCCGATCAGCCGTTCACGCTGGCGCTGCGTTCGACGCTGCACGGGCTGTTCCTCGACGCCCCGGCCGACGCGGCGGACCCGATGAGCGTGGTCTCGGTTGGAACCCTCACGCCCGAGACCACGCTGACGCTGGCCGCCCTGCCCGCGACGCTGGCGAGGCTCGTGCCGCCGGGGATGGCGATGCTCGGCGGCAAGCCGATGGATGTGGTGCTGCTGATGCGGGACACGATGGGGCGGACCTTTGATGTCACGGCGACGACCGCGCCGAGCCCGAACCTGGCGGGGGTGACGCAGTTCGGGCTCGACCTGCGGGGGGAGGGGCTTAGCACGCTGGTGCGTGGCCGGCTTGATGCCAAGCACATCCGGCTGTTCAAGGCCGAGGGCTGGGTGGGTGTGACGCCGCGGGTGGCGGGGCACCTGACCGACCTCTTGGCGGCGGAGGCGCCGGTGAAGCCGGCGTTGACGAGCCCGGCGCGGATCGGCTTCACGCTCGACGAGCAGTTCGAGCTCCCGCTGGCGCCTGGGTACAAGCCCGACCTCGCGGCGATCGCCGGTGTGCTGCGGGCGACGGTGACGCTGGACGCGGCGCTGGCGGCGATCACGCTGCCCGCGGCCGAGGGGGCGCAGGCGATGGTCATCCCGCCGCTCTCGATCAGCGGGCTCTCGGTCGCGGCCAAGTTGCCGGGGCAGGCGTTGGGCGAGGCCGGGGGTGAGGCGTCGGCGACGATCGCGGGGCGGGTGCTCCAGGCGGACGGGTCGGCGGTGCTGGGCCTGGCGGGCGAAGCGAGCGCCACGCTCAAGGGCGGCAAGCCATCGGGCGCGATGCCCGTCTCGCTGGCGCTCAACGATGTCGACGGCATGTGGGTCGATCGGGTGCTCGGCAAGCCGGCGCTGGTCGCCGGCTCGGTGGGCGAGAAGTTCGGGATCACGCTCAGCGGCGACATCGACAGGGTCCGCAGCCGGGTGGCCCAGGAGGCGGCGTTCTCGCTGGCGGTCCGGTCCCCCCGGATCACGACCGACGGCCCGATCAGCTTCGCGTTCAACAAGCAGGCGATGTACCTGCACAAGTCGCTCACGCTGACCTGGCGGATGGGCCCGCTGTGGGCCAACACCTACGCCCTCGGGGCGAAGGCGGGCGCCCCGGCGCCGGCGTTCGCCTTCGCCGAGCAGACGCCGGTGCGGCTCGAGCTGCGGCGGCTGGGGCTGGCGATGTCCGAGGGTGTGGGCCTGTTCAAGCCGGGTGTGTTCATCGTGGACGCGACGGCCACGGTGCCCGATCTGGCGGCCACGCTCAGCGACGGGCGCGCCATGCGCGTCGGCGGGCTCGAGTTGCGGCTCGGGCGCGGGCCGACGCCCGACCAGCTCGGCTTTGCCCTCAACATCCCGCGCATGAAGATCGGCGACACGCCCGAGGTCACGCCCGAGAAGAGCCGCATCACCGGGCGGGTGGCGTCGTACACCGACGAGGCGGGCAACCTGACGCCCGACGCGGCCCGGCTGGACCTGACCGGCGGGATCGCGCCGATCCCGACGGAGGTCATCGACGCGTTCGCCAGGCAGAACGGCCTGCTGCGCGATGCGCTGGGGCCGACCGTGGACTTCGACATCGACGCCAAGGGCTTCTCCAAGCTGGGCGGCACGCTGGTCGCGAAGGCGCACACGCCGCTGGCGACCGCCGAGATCTCGGGGCGCGTGTCCGAGGGGCTCTTCGTGGTCGATCCCCAGGCCAGCCGGATCGAGATCCGCGAGATCACGCCGGAACTGACCAAGCGGTTCCAGAAGGCGCTGCCGGTGGTGGCGACGCTGGAGAAGTCGCGTGAGGACGAGCCTGCGGTGGTGACCTTTGAGACGCCGCTCGAGTTGCCGATCGACGGCAACATGGACCGGCTCAACGGCAAGGTGACCCTGGATATCGGGACGGCGCGGTTCGGGACGGCGGACCTGTTCCAGCGGGTGCTGGCGATCGCGCAGCAGAAGACCGCGGGCGAGGTGGGCCGGCGCATGCCGCCGCTGAAGATCACGATGGCCGACGGGCTGGTCAGCTACGAGTCCTACGCGCTGCCCTTCGGCGAGTTCAAGATCGAGAGCCAGGGGTTCATCAACCTGAGCTCCAAGCCGCGGGGGATCGGCGGCGATAAGCCGCTGCCCGCCGGGCAGCTCCAGGTGTTGACCTTTGTGCCCGCCGGGGCGTTCGCGGCCGAGGCGATCCCGGGGCTGGCGAACCTGCCGCTGCCGGTGATCGGCAACCTGGCGCGGCTGCCGATCCGCACCGACGGGCTGATCGCCAAGCCGAGCAACAACATCGCGGTCGACCTGGTGGGCAAGGAAGCGGTCAACGAGTTGGTGCAGCCCGGCAAGCTGCTGGAGAACTTGCTAGGGGGGGACAAGTAGGAATTGGCAAATGGCAAATGGCAAATAGCAAATAGCAAATAGCAATTGGCCAAACAGAAATCGCCAAAGCGCCAAAGCGCCAAATAGCCAAATGGAGGCCAGCGGGCCGCATGCCTCCCTCGATCCCTCGATCCCTCGGTGCCTTCGTGCCTTCGTGCCTTCGTGC
>CAYJPX010000128.1:0-8703 GCA_964372195.1 uncultured Phycisphaeraceae bacterium
CGCTGGCCTCCCGCGAGAAGGTACCGGCGGGTATGGGGAACATACAAGGGGCGGAGGACTCGCACGCGTGCTCCACGACCCCCACCCGCCCGCTGATTCCTCCGCCCCTCCAGGGCGGTCGTGTGAGGCTGACCGCTTCCACGGGTTCCGTCTCGACCTCGTCGAGACTCCACCCGTGGCTACAAACCGTGGCCCCTTCGGGGCCCAGAGCGCGACCGACGATGGCCGAGTCGCCCGCCCCTCCGGGGGGTGGTCAACGCTCGACCCCGCCGCCCAGCCGCGGCTCGACGAGCCGGCGGAACTCGGCCTGCTGAGCGTCGGAGGCGAACGCCCGCTTGGGGAGGCGATACTCGGGGTGACCGCGCCGCAACAGGTAGAAGCAATCATCCTGCTCCTCGAGCGCCTCGAACGAGCCGAGCTGCTGTTGGATAGTCCGGTAGGGCGTCGAGTAGGTGAGCCACTCGGCCTCGATCTCGACCGCGTGGGGGCCCATCTCGATCGGGATGACCCCCGACTCCATCAGGGTTCTCCAATGCTCTCGCAGCTCCCGCCTCTGGCTTCCGAGGCGCCGGTACAAGAAGAGGAAGCAAATGAGGAGTCCGAAGCCACCGAGCCCGCCCCCGATGATGCCGTTGATGGCCCCGGGCACGAGAGCGCCAAAGTCGAACCGCCCTGCCGCCCTGCCGACCGCATAGATCCCAGCCGCGGCGAACGCACCCAAGATCAACGGCACGAACCACCAGGGGATGCGTGTCTTGATCTGCCCGGCGCGGCGCCGATGGGCGTCCTCCCACAGCGCCAGGTAATCATCGATCGTCGCGTCGAAGTTCCATCTCATGGGCCAAGTCTACCAGCCCGCCCGGGGACCGAACGCGCCCTCGTGCCGTCCCACGCCTCCCGACCTACCATGCCCCCACACGCACCCACTTCCCCGAGGAATGCCCCCATGCCCACCCCCACCGTCGATATCCGCAAGATCCTCGGCCCCGACGCCGACGCCCTCCTCAACCACGAGTGCAAGACCGTCTCCAAGAGCGCCATCCACTGCCCCGGGCCCGACTTTGTCGACCGCGTCGTCGCCATGACCGACCGCAACGCCAATGTCCTGCGCAACTACCAGCTCCTCCTCAACACCGGGCGCCTCGGCGGCACCGGGTTTGTCAGCATCCTGCCCGTCGACCAGGGCATCGAGCACTCCGCCGGCGCGTCCTTCGCCCCCAACCCCGACTACTTCGACCCCGAGAACATCGTCAAGCTCGCCATCGAGGGCGGGTGCAACGCGGTCGCGAGCACCTACGGCGTGCTCGGGGCCGTCAGCCGAAGGTACGCCCACAAGATCCCCTTCCTCGTCAAGTTCAACCACAACGAGCTGATGACCTACCCCAACCAGTTCAATCAGATCCCCTTCGGCGGCATCCGCCAGTGCTTCGAGATGGGCGCCGCCGCCGTCGGCGCGACCATCTACTTCGGCAGCCCCGAGTCCGGCGAGCAGATCCAGTATGTCGCCGACATGTTCGCCGAGGCCCACTCCTACGGCATGGTCACCGTGCTGTGGTGCTACATCCGCAACAACGCCTTCAAGGTCAACGGCGTCGACTACCACGCCTCGGCCGACCTCACCGGCCAGGCCAACCACCTCGGCGTCACCATCCAGGCCGACATCATCAAGCAGAAGCTCCCCACCAACAACGGCGGGTTCGCCGCCCTCAACACCGGCGACTCCTCCTACGGCAAGTTCCGCAAGGAGGTCTATACCAAGCTCGCCGGGTGCGACGAGAAGGGCGGCGGCGGGCACCCCATCGACCTCTGCCGATACCAGATCGTCAACAACTACATGGGCCGCATGCCCCTGATCAACTCCGGCGGCGAGAGCAAGGGGGCCAGCGACCTGGCCGACGCGGTCCGCACCGCCGTCATCAACAAGCGCGCCGGCGGCATGGGCCTGATCTCCGGGCGCAAGGCCTTCCAGCGCCCGATGAAAGAGGGCGCCGCCCTGCTGCACGCGATCCAGGATGTCTACCTCGACCGGGGCGTGACGGTCGCCTGATCTACGGCCAGCCCGCACACACCAACACACACGCCCCGGTCACGGCAGGCCGGGGCGTTGTTGCGCGGTGAACCTGCCCACCTCCTGTGAACACCTCCGAGCGGGAAAGGCCGCGTTCCGCGGCTCGCCTTGCCACAGGTTTGGGTGAAACGGGGGCACTTTCACCCAACCGTGTGGATTCGCACCCGATCCCGCGTGAATGCGCTTCCGATGCATTTCGAAACACGATCACGCCGATAAGCTGTTGTCGCGCGCGCGGGTTTTGCGGGGGTGGCTCGTGGCCCCGGCGGACGCCGAGGCGACCGGCAGCTCGCAAGAAGCTTCCGAGGGGAGTGCTCTATGCCACAGCAATGCCAGTTCGGCGTGTTGTTCTCGGGGCCCGGGGCCGAACGCACGGCCGACCTCCTGCTCGCCGCCCTGCTCCACGATGCCGGGTGCGGCGTGGCGGTCATCGACGGCGACGGGTGCGTGCGCGAGTACAACGACTTCTTCGTCCGCCTGTTGCCCCGCGGAGCGTCCATCGAGGGGCGCCCGCTCGCCGAGCGCCTGGAACACACCAACGCGGCCGTCCACGCCCTCGCGATCGAGCGTGTGCGGCGCGAGGGCGTGCCGGTGGTGGTCGAGGGCGTCCTCGGCGGGCGCCTCGCCCGCGTCACCTACCGGCCGATGCCTGCCGAGCCGTTCGGCGAGCGCCCGGTGCTGCTGGTCGCCGCCCCGCTCGATCCCGACACCCCCGTGCCGGAGGGAGTCACCATCCTCCGCGCCGAGGACCCGCTGGCCGGCCTCACGCCGCGCGAGCGGGAGGTCCTGCACCACATCGGCATGGGGTTGCCCTCCGCAGAGATTGCCAAGGCCCTGGACAGATCGGTCAAGACCATCGAGGGGCACCGCGTCTCGCTGGGGATCAAGCTCGGCGTGAGCAACCGCGTCCAGCTCGCCCGGATCGCGATCCGCGCCGGGCTCGCGCCGCTCGCCAGCCAGGCGATCGAGGCAAAGCCCGCGTAGAGCATCCCGCCGCGTCGCACTGGGTGCCGGCGTCTGAACGGAGCGCAGCGCAGTGAAGGCCCCGCGGGTGGGGTGTGGGGTGTGGGGTGTGGGGTGTGGGGTGAGTGGGTGAGTGGGTGAGTGGGTGCCGTGGTCAGAACGGAGCGCAGCGCAGTGATGGCCACGCGATTGCGCAACGGCGTGGCCTGCGATCAACGCTCGCTCATACCACGGCAGCCATCACGGCGCCCAGAGGACCGCGGCACCCCGCCGGGCTTAGACCCAGCCCATCTGACGCGCCACCAGGTACCCGACACCGGTGAGCACGAGGCTCGCCGTCGCCAGCACCAACAGACCGATCATGAGGCCGAGGCACCCCCCCGTGCCCTCGCCGGGCTTCAGCGGCTGATTCTGCTTCGACGGCTCGGTCATGGCGGCTCCGGAGGCTGGGCTTGCGACGGTGGCGAGGTCACCCGACCCGCCGGCTACGATCGTAGCGTGTTCAGCCCCATCGAAGACATCCTCGACGAACTCCGCGCCGGACGCATGATCGTCCTCACCGACGATGAGTCCCGCGAGAACGAGGGCGACCTGGTCCTGCCCGCCCAGTGCATCAGCCCCGAGGCCGTCACCTTTATGCTCCGGGAGGCCCGGGGCTACCTCTGCCTCAGCCTCTCCGAGGCCGACTGCGACCGCCTCGACCTGACCCCCCAGGCCGCCGTCAACACTTCTGTCCGGGGCACCCCCTTCACCGTCTCGATCGACGGCCACCCCCGGCACGGGTTCACCACCGGCGTCAGCGCCAAGGAGCGGGCCAACACCATCCGCCTCGCCATAGACCCCGCCACGGGCCCCGCCGACTTCGTCAAGCCCGGCCATATCAACCCGCTCCGCTCCCGCGATGGGGGTGTGCTGGTCCGGATCGGCCAGACCGAGGGCTCGCTGGACCTGTGCCGTCTGGCCGGCCTCTACCCCGCCGCCGCCATCATCGAGATCATGCGCGAGGACGGCGAGATGGCCCGCGTCCCCGACCTCGAGGCCTTCTGTGCGCGGCACACCCTCAAGATGTGCTCGGTCCGCCAGATCATCGAGCACCGCCTCGCCGGCGAGCCCTTTATCCACCGCGTCGAGCCCACCGACGGCACCCCCATCGACACCCCCCTCGGGCGGTTCAACTGCATCGTGTTCCGATCGCTGGTGGACCCGCTGCCCCACATCGCCCTCACCGTCGGCGGCGTGGGCCACCTGGGATCCGACGGCAACCCGGTCGAGTCCGACGAGCCGACCCTGGTCCGCGTCCACCGCCGCGACCTGCTGGGCGACATCTTCGACGACCTCTCGACCTCCAGCTCCCCGGCCGGGCCGGCCTCCTCGGGCCAGCTCCTCCGCGAGTCCATGCGCATGCTCCAGGAGGCCGGGCGCGGGGTGCTCATCTACCTCCGCCCCCACGGCGTGGGCGATGCCCTCAGCCAACGCCTCAGCCGTCCCTTCGGGCACGACACCGCCGACAAGCCCGGCCAGTCCGTGCCGCACACGACCCTGGAGTACGGCACGGGGTCGCAGATCCTCCGCGCCCTGGGCGTCAAGAACCTCCGCCTCATCACCAACAGCGATGCGGAGTACCCCCAGCTCAAGGCGTTCGGGTTGACCATCGCCGAGCGCGTGCCCGTGGCGGCCGGTGGGTCGGAAAAGTAGACCCCTCGGTCCCCTAACACATATCGAAAATCTTCCGCCTACGGGGGTGACTCGCCGCGCACCTCCGGGTAGACTGTCGGCACAAGTCCCCGGGAGACGGCCCGTGCCGCGGGCGGGTTTGCCGGGGTCAACCCAGGTCACTGTCCAGGAGATTTCACCATGTTCGGATGCAGCTGCAAGTCGTCGGGGAGTCGGACCACCATCATCGCGGCGCTCGTGGGCGCGGCCGGGGTGCTCGGCGGGGCGTTTGTGACCAAGTCGCTCGATGCCGGCCCGGTCGTCGAGCCGGTCACCGAGCAGGTGTCGCCCGCCGGGGTGGTCCCGACCTCGTTCCAGCCCGAGGGCGAGATGGACCCCGAGGCGATGATGGAAGCCATGAAGGCGATGGCCGAGCCCGTCGCCGAGCACGAGATGCTCGCGCACATGGCCGGCACCTGGGACTGCGAGGCGAAGTTCTACATGGCCGGCCCCGACGCCCCGCCCACGGTCTCCAAGGGCGTGTCGCACAACAAGCTCGTGATGGGCGGGCGCTATGTCGTCCAGCACTTCGAGATGGCCGACTTCATGGGCGGCGACTTCGAGGGCATGGGCTTCGTCGGCTTCGACCGCGCCACCGGCCAGTATGTCAACAACTGGATCGACAACTGGAGCACCGGCATCATGACCATGACAGGCGAGCACCACGAGGACAGCCACACCATGGAGTGGCGCGGGAGCTGGCAGATGGCCACCCCGGACGGCCCCATGGAGATGCCCGCCCACCACATCATCAAGCACATCGACGAGGACCACTTCGTGATGGAGATGTGGGAGGCTGACGCGGCCTCCGGCGAGGAGTACATGGGCGGCCAGATCTCGTACACCAGGAGGAAGTGATGACCACAGAGACCAAGCACGACACCGATTCCTGTGCCGGCATGGGCGCCACCACCGAGGCCCACGACCTGTTCAAGCCCTTCGTCGGCACCTTCCGCGCCAAGGTCAAGATGTGGATGGGACCGGGCGAGCCCATGGTCTCGACCGGCGTCATGACCAACTCCCTCGACCTCGGCGGCCGGTTCCTCCGCCAGGTCTACAAGGGCGACGCCAACGACGGCCCGTTCCCCAACTTCGAGGGCCGTGGCTTCTGGGGCTACAACACCACCGACAACCGCTACGAGGGCATGTGGATCGACACCGCCTGCACCGCCCTCCAGACCGAGCAGGGCCAGGTCGACGCCTCGGGCAAGGTCTGGACCATGCTCGGCTCCATGACCAACCCCCAGACCGGCCAGCCCATGGGAAAGAAGTCGGTCATCACCCTCCACGACAAGAACACCCACGAGATGGCGATGTTCTTCGACATGGTCGATGGCAACTGGCAGCAGGGCATGCAGATCTCCTACACCCGGGCCTAGCGCAGGCCTCCTCGATGCCTCACACACCCGCCCCCCCGGGCGGGTTTTTCATGCGCAGCTCGAGAGCCCGGAGGCGTCGCTGCACACCCCACACCCCACACCCCACACTCCACACCTACAGCCGCTCAAAGGTCGGCAGCCTGCCCACCAGCGGGCGGCAATAGTCGAGGAACATGTCCGACACATTGTTGTGCCCCTCGAGGAAGTACTCGGGCATGTGCCGAGTCTTGGCGGCGACGACCGAGAGGTCCAGCCGCTTGAACTGGGCCGCGTAGGGCTGGGCCCCGCCGATGGGGCTCACGCGCTCGATCGCCACGGTGCCGTCGAGGTCGCCGCTGATCGCCAGCTCGGCGGCGAACCGCCCGGTGCCCCGCGCCTCGGTGACATCGACGCGCGAGGCGTCGGGCCAGCACCGCTGGATATAGCCGAAGGTGTCGGCGCGGACGCGCACGGGCTTGCCGCCGGGGGGCGTGAGCCTGTCCTTGAGCAGGGCGGCGAGGGCATCGCCCAGCGCCCCGGAGCCCGAGAGCTGCACATTGCCGTGGTCGTCGGTCTGCCCGGCGGCGATGAGCTGGGCGCCGATCGAATTGCCCTGCGCATCGCAGATGCCCTCGCTCACGGCGATGTGGCACCGGCCCTTGGCGTCGTAGTACTCGGCGACATCCTGCACGAACCGCTCGGTGTCGAAGGGGACCTCGGGCACATAGATGAGCTGCGGGCCGTCGGTCGATCGCTCGAGGCGGTCGCTCCGCCGCGCTAGGGCGCTGGCGGCGGTCAGGAACCCCGCGTGCCTGCCCATGATGACATTGATCTTGATGCCCGGGAGGCTGATGTTGTCGAGGAAGTCGGCCATGCACGCGGTCGCGACGAACCGCGCCGCCGAGGGGAATCCCGGCGTGTGGTCGCTGCCCACCAGGTCGTTGTCCACCGTCTTGGGCACATGGAAGCAGCGGAGCTGGTACCCGGCCTTGTTCGAGAGCTCGTTGACGATGCGGCAGGTGTCGCTCGAGTCGTTGCCGCCGATGTAGAAGAAGTAGCGGATGTCGTGCTTCTCACAGGCGTGGAAGATGCGCTCGCAGTACGCCGCGTCGGGCTTGTCGCGGGTCGAGCCCAGCCCCGCCGAGGGGGTCACGGCCAGGCGCTCGAGCCGGTCGTGTCCGAAGTCGGTCAGGTCGACCAGGTCGCCCTGGGTCAGCCCCCGCACGGCGTGGCGCATGCCCAGGACGCGGCGGATGGGGTGCCCGGACCTGCCCGCGCCGTGGTCGAGCAGCCCCTGCACGACGCCAACCAGCGACTGGTTGATCACCGCCGTCGGCCCGCCGGACTGCCCGATCACCGCGTTGCCCTCGATCAGATTCGACATGCGTGTTCCTCTCTACCCAGGCGTGGCGCCGGCCGCCGGCAGACGCCTCCCCCGCACGGATCCAGACCGAGCGGATCCGATGATACCCCCGAGTCGCCCGAGACAGGAATCGAGCCGGGAATGCTGGTACGCTCTCCGCCATGACCACGACCCGATCACGCCTCGCCGCCACTCTCGTCGCCCTGCTCGGCCTCGCGTCCGCCGTCCTCGCCCAACCCGGCGGGGCCGGCAACAACACCGGCAACCCCCTCGACCCCCAGCCCAACGGCCCGCGCAAGGCCGAGCCGGCGTGGCACTTCCTGGTCGGGCCGACCGTGCATGTGAGCCCCGGCGTAGTTATCGAGTCGGCGATCGTCGAGATCGAGGGCGACCGGATCGTCAGTGTCACCGACATGACGACCGTCCGCTTCGCCCCGCCGCCGGGCGCGCAGGTGCACGATCTCGCCGGCATGCATATTTATGCGGGGTTCATCGACGCCCACCTGGCGATCGACGCCCCGCGGCCCGACATGAACGCCCCGGGCGCCCACTGGAACGCGGGCGTCACGCCGCAGCGCTCCGCGCTCGACGCCGGGGGCGTGCCCGCGGGTGATGCCGAGCGGCTACGGGGGCTGGGGTTCACCGCGGCGGCCATCGCCCCCGACGGCGGCATCTTCGCCGGGCGGGCGGCCCTGGTCAGCCTCGCCCAGGCCCCCGCCGACGCCGCCGACGCCCGAGCGCCGGTGTATGGCGAGGATGTCTACCAGACGCTCGCCTTTACCAACCGCGGCACGCCGAGCAACCGCGGCGAGTTCACCGGCTACCCGGGCTCGCAGATGGGGGTTATCGCGTTGATGCGTCAGACGCTCAGCGATGCCGACTGGCTGGCCGCTGTTTCTTCCGCTCCTTCCTCCTCCACCAGCTCTGGGGGCGGGGCACACTGGGCCCCCTCCACCCCTCCATGCCTCACCTCCCTCACCACCAACCTCCCACTCCTCTTCCGCACCGCCGACGAGCTGGAAGGCCTCCGCGCCTTCAAGATCGCCCGCGAGTTCGACCGCATCCCCATCATCCTCGGCAGCGGCACCGAGTTCCGGCGGCTCGACGCGATCCCCATCGGCCCCGAAACCAACACCGGCTACCAGCCCCACTACATCCTGCCGTTGACCTTCCCCGAGACCCCCGAGATCGACACCATCGGCAAGGGCTCGACCTACTGGAAGCGCTTCATCGCCTCC
>CAYJPX010000129.1:0-8692 GCA_964372195.1 uncultured Phycisphaeraceae bacterium
GGCTCAAGCGCCTCGCCGGCCGCTTCGTCGTCTTCGACGGGCCGGACGGCTCGGGCAAGTCCACCCAGCTCGCCCGCTTTGCCGCCGAGTGCGAGAGCCACGCCGTGCCCATGACCATGGTCCGCGACCCCGGCGGCACGCCCCTGGGCGAGCGCATCCGCGAGGTGCTGCTCAACCGCGATCACGACGACATGGGCATCCGCTGCGAGATGCTGCTCTACATGGCCAGCCGTGCCGAGCTGGTGGACGAGCTGATCCGCCCGGCCCTCAAGGCCCGCAAGCTGGTGCTCGCCGACCGGTTCGTCTCGAGCACGCTGGCCTACCAGGGCACCGCCGGGGGGCTCAGCCCCGCCGAGATCCGGGCCGCGGCCCAGGCGGCGACCGGCGGCCTGTGGCCCGATGTCACGGTCCTCTTCGATATCGACACCCAGACCGCCACCGCCCGCATGACCGGCAAGCACCCCAAGGGCGCCAAGCCCGACCCCACCCTCTCGCTCTTCGCAGACCGCATGGAGGCCAAGGGCGAGGCGTTCCACGCCCGCGTACGCCAGGGGTACCTCGACCAGGCCCGGGCCGACCCGGACCGCTATGTCGTGGTCGATGCCGCCGCCACGCCCGACGAGGTCTGGGCCACGCTCCTGGACACGCTGGCCAGGCACCCGCTCGTCACCGGCGCCCCGTGATGCCGCGTCCGCGGGGCGAGCGATCCGCGTAACCTCCCATTATGCTCGCGCTGGCCCTGGCCATCCCCCTGGCGTTCCTCTCCGGCTCGATCCCCTTCGGGCTGCTGATCGCCAAGGCGAAGGGGGTCAACATCCGCGACCACGGCTCGGGCAACATCGGCGCGACCAATGTCTGGCGGGTGCTGGGGCGGGGGCCCGGGCTCACCTGCTTTGCCCTCGATGTCGCCAAGGGCCTGGCGCCGACCCTCGGGGCGGGCCTCGCCGCCGGGCTGGTCGGGCGGGCCAGCGTGCCCGCCGGCGAGGCGTGGCTCTGGCTGGCGGGCGTGGCGGCGGCGGTCCTCGGGCACATGTTCAGCCCGTGGATCGGGTTCAAGGGCGGGAAGGGTGTCGCCACGGGCTTCGGGGCGCTGCTGGGGATCTACCCCCTGCTCACCTGGCCGGCGATCGGGGCCTTCGTCGTCTGGGTGGTGGTGGTCAAGGCCAGCAAGTTCGTGAGCCTGGCGTCGTGCCTGGGGGCGCTGAGCCTCCCCGTGTGGCTGTGGGTGACGATCGAGGTGCTCTCCGACCAGCCCGGGCGACATGGCGGGGCGTTGGCGTTCTATGTGGTCGTGGGCCTGCTGGCGGCGGTGGTGGTGGCCAAGCACCGGGCCAACCTGGGGCGTCTGGTGCGGGGGACCGAGAACCGGGTGGGGCATCGGGTGGACCCCCACGCTGGGCGATAACCGAGGGAAACTGGGGAGATGCGCGGGAGTTGCGCGATTGCGGCCGGTCCGAATCCGTACTCCGAGGCCCGCTGACGCCCCCGGCTCATCATTCCGAGCCCCCGAAACCGATGATGGGGCCAGCAAGGAGGCCCCTGCCATGCCCAAGCTCCGTTTGTTCCGAGGCATCGACCCGCTTGAATCCGACGCGATCCCGTTCCCACGGGCTCGCACGCCGGGCAACCGGTTCCAGCTGCGCCTCACCGATTCGGTCGATGCGATCCGCCAGGTCGAGGACGCCCTGGGCCAGGTCCAGCACCAGCTCGACGACGCCCTGTCGATCTGCGGCGGCGAGTGGTTCGACGACGAAGGCCCCCGGGCCGCGTAGACCCTCACGAAACGACAAGCAACACCACCGCCCCGGGATCCGAATCCCGGGGCGTTCTGTTGGGCGGGCGACCCCGTGTGCCGCGGCCCTTTGAGCCGTGCCCCCGTGCTGCTTCTCCAACGCTCGGGCTCCCCGGCCCACCGCCCTGCACCACCACACGGCCGGCACGGCCGTGGCACACCCGCCCGGCACACCCCGCCCGGCTCACTGGCTCGGGTCGGTCTCGGTCCACTCGACCACGCTCATGGCCGCGGGGTCGGGCTCGGTGATGGTGACCATCTGGGCGATGGTCGTGGTCCCGATCGTGGTGCTGACGGTGCTTGGCGTGACGGCCGTCTCGACAGCGCCCGAGGCGAAGTACACCCTGACCGTGTACGCCTGCGCCGGGTCGGCGACACCGAAGTGGGCCCAGAGGGGCTCCTGCCCGCCGTAGCCGCGCATCGCGCCGATGTCCCGCCGGGCGAGCAGCGTCGAGCCGCTGTAGAGCTCGACGCGCGTGCCGACCGCGGCGGTGTTGGTCGCCCGCGCCCCGGACCCGACCAGCCGCACCTTGAGGTAATCGCCCGAGTCGGTCGAGTTCTGCCAGAGCGCGGCGGCGGCGCCCTGGTGGGTGAACGCCAGGTCGAGGTCGCCGTCGTTGTCGTAGTCGGCAAACACCGCGTCGGCCCCGGCGACCCCGGCCGAGAAGACCTCGCCCGTGGCGGCGAAGGTCCCATCGCCCCCGTTCGCGTAGAGCACGCTCTGGCCGGTATCGCCCGCGACCAGCAGCAGGTCGAGGTCGCCATCGTTGTCGTAGTCGCCCCACGCGCCGCTGATCCAATCGCCCGCCGCGCCCAGGCCCACGGCGCTGGCGACATCGCTGAACGACCCGCCCGAGTTCCGGAAGAGCTGCGCCGGGCTGCCCGCGGCCCGGTTGCCGGCGAAGCAGTCGAGGTCGCCATCGTTGTCGTAGTCGGCCCAGGCCAGCCCGACCTTGGTGCTGCCGCTGCCGGAGAGGTTGATGCCATCGGCGGCGAGGGTGTAGGCCCCGTCGCCCGTCGAGAGGAACATCGCCCCGCTGCCGAGCTGGAAGAGCAGGTCGGGCTCGCCGTCGCCGTTGACATCGGCGCTGGCGGCGTAGTGACCGTCGCCGGAGCCGAAGGGGGTGTTCAGGCCCATCGCGTCGTCGGCGCTGGTCGTGAACCGCCGCGGGTCGGCAGCATCGGCGGCCCCGACATTGAGCCCCACGAAGTTGCCGTTCCCCGAAAGCATCACGACATCGCACCGCCCGTTGGCGTCGAGGTCGCCGAGGACGAGCCCGTCGTTGTCGGTCGGTCCGCCGAGGCCCAGGCCTTCGGCGTCGTGGGTGGTGAAGGAAGCCGTGCCGCTATTGCGGAGGAGCGCCCCGGTGTCGCCCGCGACGCGGGCGGCCCAGAGGTCGAGGTCGCCATCGTTGTCGGCGTCGAAGAGCCCGGCCTGGCCGACGACATCGCCCGAGCCGAGCGTGGCGCCCGAGAACACGCCGCCGGTGTTGAGCATGCGCCTGGCGCCAGCGTCGCCGGTCAGGATCGCGTCGAGATCGCCATCGTTGTCCAGGTCGGCGAACAGCACGGTCGCGGGGTTGGAGCCCGAGGCGGTGGTGGCGCCGAAGCCGGCCGCGCCGGTGACATCGGCGTAGACCCTGCTGCCCGTGCCCGCGCCGGTCTCTTCGTAGCAGCCGCGGTCCCAGCCAGCGCCGGCGGGCCGGTCCGAACCCTCGATATCGACGGTGGTGACGCCGGTGATGGCGGTCCCGCTGTCGATCGCCGGCGACCCGGCGGTCTGCCGGTAGTCGGGGGCGGGGCTGAGCATGGGGTCTTTCGAGAGGTCGCCCGAGCCGGCACTGACGCCCTCGTAGTTCTTGTCGCCGTTGCCCCAGACGATGTTGTGGCTGAGGGTCATGCTGCCGCTGTTGCGGTCGAGCCCGTCGGAGTTGTTGGCGGCGACGATGCAATTGGTGAGCGAGACCCGGGCCTTGGTGACCTCAACCCCGTCGCTCTTGTTGCCGACGATGGTGGTGTTGGAGAGGTCGATCCTGGTCGAGGCGCTGCCCTCGGCGCGGATGCCGTCCTTCCCATTGTCGGCGATGAGGCAGTTGACCACGACGCCCTGCCCGCGGCTCATCCTGACGCCGCGGTCGTCGTTGCCGGTGATCGAGCACCCGCGGAGGTCCAGCCTGGCGTTGTTGTCGGTGGCCTTGACGCCGTCCCCGCCGTTGGTGTAAATGCTCGAGTCGGTGATTGTGAGCGAGCCCTTCTTGCCGATCTCGATCCCCTCGTCCTTGTTGCCGGAGATCTGGCACTCGGTGACGATGAGGTCGGCCTCGACGATGCGCAGCCCGTCGTCCTTCACACCATAGATCGAGCACTGCTCGAGCCGCCCGCCCGTGCAGCCATTCCAGTAGACCCCGTCGCCCTTGCCGCCAGTGAAGGCGAAGCCGGTGAAGTGGACGGAGTCGCCCTTGACCTCGAGCGCCTCGCCCTTGTCGCCATCGATGAGAACGGCCCCCGCGTCGCCGGTCTGGGCGCCCGAGGTGTCGGCGATGAAGCGGATGGGGGCGCTCGACTTGCCGTCCTTCTCCACCTCGACCGACTCGTCGTAGGTGCCGGCGCCGACATAGACGGTGTCGCCCTCGTCGACCTTGTCGGCGGCCTTGTCGATGGTGCGGAAGGCCTTGTCGGGGGACTTGCCGTCGTTGCTGTCCTTGCCGGTGAGGCGGACATAGTAGATCGTCGCGCCACCGCCACCGCCCCCACCTCCGGAGGACCCGCCCTTGTTCTGGCCCTTCTTGTGGCCCCCGTGGTCGTCGTTGCCACGGCCCTTGTCGTGGTCGTCGTCGCTCTCCTCGCCCTTGGGTGGATCGGCGTCTGGACCGGCCCACGCGGCAGCGCCGCAGTCGGCCGGACGGCACACCGAGAGCCCCAACAGCACCATCAGCAGCTGCAAGCACCGCATCTTCGAGCTCCTTGCCGGGCGGGTCTGCCCGCGGGGAGATCGGTCGGTGGGGGCCGGCGCTCGACGAGGATCGGCCCGCCGCCGCCCGCCGGTGCGAAACTGCGACGCCTGCGCCCGGCGGGTCCTCCGCCAGCGTCCGAGAACACCGAGGGGATTACGCGTCGTCCCGGAGCGAGGCCGCGATGGCGACCTCCTGCAGCCGGACGCTCGCGGTGTCCAGGTCCTGCTTGGCCCGGGCCAGCTCGTCGGCGTTCACCGCCCGCCAGTCGGCCTCGGCCCGCGCGAGGAGCCCCGCGAGGTGGTCGCGCTTGGCGTGCAGCCCGTCGCGGTACGCCGGCTCGAGCGCCGCCCCGTGGCGGTCGAGCTGCTCGCCGATCCACTTGAGGTCGAGACGGCTGTTGACGACCAGGTCCACCACGCGATGCTGCTGCATGTCCTCGCGGGCGTGGGTGAAGCTCTCGGCCTCGATGCGGTCGACCTCTTCGCGCGTCAGGCCGTGGTTGGGCACAACCTGCAGCTCGGCCCGCTTGCCGGTGCGCTTCTCGGTGGCGGTGACGCGGAGGACGCCCCCGGCATCGACGAGGAACTCGACCTCGAGCTGCGGCACGCCCGCGGGCATGGGCGGCAGACCGCGGAGGTCAAAGACGCCGAGGCTGCGGCAGTGCTCGACCATCTCGCGCTCGCCCTGGAGGACATGGATCTTGATCGAGGTCTGGCCGTCGACGCTGGTGGTGAAGCGCTCGGTGGCCCGCGAGGGGACGGTGCTGTTGGCGACGATGAGCTTGGCGACCGCCCCGCCGGCGGTCTCGATGCCCAGGCTGAGCGGGATGACATCGAGCAGGAGCGCGCCCTTGGCGAGGCCCGACATGATCCCCGCCTGGACCGCGGCGCCGAGGGCGACGACACGGTCGGGGTCGAGGGCGGTGTACGGCTCCATCCCGAAGAACTCACCGACCCGGCGTCGGACCAGCGGGATGCGCGTGGAGCCGCCGACCAGGATCACCGCGTCGATCTCTTGGCTCAAGGTGGCACGGCTCTCCGAGCCGTGAGTCGGGTTCTTCTGGCTTGACGAGCCCTCCGCGCGAGCGGAGGAACCCCGAGCTTGCGCTCGGGGCTCGTCAAGGCCTGCCTCCCGCACCGCCCGGCGGCAGCACTCGATCGCCCGCTCCACCCACCCGGCCATCATCGCCTCGAGTTCAGCCCGTGTGATGGTCGCCTGGAACGCCCCCCTGCCCGCGACCTCGATCCGCACCGACGCCCGCTCGGCCTCGCTGAGCCGGTGCTTGATCGCCTGGGCAAACTGCGTGAGGGCACGCCGTGTCGAAGGGTCGAGCCCCGCCAGCGGGTCCCCCCCTGTCCCGCTGTCTCCCTGTCTCGCTGTCTCGCTCCTGCCCCCAACCCCCAGCTCCGCCCGCATTCGCCCCGCCAGCTCCCGCACCAGCGCGTGGTCGATGTCGTCGCCGCCCAGGTGCGTGTCGCCCGCGGTCGAGAGCACCTGGAAGAACGCCGGCTGGTCGGGTGTGGCCCCCGGGTCAGGGTTGGGCGTAATCCGCAGCACCGACACATCGAAGGTCCCGCCACCCAGATCGAAGATCACGACGGTCCGCGGCTCGCGCTTCTCGCCCAGCCCCAGCCCGTACGCCAACGCCGCGGCGGTGGGCTCGTTGACGATCCGCACGACCTCGAGCCCTGCCAGCCGCCCCGCATCGCGCGTGGCCTGCCGCTGGGCATCGTCGAAGTACGCCGGCACAGTGACAACCGCCCTGCGCACCTCGACCCCCAGCGCTGCGCTCGCCCGGTCGGCCAGCTCGCGGAGGATGATCGCCGAGACCTCCTGGGGGGAGATGATGCGGGGTGGGAGAGCGACGGAGCGACGGGGTTGCGGAGGGACGAAGCGACGAAGCGACGAAGCGACGGAGGGATCGCAATCCGGCGCGCCAGCCCCTTCGTCGCTTCGTCGCTCCGTGCCTTCGTCGCTTCGCGCCTCCGTGCCTTCGTCGCTACCCGGCCCCACCCCTTCGTCCCTCGGTATCTCCACCCTCGCCGTGTTGTGCTCCCCCTCGACCACCCGGTATGACAGATACGCCAGATCCCCCGCCGCGTCGGCCAGCGACCGGCCCATGAGCCGCTTCACGCTCGACACCGTCGTGGTCGGGAACTCCACCGCCCGCTCGGCGGCGTCGTAGCCCACCACCGAGCGCACGCCGCCGTCCTCGCCCGCGTAGAACCGCACCACGCTGGGCAGGAGCGCCCGGCCCTGCGCATCTTCGATCGTGCGGGGCCCGTGCTCGTCAAAGACGGCGACGAGGCTGTTGGTCGTGCCCAGGTCGATGCCGAGGATGATCTCCGCCGCGTTCATCGGTCCACGATAGGGGGGCCGTGCGGGGGCGGGCTCCGGGCGTGCCCGGCCCAACGAAAACGACCGCCCGGGAGGGCGGTCGCGGAGTGCGAGCGGGTTGGCCGGCCGCGGTCAGCGGGTGCTGGCGCCCGTCGTGGTCGCGTCGGCGGTGGTGGTCTTCGAGGTGCGGGTGTACTTGATCTCCATGATCTTGTACTCCTTGCCGGTGTCGGGGGCCGGGCCGTACATCGTCAGGGTCATGGTGTCCTCGCCGGTGCGGCGCTCAACCTCGCGGAAGATCGCGGGCTTGTTGGTGAGCGGGCAGTTGTAGTTGAAGGTCCACTCGATGGTGTCGCCCGCGGAGTTGAGCTCGCCGGTGCCCGTCATCATGCCCGTGCTGCAGTTATCGATCCAGGTGCCCTGGAACTTCTGCGAGACATTGTCGTAGCCGTAGAGCCCAAAGCCGGTGAACGGCCCCATGCCGGCGAACTCGCCCTCGGTCTTGTTCTTCACGAAGCGCCCGTCCAGGATCGGCGTGATCGTGGTGACGCACTCGCTCTGCATGGGCTCGGCGGCGGGGGTCATCCACATCGTGCACTTGCCCTGCCAGGTGCCCTTGCCCTCCGCGAGGAAGGTGTGCATCTCGCCCGGCGCCGCGGCCGCCGCGCAGGCCTCCATCTGCTCGGCGGTCATGCCGGGCGGGAGCTGCGGCTGCCCCTCCTGCTGGGCGAACGCGGACGATGCGACGACGGCGATGGTGCCCACGAGCGTGAGCATGCTGCTGCGTTTCATGGCTGTCTCCTGAGTGGTGTTCCCGAGCGGCCGGCGCGCGGCCGCGCCCTCGGGGCTCGCCCAGATTGTACCAGGGGTAGGCCCTGCACCTCTCCCCCCGATCCGCCCCGGCGATCAAACCTTACAGAGACAAACGGATCTGATTATCCGCCAGGATTGCGCCGTTCTCCATCGCCCGTCAGCGCCCGCAGGTACGCGTGATAGCTGTACACCCGATCGCGCTCGCGCCCGCTGGTCTCGCGCAGGACCCCCGCCTCCACCGCGATCTCGATCGCTTTGCGTGCGGTCGTAGCCATCGGAGGTATCGAAGTCCCGGGATGACCCGAGATGCGGTGCGGCCTAGGAAACGATCCTTTCGTGGAAGTTCCGCTTGTGAAACGATCGTTTCTTTGTCAAGCGTCCGTGGGCCCGACTCTCGTACCGCACGGCTCGGAGAGCCGTGCCACTGGGAGCCGTACCACCCCTATTCAGGCACCCACGCCAGCTCCGCCAACTGGTCCACGAGCTGGGCCACCCCCGGGCTCTCGGCATCTCCCACCGGCAGGCGGACGGCGAAGTGCGACCCCACGCCACCCTGGCGCACATAGACCAGCGCCGTCGTCCGCTCTCGCCCGGGGAAGAAGATCTCGGTGTTGTCGATGCGGGTGAGGCTGTCCCCGTCGAGCAGCCCGGTGTTGGCCGTCAGACGCCACACCCGCTGGACCTGGGCGGCGTCGAGCTGCCGGGTCTGGCCCGGATAGACCCGCGGCGTGGGCCCGGGGCCGATCGCCGCCCCCAGGCTCCCATACGGGTCGCCGAGGGACCCGGCCGGGGCCGG
>CAYJPX010000130.1:0-8630 GCA_964372195.1 uncultured Phycisphaeraceae bacterium
GCACCACCGCACCTCCCCCGGTCGCTGCGCGACCACCCCCTCCTCAGGGAGGAGTGGGTTGGAAGGCAGGCCGACGCCGTGCCCTTGCACCACCGCACCTTCCCCGGTCGCTGCGCGACCCCCCCCGCGTCAAGGAGGCGTGGGAAGAAGAGGTGCGTGGGGTGGGTCAGGGCGAGGGTCGGCCCGCCGCGAGCAGGAACGCCTCTGACCACCGCTCGAGGAACGCGTGCACCGCCTCGGCGGTGGCGGCGGCGTCGATTCCCCAGCAGCTCGCCGCGGGGTCCGCGAACTCCGGGTCGAGCTGCACCACCAGCCGATCGTCCACCGCGAGGACGCTCGGCAGCTTGTCTGCCAGGAACGCCGAGAGCGCGTTGACCTCGGGGCGTCCGATCGAGATGGTCGGCTGGCTCCGCAGCGGGTCGGCGTTGAGGTACCACAGGTCGGTGACGATCACCGGCGTCAGCGGGAAGGCGTGGGGCAATCGGGCGGCCAGGGCCTCACGCAGGGCGATGGCGATCGGTCGGTCCTCGACCTCGGCGACGATGTGCCCGCCCACCACGATGGGCAGGGCGCAGGCGGCATCGGTGGGGTCGGGGCGTGCCATTGGGGGCAATGTACGCTGGGCGGGGTTGCCGGGCCGGGCGGGTCGCGCAATGCGACCCGGGCGGCCTATTCGGCCGCCGGATCGCTGGAGGAGAAGCGAGACAGGGCCGCCCACGGGGAAGTCCCCGCAGGGCGGCAAGAGGGTTATACGGCCCACTCGTCGCCAAGTTGCCCACATTTTCGGACTTTGCCAGAGGCCGGGCGACGGCGAGCCTATCGGTCTAAACCGTTGCAAGACAACGATTTAGACGGGTGTGCGGTCAGCCCGACACCCCCACGGGCTCGCGAGCCGCGCGTGAAAATGGGCGAATTATGACCGCCAGTCCCGGGGTTCGGACCCGTTGGGGTCGCCCGTGTGTGCCGAACCTGTCAAGCCGAATCGGTCGGCAAAGTTGTGGCGTCGGCGTCAGGCGTGGTGCGGTGGGAGTCTTCGGCAGAAGCGGGCGACCTCGCACCAGCCGCACCGGCGGCCCCCGCGGCTGAGATGGGCTCGGCCAGGCTCGGGTTGCGCCGGCGCGGTGTCGATCTGGGCACTACCGCCCGGCCCTTTCGCCCGGCGGCCCGCAGGGGAGGGAGCGACGCATGAGACTCCGACTTGGTGATGTGCTGGTTCGGATGGGGGCCCTGACTGAGGAACAGCGCGCCGAGGTGCTCGCGGCGCAGGCGTCGAGCGGGAGGCCGTTCGGTGCGCTGGCCGAGGAGCTGTTCGGGGTGTCGCCCAAGGCCGTCGAGCGTGCGTGGGCGAGCCAGTACGGCGAGCTGACCGGGTGCATCGACCTCGCCGCCGAGCGGGCCGACCCGGAGGTCCTGCCGCTGGTCGAGCGCCGCCAGGCGTGGCAGTTCCAGATCCTGCCGCTGAGGTTCGATGGCGGCGAGCTGCTGGTGGCGACCACCGAGGCGGCGCTCCCGCGGGCGATGCGGTTCGCGGGGTGGGCGCTGGGCGCCGAGGTCTCGTTCGTGCTGGTCGAGCAGGAGGCCCTGCTCGCGAGGCTGGGCGAGGTGTACCCGATGCCCGGCGGGCGGACGACGCTGCGGTCGGCGAGGCTCTCGGCGTAGGCGTGTTGCGCGCGGCGGGGGCGGTCAGGGCAGCGGGATCGCGATCGCTTCGGCCGCGGGCCAGAGCAGCGCGAACACGACGCCGGTGAGCAGGGCGTAGACCAGCCCGTCGATGATGTCCATCGCCATGGCCCGCGTCGATCGGCCGAAGAAGATCCCGCCGGGGATCGCGCCCAGGCAGTACGAGGCCATCGCCGCGGCGCCCGCGACCCGGAGCACCTGCACGAACTCGGCCCCCGCCCCCAGGGCGAGGCCCGCGAGGTAGGCGACAAACACCCCGACCACGAGGTAGAACACGAAGACCGTGCCGAGGTTGCGCCCGAAGTTCGGCGGCCCGGCCTGAACGCTCAGCATGCCCCAGGGCCCCGCGGCGTACCGGGCCTTGCCCTCCTCGGTCTTCATGCTCGACGAGTCGCACCCGGGGAACATGTAGCAGCCGGGCTTGATGCCCTGCTCCTTTATGGCGGCGGCGAAGGTGGCCTCGTCTGCGAGGAAACGGATGTCGGGCTTGTGGTGGGGGAGCAGGGTCCAGGCCACGAAGCTGGCGAAGAACACGACCACGGCCGAGACGAGGATCGGGAGCCAAAGTGCGAGCATGGGCGTCATGGTCATCTCCGTGTCACGAGGGGGAGGCGTGGGCGACGCGCGCATGGTGCCTCCGGGGGGTCCCCGCGTCAAGTTGGGCCCGGGGGCGGGGCTAGCATCTGCCGCCGATGACCAGCCGCCCCAAACAGGACCAATCGATCCCCCAGGAGCTCCGTACGGTCTCCTTTGTCAGCCTCGGCTGCCCGAAGAACCTGGTGGATTCGGAGAAGATGCTGGGGCTGCTGGCGGAGGATGGGCTGATCCCGGTCTCGTACGACCCGAGCCGCCACGACTGGGAGCACGATGATGCCGAGGGGGTCGAGGGGAGATCGGGGGGCGGGGACGGGCCCGACGACCCGGGGATCGAGCCCGCGGATGTTGTTGTGATCAACACCTGCGGGTTCCTCGAAGCGAGCAAGGACGAGTCGCTCGCGGTCATCAAGGACGCGGTCCGGGCCAAGCAGGCGGGGCTGGTGAGGCGGGTGATCGTCGCGGGGTGTCTGGTGCAGCGGCACCGGGCGAAGATGCTGGAGTGGGAGCCGGGGATCGACGCGATGGTGGGGGTGTTCGATCGGGACAAGATCATCGAGGCGGTGCGGGGCGTGCCGGCGGCTCGGGGGGAGGCGCTCGGGGGCGAGGGTCAGCCCGCGTACTGGATTGCGGGGAATGCCCTGCAGGCCGCCAAGGACCGTGGGATGGCGACGGTCGGGCTGACGGTGCAGGGCAAGGATGGGAAGGGGGTGGGGTACTTTGAGGACGACTCGGCGCGGCTGCGGCTGACGCCGCGGCACTACGCGTATCTGCGGATCAGCGAGGGGTGCAACCAGGCGTGCGCGTTCTGCACGATCCCGAGCATCCGGGGGAAGATGCGGAGCAAACCGATTGACCGCATCGTGGCCGAGGCGCGGGAGCTGATCGCGGACGGGGCGTTCGAGCTGAACCTGATCGGGCAGGACACCACCAGCTATGGGGATGATATCGGGACGGGGTGGACCGGCAACGCCGGGGGCCTCCCCGAGTTGCTGGACAGGCTCGACCGCGCGGTGGAGTCCACGGGGTCGCCCGCATGGATCCGGCTGATGTACGCCTACCCGAGCAACTTCCGGGAGGAGTTCATCGATGCCTTCGCGGCGATCGCTGCTCGCGGGCGGCTCCTGCCGTACATCGATATCCCGCTGCAGCACGCGAGCCAGCGCATGCTCGACGCGATGCGGCGGCATGTGTCGGCCGAGCAGCAGCGGGAGCTGATGCTGACGCTCCGGGAGCGTGTGCCGGGGTTGGCGATTCGGACGACCTTTATCAGCGGGTTCCCGGGGGAGACCGAGCGGGACCACGAGCAGTTGCTCGAGTTTGTCGATGAGATCGGCTTTGATGCCGTGGGCGTGTTCGAGTACTCGGCCGAGCGGGGCACGCCGGCGGGCACGATGGAGCGGGACGCGGGCCTCGCGGTGCCCGCGGAGGTCAAGCACCGGCGCAAGGGCGAGATCCTTGAGCTGCAGCAGCAGATCGCCTTCGAGCAGGCCGAGTTCGTCGCGGGCGCGTTCGACGAGGCCGACGCGATCAACACCGGGCACCGGTTCGATGTGCTCATCGACCGCGAGACCGGGAGCGAGGCGGTCGAGACCGCGGGTGTCGGGCCTGGGGGCAGGCTGTACCAGGGGCGCACCTATTTCCAGGCGCCGTCGATCGACGCGGTGACCTTCGTCCAGAGTCGCCAGCGGTTGAGCCCCGGCGAGCTGGTCCGGTGCGTCGTCGTCGGGAGCGATGGGTACGACCTGATCGCGAGGCCCGTCGAGGAGGTCGAGAAGAAGCTGAGCCTGAGTGTCCTCCGGTGAGATGCAATCCGGAAGCGATGTAACCGCGGAGTGCGCGGAGGGCGCGGAGTGAAGACAGAAAGCAAGCCTCAACACAGAGACACAGAAACACAGAGAGAAGCATGGATCCATTCCCTTCTCTGTGTCTCTGTGTCTCTGTGTTGAGCATTGCCTCTTGTTTTTTCTCCGCGTGCTCCGCGTGCTCCGCGTGCTCCGCGGTGAACAGCACACCCAGAGCCAACCCGACAGAGGAGGTTGACCGATGACTGTCCGATCCGCAACGCTCGCCCGCATGGTCGAGGCCTCGACCCCGCTGGCCACGCGCTACTTCGCCGGCTTCACCGACGCCAACCGCGCCGCGCAGCTCCCGAATCTGCCCAACCACTTCGCCTGGACGCTCGGGCACTGCTCGCTGACGATGCACCGCCTGACCGAGCGGCTCGATGGCCGGCCGATGCCCGAGGCCGACTTCCAGATCGGCGTGCAACGAGCCGAGGGCTCGCCGCCGACCCGCTTCGGCACCGAGGGAGTCGCGTTCGGTTCGACACCCGTGCCGGAGGCGGATGCCTACCCGACGGTGGCTCGGTGCATCGAGGTGTTCGAGACGGCGTGCGCCCGGCTCGCTGCCGGCGTGGGCGGCGCGACTGACGCGAGGCTGGACGCCCAGGAGGCCTGGGGCTCGGCCACGATGCCGATGGCGGACCTGGTCCTTCGGATCATCACCCACAACGCGATGCACAGCGGGCAGCTGGTTGATCTGCGGCGGGGGCTTGGTCTTTCGAGGGTGATTGGTTGAGTGCGAATCCGTGTGCCACGGCTCTGTGAGCCGCGTGGTCGTTGTCTGCACGACCGCACGGCCGACACGGCCGTGGCACACCGGGGCGTGCCGCTACACCCGCACCCTTGCCGCGGGCGTCTTGATCTCCGGCACGCGTTTCTCGGCCCTCTCGGCGTAGTCCTGGAGCGCCGCGACATCCCAGTCGCCGGCGCGGAGCGCTTCCATCGACCGGATCATCGCCCGGGCGGCGGTCATGGTCGTGACCATCGGGATGCTCATGCGGACCGCCGTCGCGCGGATCTTGCCCTCATCGGTCTGCCAGCCGGTCCGGGTCGGCGTGTTGATGACCATGGCGATGTGGGCGTCGGCCATGAGGTCGAGGACATGGGGGCGGGCGCCCACGGCGATCTTCTGGAGCACGATCGGCTTCATGCCGTGGCGCAGCAGCTCTTCGCCGGTGCCCTCGGTGGTGTAGACCTTGTACCCCATCGCGAAGAGCGGGCGGGCGATCTCGAGGATGTCGGTCCGGTCCTCGGCGCGCACGGAGAGGAACACCCCGCCCTCGCGCGGCGGTTTGACGCCGGCGGCGAGCATGGCCTTGAGATAGGCCACGGGCATCGAGATGTCGATCCCCATGACCTCGCCGGTGGAGCGCATCTCGGGCCCGAGGACGAAGTCGACGCCGGGGAACTTCTGGAAGGGGAAGACCGGGGCCTTGACGGCGAACGCGCCGGTGTCGGGCATCTCGTGGACGCCCTGCTCGGCGAGGCTCACGCCCAGCATCGCCTTGGCCGCGGCGCTCGCCCAGGGGACATGCTTGGCCTTGCCGACATAGGGGACGGTGCGGCTGGCGCGGGGGTTGACCTCGATGACGAAGATCTCGCCGTCCTTGATGGCGAGCTGCATGTTCATCAGGCCGCAGACGCGGAGGGCCCCGGCCATGCGGCGGGCGGTCTCGCGGATCTGCTCGACGAGCTTTGCGGGCAGCGACCACGGGGGCAGGGAGCAGGAGGAGTCGCCGGAGTGGACGCCGGCGTGCTCGATGTGCTCCATGACGCCGCAGATGAGGGCTTGGGAAGCGACGGAGCGACGGAGCGACGGAGCGACGGAGGGGTGGACCTGACCCCCCGCATCCGCGAGATCGCCGAGGCCGCGGGGCTGGCGGAGATCAAGGTCTCGACCCGCGAGGACGCGTCGGGCAAGGGCCCGGCCCGGTTTGTGCGCACGGTGTCGGGCGTGGTCGATCCGAAGACGCCCTACAAGGTCACCGGCATCGAGACCAAGCGGACCAAGAGCCGCCCGGTGCCGCCGTTCATCACGAGCACGCTCCAGCAGGCGGCCTCCACCCGCCTGGGCTTCGCGGCCCAGCGGACGATGCGTGCCGCCCAGGCGCTCTACGAGGGCGTGGACATCCCCGGCGAGGGGCCGATCGGCCTGATCACCTACATGCGTACCGACTCGACGCACCTCTCGGGCGAGGCCCTGACGATGGCGCGCGACTACATCAGCCAGACCTTCGGCAAGGACTACCTGCCCGAGAAGCCCAACTTCTACGCCTCCAGCAACAAGGACGCCCAGGAGGCCCACGAGGCGATCCGCCCGACCAGCGTGGCCCTCACGCCCGACCGGGTCAGGCGCTCGCTGAGCAACGACCAGTTCCGGCTCTACCAGTTGATCTGGGAGCGGTTTGTCGCGTGCCAGATGGTGCCGGCCGAGTGGGACGCGACGACGGTGACGATCGTTGGCGGAAGCGACGGAGCGACGCAGCGAGGGAGCGACGGAGGGAAGGCCACCACCCTCACCTTCCGGGCCTCGGGGCGGGTGCTGGCCTTCGACGGGTTCTACCGCGTCACCGGCGTGCCCAACGGCGGCGAAGAGGCGACCCTGCCGAAGCTCCAGGAACAGCAGCCGGTTGCGCCGGTCGCGATCGACCCCAGGCAGAAGTTCACCAGCCCGCCGTCGCGCTTCACCGAAGCGAGCCTCATCAAGACACTCGAGAGCGAGGGCATCGGCCGGCCCTCGACCTATGCGTCGATCATCGGGGTCATCCAGAACCGCAAGTATGTCGAGCAGCTCGGGCGGGCGTTCTACGCCACCGACCTGGGCGAGGTCGTCACCGACAAGCTCGTCGAGGCGTTCCCGCGACTCATGGACCTGGGCTACACCCGCCAGATGGAGACCCAGCTCGACAAGATCGAGGAGGAGCACCTCGACTGGATCGAGATGCTCGGCCAGTTCTACGAGCGGTTCAAGACCAGCCTCGCCCGCGCCCACGAGGAGCTCGGCCACGCCAAGGCCGAGATCGTGCCCGCGCCGCCCGAGTACAAGTGCGAGAAGTGCGGCAGCGGACTCGTCTACCGCTTCGGCAAGAACGGGCGGTTCCTGAGCTGCGCGACCTACCCCGACTGCAACTACGCGGCCCCCTGCGACCGCGACGGCAAGCCGCGGACGATCGATGTGGTCAATGTCCGCTGCCCGAAGACCGGGCGCCCGATGGCGCGGCGGACGGGGCGGTTCGGGCCGTTCCTCGCGACGATCCTGCCCGAGGGCACACCGCAGGACGAGGGGCTCATCCTCAACATCGACAAGAAGGGGTTTGTGACCGCGCCGAGCCAGCCGCCGATCCTGACCGAGCTGGCGTGCGAGAAGTGCGGCAAGCCGCTGAACCTGCGCACCGGGGCCCGCGGGCCTTGGCTGGGGTGCTCGGGCTTCCCCAAGTGCCGTGGGCGGGGCAAGTGGGCCTCGCTGGATGAGTCGCTCAAGGCCGCGCTCGAGGCCCAGCTCGAAGCCCACGACAAGGCCCACCCCATCCCGATCATCACGACCCTCGACGGCCGTCCGCTGACCGACAAGAGCGGCAAGCCGGTGAAGGATGCGCCGACGGTGGATCAGCTGGTGCTGGAGAGTGTGGGGGAGGCCGAGCGGTTGGCCGGTGGGGTGGTGGGGGCGGTGGCCTGAACCGTGGCACCGACCTCGGCTTTGCGAAGTCGGTGAGGTGAGGCGATTGCAGATCGCTACGCCTCGAACTCGACGGGGACACCCTCCAGCAGGCCGATAGGCGATTGCGTGACACTGATCGGTGGCTCATCGTCGAGTCTCGGTTCGAGTTTGAGCCCTTTCTCCAGTAGCTGCCCAGCAGGGCCGGGGATCGCATACACCGCCTGCATTAGCGCCGTCTCGACGCGCCGTTGCAGGCGCCTGTCCAGCGGTAGCGGTGCAATGAACATCTGCATCAACCGTAGGTGATCGATCAGAGGAGTGAGCAGTTGGTCAAACTGCTCGAAGAACGGAATGGCGTTCTTCCATGTTGGCTGTTTGTACGCGAACCCGTGATGGAGTTTGTCAAGCTGGCCCGTAGAGAACAGGCCGGGTTCGTAGATTGAATAGGCCCCGCTGAAGTAGGTCTGAAAGTGCTGAAGATGTCGCGCGGCGAATCCAACCTCGGTCTGTCCGATGTAGAAGACCCGGTATGTGCTGTCGATCGGCACGGTCCACGCATAGACGCCGGCCATCGCTGCACCCCGCCCAGCGAAGATCGACCGTTCGCCCTCCTCGAACCATCCAAAGGGCCCGTGCCACTCGAGTCGGAGTCCTTGCATCATGGATGTCTCCACGGCCGAGCACCTGGCTCGGGGCGGGCAGTATAGTGGACCTGCCATGCACCTACACGGGCTTCAATTCGACCTCCCCCGCATCGCCGACACCTACCGCCGCGCCGGCTTGCTCCGCGCCTACCTCCTCGGCTCCATCCTCACCGATCGGTTCGGCCCCGACAGCGACATCGATGTCCTCGT
>CAYJPX010000131.1:0-8342 GCA_964372195.1 uncultured Phycisphaeraceae bacterium
GGATGGCGCGGCGGGGGCGCGTGCGGCGGGTGCTGTGGGTGGACAATCCGACGCCCGGGGCGGATACTTGGGGGTCGATCCGGGGCGATTCGGGTCGAGAGGGGCCGTTCCGGGTTGCGGACGGCATGCTGGCCACCTTAGCTCAGTTGGTAGAGCGGAGCTTTCGTAAAGCTCAGGTCGCGAGTTCGAGTCTCGCAGGTGGCTCTTTCGGGCGGTGGGGGATGGGACGGTTGAGGGGGGCTCGGTGGGCGATACGAGTTTGGCGTGGGGCGCCACCCCGACCGTGGGGGAGGGGATCCGGTGACGACTGGTAGTGCCACCGACCTGCTGCCCAGCGCAGGTCGGTGCCGGGCTGCCGGAGGGCACCGGTGGGGTTTCTCGACAAGGGTTGGTGCCACCCCGCCTTGAGCACTCAAGGGAAGGCCGGGCCTTCCTGTCTTGATTTGTGTGAATCTGTGTCAATCTGTGGCGAAAGTGCTTTGGAGAACGGAGCGATCGGCTGGATGAACGGCGGCTCAACGGGTTTCGAGGAAGCGGGTTAGGCGTCGCCCGAGTTGAACCGGGTTCCGCGTCTCGCACTCCCACACGATCAGGACGCGCCACCCCGCGCGTCGGAGCGCGGCGCTGGCGCTGCGGTCTCGGTTCCGATTGCGCTGGATCTTCGCATGCCAGTACGCGGCATTGGTCACGGGCGTTCGCTTGCCCCTCACGCATCCGTGCCCATGCCAGAAGCAGCCGTGCACGAATACGACCGCGTTGCGGGCAGGCATCACGATGTCTGGCCTGCCCGGCAGATCGGCGCGGTGGAGCGCAAAACGGCAGCCGAGTCGGTGAATGTGCGAGAACCAATGTTCCACGGGTTGCGCGTGCCCGAAGGCTCGCTCGCTCCACCGGTGGCTACAACCCGTGGCCCGCTGGGACCAGAAGGCATGAACTCCGGGCACGGCGGAAGAACGTGGAGCTGCGGCGGGATCAGGCGACCTCCACATTGGCCCGCCATGTCGCCGCCATGATGGACTGGCATCTGCACTCGGCATCGAGTACCGCCGTCGGGTCCGGTATCAGCTTCGCGAGCGGGTTGGTCTCGAGGTTGCCCACGACCACGAGCCAGAAGTCGGTGCGGCGGGCCTTCGCCTCCGACCATTCGCGGTCGGTAAAGGTGATGCCGCCGCGTCGCTGCTTCAACCCCTTGACCTCGATCGCGATGCCATCGTGCTCACGGACCCCGAAGTCGTATCCGCGCGCGAGCGCACGATGGTCGAGTAGGAGTGACGGCGAGAAATCGACGATAGCCTCGGCGTTGGCGAGAAAGAACTCTTCGGCGAGCCGTCCCGTGCGTAGCCGCTCAGCGACATTGTGCATCCGCTCGGCAGGCTTGCTGAGGGGGGACACAACCTCCTGGACGGCGTCGGGGTCGTGTGCGAGGATGCGGCGGATCATCTCCAAGAGCGCGGCGTCGCTCACATCGCACAACTCGCCCATGACACGCTGCCGGTTAGGCCGCATCGGGCGGTCCACCCACCCCCGGCGATCGTTCCCGTGCACCGGGTCAAACTCGTCGCGCAGGTTCTTGATCGACGCCGGGGCGACATCCAGCAGCTTGCCCGCGTCGGCGAAGGCGGCTTTCCAACTCTTGTATCCGCGAGCCTTCAGATACGCCGTGTCCAGGCGGCTCATGGCGTAGCCGACGATGAGGGCGGAGGTCTCCAGGAGGGTCTTGCGCGGCGTGGTTCCCATGCCGCACATGGTACTGATAGTCCGTGGACATGGGCGTATGAAGCCCCACGATTCCCCAAGCCCGCTCGCTTGGGACAGTGACAACCGGGGGGTAGGAGATACGGCGATGGCGGATCGGCATATGATCGTGGTTCGGGTTCGCGACGGCACGGTCGCGGGGGTCGAGTTCTGCGACTGTTGTCCCGGCGTGACGGTGGAAGTGCGGGCATACACCGACGATCCCGGAGCTGTCGCCAAGGCACAGCCAGTCTGGTATCTCGGTGGTGGCCCAGTGCCGGCCGTCGTGTACCGGCAGGACGAGCATGGTGTGTTTCGATCGACATGCTACGAACCGGATGAGGAGGACGATTAGGGCGACACAGTGAGCATCGTAGTCACGGGCCACCTCCTCGCCCGTTACCCGGACGGCGCACTCGCCGGCAATAGCAAGAGTGATTACCCGGATATCTTCGTCAAGACCTTCGACTACTCCAAGCTGCCGGTTCGCAGCCGCAAGGATCAGGAAATAGGCGCGGCAGTGCGCGGTAAAGAGAGGAAGCCGGTCCGTGTGCCGGACGGACTGGAGATCAAGACCTCACGAGACGGCGCGAACATCGACTGCCACTATCCGCATGTCGGTCTGCACCTGATGCTCTCGTTCCAAACGACCGGGGACCGCGTTGTCGTAGATGATGTCTTGGTCGCGTTCCTGAGGAACGCTGACTATCGGATCACGCAGCCTAAGACGAAGGCGACCACTCTAAAGGCCTCCTTTTCGCGTGGGCCGTTCGTCTCGTTACTGCCCGCCACCACCTGAGTCGCCTCCGGCACCCGCGCTCAACGCTGGGCGGCAGGACCAGGGCGGCGGCGGTCTTGGTCCGGACCGGAAAAGGTGCGGAGAGGGCGACCTCCTGATACGGCGGGGTGGCAACGGTGGCACGACCTTTGTCGTGCAACAATGGGCGGGCGTGGCAGTCGGAGCGTCTCGGCGGAGCGTGAGCGGCGGGTTGGCACCGACCTCGTGCCACCGGGGTGCGGCTAGTTTGGGTTGCTCGTCGGTGCTGCCGAGCGGTCGGAGGCAGCCAGATAGCAAAGCCGACCCCGGTGGCTCGCCGCAGTGAGGAAGGAAAGGGACGAGATGAAGGAGAAGAAGTGGAGGGGGGAGTGGTAGATGGAGAAGAAAGAGTAGAAGAAGGAGCCCTCTCCCCAACCCTCTCCCGCCGGGCCCTTCTCAGGGGGAGGCTGGAGAGGGGGCCGGAAAGCGGAGAAGAAGCAGGGAGCAGAGGTGTAGGGGAGAAGCAGGAGCAGAAGGAGGAGAGAGAGCCCTCTCTGCTCAACCCTCTCCCACCGGGCCCCGCTGAGGCGGGGGCGAGAGGGGGCAAGGTGCCGGCCGTCGCTGGGGTGTTGCCGCGCTTGCATTGGGCGGGAATCGCATTACGCTTAGCGCCACGCCCGCGGCAACGGGCAGGAACCGCGAGGCACCACCCCCACAACCCCCACCACACCTCACCCCCCGGGGATCAGCACATGGCACGCAAACCAACCAAGAAGGCTCCTGCGAAGAAGGCCCCCGCCAAGGCCCCGGCGAGGAAGACGCCCGCCGCCAAACCCAAGCCCTCCTCCGGTCCGGAATCTCGCTCCGGTCCGAAAGCCCCCTCCGGCCCCAAGCTCCTCTCTGGCGGCAACCCGCAGATCGCCAAGGCCGATGGCGACGCCCCCGTGCAGGCGTATATCCAGGCCATGCCCGGGTGGAAGCGCGAGGTCGGGCGCCGGCTTGATGCCCTCATCGAGCAGGGCGTGCCCGGAGTCCGCAAGGCCGTGCGGTGGAACTCGCCCTTCTACGGCGTGCCCGACGCCGGCTGGTTCCTCAACTGGCACTGCCTGACCGGGTACATCAAGGTCGCCTTCTTCGACGGCACCTCGCTGGACCCGGTGCCGCCGGTGGAGTCGAAGAAGGCGGGCATCCGGTATTTCCACATCCGCGAGGGCGAGGAGCTTGACGAGAAGCTCTTCACCAGGTGGATACGCCAGGCCGCCAAGCTGCCCGGGGTCGACTGGTTCTAGCCGCCCGTGTGGTGATGCAACGGAAAGATCGGTGTATGTTTGGATCATCTGGGCTCCGGGGCCTTTCCTGCCGCCCTGCCGCCACTTGCCCGGGCCGCTGTTGGGCCTAGACTTCCCGCCCATCAGACCAAAGGACAGAGCCATGCCCAGCGAGTGCTATTTCACAGGCAAGAAGACGACCTTCGGCAAGCAGCGGACCTACCGCGGGCAGAGGGTGTGCAAGGGCGGCTTCGGCCTGAAGACCACGGGCATCACCCGGCGGACCTTTAGGCCGAACCTGCAGACGGTGAACGCGGTAATCGTTGCCGAAGACGGGACGGCCAGCGTGAAGCGGATCAAGGCGTCGGCGAAGGCGATCCGGATGGGTCTGGTGGTCAAGCCCCTGAAGCGCAAGTACGGGTACACCCGCGAGCAGAAGCAGGGCTGAGTTTCTCTCTCCGAATCGGCGAAAGCGGTCGGCCCGCCCCGCGGGCTTGTTGGCGTGCGCACGGGGCGGCCGTACACTGCGTGTGTCGTGAAGTGTGACCAGTGCAACAACGAAGCCACGGTGCACGAGGTGACCGTGGTGAACGGCAAACCCGCCGAGCGGCACCTGTGCGAGGCGTGCGCGCGAGAGATCGGGCTGGTGGCCAGCGCCCCCATGCCGGTGTCGGAGATCCTGCAGAAGATCGCGGGCGGGCAGGTGGGCGTGGCAGTCCCCGGGGCCGAGGGCGCCGCGTGCCCGGCCTGCGGGACGACCTTTAGCGAGTTCAAGCAGTCGGGGCGGCTGGGGTGCCCGGAGTGCTACAAGGCCCTGGAGAAGCAACTGGCGCCGATCCTCGACCGCGCCCACCAGGGGGCGGTGCACCATGTGGGCAAGGCGCCCAAGCGGCTGATGCACGAGACCGGGCAGGTTGGCCTCGCCGCGGACCGCGAGGTGGCCCTGGCGGCGGCCGAAGCGCGGGCCGAGCAGATCCGGCGTTTGCGCGATGACCTGGAGCGGGCCGTCAAGGGTGAGGCGTACGAGCGGGCGGCGGAGCTGCGCGACCGGCTGCAGAAGCTGCAGCGGGGCGTGGAGCCGTCGGGGGGGTCGGCATGAGCACGCCCCAGGGTGGCAACGGCGACGCGGGACCTCGCGGCACGCTCCCGGTGCGGATGTTCGAGGCGGGGACGGAGTGGCTGCGCGGGGAGGGCGCGGCGAGCGATGTCGTGCTGAGCTCCCGGGTGCGGCTGGCCCGCAACCTCGCGGGGCAGCCCTTTGTGCACAAGGCGAGCGAGGCGGATCTGCGGCTGGTGCTCGATGTCTGCCGTGGGGCGGTCGAGCAAGCGACCCTGGGTGAGAACGCGGTCTGGGTCGACCTGCACGAGAGCCCGCCGATGGAGCGGTCGCTGCTGCTCGAGCGGCATCTGATCAGCAGCCACCTGGCGAAGGGGAAGCTGGGGCCGAAGCGGGCGAGCGGCGACTGGCCACGGGCCGTGGCGTTTGGCTTGCCCGGTGAGCGGGCGGGGGTGATGGTCAACGAGGAGGACCACCTGCGGCTGCAGGTGATGCGCAGCGGGTTCGCGCTGCACGAGGCGTGGGCCGAGGCCGATGCGCTCGACGACCAGATCGAGGCCGGGGTCGACTACGCCTTTCGCCCGAGGCTGGGGTACCTGACGGCGTGCCCGACCAATGTCGGCACCGGCGTGCGGTTCAGCGTGATGCTGCACCTGCCGGCGCTGCGGATGGCGGGCGAGATCGAGAAGGTCAAGCGGGCGGCAGCGGATATGTCGCTGGCGGTGCGCGGGTTTTACGGCGAGGGGTCGGAGGCCTCGGGCGACTTCTACCAGCTCTCCAACCAGACCACGCTCGGCAAGAGCGAGCAGCAGTTGCTCGAGGACCTTGGTGAGCGGATCGTGCCCGAGGTGATCGAGTACGAGCGGCAGAGCAGGCGGGGGCTGTTCGAGAAACGCCGGTGGCAGATCGAGGACGCTGTGCAGCGGGCGTTCGGCGTGCTGCGGCATGCCCGGCTGCTCGGGGTCGAGGAGGCGATGAAGCTGCTGAGCGTCGCCCGCCTGGGCGTCGCGCTGGGGTTGATCACCGAGACGACGATCGTCGACCTGCACCAGTTGATGCTGGCGGTCCAGCCGGCCCACCTGCAGCGGGCCGCCGAGCGGGAGATGGACCAGGACGCACGCCGTCAGGAACGGGCCCGGGTGATCCGGGCGAGGCTGGGCGGGCGCTGATCGGCGCGGATGGGGGAGAGGTATGCCCGACGGGACAGTCGAAACTCGGCGCGAGGGCGGGCAGCGCGCCGGCGGACGGCGACTGGTCGAGGTCTTCACCTGGCCGCCGAACCCGGTGGCGCCCGAGCCGGGGGATCCGGCCGCGCAACCGGAGGATCCGGGATGTGACTCCCCCACTCTCCGACCGACGGGCGATCGCCTGCGGGCGTGGGCGGGGCTGCGGCGGGGGCTTGGGGCCGCCTGGCGCGAGGCCGAGGGGGCATGGCTGGGGGTGTCGGCGGTCTCGTGGCGGGAGGCGGCCGCGCGGGCGGGTTGGCGTGCGGACGAGCCGGGGGCGTATTGCCCCCGCTGCGGCACGAGCGCAGGCCCCTTCGAGGCCGACGCGGACGGGTGCCCGGCGTGTCGGCGGCGACGCCTGGCGTGGGACCGTGCCGTGCGGCTGGGGGCGTACGAGGGGGTGCTGCGGGAGGCGATCCTGGCGGGCAAGTACACGGCGTGGCGTCGGGTATGCCAGGAGCTCGGGGCGGATCTGGGGCGGGCGGTGACCGAGGCCTTGCGGGGGGCGGGCATCGACCCAGCGACCACGGCGGTGTGCCCGGTCCCGACGAGCGCTCGGCGACGCCTGTCGCGGGGGGTCGACCACACGGTCATCCTGGCGCGGGAGGTGGCCCGGGCCACCGGGGGAGAGCTGCGGCTCGGGCTCCGCCGCAAGCACCATCCGGCGCAAGCGGGCCTGCACGGGGCGGCCCGACAGCGGAATGTGTCAGGTGTTTTTCGTGCTCGTGGCGGGGTTTGTTTGGGTTTTGGAGGGCGTGTGGTGGTGCTGGTGGACGATGTGCGGACGACGGGGGCGACGCTGAGCGCCTCGGCACGGGCTCTGCAGGGTGCGGCGCGGGCGGGTGGCGGCCCGGGGGCGGTGGTTTGGGCCGCGGTGGTGGGTGTGACCCCCCGAAGTGGCGAGAATCGGGCCGATCGTTGAAATTTGGTGCCCCCGTTTCTTGACGGTTGAAGGGATGGGGTTACGATGTCCTCTGCCACTTCGCCCGGCGGGGTGGCGAACAGTCGGGCGTCCGCGTGATGCGGGGTCTGGCGCCGATCTTTGACAAGTGAGCAGTTGGATCCATCGCGAGAATGTGGGACGATGCCGTCGGTTCACGCCGGGCCCTTGGGAAGGGGCTGTGCATCGTTCTTGAAATTCCCCCGTGGGCGTTCACAGCGTCCCACGGTCTGACATTCTCGTGAACAATAGCCCTCGGCCGGTTGTCCCTCGGGACCGCCGGTCGTACGAAGAATTGTTGAGTGTCGGCTTAATGTCGGTTAGCCAACCGACAGCACGGATCGCTTCGGCGATTCGTGCAGACCGGCCTCGCCGAACAGTCGGCGGGGTTTTTCCATGGTCGAACTTCAAGTTTGAAGACATCCGTTGCGTTTCGGCGCAGCGGGTCAATGGCTTTCAATTGAAGAGTTTGATCCTGGCTCAGATTGAACGCTGGCGGCATGGTTAAAGCATGCAAGTCGAACGCGAACCACCTTCGGGTGGGGAAAGTGGCGAAAGGGCGAGGAATACGATCGAATGTACCCTGAGGTGGGGGATAGCGTCGAGAAATCGACGGTAATACCCCATGTGCTCTACGGAGGAAAGGTTTACCGCCTCGGGAGCAGCGATCGTCCTATCAGGTAGTTGGCGGGGTAATGGCCCACCAAGCCGAAGACGGGTAGCGGGTGTGAGAGCATGACCCGCCGCATCGGAACTGAGACACTGTCCGGACTCCTACGGGAGGCTGCAGCGACGAATATTCCGCAATGGGCGAAAGCCTGACGGAGCAATGCCGCGTGTGGGATGAAGCATCTTTGATGTGTAAACCACTGTCAGGTCCTAGGAACACTGACCGGGACCAGAGGAAGGGCCGGCTAACCTCGTGCCAGCAGCCGCGGTAATACGAGGGGCCCAAGCGTTAATCGGAATCACTGGGCTTAAAGGGTGCGCAGGCGGGCCTGTAAGCATCTCGTGAAAGCCCCCGGCTCAACCGGGGAATTGCGGGGTGAACTGCAGGTCTTGAGGCGGGTAGGGGCAGACGGAACTGTCGGTGGAGCGGTGAAATGCTTAGATATCGACAGGAACGCCAATGGCGAAGGCAGTCTGCTGGGCCCGTCCTGACGCTCAGGCACGAAAGCGTGGGGAGCAAACAGGATTAGATACCCTGGTAGTCCACGCCGTAAACGATGTGCACTAGATCGAGGTGGCTCTCACGCCTTCTCGGTCGAAGGAAAACCGTTAAGTGCACCGCCTGGGGAGTACGGTCGCAAGGCTAAAACTCAAAGGAATTGACGGGGGCTCACACAAGCGGTGGAGCATG
>CAYJPX010000132.1:0-8280 GCA_964372195.1 uncultured Phycisphaeraceae bacterium
GCCCTCTCCCCAACCCTCTCCCGCCGGGGGCGGGAGAGGGGGCAAGGCACCGCCCCTCGCTGGGGTGTTGCCGCCCTTGTAGAAGGCGGGTCGGCGTCAGTCCATCCGGCGCGGCGAGACGGTCGTGACCAGCCGCATGCTCGCCGATTCGAGGTTGGCGGCGATGGCGGCGTCCTCGAGGTCGTCGGGGTGGATCGTGAGGTCGACCGTCGCGTTCCGGAGGCGCGGCCCGACATCGTAGTAGAGCGTGAAGCGCACATTCTGGACATTGGTGAGCAGCGGGTACTCTTCGGGGCTCCCGACCGGGTTGCCGTCGAGCACCTGGGTCTGGACATACCACAGCTCGTAAGCCGCCTGGCTGCCGGGCGGGGCGTCGCGGCGCTCGAGGCGGACGACGGTCTCCTCGCCGGTGGCGTCGTCGCGTGCGGTCACGAACTCGATCTCCGGCGGGTCGGGGATGAGGACCGGGTCGGTGATGGGGTTGAGCGGGAAGGGCCCGAAGTCCTCGCCGGTGCGGATCATGGTGGTCAGCCGGTGCATGACCATCCTCGCGACCACATGGGAGCTGGCGCTCTCGGTGGTGGCTTTGTAGCTCTTGAAGCTCGCGTCGAGGGCGGTGAGCGTCGCGGTGAGGAGCATCGAGCTGATCAGCAGCGCGACCAGGAGCTCCGCGATGCTGAAGCCGCGCCGGGGGGTGCGGGCGAGCCCTCGGGGATTCGGGTGGTTCACAGCTTGCCCTCCTTGTAGGTTGCGCTGACCGGGACGGCCTTGACGGGCAGCATCAGGCCGTCGGGCAGGACCGCCTCGGAGTCGAAGTCGAGCCGGATGCGTCCGAAGCCGTTGAAGGGCACGGTGACGGCGCCGGCGTCGAGCTGACCCTGGGTGGGTGTCTCGTCGGGGCCGAGGTCGGCGAACCCGTCGCCGTCGAGGTCCCAGCCCACGATCTTCACGCCGTCGACGATGGGCAGGCTCCAGGGGTCGAAGGACTCCTCGTCGCCGTCCTCGGGCCCGAAGTAGCCGAGGCTGGCGTTGAAGCCGGCGGGGTTGCCGACGGGCAGGCCGTTGATGTCCTTGAGCGGCCCCTCGCCGTAGGTCGGGGCGAAGGTGAGGAGCAGGGATCCCTCGATTTCGGCGTTTCCGCGCACATCGAGCACGCCCGCGACGACCGTGCCGTGGAGCTTGACCTCCTGCTCGGGCGGGCTGTTGAAGGTGCCCACATCGACCGAGAAGTTGGGCAGCATCATGGAGCTCTTGATGAGGTCGGGGATGTCGATCTCCTCGGGGTTGAGGGTGTCGTCGGTGGGGTGCTCCTGCAGGAACCGCGACTTGCCGGTGAACTGGAGCTTGTTGCGCACATGCGTGTACTCCTGGGGTACATCGCTCACGATCGACCCCACGAACAGCGAGTCGTGGAAGCGGATGTTGTTGGAGTACTGCCGGGTGTCGACGACCCGCGTCGGCACAAGCTGCGGGCCCGAGCCGATGTCGCGGAGCGCCTCGATCACCAAGGGATCGGGCAGCGCGGCGTAGTCGTCGGCGCTGTAGCTCCCGACCAGGCTGGCCGGGATGTCGCCCTTGTCGATCGGGCTGTTGGCCATGAGGAGCAACTGGTAGGGCGGCCGCGCCTCGGGCGGGAGGACCGTGTCGGCCAGCGGCGGGCAGTCGCAGCTGCCCGAGCCCGGGTCGTACTCGGTGGTATCGTCGCCGAACACCCACCGGGAGCGGACCGGCGCGGGCCGGCCGCTGGTGTTGTCCCATTCCATCTTGCCGTACTCGTTCCAGGCGATCTGTGCCTTGGCGGGGTCGAGCAGGTTGAAGTTCTCGACATGCGAGCGCACATAGGTGGCGCCGACGAAGGTGCAGTCGTTGAACAGCCCGTTGAGCCCCTCGGGGATCTGCACATCGCGGAAGACCATGTGCTCGAACACCGGGCGGTAGTACCAATCCACGGGCGTGGGGGCGTTGAAGGGCATGGGCTCGTAGTAGGCGTCGGCCGAGTTGTCGGGCAGGCCGTCGAGGTCGGCGTCGGGGTCGAGCCGGAGGTACCGCGGGTAGAAGATCTCGTTGCCCGAGCCGTCGGTATAGAACTCGCCCTCGCCGTGCGGCTCGACATACCCCGTCAGGGCGCCGAGCGAGATGCCGAGGTTGTCGGCGACCTGCTGCCAGAACTCGTCGCCGTCGGCCGCGGCCTGGATGGCGTTCTCCGAACTGGTAAAGCTGTCGGCGGTGATGAGCGGCAGGTCCTGCTCGCTGGCCTCGAAGACCCTGGGCGCGTCGCCGTCCTGCGGCCTGATCGCCCCCATGATCGCCGCGTTGTAGTCGGGGTTGGCGGTGGACCAGGCCGACTCGCTGGTCTTGAACACCAGCTGCCCGTTGAGCTTGACATAGCGGTCCATGAGGTCGAGGTAGCCGTCGAGGTAGCCCAGCTCGTGGTCGGGGTAGTGCTTGGTGGTGGTGCCGCCGCTGTCGGTGTACCAGAACCAGTCGAGGAATTCCTCCCCGTCGGCGGGGTCGTAGCGTCCGTCGCGGTCGATGTCCTCAAAGCCGTAGACATCGTTGCGGTTCCGGTCGGGGGTGCCCGAATCGATGAGGTAGGCCAGGTCGGCGTCGACGATGTCGCCGTTGGCGTCGAGGAACTCGCTGGCGATCTCGACGCGGCCGTCGCCGTCCTGATCGAAGTGGTTGATGAGCAGGTCGAACTCGTCGACGAACCCGTCCTCGGTGGCGTCGAAGAACGCGGCGGCCGGGTCGGGGTCCCCGCCGTCCAGCCCGTAGCTATCCGGGATCATCGGCCCCTCGATGGGGTGGTCGGGGCGGAGGCGGTTGTCGCCGTCGACATCGATCGCCGGGTCGCCCGCGACGGCGTAGAACGACTCGAGCTTCGAGTCGAGCTGCGCGTCGATGAACATGAAGTCCGACTTGGTGACCAGCGGGTCGCCGTGCTCGAAGTCCACCGCGTCGAACCGGGCGCCCAGGTCGCCCACGACCTGGACATTCTTCCCGATCAGGATCCTGCTGGGGCTCACGACCGCCTGGTCGAGCCGCTTGGCGATGCGGAAGTCCTGCATGATGGTCCGGGTCATCGGCGGGCGGTTGTCCTGGAAGTCGTACCCGATCACGATCACGCGGACATCGGTCCCGTTGGCGAGGGGGGCGTAGACGATCTGGTACCCCGCCGGGGGCGGCCCGTCGGCGTTGGGGGCGTCCACCGCGACGATCGGCGTGATGATCCAGTTGTCGCTGTCGTACTCGGCCGGGTCGGCCTCGGGCCAGGCCGTGGTCATCATCGGCGCGGTGATATCAGAGTCAGACTCGACGATGATGTTGACATCGAGCGAGTGGACGAACAGCAGGGCCTCGGCCATCCCCGCGGGCACATCGCTGTACCCCAGCGGGTTGGCGAGCACCGTGTACTCGCCCCACCCGCCCAGGCTGCCCATCCACAGCGAGTCGACAAACGCCGGGGACATGTCGCTCTCTTCGACCACGAACCGCCCCGCCGCCGCGGCGATGCGGTCCTGGGCGACGATCAGCCCGGTCTCGGCGGCGCCCAGGGCGCGGGTGACCTGGAGGTGCGTGCTCGCGGTGCGGATATTGCCCCGGCTCGAGATGGCCATCGCCGCCACGAGCGACCCGAAGAGCACCAGGAACATCATCGCGAGCACCGAGACAACGCCCCGTCGTGAACGGGGCGCTGTTCTGCGTCGAACTTGATTGCGTGCGGACACCGTGCTGCTCCTTCTCCCGACCACCACTAGGGGACGATCCAACTCACCCTCGCCATCTCCAGCTCCGCCCCGGCGTTGGGCGTGAAGGTCACCACCACCGTGACCCGGACCGGGAACGCCTCGACCCCCAGCGGGGGCAGGCCGCCGGTGTCGGTCTCCCGGAAGTAGCCGTCCTCGCGGACCTGGGCCGTGTCGAAGGGCTCGACCTTCTCGACGATGACCTCCTGGGCCCACCCGGCCATGGGTTCCGGGTTGCCCTGGCTGTCGTAGCTGATGGAGCCATCGAGGTTGAGTTCGGGGATGAGATCGCCCAGGGCGTTCATGGGCCCGGTCATGTTGCCCCCGAACCCGAAGCGCATGCCGTCGAGGTCGTCGAGATCGTCGAGGTCGTCGATGACCACCTCGCCGGGCTCGACGCCGAAGGCGTACCCCGTGGCCGCGTCGAGGCCGCGGATCGGGTCGTGCTTGGGGAACGACCGGGTGAACTCGCGGACTTCCTGGGCGAGGAAGTTCCCGCTGGCGGCGTGGGACGACCACAGGTTGCTCTGGATGAACGCCGACTGGGCCTCGACCATCGCGAGCACGCCCACGCCGATAATCACCATCGCCAGGGCGGTCTCGAGGAGGGTGAACCCCCGCGGGGTGCGTGCGGTCCTGGTTGGGCGAGTGGGTGCGTGCATGGTCGTTGCTCCGGGGCCCCGGGCGTGGCCCGTGGGCGAGCGCGGCCCGACCCCGTGACAACCATCGGTTACGACACCAGCTGGCTCATCTTGAAGATCGGGAGAATGATCGCCATGGCGATGAACCCGACGACTGAACCCATTACAACGATCATGATGGGCTCGATCATGCTGGTCACCGCCTTGATCTGGTCCTTTAACTGCTTGGCGTAGTACCCGCTGATCTCGTCGAGCACCTCGCCCAGCTTCCCGGACTCTTCGCCGGCGGCGATCATCTGCACCACGCTCTTGGGCATCAGCCCGTCCTTGACCAGGGGGCCGGTGATCTTCCGCCCCTGCTTGACGCTCGAGTGCACCCGGTGCCACATCCCCTTGTAGAGCTGGTTGCCGGAGATGTCGCCGGTGATCATCAGCGTGTCGAGCATCGGCACGCCCGCGTTGATCAGCTGGCCCATCGTCTGCAGCGAGCGGCTGATGTAGAGCGACTGGAACATCCCCTTGAGCAGCGGGATGGTCAGCTTGAGCTTGTCGACCCAGAACGACCCGACCTCGGTCTTGACCACGACCACGAGCATGCCCGCCAGGGCCACCAGGCCCCCGAGGATGAACGGCCACTCGCCGGTCACGAACTGGCTCAGGCTCATGAGGAACCGCGTCGCCCAGGGCAGCACATCCTCCTTGCCCTCGAACACCATGTAGAACCGGGGCAGGACGAACGCGAGCAGGAAGACCGTCACGGTGACCGCCAGCGTGCCGATGATGCCCGGGTAGATCGACGCCCCGACCACCATCTTGCGGGTCTCGATCTGCTGGGCGATGTACCCGGCGATCCGGTCGAGCATCGCCGAGAACGAGCCGGACATCTCCGAGGCCCGCACCATCGAGACATACAGCGGCCCGAAGAGCTTGGGGTACTTGGCGATCGCCTCGGAGAACTGCTTGCCGCTCTCGACATCCTCGCGCAGGCTGTTGACGACCTTCTTGAACCCCGCGTGGGAGGTCTGGTCGGCGATGCCGTCGAGCGCGGAGCGCAGGTTGATGCCCGCGCGGATCATCACCGCCAGTTGCGTGGTGAAGTCCAGGACATTCTTCGAGGTCGGCTTGCGGGAGTTGAGCCGCTGGATGAACTCGCCGAGACCCGTCCCGGCCTCCGCGCCCGCCGGGGAGAGGGCCATGACATGCAGCCCCTGGCCGCGCAGCGCCGTGGCGGCGGTGGCGACCGTGTCGGCCGCGACGATACCCGCCGTGACCTGACCGGCTCCGTTGCGTGCCTGGTAGCGATACTGCGGCATGGTCGTCCTCGCTTATGCCGCCAGCTGGCGGGCGATCTTGTCGGGGTGGACCGCCTGCGCGATCGCGTCTTCCTTGCTCACCTTGCCGTTGAAGTACAGCTCGCTGATGGCGGTGTCCAGGCTGCACATCCCGATCGCCCGGTTCGTCTCGATCACATTGGGGATCTCGAAGGTCCGGCTCTCGCGGATGAGGTTCCGCACCGCCGGGGTGCACAGCAGCACCTCGACCGCCGGCACCATGCCCGGCTGGTCCTGCCGGGTGAACAGCGTCTGCGACACCACCGCCTGCAGCGTGCCGGCGAGCATCGCGCGGATCTGGTTCTGCTGGCCCGCGGGGTACATGTCGATGATCCGCTCCACCGTCTGCGAGGCGTTCACCGTGTGCAGCGTGCTGAGCACCAGGTGGCCCGTCTCGGCGGCCGAGATCGCCAGGGCCGTGGTCTCCAGGTCCCGCATCTCACCGACCAGCACGATGTCGGGGTCCTGGCGCAACGCGTGCTTGAGCCCCGACGCGAAGGTCGGCATGTCCTGCCCCAGCTCGCGCTGCTCGATCAGGCACTTGTTGCTCACCAGCGCATACTCGACCGGGTCCTCGAGCGTGATGATGTGCTTGGCGTACCGCTCGTTCATCGCCTGGATCATCGCCGCCAGTGTCGTCGACTTGCCCGAGCCGGTGTCCCCCGTCACCAGCACCAGCCCGCGGGGCAGGTAGGTGAGCCTGGCGATCACCTCGGGCAGGCTGAGCGCCTCGAGCGGCGGGACCTTGGTCTTGATGGTTCGCAGCGCCATCGCCACCGCGCCGCGCTGCATGTGGGCGTTCACGCGGTAGCGGCCGAACTTCTCGTTGGCGAACGAGAAGTCCGCGTCCTTCTGACGCTCGAAGATCGACTGGGCCTCGTCCGACGCGATCGACTTGAAGTAGCCCGCGACATCGGCCGCCGGCACCTCGGGAAGGTCCATCCGCTGGACCACCTGGTGGACCCGCATCGTCGGCTGGTGGCCGGCGACGATGTGGATGTCCGAGGCGTCCGATTCGTGCGCATACTGAAGGATCTTCTCGAGTTCCACTGCGAGCCTCCTGCCCATGTGTCATCCGCCGCGAACGATCCCGGTGGGCCGAAGGTCTCATCGGCGTCCCTGGATCCCCCGTGCAGGCCCGCTCGTTCCCAGATCGCCGCCGGACACCCGCGCACCCCCCGGACCCGCACAGGCCGACACCCCGGCAAGGTCCACGCAGACGCCACAAGCCGGGCCAGCCCCCCAGTCGGCACAACCGGCAGGCCCTACCGACCCGCCGCCGCGTCGCGTGCCGCCACCGCCAGGGCATCACACCGTTCGTTCTCGGGGTGTTCGCTGTGCCCCCGCACCCAGTGGAACCGGATCTCGTGGCCCGCCATCAGCTCGTCAAGCCGCACCCAGAGGTCCTGGTTCTTCACCGGCTTCTTGTCGGCGGTCTTCCACCCGCGCAGCTTCCACGCCGCCATCCATTCCTTGAGCCCCTTGAGCACATACTGCGAGTCCGAGTAGAGGTCGACGCCGCTGGGTCTGGTGAGCGCCTCGAGCCCGCGGATCACCGCCGTCAGCTCCATCCGGTTATTGGTCGTCGCCCGCTCGCCGCCCGAGGCCTCGCGTTCCTTGGCGCTGGCGCGGTGCCTGAGGATGTACGCCCACCCGCCCGGCCCGGGGTTGCCCGAGCACGCACCATCTGTATAGAGCTCCACCTGCGGCCGGCCGGTCGTCATAGGGCGGACTGTACCCGGCCATGCACGCCGGGTCGTGCCCGCGCCGGCGCGGCCTTTCGCGGCCGGGTCGGGCAGTGGGGGGTGAGCGGGGGGAACGCGGGCCCCCCGGACATATCATCGCCCATGCCCACCACCGCCGCGCCGACAACCGCCGTCCACCGCTTCGAGGTCCACCCCGCCCCCGGCCGCGCCGACCCTCGCGGCAGCCGGGTCCTCGCCGAGGCGACCGGCCTGGGCTACGCCCTCGACCAGGTCGCCGCGACGCGGGTCTACCTGATCGAGGCCCCGCTCACCGAGGGCCAGCCCCAACGCCTCGCCCGGGCCCTGCTCGCCGACACGGTCGTCGACGCCTGGAGCGAGGGCGCGCGCGCGGTGGCCCCCGGGGCCGCCAGCGTCGAGGTCCACCCCCTCCCCGGCGTGATGGACCCGGCCGCCCAGTCGGTCCGGGACGCGACGGCCGACCTGCTCGGGCTCGACCACGCCGGCGTTCGGGTCTCGACGGGCTGGCGGTACGACCTGACGGGCCCGGACGCCCCCAAGGCCGCCGAGATCGCTCGCCGCCTGCTCGCCAACCCGGTGGTCAACGCGATCCACGCCGAGGCGTTCTTTCCCGAGCAGTTGCCGGTGGGCCACGCCGCCGAGTTCCGTGTGTCGCACATCCCGCTCCGTGCGCTCGACGATGCCGCGCTTGAGAAGCTCTCGCGCGAGGCGCACCTGTTCCTGAGCCTCGACGAGATGCGGGCGATCCGGGATGAGTACCGGCGGCTGGAACGGGAGCCGACGGATATCGAGCTGGAGACGCTGGCGCAGACCTGGAGCGAGCATTGCGTGCATAAGA
>CAYJPX010000133.1:0-7777 GCA_964372195.1 uncultured Phycisphaeraceae bacterium
CCATCCACCAACACCCGCGCACCAGTCAGGTCCCCCGCAAACGCCTGGAACCGCACCTCGAAGCCCTCGCCCCCCACCGGGCACACCGGCCGCCGGTCCTGCCACTCGAGGTGGCTCAGCCCCGCCCACTCGACATTGTCATCGTGGTCGGCCGCGAACCCCGCGGACGCAGAAAGGGCCACGCCGAGCAGTGCTGTCAAAATGGGGAGTGTGCGCATCGCGTCCTTTCGGGTCTCGCTCTCTCTAGTCATACCGATTCGCCGGGGCGAGTCAACCACCAAGGGAGTTTCACCCCCGATCCCCGGCGGTTTCGCGCGCCACGCCCGATTCTCGGGCGGTAGTCCCGACACTCTCCCGCGCGCTCCCCCGGCGTGCCCCCCACGCACCGGCAGTCTCACCAGTACGCCACCAACCCCGCAACCACCCCGAATTCCCTTGCGTCTCCCCCCCGGCCCGTCCATAATCGAAGCCCGGAGGAAACCCAACCATGAGACCCGTCCCGTCCGTCGTCGCCGCCTGCGCGGTCGCTTTCGCCTCGACCGTCCGCGCCGATTGGCCCGAAGACCCGGCCCAGAACCTCGGCGTCGCCGTCCGACCCTCCGAGCAAGTCCTCGCCAAGGCCGGCCGCACCTCCGACGGCGGCACCTACATCGGCTGGTTCGACCTCACCGCAGGCAACTACGATGTCCGACTCCAACGCCTCGACCCCGACGGCAACCCCCTCTGGGGCCCCGACGGCCTGCTCGTCAGCAACCACGCCTCCATGAGCTGGATCGTCGACTGGGACATGACCGTCGACTCCGCAGACCACGCCGTCCTGGTCTTCTCCGACATCCGCAACGGCGGCGACCTCGATGTCTACGCCTACCGCATCGGTCCCGACCAGCAGTTCGTCTGGGGGCCCGACGGCATCGCCCTCTCCGACAACGACGACTTCGAGCCCGACCCCAAGGTCGCCGAGACCGCCAGCACCGGACAGCTCGCCATCGTCTGGTCCACACTCCCCGATGTCGACGACGGCACGCTCCGCATGCAGCGCATCGACTTCGACGGCACCCCCGCCTACCCCCTCAACGGCATCCAGATCGCCGCCGCCACGGGCGAGAACCCCGGCTACGCCAACATCATCCCCTCCACCGGCGACGACATGATCGTCTCCTGGGTTCGCGATATCTCCAGCTTCTTCAGCCCGCGCCACATCCACGCCCAGAAGTTCGCCGCCGACGCCACGCCCCTCTGGGGCCCCACACCCAAGATCATCTACGACCAGGCCTCCGTCCCCATCGCCTACCTCCCCGTCCTCGAGCCCGACGGCACGGGCGGCGCGATCTTCGCCTGGCACCGCAGCATGAGCAACCACTTCAACTGCGCCGTCCAACGCGCCGCCGCCGATGGCACGCTCCTCTTCCCCGCCAACGGCGTCGTCGTCTCCACCAGCCTCACCCAGCAACGCTTCAGCCCCGCCATCGCCTTCGACCAAGCCTCGGGCGACATCTACGCCTTCTACGACGAACGCAACCTCGCCCAGTCCGCCTGGGGCGTCTACGGCCAGCGCATCGACAGCACCGGCCAACGACTCTGGGGCGACGCCGGCAAAGTCCTCGTCCCCGTCGGCGCCCAGCCCCGCTCCTTCGTCCGCGCCGCCCTGCGCGACGACGGCGCGACCGCCTTCTGGTTCGAGGCGCCGAACAACGGCTCGGTCAACAACACCGTCTGCGCCATGGGCGTCGATACCAACGGCGACTCGGTCTGGCCCGGAGCGCCCCTCGATGTGTCCTCCGTCCTCAGCTCCAAGGACGACCTGGTCGTCGCCACCGGCGCCGCGCAGGACACGGTCCTCGTCTGGGAAGACGAACGCAACGACGGAGGCGACATCTACGCCCAGAACATCAACCCCGACGGCTCGCTCGGCAGTGCCGGCTGCCCCGCCGACTTCAACAACGACGGCACCGTCAACACCCTCGATGTCCTCGCCTTCCTCAACGCCTGGTCCGCCGGCGACCCCGCCGCCGACTTCAACGGCGACGGCACCGTCAACACCCTCGATGTCCTCGCCTTCCTGAACGCCTGGTCCGCCGGCTGCTAGCCCGGCTCCAGCACAAAGGAGTGCACCATGGGCCCCCGCACCGCCCTCGCCGTCCTGCTCGCCGCCGTGCCCATCGCCGCCGCGCAGATCCAAGCGCCGCCCCCCGGCCGGGTGCCGCACGAACCCCCGCCGGCCCACCGCAAGCCACCCTTCCTCGCCCCCGCCGCGGTGCAGACCTCCCCGGCCGCCCGCGTCCGCCGGGCGTTGTTCGAAAGCATCCAGGTCAACACCGACGCCAACGGCCTGAACATCGTCGGCGACGCCGCCAACGAATCGACCATCGCCCCCAACGAGCTCGACCCCGATAACCTCGTGATCGGCTGGCGACAGTTCGACACGATCGCCTCCGACTTCCGCCAGGCCGGCCAGGCCTTCTCCTTCGATCACGGGCAGACCTGGTCCGCCCGCACCCTCACCCCCGGCACCTTCCGCTCCGATCCCGTCGTCCGCGCCGGGCCCCACGGCCAGTTGAACTACTCCAGCCTCCGCATCGACCCGACCTACGAAACCGACATCTTCCGCTCCGAAGATGGCGGCGAGACCTGGGCCGGCCCCTTCTACTCCCTCGGCGGCGACAAGCAGTGGATCTCCGTCGACCTCACCGACGGGCCCGGCCGCGGCATGCTCTACCAGCACTGGGACAACGCCTCCCCCTTCGGCCGCAAGTTCGCCCGGTCCTTCGACCGCGGCTCAGCATGGGACGGCCCGTTCAACGGCTCGTCTGACTGGGGACAGGAGGCCACGCTCCCCGACGGATCGGTCTGCATCACCAACGGCAACAGAACGACCTCTACCGTCATCCACCTCGTCAACACCGCCGACCCCGACCACCCGCCGATCGTCGCGAGCACCACCACCACGCCGCTCCGCCTCGGGGGGTTCAGCAGCCTGCAGTCCATCAACCGCGGAGGGCTCATCGGCCAGGGCAATGTCTCCGCCGATCACTCCGATGGCCCGACCCACGGCTATATCTATGTCCTCGGCACCGGCGACTACGACGACTCCGATGGAATCGACTACAACATCGGCTTCGCCCGCTCCATCGACAACAACCTCTCCTACTCCGGCGTGACCTTCCCGCACGCCGTCACCACCGGCCACCAGTGGTTCGGCACCATGTCCGTCGCCCCCGGCGGCCGCATCGATGTTGTCTGGAACGACACCCGCAACGACCCGGTCGACCCCTGGAACCCCGACACCAGCGAGCTCTTCTACACCTGCTCGCTCGACGCCGGCCAGACCTGGCTCCCCGAGATCCCCGTCTCCCCGCCCTTCGAGCACGCCATCGGCTACCCGCAACAGAACAAGCTCGGCGACTACTACGACGCCCACTCCGACGACCTCGGCATGGATGTCGCCTACGCCGCCACATTCACCGGCGGGCAGGATGTCTACTACCTCCGCATCGGCACCGCCGACTGCAACCACAACGGCATCCCCGACGAGCCCGAGATCGCCATGGGGCTCGCCATCGACGACAACGCCGACGGCGTCATCGACGACTGCGCCTGCATCGCCGACTTCAACGCCGACGGCACGGTCGACACCCAGGACTTCCTCGCCTTCCTCAACGCCTGGGCCACCGAGCGCCTGGAAGACTGCTCCGCCGGAGACTGCCTGACCGACCTCGACCACAACGGCGTCGTCGACACGCAGGACTTCCTCGCGTTCCTCAACGCCTGGGCCGTCGGCTGCTGACCCCAGCCCGGGCGCTCCACCCCCTGTGCCTCTACGAGCCCCGAGCGCAAGCTCGGGATCACGACTGGTCGGGAATCGCCGCAGCCTCCACAGCCTGTGCTCGCGCACAGGGCTCGTAGAGACCCGCCTGAGACAACCGCGACGCGCTCACTCCATCGGCCCGATCCGCCTCCCCCCCGGCGCGGGCGCCGCAGCCGCCGGGGCCGTACCCTCGTCCTCATCATCCAGCGCCTTCGCGATCCGCGCCTTGAGGTCCGCGATATGCGCGTTGGCGATCAGATCCGCGCCCGTCCCCAGCATCCCCGCGATCGTCACCAACTCTGCCCGCGCGAACGCCGGGTAGTCCGAGTTGGCGGCCGGGCTCTCGATCACCCCCGCCAGCGTATTGACATACTCCCGCTGCAGGTTCCGCCGGTACAGGCTCGGCCCCCTCGACCCATCCCGCCCGAACTCGGCGAACACCCCGCCCCGCAGGTCGGCCAGGAGTTCCGAAACGGTGTACGCATCCTCGTGGCGTTGCGCGAGTTCACCCATCCGATCGATGTTGCCTTGGTACATGAGCGATCCGAGCACTTGGTTCTGCGCCCGCGACACCCGGTCCGCCACCCCCGTCGCGCTCAGCCGCGCCACGATCCCCTCGCCCACCATCGCCGCGTCCGGCTCGCCCAGCGCGTGCTCCAGCAGGAACGCCACCGCCGCCCGCTGCCGCTCGGCCGAGACCGGGAAGTACCGCTGCTCGGCATCGCCATAGAACAGGTTCACCTGCTGCACCCCGGCGACCAGGTTCGCCACATGCCCCATCTCGCGGCCCCACTGGCCCCACAGCTCGTTGTACATGTTGTCCAGCAGGTCATAATCCTCGCCCGCATCGCAGCTCGCCTCGACCAGGAATCCCGCGATCCGCCGGAGGTTCAGCAGCCCCAGCCGCGTCGCCTCGACCGCGTCGTCCGACAGGTCCTCGGTCTGGCTCGACGGATCGCCCCACCCGCCGCCGAACCGGTACATCGGCTCCTCGATCTGCTGCTTGAGCAGCTTCTCGAGCTCGGCCTTCTCGTCGGCATCGGCCGCGAACTGCCGGTAGCCCCACTCGGTCGCGAAAAAGTCATACGGCCCCACGCCCGGCACGAGCCCCGCCCCGTCCCCCGGCTGGCACACATAGTTGAACCGCGCATAGTCCATGATCGACGGCGCCGTCCCGTTCTTCTTCGTCCACTCCGGGTCGCGAAGCTGCGCCACCGTGTAGCTGTTCGATGCCTTGAAGTTGTGCTGGAACCCCAGGCTGTGCCCCACCTCGTGCGCCACCACAAACCGCACCAGCTCGCCCATCAGGTCGTCGGGCAGGGGCAGCTTCTGCGCCCGCTCGTCCACCGCGGCGGCCTGCGTGAAGTACCAGTCCCGCACCAGCGTCATCACATTGTGGTACATCCGCACATCCGCCTCGAGGATCTCCCCCGTCCGCGGATCGGCCACATGAGGCCCGAAGGCGTTCTTGATGTCCGCCGGCAGCCACCGGATCGAGCTCACCCGCGCGTCCTCGGGGTCCCAGTCGGGGTCCTCCTCCGCGCTCGGCGCCAGCCGCCCCTCGATCGCGTTGCTGAACCCCGCCGCCTCGAACGCCGGGCGCCAGTCCTCGATCCCCTGCTTCACATACGGCTTGAGGAAGTCCGGCACCTCCCGCGCGACATAGAACACGATCGGCTCGATCGGGTCCGAGACCTCCGCGTCGGCGTCCTTCTTCTCCAAGCGCCACCGGCTGATATACCGCACCGGCTCGGCCTGATGGTTCGACATCTCCGCAAAGTCGGTGAACCCCACGCTGAAGTACCCCACGCGGTCGTCCTGCACCCGCGGCGTCATCGGCGTGTCCGGCAGCTTGACCATCGAGTGGGCGATGATCGCCGTCACCGCGCTGGTCCGCGCCCGCGTGCCCGTCGTTGCCCCGCCCCCGCCGCCGCGCCCCTCGGGCGGGCCGACCTTGTAGGTCGCCAGCACCTTGGTATTGATGTTCTCCGGGAACGCCTTCACCTCCTCGATGAACGACTTGCCGGCGTCCATGCTCTGCGCCCCCAGCTCGGCGCTCGCCGCGAACTCCGTCACCTCCGTCGTGAACAGCTTGGTCACCTCGATCACCGGCCGCTTGTCCTTGCCCCAGCACGCCACATCGAACACCTCGATGATCGGCAGCACATTGGTCGCCTCGACCGCCAGCCGCACCGAGTCCTCGGTCTCGGCCCGGATGCCGTAGAGCACCTCGCGCAGCAGCACCTTGTCCTCGCCACGCATCTCCCACCGCACCACGCGGTCGGTCACCGGCATGCCCGCGTAGCTGTGCCCGTCGCCGGTCTGGCTGATCTGCGTGACCCACAGCAGGTCCTGCCCCAGCGCCTCGGGCGGGAGCTCGTAGTACAGCTTCCCGTCCTGCAGGTGCGTCACCACCAGCCCCTTGGCCGTGACCGCGTCCTCCTTGATCACCTCGTCGTACGGCTTGGGCCCGTCCTTGCTCGCCGCCGCCTCGTCGCCCCCACCCCCACCGCCGCGACCACCACGCCCCGGCTGGGCCAGGGCCGCCGAAGAAACCAACACCGCCACCGAGGCACCGACCAGAGCGAATCGACGGGTACAGGGCATGGCACATCCTCCAAAGCCGACCAACGCACGGCTCGGCGAGCCGTGCCACCGCCGTCAGCATACCGTCGCCCTGCCCCCATGCAGCCACCCGACCCCACCAAGAAGCGACTCACCCGCATCACCTGCGCCCCGTTCACGGCCCCCTACCTCCGCGCCGAGGTCGAAGCCCTCGGGTTCGAGATCCAGGACGAAGACCCAGTCGGCGTCCATGTCGGGGCCTCGCTCCTCGACTGCATGCCCCTGAACCTCCGCCTCCGCACCGCCCAGCATGTGCTCTGGCTGCTCAGCCGCTTCCGCTGCCCCTCGCCCGACGCCCTCTACACAGAGGTCGCCGCCTTCCCCTGGGAAACCCTCATCGCCAACGACGGCTATGTCAGCGTCGTCTCGAATGTCGAGCACCCCAAGGTCACCAACTCCCTCTACCCCTCCCGCGTCGTCAAAGACGCGATCGTCGACCGCATCAGCAAGCGCACCGGCGCCCGCCCCGACAGCGGCCCCGACCGATCGCAGACCGTCATCAACCTCTTCTGGAAGGGCGAGAAGGCCTGGGTCTACCTCAACACCAGCGGCGAGCGCCTCGGCGACCGGGGCTACCGCAAGCTGCCCCACCACGCCCCCATGCGGGAGACCCTCGCCGCGGCGGTGCTCATCGCCGCGGGCTACACCGGCGACCAGCCGCTCATCAACCCCATGTGCGGCAGCGGCACACTCGCCATCGAGGCCGCGCTCATCGCCACCGGCCGGGCGCCGGGACTCCTCCGAAGCAACTACGCCCTCCTCCACACCATGCTCGATCTCGACGACCCCTGGCGAGAGGCACGCCGCGACGCCGGCAAGCTCAAACGCCCGAAGGAACGCGGGCCCGTGCCCCGCATCGTCGCCAGCGACCACGACCCCTCCGCGATCGACGCCGCCAGACGCAACGCCCGAGCCGCCGGCGTCGAGCAGCACATCGAGTTCGTCGAGTGTGACTTTGCAGACACCCCGCTCGGCGACGAGCCCGGCATCATCATCATGAACCCCGAGTACGGCGAGCGAATGGGCCAGGCCGCCGACCTCGCCGAGACCTACGCCCGCATCGGCGACTTCTTCAAACAACGCTGCGCGGGGTGGACGGGCTTCGTCTTCACCGGCAGCAAGGAACTCGCAGGCAAGATCGGCCTCCGCGCCGCGAGCAAGCGCCCCTTCATGAACGCGAAGATCGAGTGCCGACTGCTGGGGTATGAGATGTGGGAGGGGAGCCAAATAGCCAAAGGGCCAAATAGCCAAATAGCCAAATAGCCAAAGAGCCAAAGGGCCAAAGGGCCAAAGGGCCATGGCCTTGCCCCCTCTCGCCTTGCCCCCTCTCCCGCCCCCGGCGGGAGA
>CAYJPX010000133.1:7787-8178 GCA_964372195.1 uncultured Phycisphaeraceae bacterium
CCCCCCGGGGGCCCCGGGGCCGGGGAGAGGGCTCCTTGCCTCCCCTTCCTTTAAACCTCGTTCCGCAAGCCCCGCGGAAGCACCTCGAGGAACGCCGGAATCTCGCGCCCCTGGCTGCCTCGGGTCGGATGCCGGGTGCCGGGGTCTAAACGGAGCGCAGCGCAGTGCAGGCCCCGCGGGAGCCCAGCCGCGCCCCCCTCCGGGGCGGGGCACTCTGGGCCCCCTCCACTCCTCCAAGCCTCATACCTCTCGCGTCTCCCGCCGCGCCCCCCTCCCCCGGGTGCCGGGGTCCAAACGAAGCGCAGCGCAGTGCAGGCCCCGCGGCAGTGCAGCCGCGCCCCCCTCCGGGGCGGTGCACTCTGGGCCCCCTCCACCCCTCCAAGCCTCACTC
>CAYJPX010000134.1:0-7954 GCA_964372195.1 uncultured Phycisphaeraceae bacterium
CCCCCCCCCCCCCCCCCCCCCCCCCCCCCCCCCCCCCCCCCCCCCCCCGCGGGGGCCGCTCCCGGTATGGGCCGACGCGCTGTGCGTCAGCAATCATGCTGCCAGATTGCACCAGCTCGCGCAAGCGCTCACGGCGGCGGGATTCAACGCCGTCGCGGCCCCCTCTCTTGGCGCTGGTGCCGATGCGATCAAACGCTCGAGGTTTGACCTCGTGGTTATCGACGGCGAGCCGGAGGGCGAAGACCCGGCGCGAATCGTCGAGATCATTCGCGCCGCCGACCACCGCGGGCCACTCATGGGACTGGGCTGGTAGAAGCATGTCCGCGACGCGGGGTTCACGAGAGTCGCCTCGCTGGACGAGCCGTCTGCGAAGGCGATTCTGAGGCTCTTGCTGAGCCACTTCGAGTAGGTGGGATGGCACCAAAGGCGGGCGGCGGGTGGCCAGGCGGCCGTCGTGGAGGACGGACGCCGCGTCGTCCCGGTTCGCGGAATGGGCCTCGCGCTCGACGCGGAGAATGGGAGTCGCCGCACAGTTGAATGGGGCCGGCCGATGTGTGCGATCAAGGGCCGGACACCCGGATAGAAGGCTGGACCGTTTCTTCTCGCGATGATCGCTTGACAAGACCGGCTTCATAGAAGGCCGCGGAGTCGAGGCAGGGGAAAGAGGCTCAACGCGCCAGCGTGAGCGCTCGCCCGCGCCGGCAACCCGCCTCACATGCAGGCCGGAACGCGGACGCCGAAGAAGAAGACGCGGGGAAGTCGGAAGCAAGACGGTGCCTGTGCCACGGGCGGCTCGCCCGCCCGTGTGGAGAGGAACCGGCGGCGGCGACACCGGCGGGCAAGCCGCCAGTGGCACAACGGGGGTTCACCAGTGCCGCCTGCGGCGTCCGTGGGCCGCCCGGCCGCCGATCCCCTTGGAGCTCCGCCCTCAGCGCGGTACGCTACCGCTCGGCGAGCAACCCGCCGACCGGAGACAGAGCCATGCCGCGCCACCACTTCGCCCGCGTTCTCGGACTGCTCGCCCTCACTGGGGCCGCCACCCACGCTCAGACCTGGTCCAACTCCGGCGGCAACGCCGGACGCAACGGCCTGACCGCCGAGCTGGGCCCCGACGCCGCCGACCTGCTCTGGTCCGGCGGCCGCCCCTCCAGCATCGCCTGGCAGCCGGTCATCGACGGCCGCACGGTCTACATGATCCGCCAGACCGGCTTCCCCCCCGAGCCCAACAGCGATGAGTCCCCCGTCGTCGCCATGGACCTCGACACCGGGGCCGAGCTCTGGTTCCGGTACATCCCCTTCGAGACCGGCGACTGGACGACCTGGATCGCCGGCGCCAAGGACGGGCTGGTCTTCGCCTGCCGTGGCGGCAATGGGTCGACCTCGGCGGCCCGCGTCTACGCCCTCGACGGCGCCACCGGCGACACGGTCTGGATCAGCGAGGACGAGGTGAGCGCCGGGGCGTACGACGGCGTGGTCTTCGCGCCCGACGGCGACCTGCTCGTCGGCGACTTCCGCAACCTCACCCGCATCGATTTCGACACCGGCGACACGGTCTGGAGCGTCACCCGCACCTGCTCGGTCTCCAGCTCCTGCGGGCCCGCCAGTTCGGGCGCGGCGGTCTACATCGCCGACGCCGTCGGCGGCGGGCATGTCATCAAACGCATGAACCTCGACACCGGCGCGATGGAGTACCAGAGCCCCGTCATGGCCGGCTTCACGATCCAGAACACCCCGATGGTCGGGCCCGACGGCAAGATCTTCCTCAGCCGCACCCAGAACAACCCGTCGGTCGATTTCTTCTTCGCCTTCGAGGACGACGCCGGGGCGATCAACGAGCTGTGGAACCACGCCGCCGGGTGGACCACCACCAGCGAGTTCTGTGTCGGGCCCGATGGCAGCGTCTACATGATCGGCCCGAGCTCGACCATCCAGCGCCGCGACGGCGCGACCGGGCTCCTGCTCGACGAGTCCGCCTCGGTCGATGCCGACTTCCTTAGCCCGCGCATGGCCGCCGACCGCGACGGGCGGGTGTTCTTCTCGAACGGGTCGTTCGCCGACGGGCGGTTCTACTCGTTCAACGCCGACCTCAGCCCCCGCTGGGATATCGCCGTGACCAATGTCAACATCGGCGCCCCGGCGATCGGGCCCGACGGCACGCTGGTGATCTGCGGCGTGAGCACCAATGTCAAGGCCTACCGCACCGAACGGTGCGTCGCCGATTTCAACGGCGACGGGACCGTCAACACGCAGGATGTCCTCGCCTTCCTCAACGCCTGGTCGACCGGCGACGCCCGGGCCGACATCAACGGCGACGGGGCGGTCGATACCCGCGATGTGCTGGCGTTCCTCAACCTGTGGACCAACGGCTGCTAACGCCGTCCCGAGTACCGGCTTCGCTTCACACCCACCAGCGCACGCCGGCTCAATCTGGTGGAACGGGCCTTCGCGGACCGCCGACGCGGAGATCGGACTCGAACGCATCGACGAGCATCGAGCGACGATCTCAAAGGCAGGACACTAGTAGATGCCCCGGAAGAGACGCCAGCGGGTCTGCTTCTTGTATTCGAGGTAGTCATTGCCGCGGGCGCGGAGGAGTTGGCGTTCCTCGATGGGGCTGAAGAGGACGAAGGTGCCCCCGACGAGCCCGCCCCAGAACAGTTGGGCCACATGGGGGTGGATGATCAGCGAGGCGAGCAGGGCGAGGAGCACCGCTTGGTACATGGGGTGCCGGACCTGCGCGTAGCGGCCCTCCGTGAACAGCGGCGTCTCGGGGCCGTGGGAGAACGCGGAGACCTTCCCCGGGACGCCGAGCAGCCCGTCGATCGCGGCGTTGGGGACGCCCTCGAAGAAGAGCTTCATGAAGATGAGGAAGAAGACGATGCCCACGAAGCGGATCTCGCCGGCCCACTGCTCGGGGTAGTGGACCATGCCGCCCGAGAGCGGCCGGTGCAGGCCGATGACCGCGAGCCATGTGATGACCGTGACGAAGATGTAGAAGCGGCGCTCGCGCGGGTGGCCCTCGGGCCTGCGCCAGACCGCCTTCTTGAACCACGAGCGGGTCATCACCAAGTGCGGGACGATAAACGCCGCGTAGAGGGCGGCGTCAAACGCCCAGTTCGAGGCCGGCACGCCCTCGGCCTCGTACCGAAAGCCCCAGAGGGGCATGGCAAAGAGCGTGAACAGACCGAAGAACGCGAACGCGCGGTACGCGGCGGCGTAGATGGCGTGCATCGCGGAATGGGGCTCGGCCGCGCCGGCTGCCATGGTGGTCATCGCGGTTTCCTTTCAGTGCAGATCTTCAGCCCCGAACGGAGGCAACAACGACGGCGCAGTCTACCTGCTTTGCGATTCGCCAGTCACGGGAGCAAGTCGGCCCATCAGGGCGCGCGGTAGCGCCGGCGCCTGGGCTCGACCCGATCGGCACTCCGCCAAGTACGCCGGCGGAGGCGCCGCGAATACGGCTAACTTTGTCGCCTTTTCAGCCTCATGCGGGACCCACGACCCGCGGTCGCGCCCGAGGAAGTCTGCCCGAAAGTGTTGATTCCTCCCCCGCCCATCGGATAGGCTGCGGGCCTGTCCCGTTGACCCCCAGACCAGAGGGAGCCCGCCTTGTTCAAACGCCATTTGCGTCCGATTATCGTCTGTGCCGCCGCGGCCGCCTCGGTCCAGCCCGCACTCGCCCAGAGCGATCTACTTCCGGACATCATTGTCCGCGAAAGCGACCTCTACGACAACCAGGTCACCAATGAGGGCGGCGTGCGCTACCTCCGCCTCTCCAACGGCACCGCCAACATCGGGCTGGGCAAGCTCTACCTCTACGGGGTCTTCCCCCCCAACGACGACGGCACACAGACAGTCCGCCAACGCGTCTACAACACCGACGGCACCTACTGGGACCGCGACGCGGGCTACTTCACCTATCACAGCAGCCACGGCCATATCCACTTCGATAACTGGGCCGCCTACCGGCTCCGCGAGGTGATCGACAACGACGGCGTGGGAGACATCGTCGCCCAGGGCTCCAAGACCAGCTTCTGCATCCTCGACCTGGGAATCTACGACAACTCCCTCCCCAACTTCGACCCCGACGGCCAGTTCCATTCCTGTTCCAGCAGCATCCAGGGCCTCAGCGTCGGCTGGATCGATATCTACAGCCGGGGGCTGACCGGCCAGTCCATCCCCATCGACGGCGTGCCCGACGGCGAGTACTGGCTCGAGTCCGAGGTCGATCCCGGCAACGCGGTCCTCGAGAGCGACGAGTCAAACAACATCACCCGCATCAAGATCACCCTCGGCGGCGGCGGCAGCGGCGGCGTCCCCGACCGCTTCGAGCCCAACGACTCGCGCACCGAGACCACCGGCCGGATCGAGGGCGCGCCCAACAGCCCCAACTTCGGCCCCTGCAACCCCGTCCGGGTCGAGGACACCCTCAGCATCGACACCTCCGGCGATGACGACTGGTTCCGCTTCTACCAGCCCGCGACCGGCACGAGCCAAGACTCGGCCCGCATCGACTTCATCCACGGCCAGGGCGATCTCGACTTCGAGCTCTACAACGAGGCCGGCGCCAGGCTCGCCCAGTCCAACGGCACCTCGAACTCCGAGACCATCTCCCTCAACGGCATCCCCGCGGGCCGGTACAGCCTCCGCGTCTTCGGGTGGGGCGGTGATACCTCGCCCAGCTACAAGCTCACCATCAATCCCTCGGCCAACCAGGCCCCGGCGTTGGCGATCACACAGCCCCCGGTCGGCGATGTCCAGATCCACCAGGGCGAGGAGACCTTCCGGGTCGAGTGGGATATCTCCGACCCCGAGAACAACGACACCTGGGTCACCATCTGGGCCAACACCCAGCCCGCCTTCGACGGCAACGAGATCCTCATGCCCACCAGCGTCAACACGCCGGGCAGCCAGGGCTTCTACATCATCAACACCGCCTACCTCGACCTGGGCACCTACTGGATCCTCGGCCAGGCCACCGACGGCGGGACCAACACCTCCGCCGTCTCCGAGGGCACGATCTCCATCGTCGAGTTCTGCGAGGCCGACTTCGACGGCGACGGCGAGGTCAACACGCTCGATGTCCTCGCCTTCCTCAACGCCTGGGGCGCCGGCGACCCCGAGGCCGATGTGAACGACGACGGCCAGATCAATACCCTCGATGTGCTGACCTTCCTCAACATCTGGAATACCGGCTGCTGAGGCCGGCTCGGTGGGATTCCAATCGCAGTCAGGGCCGGCGGGAGCCAACTCCCGCCGGCCCTTTTGCGTGCGATCCCCGGGGCGATACCAGTGGAATTACCTGATTTATGCGGCGCGGTCGCTCGGTGCGCAGATTCGGCGCGTACCGCTTGCGTGCTCCGGGCATCGCCGGTACGCTCACCGACCCGTAGTCCTGTGCGACCATCTTCGTCCCGGTGGTTTGCACCGCTGGGGCGCGTGAATCCCGAAGCAAGAGAGAGGAAGTCTGCATGTCACCCAGAGCGCATCTGGCGTCTCTCGCGGTCCTCACGGCGGCGGCCGTGACGGGCTTGAGCCACACCGCCCTCGCCCAGGAGGCCATCACCGCACCCCTGGTCACCGAGCCCATGACGGTCAAGGTCGACTCGGGTCGGGTCGCCAACACCGGCGATGCCGAGGTGGTCGTCTTCAGCCAGAGCATCTTCATCCCCGGCGCGGCCGCGCTGCGGGTCGAGTTCGACGAGGTGCTCCTCGCCGGGTTCGTCGGCGACGGCTCGGGCAGCACACTCCGCGTCCGGTCGACCTTCGACGGCGCCGAGCAGCGGCTCAACGCCCGGCATGTCCTCGAGTGGGGCTACACCTCGGCCTACTTCAACGGCGACGAGGTGATCATCGAGATCGTCGCCAAGCCCGGCACCGGCGACAACCGCGTCCGCATCGATACCGTCCAGGCGCAGTTCGAGCCGTTCGTGATCGAGTCGCAGTGCGGGCCCACCGACGACCGCCAGCTCTCCACCGATAACCGCGCCGCCCGGCTGCTGCCCGTCGGGTGCTCCGGCTGGCTCATCAACGACTGCAACCACTGCTTCCTGACCGCGGGCCACTGCTGGAACCCACCCACCTACATCGTCAATGTTGTCGAGTTCAATGTGCCGCTGTCGAACAACAACGGCAGCCTCAACCACCCCCCACCCGAGGACCAGTACGCCCCCGACACATCCAGCCGCCAGAGCAACAACGGTGGCGGCATCGGCAACGACTACGCCTACTTCGGCGTCTTCCCCAACTCCAACACCGGGCTCACGCCCTACGAGGCCTACGGCGACGCCTACCAGCTCGCCGTCCCCCCGCCAGTCCAGGGCCAGAACATCCGCATCACCGGCTACGGGGTCACCTACAACCCCATCCCCGCCACCTGGAACCAGGTCCAGAAGACCCACGCCGGGCCCTACTTCAGCTTCAACGGGACGACGGTCTCGTACCAGACCGACACCACCGGCGGCAACTCCGGCTCGCCCGTCGTCGACGACGCCACCGGGATGGCGATCGGCATCCACACCCACGGCGGGTGCGGCACCAACAGCGGCAACTACGGCACTGGGGCCAACCACGCCGGCCTGCAGACCTACCTGGCCAACCCCAGGGGCGTCTGCGCCGCCGAGTGCAACGATTGCCCCGCCGACTTCAACGCCGATGGCGAGGTCGACACCCTCGATGTCCTCGGCTTCCTCAACGCCTGGTCGTCCGGCGACCCCTCGGGCGACTTCAACGCCGATGGGGCCATCAACACGCTTGATGTGCTGGAGTTCCTGAACGCCTGGGGCGCCGGGTGCTAGAGATTCGGGTAGGCTGGGCCCCATTATGATGCGGTACCCCGCCGAGCTTGTGACCCCGCTCCGCCGGTCTTACGAGGGCCGAAAGGTCTGTGTGACCGGCGGGGCGGGTTTCATTGGCGGGCACCTGGTCGAGGGCCTGCTCGCCCTGGGCGCGTCGGTCGCGGTCATCGACGATCTGTCCAACTCGACCCTCGCCTCCCTGGCCGAGCGGATCGAGACCGATCCCGAGCGGGTGCGGTTCATCCACGCCTCGATCCTCGAGGACGCCGCGCTCGCCGAGGCGGTCGCCGGGTGCGGGGTGGTGTTCCACCTCGCGGCCCTGGGCTCGGTGCCGCGCTCGATCGATGACCCGCAACGCACCTGGACCGTCAACGCCACCGGCACGATGCGCGTGCTCGAGGCGGCGCGGGCGGCGCATGTCGGCCGTGTGGTCTTCGCCGCGTCGAGCTCGGCCTACGGCGAGACCGAACGCCTGCCCAAGGTCGAGGGCATGGCCCCCAGCCCCCGCTCGCCCTACGCCGCGTCCAAGGTCGCCGGCGAGCAGCTCATGGAGGCCTGGGCCCACAGCTACAGGATGCAGACCGTGAGCCTGCGGTACTTCAATGTCTTCGGGCCACGCCAGCCCGCCGGCAGCGCCTACGCCGCCGTCGTGCCCCAGTTCTGCGCCGCCATCCAGGCGGGCAACAGGCCGACAATCTACGGCGACGGCGAGCAGACGCGCGACCTGACCTTCGTCGCCTGCGCTGTCCTCGCGACCATGCAGGCCGGCGGCGTCGAACGCCCGATGGCCGGCGAGGTCATCAATGTCGGCTCGGGCAAGCGCGTGAGCATCGGCGAGATCGCCCGCCAGATCGCCGTCCTGTGCAACCGCACCGACCTGGCGCCCGAGCACCAGCCTGCCCGCGCCGGCGATGTACGCCACTCGCTGGCCGATATCACCCGGGCCCGCGAGCTGCTGGGGTACAAGCCCTTCGTCGAGCTGGCCGAGGGGCTGGCCAAGACGATCGAGTGGTGCCGCGAGGTCAACTGGGCCGATCACGCCGAGTAGCCCCGACCCCGCCGAGCGCAGCGACGGCACTATTTTCCCCCTTCGCCCCGCGGAGGGGGTGCCGAGCGTGAGCGAGGCGGGGGAGGTGCGTTGCCTGGCAAACCACGCG
>CAYJPX010000135.1:0-4853 GCA_964372195.1 uncultured Phycisphaeraceae bacterium
GGTGAGGGGGGTGCGAGGTTGATCTCGCGCTCGGCGTGACGGGCGGCTGGGGATCTGCCACAATGCTGGCGTGTTCACCCAGGACCTCAGCGGCGACGGTTGGACGGTGCGAGCGGTCGGCGACCTCTCGGGCGTGCCCGAGCGGGTGCGCGGGCGGGTGTTCCCGGCTCGGGTGCCGGGGTGCGTGCACCTGGACCTGATCCGGGCGGGTGTGCTGCGGCACCCGAACCTGGGGTACGCCGAGCGGGACCAGGAGTGGGTGGGGCGAACGGACTGGCGGTATGAGCGGGGGTTTGTGGTCGAACCAGGCTCCCCGACGCCGGGGTGTGTGTCGTTCGAGTGTCTCGACACCGTCGCGAGAGTCGAGCTCAACGGCCAGCAGATCGGCTCGGCCGAGAACTTTCACATGTCGCACGCGTTCAACGCGCTGCCTGCCGTGCGTGAAGGCGAGAACTTGCTGACCGTCACGCTCCATGCCCCCGTGCCGTTCGTCGAGCGGGCACACACCGAGCACGCCTGCCTGCCCTACAACGGCGACTTCCTCGGCTGGGTCCCGTTCAACATGATCCGCAAGCCGGCGTGCAATTTCGGGTGGGACTGGGGGCCGCGGGTGGCGACGAGCGGCATCGCGGGGTCGGTCGGGCTGCTGACCGGCCAAGATTCAGGCCCAGGCGGCTGCTGGGCCGTGGCGAAGCGCGAGACCGACAGCCGGTGGTCGGTCGAGGTCATGATCGCTTCTCTCGCCGATGTGCCGGGCCGTCAGGAGGTCGAGCTCCGCCTCACCCGAGCGGGGATGAAGGTCCCCGGCACCACGCAGGCGCCGGGCGAAGTCGTCGAGGGGGTGGCCCAGGTCGAAAGGCACCGGCTCGTCGTGGAAGACCCCGAGCTCTGGTGGCCGCGCGGCTACGGCGAACGACCCATCTATGAGCTGCATTGCACCCAGCGGCACGCGGGCGAGGTTTCGCGCTCCAGTTCGCCCGTCTGGTTCCGGACCATCGAGCTCGATACCTCGCCCGACGACATCGGCTCGGCGTTCACCATCCGGGTCAACGGCGTGCCCGTCTTCTGCCGCGGCGCGAACTGGATCCCCGACGCCCTCTTCCCCACCGAGGCCACGCCCGACCGCATCCGCGAACGCGTCAGCCAGGCGGCCGACGCCAACATGAACATGCTCCGTGTCTGGGGCGGCGGCCTCTACGAGCAGGAGGGCTTCTACGAAGCCTGCGACGAGCTGGGCATCATGGTCTGGCAGGACTTCATGTACGCCTGCGCCCTCTACCGGGAGGGAGTCTGCCCGCGCCCCAACGACGCGGCGATGGAGGCCGTCGAGCAGATGGTCCGCCTGCGACGGCACCCCTCCATCGTGCTCTGGTGCGGCGGCAACGAGTGCGTCGAGGGCTACCAGCACTGGGGCTGGAAGGACAAGGGCCCCCGCCACACCGACTGGGGGCTCGGAATCTGGTGCCGCGACCTGCCGCGCACGGTCGCCCGGTTCGACCCGACTGTCCCCTACTGGCCCAACAGCCCCTGGTCGAGGGGGCCGGTCGCGGGTGAGCACGGCCCGTTCCGGTTCGATCCGGCGCAGATCGCTGATGTCCGCGACCCCGACCACGGCGACCGGCACACCTGGGACCTGCACTTCGAGGATGTGCGCCAGATCGTGCCGCGGTTTGTGAGCGAATTCGGGAGGATCGCACCGGCGTGCGAGCGGACGCTGTGGGAGGCGGGGGTGTTCGATGATCTCGAAACGCCCGAATCGGCAAGGGATGGAGCCCCCCGCGCGCGCGAGGGGCTCTACGCGACGCGCCCGCCTGGGATGACACGGTGCGCCGTGCGCTTGAGCACCGGCTGCGCCAGACCGGCGGGTCGAAGGTCGCGTACGACCCGGTGCTGCCCGAGCACTTCCGGCACCCCCAGCAGGGGCCGGGGCTTTCCGGCCCCGGAGACCTGCGGGGCTGGCTCTGGCAGACGCAGGTGCTCCAGGCCCGTGCGCTGACCACGCACATCGAGTGGCTCCGCGCCAACTCGCCCCGCTGCATGGGGGCGCTCGTTTGGCAGCTCAACGACTGCTGGGCGTGCCAGAGCTGGTCGTTGATCGACTATGCGGGCAGGCCGAAGCCCGCGTGGTACGCGGTCCGGCGTGCGTTCGCCCCGCGGCGGCTGACCATCCAGCCGCTCCCCCAGGGGCGGGGGCTTTCCAGCCCCCAGGCCGAGCCCCTCAGCGCCGTGCTGGTCAACGACACCGACGAGGCGTTCGAGGGCGAGTGCATCGTCCGGCGGGTGTCGTTCACCGGCCTCGAACTCGCGGCCACGACGGCGTCGATCGAGGCCGGCGCTCGGGCGGTCGCGCGGGTGGACGGGCTGCTCGATCTCGTCGGCGCGCCGGGCGATCGGACGGCCGAGGTGCTGGTCATCGAGTGCGCCGGGGATCGGGACATCTGGTTCTGGGAGCGCGATCTGCGGCTGCACCTGCCCGAGTCGCCGCTGCGTGCGGTCCTCGTGCGGGAGGGCGACCGGGCCGTGGTCCGCCTGCAAGCCGACGCCCTCGCCCGCGACATCATCCTCGCCGCGGACCTGCTCGGCGCGAACGCCCGGGCCGCGGAAAACTGCTTCACCATGCTCGCGGGCGAGACGCGGGAGGTAGAGATCGACGGCACGGACCTCGATGTGGGGATCAGCGTGGGTCAGGTCGTGCGGTGCGCGTCGGGGCCAGCGGTGTAAAGGCGCTCACCACAGAAGCACAGAGGGCACAGAGAAGATGCAGCACGGTCGGCTCGCCACACGACCCTTCTCTGTGATCTCTGTGCTTCTGTGGTGAATGCCCTACTCCGCGCTCTCCGCGTGCTCCGCGGTGATAGTTGAACTTCGGGCGTTGGACCCTCGCTGGCGCTTCGGGCTCTGTTGTTAGTCCTTGAGCCCCTGCGTCGCCACACCCTCCACGATCGACTTCTGCGCCAGCAGGAACACCACCAGCACCGGCAGCGTCGCCAGCAGGCTCGCGGTCATCACCAGGTTCCACGGCACGCCGCCGTGCTGGTTCTGGTACATCTGTAGGCCCAGCGCCACCGTGTACATCCGCTCGTGGTTGAGGAACACCAGCGGCCCCGCGAAGTCGTTCCACACGCCCATGAACTGGAACAGCGCGACCACCGCCAGCGCCGGCCGGCTCAGCGGCATGATCACCAGCCAGAAGGTCCGCCAGTGCCCGCACCCGTCGATGCGGGCCGCCTCGTCGAGGTCGCGGGGGATGCCCATGAAGAACTGGCGGAGCAAAAAGATGCTGAACGCCCCGCCGAACCACGCGGGCGCCCACAGCGGGCGGAAGGTGCCGATCCAGCCGAGCTGGCGGAAGAGCAGGTACTGCGGCGCCATGATGACGGTGAAGGGCATCATCATGGTCGCGAGCACGATGATGAACACCGCCGTGCGCCCGCGCCACTCGATCCGAGACAGGCCGTAGGCGACCACCGCCGAGCTGAGCACCATGCCCAGCACGCTGAGCAGGGCGACCTTGAGCGAGTTCTGCATGTAGAGCGGGAAGTCGTGCGTGGGGCTGTCGAGCACGCCCCGGGTGTTGTCCGCGACCACCCCCGCGACGCCCGACCAATAGTGCGGGTTTGCCGGCGAGAGCGGCTGCATACTGCCGTCGGCCGACTCAGCCTCGATCCGCGGCAGCAGGCCCACCGTCGGGTCGAGCGTCTGGTCGGCGGGGCGCAGGGCGGTGGCGGCCATCCACAGGAGCGGCGTCACGAACGCCATCGCCACCAACGCCAGGACGGCGTGGAGCGCGAGGCGGGCGAGGGGGTTGGACCGGCGCGATCTCATAATCTCAAATCTCAGATTTCAGATCTCAAACCTCAGGACTCAGGACTCAGGACTCAGGACTCAGGACTCAGGACTCAGATCCGCTTCCCGCCGTCACCCAGGACATCAACTCCGATAGTACACAAACCTCCTCGCCACAAGCACGATCACCAGCGCGAGCACCAGCGTGATCAGCAGCTGCACCCACGCGAGCGCACTGGCGTAGCCCATCTGCCCGTAGTCGAACGCGGTGCGGTAGACATAGAGCGCGTACACATTCGTCGCCTCGTTCGGCCCGCCCCGCGTCATGATCGCCGGCACCGCGAAGACCTGCAGCGACCAGATCACCGACACCACCACATTGAACAGCACCGCCGGCGAGATCATCGGCAGCGTGACCCTCAGGAACCGCGTCACCGGCCCCATGCCGTCGAGGTCGGCCGCCTCGTACAGCGTCCGCGGCACATCCCGCATCGCCGCGCCATAGATGATGACCGGCGACCCGATGAACCACAGGCTCATCACGATCAGCGACGCCATCGCGGTCGCCGGGTCGTTGAGCCAGTCGTGCCCCGACAGCCCGACCGCCCCGAGCGCCCGGTTCACCAGCCCGAACTCCCCCGCGTACAGCCACATCCACCCGATCGACGCCGCCACGATCGGCACCAGCGTCGGGAAGAACACCACCGCCCGCACAAACGACGCCCCGCGGGCCCGCGCCTCGATCAACGCCGCGATCCCGATCGCCAACGGCGTGCCGATCAAGACCGACCCCAGCGCGTACACCGCCGTATTGCCCACCACCTTCCAGAACAGCGAGTCCCCCGCCATCTGCCGGTAGTTGTCCAGCCCGACAAACAGCGGCGGCTCGATCAGCGAATACTCCGTGAAGCTGAAGTACAGGCTCATCCCCGCGGGGATCAGCAAAAACAGCAGCGTCCCCAGCAGGAACGGGCTCGTCCACGCCAGGCCCAGCAGCAGGTGGCGGCGCGCGGTTCGTCGGGATGGGCTCGATGAAGAGGGCATGTCCGCGGCGGTCGGCTGGGTGC
>CAYJPX010000135.1:4863-7909 GCA_964372195.1 uncultured Phycisphaeraceae bacterium
GCCGTGTCGGCCGTGCGGGGGTGTTGTACGGTTCCGCACGGCCAAGATGGCCGTGGCACACATGCTTGCCTCGCTACTCCTTCCTTCTCTTCCTCCGCTCGGCGTCGATCGCGATCCGCTCGTTCACACGCCCCTCCAGCACGCCCAGCGCCGTGCGCACATCCGCGCCCATCCACACCGCGTCGAACATGCTCCCCGCCATGTCGCCGAACTGCTTCCACACCCGCGTCTGCGGCAGGACCTTCACCTCCGGGCTCTTGGCGATCGCGTCGAACGCCCCGACGAACGGGTTGCCGTGCCCCGCGGCGAAGCCCGGGCTGGTCGTGCGCATGGGCGAGGGCTTGCAGTGGGCGCGGGCGAGGGCCTCCTGCGTCCCGACGCTCTGCATGAACTTGAAAAAGGTCCACGCCTCCTCGGGGTGCGGGCAGCCCCGCGGGATCGCCAGCACATCGGCCTCGAGCAGCCCCGGCAGCACCCCGGCGCCTGCGAGCTCGTCGGCGACGGGGAACGGCGCCGCGGCGTAGTCGAGCGAGGGGTTGAAGGCGTTGATGAAGTTCGCCATCCACGGCCCCTGCATGATCATCGACACCCGCCCGCTGATGAACGGGTCCTGGGCCGAGTGGTTGCTCCGCAGGAACGACGCCATGAACGACTTGCTCGCCTCGGGCCCGAACCGCCGGGCCGTCGCCTGCACCCACTCGTATGCGCGGACGGCGGTCTCGCTCCCGATCGTGCACGCGTCGGCGATGGGGTCGTACACATCCACGCCGAAGAAGATCGGCCAGATCGTCGGCCACCAGCCGGGCATGTTCTGCAGGAACCCGGCCCGCTCGATCCGCCCGTCGGCGGCGCGCACCGTCAGGGCCTCGCCCAGTTCGTCCAGTTCGCCCAGCGTCCGCGGCGGCCGGTCGGGGTCGCGCCCGACCTCCCGCAGGTGCTCGCGGTTGTAGTAGAGCCCGAGCGTGTAGCAGGTGTTGACCCCCACCCACTGCCTGCCGCGGTAGCTCAGGAGCCGCCGCACCGCCGGGGCGTAGGTCTCGGGGTCGAACGCCGGGAGCCCGTCGTCGGTCTCGGCGAACTCATCCATCGTCATGATGGCGTTGGCCTCGGCGAACTGGGGGACATTGTAGGTGAAGAACCCCACCAGGTCGGGCGGGTCGCCGCCGCCGATCGCGACCATCGCCTTGCTGGTGATGTCGGCGACGGGGATGCGGTGGACCCAGATCCGGTCCTGCATCTGGTTGAACCGGTCGACGACCGCCTGGATCGCCTCGCCCTCGCGGTTGGTCCACTTCTCCCAGTAGGTCAGCTCGACCCGCCCCCGGGGAACCCCGGCCCGAGAGCGCGGGCGAGCCGGCATCAGCGCCCACCCGGCCGCCCCGACCGCGAGCGTGCCGAGGGCGGCACGCCGGGTGAGCGAGGCCAGGTTGGAAGGGTGCGGAGTCATCGGGCAGAACCGAATATACTCGTAAGGAGGCAAGAGGCACACGGCACGAGGCACGCGGCGCGGCCGCGGAGAGGAGTCGAGCATGACCATGGACCGCAGGCAGGCACTGGGCGCGATGGCCGTCGGCGCGGGCGCACTGGCCACCGGGGCCAACGCCGTCGGAGTCGGCAGGGCTCTCCCCCAGCCCGAGGGCGGCACGATCCACGCCCACCGGGGCCCGCTCAAGCAGTCCATCTGCCGCTGGTGCTTCGGCGGGATGGACCTCAAGACCCTCTGCGGCCACGCGGTCGACCTCGGCTACCGCTCGGTCGAAATCCTCTCCGAGCCCGACTGGGCGATCGTCCGCGAGCACGGGCTGGACTGTGCCGTCGCCAACGGCCCGGTCTCGATCGGCGGCGGGATCAACCAACCCGCCAGCCGCGAGAAGTTCGTCGCCGACTGCAAGGACCTGCTCCCCAAGGTCCGCGACGCGGGCATCCCCAACATGATCATCTTCAGCGGCAACCGCCACCCCGACCTCTCCGACGAGCAGGGGCTCGACAACTGCGCCGCCGCCCTCGAGAAGGTCGTGCCGCTGGCCGAGGAGGCCGGCGTGACCATCATCATGGAGCTGCTCAACAGCAGGGTCGACCACGGCGGGTACATGTGCGACAAGACGCCGTGGGGCGTCCGGCTCGTCCAGAAGGTCGGCTCGGACCGGTTCAAGCTGCTCTACGACATCTACCACATGCAGATCATGGAGGGCGATGTCATCCGCACCATCCGCGACAGCCACCAGCACATCGCCCACTACCACACCGCCGGCGTGCCCGGGCGGCGGGAGATCGACGAGAACCAGGAGCTCTACTACCCCGCCATATGCCGTGCGATCGTGGAGACGGGGTACACCGGCTTCCTGGGCCAGGAGTTCATCCCGGCGCGCGACCCGGTGGCGAGCCTGCGCGAGGCGTTCGAGAGCTGCAATGTGTGAGAGAGGGTCGCGGCCGTGCGACCACGCCTCCACGCGCGGTTTGCCCGCCCGTGCGGGAGGATCCGACGCGGCATGCACTGGCGGGCAAGCCGCCAGCGGCAGGGGGGGTGATTCACCAGTGTCACCCGCCGCATAGGGGCTCGCCATGGGAAAGCCAGAGTACAGTCGATGGATGGGAGTGGAGTACGCGGAGCTTGTACGCCTGTTGGACGAGATCGACAGGCACGGCCGGAAGTCACCGGTGAGCGACAAGAGGGTGAACTCACGGTTCGAGTATCGGAGCGGCCCGATTCTGTTCAGTGCCCAGCATCCGGGGGGAACGAAGGTCACGACATGTGTCATCGGGCGCAATCTCTCCTGCGGCGGCATGGCGGTTATCTACCGCGGGTTCCTGCACAAGGACACCGTATGCACCATCGAGCTCACGAAGCTCGACGGCGTCAAGGTGTCCGTGCAGGGGCGGGTGCGTGTTTGCCGACACCTGGAGCACATGCTGCACGAAATCGGGATTCAGTTCACGGAGATCGTCCTCGACCCCAAGGAGTTCTGTGCTCCCGACACCAGGCAGACGAGTAGTAGCGCCCCGCGGGGGGGGGGGGGGAGGGGGGGCCGGGGCGGGTATGGCCCCC
>CAYJPX010000136.1:0-7702 GCA_964372195.1 uncultured Phycisphaeraceae bacterium
GCGATGATCAACGGGTTCCCCGCCGACCGGTTTACCTTCCGGCACGGGTCGATCGAGGGGCGTCGGGCGCGGCTGCGCGAGGCGGTGGGGGAACCGATCGGGCGGGGTCGGGCGGATCGGGCGGCCCGGCTGGTCAAGCTGGTGGTGCTGGCGATGGGCGTGCTCGGGGTGGGGTTGGCGGTGGTCGAGACGATCGCGGAGCGCGGGGGGGAGGGGGGCGTCGGGCTCACCGGGGCGTGGCATGCGCTAGGGTTGTCGCATGGCTGACCTTCGGCTCGAAGCCCTGAGCGCCGCCGAGCAGCGGGTATGCGCGTTGGTCGCGGCCCGCGCGGGGGGGTTGCTGGCGGACCTCCGGCTGCATGTGGGCCTGCCGACCGGGGGGCGCAACGCCGCGGCGCTGGATGAAACCCGCGAGCGGTTGACCGCGAGGCTCGAGGCGCTCGGGGCTGCGACCGAGTTGGTGCCCGGCGAGCGTGCCCCGGATTGGCTGTACGGGCGGGATCTCACCGCGCCGATGCCGCCGACGGCGGTGTGCGGGCGGCTGCGCGCCGGGATGCCCCGCGTGCTGCTGGCGGGGCACCTGGACACGGTGCATGATCCCGGGGGCGACTTTCGCGAGCTGCTCGTCTCGCCCGGCGGTAAGACCGCGACGGGGCCGGGGTGTGTGGACATGAAGGGCGGGCTGGTCATCGCGGTCGCGGCGCTGGAGTGCCTGGAGGAAGCGGGTATCGACTGCGGGTGGAGCTTCCTGCTCAATAGCGACGAGGAGACCGGGTCGTACCACTCGGACGGGGCGCTGGCCGCGGCGGCCCGGGGGCACGATGTGGGGCTGGCGGTTGAGCCGGCGCTGCCCGGCGGCAAGCTGGCGGTGGAGCGGATGGGCAGCGGGCAGTTCTGCGTGCGGGCGCATGGGCGGTCGGCGCATGTGGGGCGTGACTTCGGGTCGGGGGTGTCGGCGGTGACCGCGCTGGCCGAGCGGTTGGTGGCGCTGGCGGAGGTGCCCGACGCCTCCCGCGGGCTGATCCTGAGCGTGGGCCCGCTTCGGGGCGGGAACGCGACCAACGCGGTGCCCGACCTCGCGGTGGCGTGGGGGAATGTGCGGTACGCCGACCAGGCGGGGGCCGAGGAGCTTTCGGGACGCCTGGAGGCGTTGGCGACGGCGGGGGATGGGCTGCCGCGGGTCGAGGTGCTGTGGGACTTCAACCGCCCGGCCAAGCCCATGCTTCCGGGGACCGAGAAACTGGCCCTGTTGGCGCGGTCGGCGGCCGAGAGCCTGGGGCAGAGCCTGCCGTTTGCGAGGACGGGGGGCGTCTGCGACGGCAATCAACTCCAGGCGGCGGGGCTGCCGACGATCGATACGCTGGGCGTTCGGGGTGGTGGGCTTCACACGCCGGCCGAATGGATCGATGTCAGCAGCCTGGTCGAGCGTTGCCAGCTCCTTGCGGTGCTGCTGGCGAGGATTGCGGGCGGGGCGTGGTCGAGCGACCGATAATGAGGCGGCACGGAGCACGCCGGCGAGCGGGCCCGATGGGCAGGGCGGCGGGTCGTCGCCCCTGGGTTACAGCGAGGATGGATCGATGACGCAGACAACCACAAGCACACTCGGCGGGGCGATCGACCAGGCGACGGCGGGGGGCCGGTTCTTCGGCTCGGCGGGTGTGGAGTCGGGGATCGAGTCGATCCTGGAGTCGGTGCGCGAGCACGCGGCGGAGATCACGGAGGTCAGGCAGCCGCGTGAGGAGCTGGCCGAGGACTACGCCCGGCTGATGGCGCGGGCGGGGGCAGCGCGGGGGCGGGCGCTGCTCTACCCCTACATCGGGTCGGGTCTCGGCAACGGGGCGCTGGTGGAGCTGGCGGATGGGTCAGTCAAGTGGGACATGATCTGCGGGATCGGGGTGCACTTTTTCGGGCACTCGGAGCCGGGGCTGATCCGGGAGACGGTGCTGGGGTCGATCGCGGACACGGTGATGCACGGCAACCTGCAGTCGGGGTTCGAGCCGTACGAGTTTTCGGAGTTGCTGCTCGCGGAGGCGGCGAAGGGGTCGGGGCTGCGGCATTGCTTTGTCGCGGCGTCGGGGGCGTTGGTTAATGAGAACGCGCTCAAGCTCTGCTTCCAGAAGAGCGGCGGGGCGCCGCGGGTGCTGGCGTTCAAGGACTGCTTCATGGGGCGGACGGTGACGATGTCGCAGATCGGCGACTCGGCGGGCAACCGCGTGGGTCTGCCGCTCTCGACGCTGGTCGATTACATGCCGTTCTATGACGAGTCGGCGGCGGCGCGGCTCGGGGTCGAGCGGCACATCCAGATGGTGTGTGATCACCTGCGGGCGTCTATCGAGCGGTATCCGGGTCAGCATGCGTGCTTTATCTTCGAGCTGGTGCAGGGCGAGGGCGGGTTCAACACGGCGCCGCGGGAGTTCTTTGTCGAGCTGATGAAGATCTGCAAGGAGCACGGGATCGCGGTGTGGGACGATGAGATCCAGACCTTCGGGCGGACGACCTCGATGTTCGCGTACGACGGGCTCGGGCTGGGGGAGTATGTCGATGTCGTGACGGTGGGCAAGATGACGCAGGTGTGCGCGACGCTGTTCACCGAGGCGTACAACCCCGGGCCGGGGCTGCTCAGCGCGACCTTTACCGGCAGCGGGGCGGCGTGCAAGGCGGGGAGCTTCGTGCTCAGGCGGCTCGTGGAGGGGGACTTCTACGGCGAGGGCGGGAGGATCGCGCAGCACTTCGCGGCGTTCCGGGTCCAGGCCGAGGCGTTGGCCGCCAGGCATCCTGAGTGGTTCCCGGCGATCGAGCCGGGGCGGCTGACGGCGACGCCCAGGGGGCCGGTGGGCGGTTGGGGCGGGATGATGCGGTTCAGCCCCTTCGGCGGGTCGAAGTCGCTGATCGGCAAGGCGCTCAAGACCTGCTTTGAGGAGGGGGTGCTGCTCTTCTCGTGCGGGCACGGGCCGTACCACCTGCGGATGTTGCCGCCCTTGGGCGTGATGAAGCTGGAGGACTGGCCGCGGGTGTTCGGGTGCGTGGAGCGCGGTCTGGCGCGGGCGGCGGCGGATTGAGTCGGGCCTGCCGCGGCCGGAGCGGCTTGAGGAGCGAGCAGTGTTTGTCATCCGCAGAGCACGGGCTGAGGACATCGGCACGCTGTTGAAGCTGGCGCGGACGGTGCACTTTATCAACCTGCCGGCCGACAACGACGCGATCTCGGCGAAGATCTCGGTGAGCCGTGCGTCGTTCCAGCGCGCGGCCTCGCGGACCGGGCGGCGCAAGGACCTGAAGGGGCCCAAGGCCAAGAGCCGGGGGGCGCAGGTGCAGGGGCTGACGGCGGGGCTGGCCGACACCGACCAGTTCATGTTCGTGCTGGAGGACACCTCGACGGGGTCGGTGCTGGGCACCTCGCAACTGATCGCGCACATGGGGGGGCCGGGGAACCCCAACTACGGGTTCAAGCTCGAGAAGCGGCACTTCTTTGCCGACGACATCAAGACGGGGACCTCGCATGTCATCGCGCGGCTGTACAAGGATGAGACGGGGCCGACGGAGATCGGGGGGCTGATCCTGCAGTCGGCATCGCGTGGGGCGAACCTGGGGCGGTTCCTGAGCTGGGTGCGGTTCCACTTCATCGGGATGCGGCGGGAGACCTTCGCCGATCGGGTGCTCGGGGAGATGATGGCGCCGATCACCGAGGACGGGCGCAGCCTGTTCTGGGAGTACTTGGGGCGGCGGTTCATCCCCCTGAGCTACACCGAGGCGGACACGCAGTGCGGGCGGTCACGCCAGTTCATCGCGGCGCTCCTGCCGCACGAGGATATCTACCTGTCGCTGCTGCCCCCGGCGGCGCGGGATGTGGTGGGTGTGGTGCACAAGGAAACCGCCCCGGCGCGTCGGATCCTGGAGCAGTTGGGCTTCGCGTTCAAGGACTTCGTCGATCCGTTTGATGCCGGGCCGCAGCTCGAGGCGGCGACCGATGAGATCCCGCTGGTGGGCATGACCGGCCCGCGCGAGCTGGGCGAGGCGGCCGAGGCCGGGGCGTGCGACCGCGAGGGGATGGTGAGCATGCTGCACAAGGACGGCGAGTTTTTCGCGGTGTGGGGCCCGTTCCGGCTCGATGCCGGGGGGCGGGTGTCGATCCCCGCGGACGCGATGGAGGTGCTGGGGGTGAAGGCCGGGGATGAGGTCGGCGTGACGGACATGACCGACGGGATCAGGCCGGTCGAGCGCCACGCCGGCGCCCAGGCGGGCTCAGAACCGGAGCGGGTGGACTGATGGGAAACATGCTGGCACGAGGACCGGCGGACCTCATCGGCGGGCGATGGGTACCGCTCACGGGTGATGGGATCGTCTCGGTGAATCCCGCGAGGCCGTCGGAGATTGTCTGGCAGGCGTCCTCGCGGCTGGAGCATGTCGACGCCGCGGTGCTGGCGGCCCGTGAGGCCCAGGGCGGCTGGGCCCGGTGGGGGCGTGAACGGCGGTTCGCGGTGCTGCGCCGCTATGCCGAGATCTGCCGCGCACGGCAGGCCGACATGGCGTCCCTGATCGCCGACGAGACCGGCAAGGTCATGTGGGACGCGACGGGCGAGGCCGCCGCCCTGGCGGCGAAGGTGGATATCACGCTCGACACCTCCGACCAGGGGGCCTTCCGGCGGGTGACGGGGTGGGAGATCCCCCTCGCCGACTCGCGGGTCGGGCGCACCTGGTTCCGCCCCCACGGGGTGATGGCGGTGATCGCGCCGTACAACTTTCCGGCGCACCTGGCGAACGGGCACATCGTGCCGGCGCTGGCGATGGGCAACACGGTCGTCCTCAAGCCGAGCAACAAGTCCGCGGCCGTGGGGCAGCTCATGGCGGAGTTCCACGACCAGGCCCTCACGGAGGCCGGCGCACCCCCCGGCGTGCTGAACCTGGTCCAAGGAACCAGGGATGTCGCGACGGCGCTGATGACGCACACCGACATCGACGGCCTGCTCTTCACCGGCTCGTGGCCGGTGGGCAGGCGGATCCTCGAAGCCAACCTCGACTACCCCGGGCGGATCATCGCGCTCGAGCTGGGCGGCAATAACCCGGCGGTCGTGCTGCCCGACTGCGACCTGCGGCAGGCGGTCATCGAGTGCGCCCGCTCGGCGTTCGTCACCACGGGCCAACGCTGCACCTGCACCCGGCGCATCATCGTGCACCGGGACATCGCCGACCGGTTTCTGCCCGCCCTGTGCAAGGTGGCGTCGAACCTCGTGGTCGGCGACCCCAAGGCCGAGCACCCGGTCTTCATGGGGCCGATCATCTCCGACGAGGCCCGTCGGGATGTGCTGGAGGCCCAGCGGGTTTTTGCGGCCGCCGGCGGTGGGGTGTTGGTCGAGGCGTCGGCGAGGGAGTCCGAGGGCGACGGCTATTACCTGTCGCCCGGCGTCATGCGCGTGGATCGGTTCACGCTCGAAGAGGAGGGGCCCGCGGGCTGCGACTGCGAGGTCTTCGGGCCCCTGGTGCGGGTGAGCATCTCCGACTCGCTGGACGACGCGATCGCCCAGGCCAACGCGACCCGCTTCGGGCTCGCGGCGGCGATCTTCACGCGGGATCGCGACGCGGCGGGACGCTTCCTCGATGAGGCCCGGGCCGGGTGCGTGAATGTGAACACCGGGACGGCGGGGGCGAGCAGCAAGCTGCCGTTCGGGGGGCTGGGGCACTCGGGGAACCACAGGCCGGCGGGGTCGTTCAGCCTGGACTACTGCGCGTACCCGGTGGCGGGGATGGTGGAGTCGGGGAATGGGGCGGCGGTGCCGGAGGGGATGCGGGTGGAGGATGGGTGGATCGTGTGACACAGGCCGAGCTCGCCCCAGAGGTTTGCGGTAGGCTATGGACATGTGGACTCCGCCTTTTATTCAAGACTCGCGAGAGCCGGGAAACGATGCACGCGTCCGAACACTGCTCGTTCGCGCGGGCGGCATCGTGCTCGTGTTGCTTTTCCTCCCAGAGTCTGCCGGTGCGGTGGGAAGCGTGATCGAATCCGTGATCCGGTCTCCGGACCCCACCCTCGCTTCTCCGGGCGTCGGCGGGTATGTTGATCTCGGCTTCCAGCGGCTGCACCGGCTTGACCTGTGGGACCTGTTTCTTTCTTCCGGGCACGGGTTGGCTGGCGTCGCGGTCGGTGGGTTGCTGGTCCTTCGTCGCCACCGAGGCCCTGTTTGGCGGGGTGGTGCGGGATGAGCGAGCTCGCGTGGTTTCGGCTGCTGCTGCGGGGGATCGGGATACTTGTGGTTCTGCAGATGACTCCCGGCCTGATTGGGTACCTCGCCTACCTGCCAGATATGTTCGGCGGGGGTGGATGGGCCAGCCCAGGGAACGCGGCACGGGTCTTCGCCTTGATCGGTGGGTATGGGCTCTCGCTCGGGCTCGGCTTGTACCTGATCTTCGGCGGCTCCAAAGTCATGCGGTTGTGCACACGAGATCTGATCGGAAGATGCCCGGTCTGCGATTATCCGTTGACCAAGATCGTCGGCTCGGTCTGCCCCGAGTGCGGCGTTCCCATTCGTGGGCACACAGATGAACTGCAGAAGAACAACCCGGGATCGCGCCCGGAGAGCGAGTGAGTATGCCGACGATTCTCCCCGACCCCCGCCAGTTCCCCCGCTTTGCCGGCGTGGCGACCTTCTGCCGGTATCCGCTGCTGGAGCTTGTGGCGGTGGAGTGTTTGCCGGTCGACTGGGCCATCTACGGCGTGCCGTTCGACGGCGGGGTGACCTACCGGCCGGGGGCGCGGTTTGGGCCTCGGGCGGTTCGGGAGGCATCGCAGTATGTGAAGCGGTACTCGATCGAGCACGATGTGGATGTGTGCGGGGTGTTGAGCCTGGCGGACGCGGGGGATGCGCCGGTGTCGCCCTACGACTGCAAAGAGAACGCCGAGCGGGTGGTCGGGTTTGCGGCCGGGCTGGGCGAGGCGGGGCACACCAAGCTGCTGGCGGTGGGGGGGGACCACTCGATCGCGTACGCGAACATCAAGGCGACCTGGCAGCGGCGGGGGCGGCCGGCGGGGGGGCTGGCGCTGGTGCATTTCGACAGCCACCTCGACACGGTCGATAGCGTGTGGGGGGAGCGGTGGGGGCACGCGTCGCCATTCATCCGGGCGATCGAGGAGGAGCTGGTCGATCCGCGGAGGATGATTTCGATCGGGGTGAAGGGGCCGCTGAACTCGAAGGCGGACCTGGACTTTGCGACGGCGCACGGCGTGCGGATCATCACGCACGGGCAGTGGCAGGCCGAGGGGCCGGAGAGGCTGGCCGAGTTTGTGCGGGAGATCGGGGGCGAGGATGCGTACCTGACCTTTGACATCGATTGTGTGGACCCGGCGTACGCGCCGGGGACCGGCACGCCGTGCCCGGGTGGGTTCACGAGCGCGGAGGTCTTGGGGATCTTGCGGTCGCTGCGCGGGGTGAACCTCGTGGGGGCGGATGTGGTGGAGGTGCTGCCCGACCGTGACCCGGCGGGGATTACCGCCTTTCTCGCGGCGCATGTGGTGTTCGAGGTTTTGTGTTTGGATGCGGTGGGGCGGTAGCGGGGGGTGGCGGCCAGCGCCGTGAACTTCGGTCCGGGCCGCCTCTCCGGGGGTAGTGGGGGCTGAGCGTGACTTCGAGGGAAGGCCACGCGGCTGCACCACCGCGGGGGGGGGAGGACCCCCCGGGGGCGGGGGAAGACCCCCCCCCCCGCCCCAAAAAAA
>CAYJPX010000137.1:0-6026 GCA_964372195.1 uncultured Phycisphaeraceae bacterium
CAGCATCCGCAAGATCGAGGTCATGCCCCTGGCCGACGCCGAGTAACGCCCCCGACCCTGCCCCGACAACCCGCCCGCGCGGTCGACGACCGCCCCGCGACGCCGCGCACTTGTGGTGCGGGCTTGCGGCATGCGCCGGTTCCCGCCGCCGAGCAGCACGGAAGGCCGCAACGCTCCCGCCGGGGACCGCCTATCGGTCGCGTCGGCGCCCGCTGATCATCCTCACGACCCCCGGGTCTCGGTGGTCGAAGAACACGCTCGTCCCGGTCTCCAGCGTGGCGATCTCGGCCATGTCCTCGGCGCTGAGCTCGAAGTCGAAGATCTCGAAGTTCTCGACGATATGCTCCTTCGAGGACGACTTGGGGATGGCGACCACGCCCCGCTGCAGCTGCCACCGCAGGGCGACCTGCGCCACGGTCTTCCCGTACTTCTCGCCGATGGACCGCAGCATCTCGTTCTGGAAGAAGTCGCTCCTGCCCTGCGCGAACGGCGACCACGCCTCCATCTGCACATCCTGCTCCTTCAGGAACGCCAGCGACGCGGCCTGCTGGTGGAACACATGCGTCTCGAGCTGGTTCACCGCCGGCTTGACCTCTTGGTGGATGATCAGGTCCATCACCCGGTCCGGGTGGAAGTTGCTCACCCCGATCGCCTTGATCCGCCCCTCCCCGTACAGCTCCTGCATCGCGCGCCACGCCCCGTACACATCGTTGTACGGCTGGTGGATGAGATACAGGTCCAGGTACTCCAATCCCAGCAGCTCCATCGATCGTTCGAACGCGCCCTTGGCACGCTCGTAGGTCGCGTCCGAGACCCAGAGCTTGGTCGTTACGAACAGCTCCTCACGCGGCACGCCGCTCTTCCGCACCGCGTTGCCGACGGCCTCCTCATTGCGATAGGCAGACGCCGAATCGATCAACCGGTAGCCCGTCTCGATCGCCTCGATGACGCTCCGTTCGCACTCCTCCCCGCCCATCTGGTAGGTCCCGAATCCCAGGTTCGGCATCTTCACACCGTTGTTGAGTGTGACGGTCTGCGTGCCCTCGCCCGGCTGAAACCGCGCCGTGGACGCGCCGGTCGGGCCGTCCCCCCGCGCGACGCCGCGGGCCTCGGCGCTGGCCATGAGCATCGGCGCCGCAATCAGCCCGGCGCCCACGGCCAGGAACTGACGACGATCCGATACCGCCTCCGCATCGCGCCCCGGTTCGGCAGCGGGCGAGCACTTCTTCATCGGTGGTCTCCTGGTGCGCGGGGGTCCTAGGACCGCCCGCATGGTCACTCGTCGACGCGATCAGACCGCTTTCTCGCTGCACTGTAGGCCGAAGGCTCTGGGTAGATCACCGGCAACAAACCCACCCATTCGGGAGGGTGGCCACCCGATCAGGCCCATCAAGGCCGCCACGCCCATGCCCGCCCGGCGCCTTGCCCGCGCGCCGCACTCCGCACCCTCGCCCTCCTCATCGAGCCGGCGTGCCCAGGGCACCCAACGCCCCCCGATCGCCCTCCCCACTTGCCCCATACTGACCCGCGACATCGGGCGGGTGCTCCTCGACGCCATGCACCGGGCGGTGCACCTGCCGCATCGGGCCGTGTCCGAGTCGCGAGCCCGGCGCTTAGCCGCCGCCCTGCGTGCCCCGGTAGATCCCGTCAGCGAAATCGTGGCTGGCGGATTGTGCCCCGGAGCCGAGGATCTCGTCGGCGAGTCGGTCCATGATCTGCGTGATCTCTTCCTGGGTGTTGAGGTGGGGGAAGGGCGCGTCGGGGGCTTGAACGCCGAGGAACTCGCAGAGCGGGGCCCAGCCCTGCTTGGCCTCGAAGACCAGGAGCCGGTCCTCGGGGACGGTGCCGACGACCTCTGAGCAGTGGCGCTCGAACGCGGCCATCATGTACTCGCGGTCTTCCATGCGTCCGTCGAAGAGGCGCCAGATGTTGGCCTGGAGCATGGGGCCCATGGGGGTGATCGTCAGGGCATCGCAGACGCGCCTTTCGAGGATGGTCGTGTTGACCGACTCGAACCACTTCCCGGCATCGCGGCGGGAGAGGATGACCTTCGCGTCGGGGTAGCGGTGCATGAGGGCCCGCCAGTGCGTGCAGGCCGGCCAGTCGACGGTGCTGTTGTAGCCTTCGAAGGCCTGGTCCCACAGGGGCTCGCCCTCGCCGATGCGCCGCCAGAGGTCGATGCGCTCGGGGCGGTGGAGGACCTCGCTCATGTGGTGGCAGGGGCCGAAGCCGAGGCGCTCGAGGGCGAGCTTGAGCGATGCGGTTCCGGTGCGGCCGTAGCCGGCGCCGATGACCTTGAGTGCCATCAGACCGCCCCCGTCACCTGCGCGACATGCAGGGTGTCGGCGTGCTGCTGGAAGGCGATGGCCTTAGCGTTCTTGAGGCGCCAGATGTGGGCGATCTGGGTGTGCTGCTCGCGCCCCGTGGCCTTGTAGACGCCGGTGTACCGGCCGAGGGCGACGACGGTCTCGCCGGCGTCGAGGAGCTCCTCGATCCTGACCGCGAAGCCGTTCCACTCGCCGGCGCAGCGTGCGAAGACGCCGTCGAGCACGGCCTGGGGCCCGACATACGGGTTGCCGTCGGCGTAGGGGAAGTTGTCGGCCTCGTTCCAGACGATGTCTGGGTGCATGGCCCCCAGGACCGCCTGCACATCGCCCACGGCGAACGCGTCGTACATGCCGCGGATCACACTGACATTGGCTGCCGACATCTGCACCTCGATGCTCTTGGGGGGTGGGGGTCACTCAGACGGGAGGGGCAGGTCTGAGTTCCAGGCATCACGGGCCACCCGCCAAACGCCGTCGGCCTCTCGGTGGTAGATATTGATCCCCTTGCCGGTGTCGCGGAGGGCCGGCCCGCCGTCACGGGCTCTGTCGTTCTCTTCATAGGCGTACTGCTCGATCGCCCAGTCGCCCACGACGATGAACTCCAGCGAGGTCTTGTCCCAGTGGATCTGGTAGGCCTCCAGGTAGGGGGCGGCCCATTCGCGGACCGCGTCTTTGCCCACCAGCCTGGGCGCGTTCGGGGCCATGAAGACCACATCGTCGGTCAACATGCCCAGGAAGGTCTCGAGGTTGTTGGAGTTGATCGCGGCGACATACGCGTCGTGTGCGCGGTGGGCCGTGGCGTCGTCGGCGCCCCGATGTCCCGCCGGTCGCGGGCACGACGAGGCGCACCCGCCGAGGACGGCGAGCAGGCTGATACCGAACCCCAGGGAGACTGGCATGCTCATCGATTGGTTCCTTGCGCCTTGCAGGGAGGCGCCCCGCTCAGGGATGCCGGCGATGATACGGCCTCGGGCGAGGGATGGGCATACTTCTATTCCGGAGTGCCATATCTGTTTTGTTTCGCGGCGTGGTCCCCGGAGCCGCGGGGAACTCGGCGTCAGGCCTTGGACCCGCGATCGAATTCGCTGCGCCGCGGGCGTGCCGCGCTGGCGGCATTGGCCCGGCCGGCGGGCGCTTACCCGGTGTGTCGCGATTCCGACAACGCTCGCGGAGATTGCCGAAAAGGTCTCGAACCGCGCCCGAGACACTTCTCGCTCGCCGGGGCTTCTGTTAGAATCACGCTCGGAACCGCCCGTCACCATTCGGGGGTGGTTCCGGGATTGCACGATTCATCGCGTGGATGACGATGGAGTCTGGTCGACCCGCGGCGGAGCGTGTGATCTGGATTCTGGGGCGTCTCGCGGGGACGCTGAAGCACACAGCGGCCGAGGGCCGCGCACTTTTGGAGGAGTTCTCGATGACTCAATACACCACTGCGTCCTGGTCCGACCACCGGCGGGCGGGGCCTGCTCGCCGCCCGGGGGCGTGCCGCCCCGTCGTCGGGAGATTCGCCCGGGCTGGGCTGCTCGTGGCGCTCGCGGGGGCCGTCGCCGGCCCCGCGCTGGCCCAGCCGACCGAGGTCGGCAAGATTGCCGATTCGGGGCTGTTGACTGGGGACGGGTACGGCCAGGCAGTAGCGATCGGGGGCGGGCTGGCCGTCGCCGGCGCGCCTTTCGAGGATGGGTTTTTCGCGAACTCCGGGGCGGCGTATGTGTACCGCGAGGTCGCCGGCAGTTGGGGGTTCGAGGCGAGGTTCGAAGTGACTGCGGGGGATTCGGCGGACGACAGGCTCGGGGCCGCGGTGGCCACCGATGGCCAGATCGTCGCCGTCGGCGCCCCGAAGTTCGACACAGCCCAGATCGACGACGGCGCGGTGTATGTCTACCGGTTCGTGTCGGGCACCGGGTGGAGCCTGGAGCAGAAGGTGACCGCCCCCGACCCCGGAACCGGCGACCAGTTCGGGGCGGCGGTGGCGATCGTCGGCAACGCCCTGCTGATCGGCGCGCCGGGCGATGACGGCAAGGGCTCGGCGTATGTGTTCCGCTACAACGGGGTGAGCTCGTGGGCCTTCGAGGGCAAGATGCAGTCCGCCACCGCCACCGCCGGGGCGCAGTTCGGCGCATCGCTCGACGGCGTCGGCGGCAGGGCGCTGGTCGGGGCGCCGCTGCAGTCGGGCGGCGGGAGGGTGTGGGTATTCGACCAGGTCGGTTCGGTCTGGACCGAATCGACGGCGTTCACCTCGAGCGACAACGCCGGCGACGACCAGTTCGGCTCGTCGGTCGCGTTCGATGGCGCCAAGGCGCTCATCGGGGCGCACCTCGATGACCAGCTCGACGGCCTCGGGGCGAACATCCCCAACGCCGGGGCGGCCTATGTCTTCGAGTGGGACGGCGTCGCGTGGACCGAGGAGGCCAAGCTGACCGCCGAGGCCGACGCGAGCGGCCAGGCCAACTTCGGCTTCTCCGGCGACCTCGCCGCCGGGACGGCGGTGGTCGGCGCGTTCCAGGCCCACACCACCGTAGACCAATTCACGGGCGCGGCCTATGTCTTCCGCTTCAACGGCACCGCCTGGGCCCGCGAGTCGGTCATCGTGGCCGGCGACACGGTCGGGGGCGACTTGTTCGGCTATGACATCGACGGCATCGACACCGTGATGATCGGCGCCCCCGGCGATGAGCCCGACAACACAAAGAGTGCGTCCGGCTCGGCCTACTTCTTCACCCTCGGCCCGGCGCCCGACCTCGACTCCGACGGCGATGGGCTCACCGATATCGACGAGACCACGATCCATCACACCAACCCGCTCGACGCCGACACCGACGACGACCTGCTCGAAGATGGCGAGGAGATCGACATCGCCGCCTTCGGCGGGTGCCCCGACCCGCTCGCCTTCGACTCGGATTTCGACGGGCTGGGCGACGGGGAGGAGTACCTTGTCGGCATGGACCCCTGCGACGCCGACGCCGATGACGACGGGCTTGCCGACGGGCTCGAACTGGACTTCTGCACCGATCCGTTCGTGCCGGACACCGACGCCGACGGCCTGCTCGACGGCACCGAGGTCGACATGGCCCAGGGCACGGGCTGCCCCGATCCGCTCAACCCCGACTCCGACGCCGACACGCTCACCGATGGCGAAGAGGCCACGCTGGGGACCTCGCCCTGCTCACCGGACACCGATGGCGATGGCGTGGGCGATGCGGTGGACGACCAGCCGACCGTGCCGGGCGTGAGCTCGGGCTTCATCGCGGACGCGCTGCGCGACCTCGCGTGGCTGGTGCGGCACATGCCGTCCGACTCGTTCACCGGCCCCAACCACAACGGTCACCACGGCCGCCGATCCGAACTGACCAGCCAACTGCGAGATCTGGCCAAGGACGCCAAGAAGGCCGAGTGGGAGGAGATCCACCGCGAGATCACCCGCCGGCTGCTGCCCAGGCTCGACGGCCACCCGCGGCCCTCCGATTGGATGGTCCCCGGGCCAGACCGCGACACGGTGTACGCCGAGCTCGTGCTGATCGATTCGCTCGTGCAGTACCAGTTGACCGTTGACCACGACCACGATCACGACGGGCACCGCGATCACGAGGATCGGGACTGCGACGACGACTGAGCCCGGCGTCGGGCTTGATCGCCCAGTGATGCACCCCCAGGCCGTGGGGGGGGAGGACGCCGCCACCAAAAGCGCGAGTACAAACA
>CAYJPX010000137.1:6036-7639 GCA_964372195.1 uncultured Phycisphaeraceae bacterium
CACCACGACTCCGCCGGGCGCGGGGCTTTACCGCCCCGTGAGCCACCCCCCGGGGGGCGGGGCCAGCCCGCCCGACGGCTCTTTCGTTTGACGAGGGAAAGGTCCGGCCCGGGTGCGCCCGTGCGGCGCAGGGCTACCGCAGCCCGTACTCCTTGAGCTTGCGGTAGAGCGTGCGCTCGCCGATGCCCAGGAGCGTGGCGGCGTGCTCGCGGTTGCCGCCGGTCAGCTTGAGCGTCTCGCGGATGGCCCGCTTCTCGAGCTGCTCCAGGCTGGTCCCCGCCAGGGAGCCCGTGCCGCTCGGTTCCCCGGCGTCGGCGTGGCCCTCCTCGCTGCGGATGTCCTCGGGGATGTGGGCGGTGTCGAGCGTGACGGCGCCGGGGCGGCCGGCGTGCTCGCCGATGGCCGTGACGACCATGTTCTGCACGACATTCAGGAGCTGGCGCACATTGCCCGGCCAGTCGAAGGCCGTGAGCCGCATGAGGGCGGCGTCGGTGATGCCCGGGACCGCCGCTCCCGGCGCCATCTGGGCGCCGAACCTGGCGATGGCGTGGCGGACGATGCGGGGGATGTCCTCGCGGCGATCCCGCAGCGGGGGCAGGTGGATGTGCGCGCCGTTGATGCGGAAGAAGAGGTCCTCGCGGAACCGGCCCTCGCGGCTGAGGGCCTTGAGGTCCTGGTTGGTGGCGCTGACGAAGCGGACATCGGTCGATCGCGGGGTGTTCGAGCCCAGGCGTACCACCTCGCCGGTCTCGAGGGCCCGCAGCAGCTTGGCCTGCATGGTGAGCGGCATGTCGCCGATCTCGTCGAGGAAGAGCGTGCCCTTGTCGGCGTACTCGAACACGCCCTCGCGCTCCTTGTCGGCCCCGGTGAAGGCGCCGCGGACATGGCCGAAGAGCTCGTCCTCGAGCAGGCTCTCGGCCTGGCCGGCGCAGTTGAAGGCGACGAACTTGCGCTGGGCCCGTCGGGAGTGGTCGTGGATGGCGCGGGCGATGAGCTCCTTGCCCGTGCCGCTCTCGCCGGTGATCAGGACGGGGATCTGCGAGGGGGCGATCGTCCTGACCGTGTGCAGGATCCGTCGCATGGGCTCGGACCCGGCGATGATCCCCTCGAACCCGTCATGCTGGACGAGGTCCCCCATCTCGGGGGCCTCGTGGCGGAGCAGGACGGCCTCCGCGGCCCGGTTGACGACGCTGCGGAAGACCTCGAGGTCGAGCGGTTTCTCGACGAAGTCGAAGGCGCCGTCCTTGAAGGCGGCCCGGGCGGTGGGCACATCGCCGTGGGCGGTGACCATGATGGCCTCGGCGTGGGGCTGGAGGCGTCTGGCCTCGCGGAGGATGAGGAGCCCGGCGTCGCCGCCGTCGGGCCCGACCGCCTCGCCGTCGGCGGTCTTGTCGCCCGCCGACTCCGGCATGCGGAGGTCGGTGACGACGATGTCGAAGTGGCCGTGGGCGAGCTCTTCGAGGGCCTGGGCGACGCCGTTGACGATGGTGCAGATATGGCCGGGGCGGCGGAGTGCGGCCGCCATGACCTCGGCGTGCTCGGGCTCGTCCTCGACGATGAGGACCTGGGCGGCGGGGCGGGAGTTCGGGGCGTCGGACATAGG
>CAYJPX010000138.1:0-7194 GCA_964372195.1 uncultured Phycisphaeraceae bacterium
GTGGGTGAGTGGGTGAGTGGGTGTGGGGTGTGGCGAATGGGCCTGAAAAACAAGCGGTTTTGGGAGAGGTGCGCGGGCGTGGCGGCTTGGTGTTTGGCGGCGTCTGCTTGCGGGTCGGGCATCGCGGCGGCGAGAACTCGCTCGGCCTGCTCGCGCCCGACGCGGAGTGTCGGGTCGGCCCGCCGAGGGCAGATGGGGTCGAGATCCCTGCATGATCGCGTGCAGTTGGCGGCAGATCCCGGCAGGGATGGCTGTTTCACCGCTGAGGCCGCAGAGTCTCGCAGAGGCAAGGCAGAGGAGAGTGAGTGGCCTGGGTTTGTGGCGCGGCCCTGACCGGCGCTGCCTGGTGTGGTGAGGAAGGCACACAAGGGCCGTCGTGTGGCTGGGTCAGCCGGCGTCGGTATGCGCCCGGAGGAAGGGCGGGCCATGGGAGGAGGAACGCGGAGCGTGCCCGGGCTTGCGCCGGGGCCTCCGATGGGGCTTGGCGGAGCGCGCGGGGGGATGCGGGGGCGCACGAAAAAAGGCGGTCGCATGTTTCCATGCAACCGCCCGGAGGGAGAATTGAGAGAGTGGGACTCTCTCGTGTGGGCGTTATCCGAGCATGTCGTGGACATCGGCCGAGGCGGCCGCGAACTTCTCGCGGATGGTGTTGAGCTGGTCCCCGGAGAGCTTGAGGGCATCGAGGACACCCTGGTCGATCTCGACGGAGGGCAGGTCGAGGCGGTACGGTGGCTGGCCGGCCTCGCCGCAGATGCGGTCGGCGAGGTACACGACGCAGGGCAGGGTGCGGCTGTCGGCGTCGACCCGCAGGGGGTTGTGGTGGTTGCCGGCGACGACCTCGAGGCAGCGGGGGAACTTCCACTTGGCGCAGAGGGCCGAGCCGAAGTGCTGGTGGTTGGCCTGGAAGACGGTATCCTCGGCCTCGAGCATGTCCATGAGGGGCGCGCCGGCGTTGTTGAGCCCGAGCGACTCGACGACCTGGATGAGCTTCTGGCGGTCGTACTGCATCTCGACCATGATGCCGATGTCGTGCATGAGTCCGGCGAGGAAGGCCTCGTCGGCGAGGCCGAGCTTGAGGGTGTCGGTGATGATCTTGCACGCCGCGGCGCAGGCGTTGGAGTGGTCCCAGAGGCTCTTGGCGCTGAACTTGGTGGTGAGGTCGCCGCCACGGAAGAGCTTGGCGAGGCTGGCGGCGATGGCGATGTTCTTGACGGCGTTGAGGCCGAGGAGGACGATCGCGCGGTTGATGGAGGCGATCTGGCCGGGCAGGCCGTAGAAGGAGGAGTTGACGACCTTGAGGATTCGGCTGGAGAGGGCCGGGTCCCCTGCGATGACGGCGTGGAGGTCGGAGGCGGTCGATTTGGGGCTCTCGACCAGCTCGATGATCTTGAGTGTGACCTCGGGGAGCGTGGCGATATGGCTGATCTCGCGGATCGCCTTCGTCACGATCTGATCCCGTTGTTCGATAGCGGTGCTCATGCCGATTGCTCCCTGCCTGGTTTCCGGGAGGGACATCGACCGGCGGGGAAACGGACTTTCCTCGCAGACGGGCAGACCGGGAAAATCCCCCCGTGCCCTGGTCGGCGGGGGGGTTCAGTAGGCGCAGTGCTTGCGCGTGCGTCCTGGGGCGTGGGGGTCTTCGGTTGCGAGGATCGCGGCGATGCGCTCTCCGGCTCGGCCGTTGCCGTAGGGGTGCGGGGCGGAGCGGGCGTCGAGGGCCAGCGCGGCAGTGACCCCGGCGGCGACGGCGTCCGGGGTCTCTCGGGGGATGTCGACGACATTGCCTGCCCGCTCGCGGCCGGCCTGCCTGGCGCCGATGTTGACCGCGGGGACCCCGAGGACGGCGGCCTCGATGAGGCCGGCGGAGCTGTTGCCGACGAGCACGCCCCGGGTTTCGGCGAGGCGTTTGAGGAGGGCGACGAACCTCGCGCGCGGCATGTGGCCGGCCGATCGGGCGTCGCCCCGGGCGGTCGCGGTCTCGATGGCTCGGACGATGCCTTCGCGGCCGGGGTCGGCGTTGGGGGTGAGGGCGAGGGGGCGGGCGTCGAGGGCGGCGCGGACGCCCTCGAGGACGGCGGCGGCGGCCTCCTCCTCCTCGGCGTGGCGGCCGATGGGGTGCAGGAGCACGACCGCGCCGGGCGAGCCGAGCTCGGCCCAACTGGTGTCGTCGAGCGGGTCGATCGCGTCGAGGCCGTCGACGGCGGGCGAGCCGACGACATGGACCGATCCCTCGGGCTCGCCCATGCGTCTGATGCGTTCGGCGCTCTGGGCGGTGGCGGCGAGGTGGAGGTGGGCGAGCTTGGTGATGGCGTGGCGCATGGCCTCGTCGGCGATGCCCTCGGCCCGGTCTCCGCCGTGGATGTGGGCGACGGCGAGGCCGCCGATGCTGGCGGCGGCGGCGGCGGCGAAGGCCTCGATGCGGTCGCCGAGGACGACGACCCAGTCGGGCCTCCAGGCGGTGAAGGACCTGGCGAACCGTGAGATGCCCCGGCCGGTCGACTCGGCGTCGTCGAGCCGGCTGGCGGGGCCGACCTTCTGCATGGGGATGGAGTCGGTGACGGGGAAGGCCTTGCGGACCTCGCGGAAGGTCTCGGCGGGGGGGATGAGGTGGGAGCCGGCGGCGATGACGAGCAGCTCGAGCTCGGGGTGGCGGTCGATGGCGGTCATCACGGGGCGCAGGAGCCCGAACTCGGCCCGGGAGCCGGTGACGACGGCGACCCTGCGCGGGGTGTTGCTCATGGGGGGACTTTAGAGCGAGCGCGGCCTACTCGTCGCGGGCGGGGTGCGGTGGTGTGGGTCTTCGGGGGCCGTGGACGAGGCCGCATGGCCTTCCTCGAAGACTCGTCGTACGGATCCCAGGGATGCTCGTTCGGCGGCATCCGAGCCGAGGCAGCCAGGGGCGCGCGCTTCCGGCGTTCGGCGGGGTGCTTCCGCGGGGCTTGCGGCCGGGCCGCCTCTCCTGGGGTGCCGTGGGCGGAGCGAGTTTTCGAGAGCGGGCCACGCGGCTGCACTCCCGCGGGGCCTGCACTGCGCTGCGCTCCGTTTAGACCCCGGCACCCGGGGACAAACTCACGGCGTTGGATGGCGCTCGCGACGGATCGGCTGGGCTCGGTCCGGCGGGGCACAGGAGCGACAGCGGGCCCGGATTGCTCCGGGCCCGCTGCGTTGGATGCAGAGTTCAGCAGCGTCGCTGCTGGGTAGTGGTCGCCCCGGCGGGGATCACTCGTAGAGGTTGGTCGACTCGGTCTCCTCGACGGGTCGGGTGAACTGGTCGGAGGTCATCGAGGTCTTGAAGCGGACATCGCCGGCGGCGTTGGCCTTGACGGTGATGTTGAAGGTGGCCTTGGCGCCCGGGGCCAGGGTGGGCAGCGGGGCGAAGGTGACGGTCTGGCCGTCGCGGCTGGCGGCGGTGGCCCCGCCGGCGTTCACGAAGCCCTCTTCGGCCGGCATGGTGCAGACGATCTTGATGCCGGTGCCGGTCGCGGAGCCCTGGTTGGTGACGGTAATGACATAGGTGACATTGTCGCCGACCATGATGGGGTCGGTGGTGTCGACGACCTCGAGGAGGATGGCGGGGATGCCCTGGACATCGGTCTCGCAGCCATCGGAGACCTGCTCGGCACAGACGCACTCGGCGGTGGCCGCGGCGCGGAGGGTGCCGATGCCGTTGGGCTTGACGGTCATGGAGATGTCACGCTTGCCTCCGGAGGCGGCGATGGTGCCTGCGTTCCAGACGACCGAGTTGCCGGTGAGGGTGCCGCCGCCGGTGGCGCTGACGAAGGTGGAGCCGGCGGGGACGGGGGCGGAGATGACGGTGTCGTTGCAGGCGGCGTCGCCGGAGTTGGTGACGGCCCAGTTGAAGGTGACATTGCGTCCGAGGAAGACCCGCTCGTTGCAGTCGGCCTTGATGGCGAGCTTGGGCTGGCGGACGATGGTCGAGACGGCGCCGGCGTTGGCGTCGTCGGCGCAGTCGCTGCTGGCGACGGCGGGCGAGGAGTAGCTGCCGGTCTTGGCGGCCTTGACGGTGGCCTTGAACTCCTTGGACTGGCCGGCGGCGAGGGTGCCGGCGTTGAAGCTGACGGCGGTCTTGCCGTCCATGGTGGTCACGCCGGCGGGCAGGGTGTCCTTGACGACGACGGCGTCGCAGGCGCCGGTGCCGGTGTTGGTGACGGTGTAGGTGTAGGTGATGGGGTCACAGAGGAGGACCTCCGGGGTGGCGGTCTTCTTGAGTGCGAGCGCGGGCTCGACGACCTTGGTCTCGGCGCAGAGGAAGTTGTTGTAGACGACGGCGACACAGTTGGAGCTGATGCCGGTCTTGGAGGCCTTGCCGGTGACGGTGATGGTCTCGCTCTGGTTTGGTCCGAGGGCGCCGAGGACCCACTGCGGCGTGCCGTCCGCGCCCTTGCTGGCGGGCGGGTTGGAGCTGGTGATCTCGAGGTTGCTCTGGTTCTCATGCAGGACGACGACATTCTGGAGTTCGCCGCTGGTGAGGTTGCAGACCTGGAGTTCGTAGGTGTAGGGCTGGTTGACGCGGACCTCCTTGGGCATCACGGTGTAGACCACGATGGCGCTGGAGGAGAGCTCCCCGGTGGGGAAGGCCTGGGTGGCGACGGTCTGGTCGGGGCCGACGGTGGGTTCGCAGGGGCCGGTGGCCTTTGGTGCGGGCTTGGGGGCGGCGGGCTTCTCGGCTTGCTTGACGGGGGCGGGGGCGGCGGTGGCCACCCGGTCCCTGCTGCCGTAGCGCCACGCGCCGGTTTGGTAGAGCTTCTCTGCCGAGGTGCCGCCGTCCGAGGTGCAGGCGCCGGCGAGGAGTACGGCGGCGATTGCCGCGGCGCTCACGGTGGTTCGAGTCCATTTCCGAAGTTTCATCAGTCAACCTCCCAGAACAAGGTGTGGTTCAAGTGATAGAGATGAGTACAGCCCGGGCGAACCGGGTCAACAACATGGGCTGCGGTCGCCCAGGGAATCCATGGTCAGGTGTTCACGAAGTTCCTCTCCGCCCCGCCGCGAACACAGGGGGCCCTGCAGATTGGCTGGCTATCCAGCGTGGTCAGGCCCGAAATGATATCCCCGGTCGCTCCAAAAACCCCGATTCGGCGGCAAAAGCAGCGCGGGAGGGATGGTGAGTGGTGGCCCGGGGATGGGCACGGGGAAAGCTCTAGGTTTTTGCTTTGAGGAGGTCTCTGATCTCGCCGAGGAGTCGGACATCCTCCGGCGGGGCGGCGGGCGGCGCGGGGGCGGCGGCCTGCTCTTTGTCGAAGCGGCGTTTTGCGGTGTTCATCATCTTGATCATGATGAAGATGGCGAAGGCGAGGATGGTGAAGTTGATGATCTCGGTGATGAAGTTACCGTACGCGAGCACGGGGCCGAAGGCGGTCGCTTCGGCGAGGGGGAGCGTGTCGACGCCCTTGTCGATGGCGGCCAGCGCGATGCCATCCCTCGCCGCGGGGGTGAGCGGGAGGTAGAGGTTGCTGAAATCGGCCTTTCCGGCGATGCCGACGATCGGCATGACGACATCGGCAATCATGGACTTGACGATGATGCCGAAGGCGCCGCCGATGATGATGCCGACGGCCATGTCCATGACATTGCCCTTGAGGGCGAACTCTCTGAATTCTTTGATGAATCCCATGCTGAGCCTCCCGCGAATGGTGGATCACGGCCCCTTCGGGGCCATCGCGGATGGTAGGGGACACTGCGGCGTCCGGAACAGACAGGACCCGGCGCGCCGGGCGGGGCTCCCTGTCGTCGGGGTTCAGCCCCGGTCGTGCTCGTCGGGCAGGGTTCTCGCCCGGCGGATCGCCCCCTTGCCGAACTTGGCGGCGACGGCGTCGCTGGCGGCGTCGAGGGCTTGCTGGCGGTCGTGGGCGGGGTCGGGGAAGAGGGTGGGCTGGGTCTCGGTGGTGTCGCTCAGGGCGCTGGTGGAGACGCCGATCAGGCGGACCGGGCGGAAGCCGGTGGCGGCCCAGGTGTCGAAGAGGCCCAGGGCCGCCTGCCAGAGCTCGGCGGTGGTGTTGGTGGCGGTGTCGAGGGTGATCGAGCGGGTGATGGTCTGGAAGTCGCCGAAGCGGATCTTGCAGGTGATGGTGCGGGCGCGGCGGTCTTTCTTGCGGAGGCGCCAGGCGGTGTCCTCGGTGAGCTGGAGGAGGACGGCGCGGACCTCGTCGGGGGTGGTGAGGTTCTCGCCGAAGGTCGTCTCGTGGCCGACGCTCTTGGCGGCGTGGTCGGGGACGACGGGGCGGTCGTCCTGGCCGCGGGCGAGCTGGCTGACGCGCTCGCCCCACGAGCCGAAGGTGGCGGTGAGCGTGCGGGGCTCGAGCTGGCGGAGCTGGGCGATGGTGCGGACGCCGAGGCGCTCGAGGCGCTGGGCGGCGGCCTTGCCGATGCCGAAGATGACGGTCACGGGGAGGGGGTCGAGGGTTTCCTGGATGCGGTCGGGGTCGATGACGACGAGGGCGTCGGGCTTCTTGAGGTCGCTGGCGAGCTTGGCGAGGAACTTGTTGGGGGCGAGGCCGACGGAGGCGGTGAGGCCGACCTCCGCCTTGATACGCGCGCGGATGGTCTTGGCGATCTCGATGGCGGGGCCGAGGAGGCGCTCAGAGCCGGTGACATCGAGGAATGCTTCGTCGATCGAGAGGGGTTGGACGAGGGGGGTGAAGTCGTCGAAGATGGCGAAGACCTGGTCGGAGAGCTCGCGGTAGCGGCGGCCGCGGGGCTTGACGACGATCGCGTGGGGGCAGAGGCGCTTGGCGACGGCGGTGGGCATGGCGCTGTGGCAGCCGAAGGCGCGGGCCTCGTAGCTGGCGGCGGAGATGACGCCGCGTTTGCTGGTGCCGCCGACGAGGACGGGCTTGCCGCGCAGGTCGGGGTTGTCGAGCTGCTCGACGGAGGCGAAGAAGGCGTCCATGTCGACATGGAGGATGGCGCGGGGCATGGGGGATTATTCGCGAGCGATGAAGGCGGGAAGAGAGCAGCCCACCACGGAGCGCACGGAGAAAGACAGGGAAGGCAGCCTTACCGCAGAGGACGCAGAGTTTCGCAGAGGCAAGGCAGGGAAGACTGTGTGGGATGCTCTCGGCGGGAAGTGCTCGCACGCTTCAGTTCGTGCGGCTCTCGCCCGTCCGCGCCGCCACACGGCCCGCACGGCCGTGGCACGCCCACCCGCACGGTCTCGCTGTGGCCGTCCAGCCCCAC
>CAYJPX010000139.1:0-3374 GCA_964372195.1 uncultured Phycisphaeraceae bacterium
CAGGACCTCATACCCCTCGCGCAGCAGCAGCGCCGCGGCGACAGAGCTGTCTACGCCGCCGGACATCGCCAGCAGTACCTTGCCGCGGCCCTTCGCCATGTGCAAGTCTAGGTGGAACCGCGGAGAGCACGGAGGCCGCGGAGACGGACGCAGCGGCTCATGTCCGGTGGGTCTCCGCTCCGCGTGCTCCGCGCTCTCCGCGGTGTTCCTGGGCTCGTGCGAACGCCTCGAGGGCCCGCTGCTGGAGAGCCGCCACCAACGCCGTCTTGGTCTCGCTCATCGTCGGCGATCGGTCCCCCAGCACCTCCCGCAAGCTCGTCACCGGCCGCCCCGCCAGCCCGCACGGCACGATCAACCGAAAGTGCGACAGATCCGGCTCCACATTCAGCGCCAGACCGTGCATCGACACCCACCGGCGCACCCGCACCCCCATCGCCGCGATCTTCGAGGGAATCCCGTGATGGTCCACCCACACCCCCGTCGCCTCGGGATCCCGCCGACCCTCAACCCCGAACACCGCGCACGCATCGATTACCGCCTGCTCCAGCAGCCGCATGTAGTCATGCAGCCCGAGCATGAGGCTATTCAGGTCGAGGATCGGGTACACCACCAACTGCCCCGGCCCGTGATAGGTGATGTCCCCGCCCCGGTCGGTCTCCTCGACCGCCACCCCCGCCTCCGAGAGCTGTGCCGCCGTCGCCACCAGGTGCGCCGCGGCCCCGTTCCGACGGCTCACCGTGATCACCGGCTCGTGCTCCACCACCAGCACCCGCCCCCACTCCGGCGTCCCCGCCGCCCGGGCCGCGAGCACCTCCTCGAGGTGCGCACACTGCAGCGCGTACGCCTCGCGATAGCCCATCCTGCCCAGATCAATCACCCGCAAGGACATCGCCGGATCGTACCCGCATCCCGCGCGATCCAATCGGCCGCGGAGGGTCACCCCCGCCACGCCCTACCATCCCCCCGCAACCATGGCCCCCAAGAAGAAGTCCAACCAGTCGCCCACCATCGAGAACCGCAAGGCACGCCACGACTACGAGATCCTCGAGACCCTCGAGTGCGGCATCATGCTCCAGGGTTCCGAGGTCAAAAGCGTCCGCGACGGCAAGGTCTCCCTCGCGGAGGGGTATGTCCGTGCCCAGGCGGCCCCGCCGCTGCTCTTCCTCCACTCGGTCAACATCGCCGAGTATGGCCCCGCCGGCCCCACCGCCCACCAGCCCACCCGCACCCGCAGGCTCCTGGCCCACAAGCGAGAGATCGAGAAGCTGCTCAGGCAGGTCGACCAGAAGGGCGTCACCCTCGTCCCGCTCAAGATGTACTTCGTGAACGGCTACGCCAAGGTGCTCGTGGGCCTCGGCCGCGGCCGCCGGGCCCACGACAAGCGCACCGCCATCGCCGAGCGCGAGTCCAAGCGAGAACTCTCCCGCGTGATGTCAAAGCGGCAGCAGTGACTATGCCCCAGACGGGGCGCCACGCAACTCCGTGAACCTCGGATGCCGAACCCCTAATTCGTCGCGGGTCGCTATCCGGCCCCCTCTCCCGCCTCCCCCTGAGAAGGGCCCGGCGGGAGAGGGTTGGGGAGAGGGCTCTGTTCCTCTTCCTTCTACAAGCCTCCTACTTCCCCACCACCCCCGGCGGCCAACCCCTCCCCGGAGCAGAGGGAGACCACCAGAGAGACTGGAGGGAGACCCGGCCGCCGATCGACAACCGAGCCCCGAGCGGAAACGCCCGCGGGCTCGATTCATGAGCGAATGGCCCCGAAACGAGCACGGTCTCTACGCATGTCCCTGCTGCGGGTACCACACTCTGGACTTCGCTCCGGGGAGCTTTGATACCTGTGAGGTCTGTCTTTGGGTAGAGGACGCGGGTGGCGAGGACCCCTGGAACTCCAGAATCTGGGGCGCTTCGACGAGGTTGGACATCGGGCCGGCTCGCGATTCGTTCGAGCGGTTCGGCTGCTGCGTCGTGGAGAACGGACCCGGCCGTCGGCCCTGCGAGCGTGAGTTTCCCCGCTACGACTGGTCAAAGGACACACGCGTTCACTCGGGTCCGGAGGCGAGAAGCACCTGATGCCCACCACCCGCGACTACTACGAAGTCTGTTCCGTCGAACACGCCACAAATAGGAAAGATGTGAACACAGAGGCACAGAGACACAGAGGGGGACAGCATGATGGAGAGAACAGAACAGGATCCGCTGACCTACGAGATCATCGGCGGTGCGATCGAGGTACACAAAGCACTTGGGCCTGGTTTGCTGGAGAATGTGTACGAGGAGTGTCTGTCGATCGAGTTGGCCGATCGTGGTCTGGAGGTCCAGCGACAAGTTCCAGTCCCCGTGTTCTTCAAGGGTCGCCAGATCGACTTGGCGTACCGCATGGACATGCTGGTAAACAGTCTCGTCGTCCTCGAACTCAAAGCCATCGAGAAGCTGATGCCCGTCCACGAGGTCCAGCTGATGACCTACATGAAGCTCGCCGGCAAGAAAACCGGGCTCCTCATCAACTTCCACACCCCCTACCTCCGCGACAGCATCGTCCGCCGCGTCCTCTGACCCCGTCTCAACCCCACTGTCTCTTCTCTGCGCCTCTGTGCCTCTGTGTTGAACTGCCTTGAGGACCCATGCCCACCACCCGCGACTACTACGAGATCCTCTCCGTCGAGCGCACCGCCGACGCCGACGAGGTCAAGCGCGCCTACCGACGCCTCGCGCTCAAGTACCACCCCGACCGTAACCCCGACGACGCCGACGCCGAGGCCAAGTTCAAGGAGGCCGCCGAGGCCTACGAGGTCCTCTCCGACGACGCCAAGCGCAAGCTCTACGACCAATTCGGCCACGACGGCCTGCGCCGCGGCGGCGGGCCCGCCACACACGACTTCTCCCGCATGGACGCCACCGACATCTTCTCCATGTTCGAGGAGATCTTTGGCGGCGGGCGCGGCGGATTCGGCGGCCAGCGCGCCGGGCGACCCCGCGCCGCCCGCGGCTACGACCTCGAGACCGAGGTCACCCTCGACCTCGTCGATGTCGCCAAGGGCGCAGAACGCGAGGTCGAGTTCACCCGACTCGATGTGTGCGACAAGTGCACCGGCACCGGCGCCAAGCCCGGCACCAAGCCCGAGACCTGCCCCACCTGCGGCGGCCAGGGCAAGGTCGCCCAGCAGGGCCTCGGCGGCATGTTCCGCATGGTCACCGCCTGCCCCCGCTGCCGCGGACGCGGCACCGTCGTCAGCGACCCCTGCGACACCTGCCGTGGCAAGGGCCGCGTGCCCAAGAAGCGGAAGCTCTCCGTCAAGATCCCCGCCGGCGTCCACGAGGGCCAAGCGGTCCGCATCCAGGGCGAGGGCGAGCCCCCCCCGCCCGAGACCAGCCCC
>CAYJPX010000139.1:3384-5145 GCA_964372195.1 uncultured Phycisphaeraceae bacterium
CCGCGTGCGCCGGTGGCTCCGCCTCGGCTCATCGGGCGTCCGCGGCGACCTGCATGTGGTCGTCCGCGTCAAGGACCACACCCTCTTCCAACGCGATGGCGACCACCTCGTCGTCGAGCTGCCCGTCAGCTTCAGCCAGGCGGCGCTCGGCGCCGAGATCGATGTCCCGACCATCGACGGGCGGCAGACCCTCCGCATCCACCCCGGCGCCCAGCACGGCGACATCTACAAGCTCGACGGCCAGGGCCTGCCCAACCTCCGCACCGGGCGTCACGGCGACCTCGTCACCATCGTCCGCATCGAGATCCCCAAGAAGCTGTCGAGCAAGCAGCAGGATCTCCTCCGCCAATTCGCGGAGACCGAAGACCACAGCGTGCTCCCCGAGAGCCAGAGCTTCTGGAAGAAAATGAAGGACCTCTTCGGAGGCTGATCGACAGAGCCCGAAGCGCAAGCGAGGGTCCACCGCCCAACCACCCCGACGACCCGACCCCGCCCAGAGCCAGACCATGTCCAAGCACAAGAAGCATCGCCAAGACGAGGACGACGCCGACGCGATCGACGAGCAGGGCCAGGACCCGGCCTTCTCGGAGTACTCCCCCGAGGACTACGAGGCCCTCCTCGCCGAGCGCGACGACCTGCGCCTGAAGTACCACCGCGCCCTCGCCGACTACCAGAACGCCCAGCGCCGCTTCACCACCGACATGGCCGCCGCCCGCGAGGCCGGCGTCGAGCGGGTGCTCCACTCGCTGATCCCCGTGCTCGACCACTTCGACCTCGCCCTCGCGCACGATCCCGCGACGATTGGCGCCGACCAGCTCATCACCGGCGTGACGATGATCCGCGACGAGTTCAGCCGCGCGATGGCCGCCTTCGGTGTCACCCCCATCAACCCCGCCCCCAACGCGGAGTTCGATCCCGCGCTGCACCAGGCGCTCTCGCAGATGCCCGCCGACGGGATCGACCCGGGGCACATCTCCGGCGTCTACCAGATCGGCTACCGCGTCGGCGAGCGCGTGGTGCGCCCCGCGAAGGTCACCATCGCCCCGCCGCCCGAGGCCGAGCCACACCCAGGCGACGGCGCCCCCACCCAGGACGCCTGACCATGCCCACCTACGACTACCGCTGCAACGCCTGCCACCACGAGTTCGAGCTCTTCCAGTCGATGAAGGACGCGGTCAAGAAGAAGTGCCCGGCGTGCGGCAAGCTCGCCCTCGAGCGCCTCATTGGCACGGGCGCGGCGGTGCTGTTCAAGGGCTCGGGCTTCTACGAGACCGACTACCGCTCGAAGTCCTACAACGACGCGGCCAAGCAGGACAAGGCCGACGGCTCGCCCAAGGCCGACCCCGCGAGCGACGCCAAGCCCGCCAAAGCCGAGCCCGCCGCCAAGAGCCCCGAGGCCAAGGCGACCCCGCCGACCAAACCAGCCAAGCCCGACAAGACCGCCGGGGACTGACCCGGCTGCGTAGATGGGCGGCAACACCCTGGCGAAGGGCTGCGCCTTGCCCCCTCTCCCGCCCCCGGCGGGAGAGGGTTGGGGAGAGGGCTCCGTGCCTCCTCTTCCTTCAAGCCTCATCCCGCGAGCCGCGCAGAAGCACCCCATATCCGGCGCAGTCTCATGGCGGCGGGATTCCAAGTCGGATTCACCCGCACGACTTCCTCTGGATTCCGTTTGACCCGCCGCGCCGTCCCCCGGCGCCCCCGGCGGGGGGCGGGGCGGGGGCGGGGGGGCCCGGGCGCGGGCGCGCCGCGGGGGGCGGCCCG
>CAYJPX010000139.1:5155-5625 GCA_964372195.1 uncultured Phycisphaeraceae bacterium
TCCCCCCGCACCCCAGCCGGGGACCGGGACCCTCCCGGGCTCGCCCCGCCTCTACACTCCCCCCATGCTCTCCCACGGCATCGACCTCGTCGAGATCCCACGCTTCGCCGAGTTCCTCGACCGCCACCCCGACCGCGCCCGCACCCGCCTCTTCACCGAGGCCGAGCTCGCCTACGCCGCCGGCAAGAAGCGGGAGCTCGAGCACCTCGCCGCGAGATTCGCCGCCAAAGAAGCGGTCCTCAAGGCCCTCGGCACCGGCTGGGCCGACGGCATCGCGTGGACCGATGTCGAGGTCACCCGCGACCACGCCGGGCGACCAGGTCTGGCCCTCCACAACCGCGCCGCCGAACTCGCGGCCGAGCGTGGCATCTCATCCTGGCTGATCTCTTTGTCTCACACCGAGACCTGCGCGATCGCGTCCGTCATCGGCGTCGGCTGATTGTGGTGGGGGGGTGCAGCCGGCGCGCCCC
>CAYJPX010000139.1:5635-6814 GCA_964372195.1 uncultured Phycisphaeraceae bacterium
GGGGGGTGTGGGGGGGCCGCGCGCCGCCCCCCCCACCCCATTGGGGCGGCTGGTACGCCTGCACCACAAGAGCTCACCCCTCGGCCCGGGCCGCCATCCAGGGCTTCCACTCCTTGGCGTACCAGTCCCACCACTTGCCGGGGTCCATGCCCCAGCCGCCGGTGGGTCGGCCGAGCGCATCGGTGGTCATCCGCGTGAGCGAATAAAAGACCTCGGTGCGGTAGGTGATGACCACCGCGTCGCTGACCTCGAGCACGACGCCCTCGGTCACCACGCTGAGCGTCGGGTCAAAGCCCACGGCACTGTTGGCAACCACCGGCTGCAGGTCCGACACGAACGACTGCTGCTGGGCGATCACGATGTAGCCGAGGTTCCCGGCCCGCTCACCGCCTGCTCCCCCGCCACCTCCCCCGCCCCCGCCACCCACCTGCGCAGCGATAAGCAGGGGCACCATCTCGTAGAGCCTCAGCACCTCGGCCAGCCCCGCCGCGGCGATGACCTCCGAGTCGACCTCTTTCTGCAGCCCGGCGCCGATGACCAGCTTGATCTGGTCGGAGACCCCGCCGACCGCCTCGATCCGATCGAGCAGGCGAACCCTCGCCGCGGCCCGCATCCCCGCGTCGCGGTCAAAGACCGCCTCCCACGCCAGCGTCGCGTCGGCCTCGGGGGTCGCGGTCTCGACGAACATGTCCAGCAGCCCCAGCCGCACATCATCGTCGTGCTCGAAGACCTCGAGCAGCAGCGGGTACAGCCCCGCCTGGTTGTACCGCTCGCGGAGCAGGGACATCCCGACCTGCCGCGTCTCGGTGGTGCGGTCCTGGCTGAAGTAGTCACGCCGGAAACGCAGCATCTCCTGCTTGGTCTCGCGTTGGAGCTTGCATTGGGCGGCGTAGGCCTGCCAGTAGGGGTCCTCGGGGTCGGGCAGCAGGCGGGCCATCCAGTCCGGCGCCGGGTAGCTCGTCGGCCCGCCGCCATCGACGATCGCCTGGGCGTCCGCCCCGCCGACCCAGCACCCCAGCACCAGCCCCGCCACACCCAGCGCCAAGACTTGCTTACGGCCCATCACCTGCTCCTTTGCTCGCGGGGTTCCCGCTCCGGCCCCTGCGCCCCAGGCGCCACCGGAGGGGGGCTGCGGGGCGTGGCAGACGCCGTGGCGCTGGCCCCTGTCCAACGCCCCCC
>CAYJPX010000140.1:0-6807 GCA_964372195.1 uncultured Phycisphaeraceae bacterium
ACACTGGGGGCCCCCCCCCCCCCCCCCCCCGGCGGACCCCCCCCCCCCCCCCCCCCTTGTCAAGACAAGAATCTAGGCTACTCCTTGAAATGTCGCCGGGAGCGTGAATACATGTCGAGCCGCCGTCCGATCGCGGTGCGGCCACAAGAATCGATCGAAACGGGAGCGAACCCCCTGATTTGGGGGTAGGGGAGTAACGGCCGTGAATGGATGCCCGGCAAGGCGCACAACCCGCCACCGCGACGGTGCGGCGGCGTTTAGGCCATCTGCGCCGGGTCGAACGCCTCGTCGAAGTCGTACACGCCGCGGAAATCTTCCAGCGTGTCCTCCTCGGTCTTGCGCATCAGCCCGACCTCGACCATGGCGAAGACGATCCGGCCGAAGTCGTCGGTCGAGCGCAGGCCCCAGTGGTCGAGCACGGTCCGCGCGAGCCGGCCGTACTTCTCGATCGCGTAGTCTCGGAGCCCCAGGCAGAGCTGCTGGCCGGAGACATGCTTGGACTCGTCGGTGTCGTCGCCGACCTGCCCCTCGCCGTGGGTCAGCTCGACGGCGTGGGCGAGCCCGTCGCGGACGAACTGGAACGCCTCGCGCGGGAACGGCCCGGCGATCTTGCGCATGGTCTGCCAGTCGATATGGATCTTCTCTGACACCTCGGAAGCTCCGTCCGCCCGCCGGCGGGTCTCGCCCGCGTGGACCCGATCGCAAAAGTCTACCCCGGCAAACCGCCGGAGCAAACAAATTCTAAAGCCGCGGTTGGCTCCCGTACGGCGAGCCGGCCACCATGAACCGCAGCGGCAGGCGGGTCCAAGCCCCGTCGCCGCCCAGGCCCACCCGCGGGCCGACGGCAATCCGTTCATCGGCCAACCCCCCTGTTTTTCTTCGCTCCACCCACAGCGCCCCCCGCGCGGCATCGCCCGGGCCGGTCATGTCCAGCCCGTCGAGGGCCCGGTCGATCGCCAGCGCCTGGCAGAGCCGGGCCGGCCCAGCGCAGAGGTCCCGGTCGCCCAGCGGCCTCTTCCGGGGCTTGTGGCCCGCGCGGTGTTCCCGCATCCGCCCGATCCCCTCGGTGGGCTCGATCGCCCGCAGCAGGACCGCGATCGGCTCCCCAGCCCGCCCCGCGGAGATGTTCACGCAGTAGTGCATGCCGTAGGTGAAGTAGACATACGCCGTGCCCGCCGGCCCCCACATCGACTCGTTGCGCGGCGTGCGTCGCCCGCCGAAGGTGTGGCTGGCGCGGTCGGCGACGCCCAGGTAGGCCTCGGTCTCGACGATGACCCCGGCGAGGCGTTCGCCGTCGGGCAGCGTGCGCACGAGCGTGCAGCCGAGAAGCTTGCGGGCGAGGGTCACCGCATCGGTGGCGAAGAATCGGCGGGTGAGCGGCGGCATCGGGATCATCCCCATCTCGAGCGACCCCTCCAGCTTCTACGAGCCCTGTGCGCGAGCACAGGTGTGGATTGCCCGGGGGTCCCGGCCGATCGCGGGGCCGAGCTTGCGCTCGGGGCTCGTAAAGACACACGCAAGCCCCGCGCCGACCCGGATCAGACCCGCCAGCCCTCGCGGTACGCCTTGGTGATGAGGGCCTGGCCGGCGCTGCTGTTGGTGACCGCCATGGCGACCGGGTCCCAGTCGAGCGCCTCGCCGGCGCGGTAGGCGACGGTGCCGAGCAGGACGGTCTCGGTGAGCGGGCCGGAGTACCCGAAGTTGCAGGTGGTGGGGGTGCCCTCGCGGCAGGCCTTGAGCCACTCGGCGTGGTGGCCGATGGAGTCGGGGATGGAGCGATCGGGGGGCGCGAAGTCGACGACCTTGCCTCCGCGGAGCAGGCGGTGGCCGAGGTAGTCACTGATGACCATGCCGTCCTCGCCGATGAAGAGCTGCCCATCGCCCCAGGCGAGCGGGGACCCGTCGGGGTTCTTGAGCGTGCCGAAGACCTCCGGCCGCGGGCCGCCGTCGTACCACCAGAGGGTGCAGGCCTCGGCCTCGGCGGTCTTGGGGAAGTCCCACCGGACCTTGAGCGTCTGCGGCGTGCCGACGCGGTGGACCTCGGGGCCCCATGCCTCGACGCGGGTGGGGTGCTTGAGCTTGAGGGCCCAGAAGACCAGGTCGACATAGTGGCAGGCCATATCGCCGAGCGTGCCGGTGCCGTAGTCCCAGTAGCGGCGCCAGTTGCTGGGGTGGGGGCCGTCGCAGTAGGGGCGTTCGGGCGCGGGCCCGAGCCAGGAGTTCCAGTTGAGGTGCTGGGGCGCGGGCCTGGACTCGCCGAACCGGCCGTCGGACCAGCTCTTGCCGCACCAGACATGCGCCTCGCGCACGGTGCCGATGGCGCCGGACTGGAGGAGCTCGACCACGCGCCGGTAGTTGCCCTCCGCGTGGATCTGCGTGCCCATCTGCGTGGCGAGGTTGTGCTGCCTGGCGAGATAGGTCATCAGCCGCGTCTCGTGCACGGTGTGCGTCAGCGGCTTCTCGCAGTAGACATGCTTGCCCGCGCGCATCGCCATCGTCGAGGGCGGGGCGTGCATGTGGTCGGGCGTCGCGACGATGACCGCGTCGATATCGAGGTCGGCGCTGAGCATCTCGCGGTAGTCCTCGAAGGTGGCGGCGTCGGGCACGAGCCCGGCGGCCTCCCGCAGGTAGTTGCGGTCCACATCGCAGAGCGCGACGACCTGCTCGCCCATCACCGCGTCGAGGCTGGCCCGGGCACGGTTGGCGGTGCCGACCATCGCGATCCGGAGCTTGTCGGGCTTGACCCAACGGCGGACGGTCCGAGCGGCGGCGGTCGGGCCGGCCAGGGCGCTCGACGCCGCGGCGCCCGCGGCAGCCAGCAGGAAGGTGCGGCGGCGCATGGGGGGTGAGTGCATCATCGCTCGATCTCCTCGGTGGGTGCTTCTTCCGCGAGCGCCAGGGCGTCAAGCTCGGCAAGCGTGAGCCGCACGCTCACCACGAACGGCTCCTCGCCCTCGACCCAGTGGCCGTAGGTTGTGGCGACGAATGTACCATCGGGCAGCACCTCCACCCCGGGGTAGGCGCAGTCCCAGGCGTGGTGGTTGTCCATGAGCCGGACGCGGTACTGCCCATCGCGGCCCTGGCGGATGTCGGCGTAGGTGCCCACCCACGCGACCCAGTCGCCCTGCGTCGGGCTGCCGGGGGAGGTGTCGCGGAAGCTGATGAGCAGCCGCCCGTCGGGGGCGTACTTGGCGGTGTGGCGGTCGCCCGTGAGCGAGGGCGGCAGCTCGCGAGGCTCGCTCCAGGCCTCGGCCTCGTCCCCCGAGAACATCACATGCGAGTTCTTCGCCCGCCGATTCTCGCGGAGCAGCATGGCCAGCTCGACGCCGTCGGGCGAGCGGACCACGCCCGGCTCGCAGAGGTGTACCCCGCTGGCGGCAAAGAGCGCCCGCGGCTGGCCCCACGACATCCCCCCATCGGCGGACTCGATCTGGAACAGTGTCATGGTCTCCGTCCGCGTGCCGCCCTCGCGGAAGAACCGCCCGTCGTCGTGGAACCACGCGGCGTAGCGCCCGTCGGCGAGCCGCTCGACCGAGCCCATCGCGACGATGCCGCCGTAGTCGCCGATGGGGGCCAGCGGCGTCCAGGTCCGGCCATCGTCCCCGCTCGACGCCATGCGGATGGGGTAGAGCCCGCTGAAGACGACCAGTCGCTTGCGGTTGGTCCCCGGCTCGATCACGCGGTGGATCGTCGGCGTCTCCAGGCTCGTCGCCCAGTTCTCCGGCACGGGGAGGCGTTCGGACCAGCTCAGCCCGCCATCCACCGATCGCTTCATCACGATCGGGCCCCTGCCGTGGCCCTTCGGGTAGACCGTGATGATGGTGCGGCCGTCCTCAAGCAGGACGGTGGTCGGGTGGCCCAGGTACTGGCCGGGCTCGCGGTCGACGACCACCTGGCGGGCGGTATCGGCGGCGAGGTCGAGGAACCGGATGCCCGGATCCGCTTCGCCCCGGGCAGCCGTCCGCTGCGCGACAGCGGCCACCGCGAGCGGGCCGCCGAGCGAGATCGCGACCAAGACGGCTTGCACGGAGCGGCTCATGCTGTCACTCTACCGCCATCACACCAGCACGCAAGGAGCCGGGCATGCAGCAGGATGGCGGGATGGGCACGGGGGTCGAAGGGGGCCGCACACGCCGGGAGTTCCTCCGGTCCGCAGGGGCGGCGACCGCACTGGCCGCCATGCCCTGTTTCGTGCGGGCGACAGACAAGTCGGGCCTCGGGCCGATCGTGCTGGGCGCGGGCGAACACCAGTACGAGTGCCTGCACGACTGGGGCGAGCTGCCCGCCCGCATCCGCTACGGCAACACCCACGGCGTGTGCGAGGACTCGCAGGGACGCATCTACATCAAGCACACCGTCCACGCCACCAGCGACTCGGACGACGCGATCGTCGTCTTCGACGCGTCGGGCAAGTTCATCACCAGTTGGGGGGCCGAGTTCAAGGGAGGCGCGCACGGGCTGCACATCAACACCGAGGGCAGCGAGGAGTTTCTCTACCTCTGCGATCCCAACCGCCACCTGGTGGTCAAGACCACGCTCAACGGCGACGATGTCTGGCGCCTCGGCGTCCCCGAGGCCAGCGGCCTCTACAACAACGAGGGCGAGTACCGGCCGACGAATATCGCCGTCGCGCCCAACGGCGACTTCTACATCGGCGACGGCTACGGCAAGAGCTGGATCCACCACTATAACGCCAAAGCCGAGTACCTCCGGTCCTTTGGCGGGCCGGGCAACCAGCTCGGCCAGGTCTCGTGCCCGCACGGCATCATGGTCGATACCCGCGGCGCCGAGCCCGAGCTCATCGTCGCCGACCGCTCCAACCGCCGCATCCACCGCTTCACGCTCGATGGCCGGGTCCTCGGCGTGGTGACCGACGAACTCCGCTCGCCCTGCCACTTCCACACCCGCGGCCCCGACCTGCTCATCCCCGATCTCGAGGCCCGCGTGAGCATCTTCGACAGGGACAACGCCCTCATCACCCACCTCGGCGACGGGGCCGACTACGCCCTCCGCGCCGAGCCGCGCGAGAAGTTCATCCCCGGCAGGTTCATCGCACCCCACGGCGGGATCTTCGACCACGCGGGCAATATCTTCATCGTCGAGTGGGTCGAGGTCGGGCGGGTGACCAAGCTCCGGAAGCTCACCTGACGGGTGGGCGCCCCTGCCGTCACCCGCGCCGAGCGTGGGCCAAAGACAGATGGGGAAACCACTGGCTCACCCCCTAAGGCCACCCCCACGACACCCTCCGACGACCGAGCGAAGCGGGGTTCTGCCCCTGGAGGCCCCGAAAGGGCGCTCTTCTCGGTCGCAATGGTGGCACGCCCGGAAACCCGTGGCACCTTTCACCCCGGAGACACCGGCGGAACGCCCGCTGGTGCGTTGGGCAGGTGCCCGAATGGGGTGGGAGGAACACAGATGTCGATCCATATCAGCCTGGCAGTCCTGGTCGGACTGGCCGCCACGGCCTCGGCCGATGTCATCACCAGCACCTTTGACGCCGGCTCGGAGGGCTGGCTGGTCGCGGACGGCAACTCGCCGCAGAACCAGTCCGTCACCGCCGGGGCCGAGCACCGCCTGGACGGCGGCAACACCGGCGGGTTCGTCACCACCGCCATCAGCTGGCCGACCACGGCGTTCTTCGTCGCGCCCGGCGAGTTCCTCGGCGACCGGTCGAGCAACTTCGGCGGCAGCATCGGCGTCGACCGCCGGTTCATCCATCCCGACTCCTGGGCCGACACCATGCAGGTCGATTACGCGGTCGACCTGACCATGACCGGCGTCAACGGCACGGTCACCCTCGCGGTCGACCTCGCGCCCGTGTCGCTCATCGAGTGGGAGAGCTTCTCGATCGACCTGAGCACCGCGGGCGGGTGGTTCCATGCGGATACGGGCGTCGCCGCCACCGATGCCGAGATCGCCGGCGTGCTCGGCAGCCTCGACGACCTCCGCATCCGGGGCAATGTCCGCGACAACTTCGCCCGGGTGGGCATCGACAACTTCTCGATGGTGCCCGCGCCCGGGGCCGCGGGGCTGCTGGCGCTGGCCGGGCTCGGCGCGATCCGCCGCCGGCGGTAGTTTCTTTCCTCCACTCCCTCCTCGGCGTCGGGGCACTCCGGCCGAGGGATCCAACACGAGGGAGACTCGGAGCCTTTCGGGAAACCGGAACGCGAGGTCTGCAACCGACCCGAACGACATGGCACGAGCCGTGTCGTTGCTCCGTGCGCCCACCAAGGTCGACACGCCCACCGCGGTTCAGGCCTGGTACAGCCCGCACACCGCCCCCGCGGGGTCGCGGATGAGCGCGAACCGCCCGCCCCCCGCCGGGCGGGGCTGGATGAGCACCCCGCCGCCCGCCTCCCCGACCCGTTCCAGCGCGGCCTCAAGGTCCTCGACCACGATGTACAGGAGCCACTGGGCGGGCAGGTCGGCGTTCCGCCCGCGGGCGTGGCAGATCCCCCCCGCCGGTTCGCCCGTGGACGGGCTCAGCATGACAAAGTCGCTGTAGCCGTCCATCTCGACGGGCTGGTGCGTCCACCCGACCACCGCGGCGTAGAAATCTCGCACCGCCTCGGCGTTGGGGACGGCGAGATCGTGCCAGCCGATGGTCCCGGGCGTTGGTGTGCTCATGCCGCCCAGTCTATCGCGATCTCACCCCCCGCGGCGACGCCCGCTCGCCCCCTCACCAGCACCGCCCGCGCACCCCCTCACCGACTCCGTCCACCAACCCCCCTCACCAACCCCGCGCCCTCAGCACCCCGGCTTGGCGACCCACTCGCCGAGGAAGCCGATGACATCGCGGGTGTCGAT
>CAYJPX010000141.1:0-6596 GCA_964372195.1 uncultured Phycisphaeraceae bacterium
TCTCAACGACAAAGCACCGGGCCGTGAGACGCCAGTTCACGGCGTTGGGTGGCACGCCACGCCGTGAGTTTCGGTCCGGACCGCCCTTCCTGGGTTGCCGTGGGCTGAGCGAATCTTCGAGAGCGGACCACGCGGCCGCACGACCGCGGGGCCTTCACTCCGCTGCGCTCCGTTCAGACCCCGGCACCCGGCGTTCATCCGCGTCCATCCGCGTCCATCCGCGGCCAAACTGCCTTCCCGCGTTCCTTCGAGCCCTTCGCGCCCTTCGCGTTCAAGCGGGCCGCGGGCTGCTCACGAGTCCACCAGCGCCGCCTGGTACCGCGTCAGCACCTTCGTCCTCGACAGGATCGCCATCGGCAGCGTCGGGTCGATCGGGCTCATCACCGCCAGGCTGGCGATCTCGTGGCGGGCGAACTTGTCGAGCACGGTGTCGAGCGTGTCGTCGCGCTGCACGACCGGCATGTCGGTGCGCATGACCTCGGCGACCAGCAGCAGCGGGATCGCCTCGCGGTCGAGCAGCGCCGAGCGGATGTCGCCCGCGGTCACCATGCCGATGTACGCCCCCGTGCCCTCCTCCACGACCACGAAATCGGGGATGTGGTGGTAGGCGTGCAGCGTGATGAGCTTGCTCAGGGGGTCCGAGGCGTAGATCGGTTCCGGCGGCAGGGCCGAGAGCTCGCACTGGGCGACGGTGACGCGGCGCATGACTGTCAGGTCGCGGGCCCCGCCGATCGCCAGCCCCGCGCGCCGGAGCTTGAAGGTATAGATCGAGTCGCGCTCGATGAGCTGGGCGACCGCGGTCGACACCACCGCCGCGAGCATGATCGGCAGCACGACATAGATATTCCGCGTCATCTCGAAGAGGATGAGGATCGCCGTCAGCGGCGCGTGCGTCGACCCGGCGACCACCGCCGCCATGCCGACCAGCGCGTAGCTGGCGGGTGTGGACCCGGCGGGGATCAGGTGGACCGCCTCGAGAAGCTGGCCCAGCGCCGCCCCGGTCGTCGCGCCCAGGAACAGGCTCGGCGCGAACACACCCCCCGACCCGCCCGAGGCGAGCGTGAAGGTCGTGGCGATGCCCTTGAGCGCGATCAACCCGATCAGCACGACCGTCATGGTCAGCATCGCCCCCGTGCCCGCCCCGCCCTGATAGGACTCGGGGTTGAGCAGGAGGTGGATCGTCGAATAGCCGTTGCCGTAGAACGCCGGCGCCCGGTTCTGTCCGAGCATGCCGGGGAAGTACGAGCGCTCGGCGAAGACGAACGCCAGCCCCAGGAGCCCCACGGCGATCCCGCCGGTGACGGGCTTGAGGAGGGCGTGCAGCTTCCAGCGGTCGTACAGGTCCTCGCCCTTGTGGAGCAACCGGTTGAACGCGACGGCCACCAGGCCGCAGATCGCCCCGAGCAGGATGTAGGTCGGCAGCTCGACGGGCTCGAACTGGTAGTCGTGGACGCCGGGCTGGATGGGGAAGATCGCCGTGTTCTCGCCGAGCAGCCGCTGGGTGGCGACCGCCGAGAACACCGACGACACCACGATCGGCGTGAAGGTCTTGAGCGAGAAGTCCCGCAGCAGGATCTCGAGCACGAAGAACACCCCGGCGATCGGGGCGTTGAAGACCGACGAGATGCCCGCCGCCGCCCCGCACCCCACCAGCGTCTGCATGTGCTCACGGCTGACCTTGAGCCATTGCCCGCCCACCGATCCGATCACCGACCCGATCTGCACGATCGGCCCCTCGGTCCCCGCCGACCCCCCCGAGCCCACCGTCAGGATGCTGGCGACCACCTTGACCGCCCCTATCCGCCCCTTTATCACCCCCCCCCGGCTGATGAGCGCCTTGATGACCTGCGGCACGCCGTGGCCCCGGGCCTCGGCGGCGAAGGTCGTGCAGAGCAGGCCCGCGAGGAACATCCCGACAATCGGTAGCACCAGCAGGCCGATCCAGATGCTCTCCCGCTGCTGCTGGTGAGCAAAGCGGTCGACCGCGGCGAGGGTCTCGGTGAATCCCACCGCCCCGAACCCCGTCAGCGTGCCGATGATGGCCGCCAGGATGGTGAGGTACCACTCCTGCCGGAACCCCAGGCGGTGGACAGCGGCGCGGAGTGTCTCGGCAAAGCGGTGGACCATGGGCTCGGGACTCTATGGGCTACCCTGGTGCGTGGCGACCCAATCACGAACAAGCATCGGCAAGGAGACCAGGGAATGTCCATGTTCCCGCTGACCGCGGTGGCGATGGCAATGCTCCAGCCCGGCGCCGACCCCACGCCCGAGAGCCCGCCGATCGCCGGGTATCAACTCGTCTGGCACGACGAGTTCGACGCCGAGACGCTCGACCCGACGAAGTGGAAGCCCTGGGCCCTCGGCCCCAGGCGAGACGCTGTGAATGTCGAGGACGCAGCGCAGCTCGACGCCGAGAGCCACCTGGTCATCTCCACCCGACGCACCGAGCGCGATGGCGAGACCACCATCCAATCCGGCGGCGTCTGGACCCAGGGCCTCTACGAGCCCACCTTCGGCTACCTCGAGGCCAGCATCAAGCTCCACACGCAGCCCGGGCACTGGGCCGCCTTCTGGCTCAACTGCTCCCCCATGGGCGACCCGCCCGGCGACCCGCACGCCGGCGGCGTCGAGACCGACATCATGGAGTTCCACCACCGCATGCAGGGCGGCGCCGCCGTCCAGCACAACCTGCACTGGGACGGCTACGCCGAAGACCACAAGTCGCGCGGACGCGAGGTGAGCGTGCAGGGACTGATGGACGGCTTCCACACCTTCGGCGTGCTCTGGACGCCCGAGGAGTATGTCTTCTTCGTCGACGGCGTCGAGACCTTCCGCGTCGGCGAGGCCGGTGCCGGGGCTATCAGCCATCGGCCCGAGTACCTCATCCTGAGCCTCGAGGTGGGCGACTGGGCGGGCGATATCGCCGACGCCGAGCTGCCCGACGGGATGGTCGTGGATTGGGTCCGGGTGTGGCAGAAAGGCGACTGACGCACGAAGCCGCGCCACCACTTTTTTGCTCATTCTCGGCGTGTGGCTTGACATATGCTGATATGGGCATATATTCAGAGCATGGCTCCACCCCTCGCCACCGCCGACATCTTCCTCGCCGTCGCGGAGCCAAGGCGACGGGCCATCCTCGACCTGCTCCGCGAGGGCGAGCGGGCCGTGGGGGATCTGGTGGACCGGTTGGGGCTCGCCCAGCCGCAGGTTTCTAAGCACCTGCGGGTCCTCAAGGAGGTGGGTCTCGTGTGCGTGCGGAAGGCGGGCAAGCACCGGTTCTACAGTGTGCAGGGGGAGCAGTTGCAGCAAGTCCACGAGTGGGTGGTGCAGTACGAGCGGTACTGGGAGCACCACCTCGACCGCGTCAAGCAGCGCGCCGAGCGCCTCGCCCGCGAACGCACGCGGCGCGGGGGCGAGCGGAATCACTGAAACCACAAGGAGAACACCATGAGCACCATGACGGGAGTGCCGGCGGAGATGACGATCTCGATCGAGAAGCAGATCCGGATCGACGCGCCGATGGAGATCGCCTGGGAAGCGCTCCTCGCCCAACTCGGGCCCGACAACGAGATGCCCGACGGCACACCATACCCCTTCACCTTCGAGCCGCGGCCCGGCGGGCGCTGGTACCGGGACCTCGGCGGTGACAATGGGCACCTGTGGGGGTTCGTGCAGGTGATCAAACGCCCGTACCTGCTCGAGATCACCGGACCCATGTTCATGTCCTACCCCGCCGTCTCGCACATCCAGTGGCGGATCGTCGAGAATGAGGGGGGGGACGGCAAGGGCGTGATCCTGAAGCTCAAGCACGGCGCGATCGGCGCGATTGACCCCGAGCACCGCGAGGGCGTCGGCGAGGGCTGGGGCTACTGGATGGACAAGATCCGCGAGCGGGCGATGCGCGGACGCTGACCCCCACCCGAGGCAACCCACGCGAGCCCCCCAAGGGCGATGGAGACACACACATGCAAACGCAACCAGTTGAGCAACACGCGTGGCTGAGGCGGTTGGTGGGCGAGTGGTCGTTCCAGGGCGAGTGCGCCGGCAAGCCCGGCGACGAGCCCATGCGCTCCACCGGCGTCGAGGTCGTCCGCCCGATCGGCGACCTGTGGATCGTCGGCGAGGGCCGGGGCGAGTTCCCCGGCGCCGGCCCGTGCACCATGCTGCTCACCGTCGGCTTCAACCCCAAGACCGGCCGCTTCGTCGGCTCCTGGGTCGGCTCGATGATGGCCCACCTCTGGGTCTACGACGGCTGGCTCGAGGGCGACGAGCTGACGCTCGAAGCCGAGGGCGACTCGTTCGAGGACCCCACCAAGGTCACCAAGTACCGTGACATCACCACCCTGGTGAACGACAACGAACGCCGTTTCCGATCCGTAATGCTCACGAGCGGCGGCGAGTGGAAGCAGATCATGTCGTCGGTCTACCGACGCACAGCCTGAACACGGAGACATTCCCATGACAGAGGTTGCAAGCCCGCCCGTCGTGACGCGGGAGGAGTGGCTGCGTGCCCGCAGGGAGCTGCTGGAACGCGAGAAGGCCCTCACCCGCGAGAAGGACCGCGTCAACGCCCTCCGCCGCCGGCTGCCGATGGTGAAGGTCGCCAAGCCCTACATCTTTGATGGTCCCGCCGGGGGGGATGGTCCCGCCGGGGGGGACGGCCCCGCCGGGGGCGCCGCCGCCGGCCAGGTCTCGCTCTCGCAGCTCTTCGATGGCAAGCGTCAGCTCATCGTGTACCACTTCATGTTCGACCCGGCGTGGGACAGGGGCTGCCCCGGCTGTACCGGGCTGGTCGACGCGATGGGGAACCTCGACACGCTCGCCGAGCGCGACACCCGCTTCGTCCTCATCTCCCGCGCCCCCCTCGCCAAGCTCGACCGGTACCGCCGCGAGCGCGGGTGGGAGTGGCCCTGGTACTCCTCGTTCGGGACCGACTTCAACTACGACTTCCATGTCACCTACGACGAGTCGGTCCGCCCGCCCGAGCACAACTTCATGAGCAAGGCCGAGTTCGAGGCCAAGACCGGCAAGCCCTGGAACCCCAAGGGCGAGACGCACGGGCTGAGCGTCTTCTTCCGGCTGGACGGCACGGTCTACCACACCTACTCCGCCTTCGCCCGCGGCGTCGAGAGCCTCACCGACGCCTACTCCCTCCTCGACTGCACCCCCTGGGGCCGCCAGGAGGACTTCGAGGACTCGCCGGACGGCTGGCCCCAGAAGCCGACCTACGGCTGAGAGTCTCCCGCCGGCGGGACGAAGGGGTAGTCGGTCCCTTCCCCGGCGCGGCGGAGGAGGTCGGTGCACCGCATTCGGAACGGCGATACCACACTGGGGCTCATCGGTAAGCGGTATGGCGCCACCGGTCAGCCCCGTCCGATCTGGCTCGTGATCGATCTGTCGGTGATTTTCGTGTCATCGGCGAGCAGGAACGCCTTGCTCAGAATGATCGCCAGCGTGCGGTCGCCCTCGAAGGGCAGGTAGAGCTTCGGCGGCAGCGTGGGGTCGGCACGCGACGAGGCGACGATGCAAAGGTACTGGTCGTTGGGCTCCATCAGGATGTTGCCCGAGCCCAGGTGGATCTTGTAAGTGCGCAGGTCGCCGCGGACGGCGAGGAACCGGCCGTCGATCGTGCAGCGGTCGGCGATCTTGAGCCTGGGGACGAGGCGTTCGAGCAGGTGGCGGCGTGTCTCGGCGGTGCCGGAGAGGTCGCCGAAGGAGTAGGACCACCAGTAGTCGCGGTAGCGTCCCTCGGGCCCGCCGTCCTGCCAGGCGGGGTTGTTGCCGACGCTGGTGACGCCGACGAAGAGGTCCACATCGCGCATGACCTCGCTGAGGACCAGCGGCGGGATGCGCTCGAGGGGCAGGGGCTCGTTGATCGGGTTCGCCCCGGCGCGCATCGCGAAGCCCCCGCCGCCGGCGTGGCCGGAGTTGGGCGCGGCCCCGATGCCGTAGAACCGGACCTGGTCGGTGATGAGGTAATTGAAGACGCCCGCCTCGTTGGTGTCGTTGCCGTAGTCCTCGCCGGCGCCCTCGATCCAGAACTCGGCGCGGAGGTTCCAGGCGGGGAGCGGGCGGCTGGCCGGGGGGAACTCGTCGTCGACCAGCAGGCGGAGCTTGTTCTTCCAGCGGCGGGCGGCGCACAGCGCGTTGAACTGGTGCTGGCGGAGCACATGGGCGGCGTAGCGGTTCGAGTAGACCCCGGTGTTCCGCTCGGCGTCGGTCAGCAGGTAGACCTCGCGGTGGGCCTGCTTAAAGGGTTGGACAAGCTGGTGGCGTTCCAGGAACTCGCGCCAGGCGAGGATCTCGGCCTGCTCGACCTCGATGGGGTGCCAGAGCCGGACGCGGGTGGCGGGGTCATCGAGCTCGACCGGCTCGGCGTCGAGGCCGACGAGCCCCACGCCGTCGAGCCACATCGCCGAGCGGGAGGGGGCGCCCGCGTCCCAGGCCCCGTCCCTGCCGCGGGCGAAGCGCCAGAGGAGCCTGCGGGCGATCACGCCGACGAGCGGGTGGTCGAGGTAGCGCTCGCGCCAGGTGGGGAGTTCCCACGACTTGTCTTCGAGGAAGAGCCCGTCGACGCGATCGCGCTGGGCGGGGAG
>CAYJPX010000142.1:0-6323 GCA_964372195.1 uncultured Phycisphaeraceae bacterium
CAACCCACTCCTCCTTGAGGAGGGGGTCGTCGCGCAGCGACGGGGGGAGGTGCGGCGGTGCAGGGGCGCGAGAACCGCTACTTCCCAATACAGAAAGTCGCGAAAATACGGCCGATAACCTCGTCGGGAGTGACCCGCCCGAGCACATGCTCGAGCTGATCGAGCGCAGCGCGCAGCCGGTCGGCGACCAGCTCCGGCTCGGCGAGGGTGTCCGCGTCGGGGTCGATCGCCCCCTCCGCCCCCGCGATGTGTTCGACGCCCAGGGCGATCTCCCGGGCGTGGCGCGCGAGGGCGACCGAGCACGACGCCCCCGGCGCACGCAAGGCGATATCGGCGATGCCCCGCCGGAGCGTGTCGAGGTGCCAACCATCCAGCGCACAGACCTCGATATCGCCGGTGTGCCGACCCGGGAGGTCGGCCTTCGTGCGCACGCGGAGGATGGGGACCGAGGACGGCGGCTCGATGTCCCCCGCGCCGAAGCGCCCGTGCGGATCGCAGTGGACCACCGCGTCGGCCCGGGCGATCGCGTCTCGGGCGCGAGCCTGGGCCGCGTCGTGCGCCGCACCGCCGGGCCGGCTGTCGAGCCCGGGGAGGTCGGCGAGTTGCACCGCGAGCCCCAGGCCGGCGAGGGCGTCGAGCCGGAGCGTCTCGAGGAGCACATCGCGGGTCGTCCCGGCCTGATCGGCGACGATGCTGCGGGGACGGCCGAGCAGGGAGTTGAAGAGCGTGCTCTTGCCGGCGTTGGGCTCCCCGAGCAGGACGACCAACGGCAGATCCCCCGCGCTCTGCGCGGCCAGCTCACCGCTCGCCCGGGCGGACATCTCGGTGCGCACCGCCGCGAGGCGGGCCCGGAGCCGAGCCGGCGCGATGGCCACCACATCCTCCTGATCGGTAAAGTCGATCCCGGCCTCGACCAGCGCGAGCAGCGTGGCCAGTTCATCGGCCCAGGCGCGGTAGACCAAGCCCGTCTCGCCGCGGGCCAGGCGCGAGGCCGCGTCGAGGTCGTCGGCGTTCCGCGCCGCGATGAGCGCCGCCACGCCCTCGGCTTGATCGAGCGACAGCCTGCCGGCGAGGTACGCCCGAGCGCTGAACTCCCCCGGGCCGGCCCGCCGGACGCCCTCGTGCGCGCAGCACTCGGCGATCACCCGCTCCACCAGGTGCGGGTTGCCGGGGAGGAGCAGCTCCAGGGTGTCCTCCCCGGTGTACGACGCGGGCGCGAGCGCGAGCATCGCGATCGCGGGGCAAGTGGACCCGCCCAACGCCAGGTCGCACAGCGCCGGCGTGCGAGCGAGGGGTGCGGGGCGGAGTATGAGCGCGGCGAGTTCGACCACTGCCGGGCCCGAGAATCGCAGGAGAGCGCGGTCGCTCCGACCTGGGGGCGAGGCGCAGGCGACGATGGTGTCGGGGACGCCGGGCATGATGGGAGGGTACCGGGGCCGCCACCCGGGCGGCCCGGCCTGCCGGCGGGCCTGGCAATCAGCGCTTCTTGTACCGGCGGGGGGTAGGCCCCGCGTCCTTGATCACCCGGGGCTGGCGCTTGGCGCTGGTCCCCCGCTGGGCCTGGTTGGCCTGCTGGGCCTCGGCCATCGCCTTGAGCCGCGACATGAACCCGCCCGGCTTGGGCTTCTTCTTCAGAGCGTCGGGTTCGAGCTGGCCGGTCTTGGCGGCGTGGCTCCTGATCCACCGGCTCTCGAGGATGCCCAGGACCGAGTTGGTGATGAAGTAGAGCGCCAGCCCGCTGGGGGCGCCGTACATGATGAGCGGGAACATCACCACCATCATCACCTTCATCATCTTCTGCTGCGACTCCTGCTCGGGGGTCATCGCGGCGGTGGTCGGCGGCTGGAGGTACTTCTGCTGCATGAAGAACACCACACCGAGGAACAGCGGCAGCAGGTTGATCGAGTTGATCGTGCCGACCAGGGGCAGCTTGCGCCCGCCGCCGAAGAAGATCGCCCGGTCGGGCTCGGCGAGGTCGGCGAGGAAGGGCCAGGCGTTCCCGGTCAGCGACTGGAACACGCCGAAGAACGCCGGCTCGTGCCGGAGGTCGATCGCGAAGTAGAGCATCGCGTAGAGCGCGATCCACACCGGGCTCTGCAGGAACATCGGCAGGCACCCCAGGAACCCGGCGGGGCTGATGCCCTCCTCACGCCAGAGCTTGGACATCTCCTGCTGGAGCCGCTGCTTGTCGTCCTTGTACTTCTCCTGGATGATCTTCTGCTTGGGGGCCATCCCCTGCATCTGCTTGCCGAAGATGAGCATCCGCAACTGCGACCAGCGGGTGATCGGGTGCAGGACCGTGCGGACACAGACCACCAGCAGGATGATCGACAGGGCCCAATCGCTGGTGAGGCCGTGCAGGAACCGGAGCAGCGCGAGCAGCGGGCCGGTCAGCCAACTGAAGGTGCAGGCGGCGCACATGCTCCCGAAGTTGTACACAACCACGCCCGGCACACCGAGCGTCTCCAGCCGCGCATCGGCGCCGATGACCTCGCGGCTGAGCGGTCCGGCGTACAGGCCCATGTCGTAGTCGGCGGTGGCGCCCGGCTCCAGGCGTCCCGCCGGGCTGGCCAGGCGGAAGACGATGTCGCCGGTGTCGGGCAGCGTGACATAATCCACGCGCTCGACCGTGTGGAAGGCCTTGTCGGGCTGCACCGCCGCCGGGTCGATGAGCGGGTGGACCACCGCGCCGAAATAGCGGTTGGTCATCCCGAGCCAGACCAGGTCGTACCGCTTCTCGCCGCTGCGGGAGTTGGGCCAGACCTGCCCGCCGGGGAAGCTCTTGGCGGCCCCCTTGCCCGTGAACTTCTTGCGGCTCCAGAGGTAGTCCGTCGCGTCGACCCACTGGCGGGTGGGGTCGCGCTGCGCGTCGAGGAGGTACCCGAACCGCATCCGGCGTATCTCCCCGCCGTAGCCCGTGCCGGCGAACAGCTCGACAGGCCCGAACTGATTCCAGCGGATGTCAAACGCCCCGTCGGTCAGGTTTTCCACATGCTGGTGGATCTCGAGGTCGTAGCTGCCCGGGGCGATGAGGTACCGCCGCTCGACCCGCAGCACGCGGTTGCCCGCGGCATCGCGGACAAAGGCCTCGAACCTCCCGGGCTCCTCACGCGAGACCTGCCGCCAGGCGGGTGCGAAGTCGGGCGCGCCGCTATTGAGCAACTGGACAAACGAGCCGTTGATCTCAAGCCCGAGCGCACAGAAGGGCACGAGCGCCTGCTTTGTGACTTTGCCGACGACTTCCCCCTGGACCAGCACATGGTGCTCGGCGTCGACAACGCCCTTCTTCGCCTCCCGGTCCGCTTGCACCTCGTCAAGCTCGTCGGCCAACCGGATAGCCTTAACCCCCGCGCCGAGGTGAGAGAACTCCACCCGCATGCGGTAGGGCGAGTCGATCCCGAGCCCGCCGATGGGGTCAAAGCCCGTCGCCAGCGGGTCGCCCGCCAGGCTCTCCACCGCGTAGGTCCCCGCGGGCACCGTCGCGAGAGGCTCGACCGGGGGCTGCACCTCGGTCGGCGCGGCGGCCTGGGTCTGCTCCGCCCCCTGTTCCCCCCCCTGTTCCCCGGTCTGCGTCCCGGCCTGCCCCTGCCCGGCGCCGCCCGGCTGCTCGAGGGTTCCGGGCGGGGTGCCCTGCGCCGTCGCCGCCTCAGAGCCCTGGGCCGGCTGCTGCTCCGCCTGCTGGGTCGGCTGGGAGGCCTTCTGGCTGGAGTTCACAATCGCCACGGCAACCACCACGCCGAGGCCGAGGAAGAGGCTCAGCGGGAGGAAGATGCGCAAGTACTTGTTGGGTCGTCGGGGCATGTCAGTGTCACAATCGCTCGAACGCCGTGCTGGCGTGCGGCAGGGGTTTCTCAACTTCCAGGCGGCCGCCCCCACGAGGCGGCAGCCCCCACGAGACAGCCGCGAGACTACCGGCCCTCATAGAGCCGGTCGGCCAGGTACTCATGGAGTTGGGGTTGCTGGCGGATCTTTTTCGCCGTCACATCGATGTCGTAGGGCACGCGGAAGAACACGGCCTTCTCCTCGTCGAGGATGACATAGCTGGCCCGCGGGTCCCCGTCGCGGGGCTGGCCCACTGACCCGACATTGATGATCGCCTTCTCCTCGTCGTTGAACCGGTAGGCGAACTCGCCCAGCTCGTCGGGCGGGTAGAAATCGGGCTCGTCGGTGAACACGCCCGGCACATGGGTGTGGCCCACGATGCACAACTGCTCGACCCGCCGATAGATCGCCTCGAGCTTGTCCGGGGCATCCATGGGGTCGGTCTTGAAGATGTACTCGTTGATCGGCCGCCGCGGCGAGCCGTGGACCGCGAGCACCGCGTGCCCGCCCGGGGTCTCCTCCACCACCCGCACCCGCAGCCTCCCGAGGAACTCGTACCGCTCCGCCCGGAGCGTGGCGTCGGGCTCCGCATCGAACTGCTCGCGGGTCCAGTAGGCCGCCTGCTCGGCAGGGGCGTTGAAGTTGGTGGGCTCGTACAGCACCGCGAAGTCGTGGTTGCCCATGAGGCTCCACGCGCACCGCCGACGCACCAGGTCCACGCACTCGAGCGGATCGGGCCCGTACCCGATGATATCCCCGAGGCAGATTATGCGCTCCACCCCCTTGGGGTCGATGTCCGCAAGCACCGCCCGCAGGGCCTCGGCGTTGCCATGGATGTCGCTGATGATGGCGGTCTGCACCGCGTCCTCCTGGGCCGGGCCGGGCGGAGGCCTCCCGGCAGAGTGGGCCGATCGTAGGGTCGGTCAACCGACCACGCAATCCGGCCAAAGCCCGCCGCCGTTCCGGCCGATCTGGGCCGTGGACGGCGTCCTCCTGCAACGGCACGGGGCCCGGTCCCTACCATGCCTCGGCGGCTCGCCGAGCGACGCCACAGACCGACCGCCCGGGGACAGGCCCACCACCCCGCCGGCCAGAGAACAAGGACCACCCCATGCCCGCAGCAGGCGTCAGCTACCAGCGAACCCGCGAGATGACCATCGACGAGCTGCTGCTCGAGAACCGGATCGTCTTCCTCATCGGGGAGATCAACCATGCCTCGGCCGCCCGGGTCATGATGCAGATGCTCTACCTCGAGAACCAGAAGCGGGGCCAGGACATCAGCCTCTACATCAACAGCCCCGGCGGGGCCGTCGACGACACCCTCGCCCTCTACGACACCATGCGATTCCTCTCCAGCCCCGTCTCCACCTACTGCATCGGCCGGGCCTACTCCGGCGCCGCCGTCCTCCTCTGCTCCGGCGCCAAGGGCAAACGCTTCGTCCTCCCCCACGCCAAGGTCATGATCCACCAGCCCTACGGCGGGATCACCGGGCAAGCCGAGGACATCCGCATCCAGGCCGAGCAGATCCTCAAGGCCAAGGCCGAACTCAACCGCATCATCGCCGACCACACCGGCCAGACCATCGAGACCGTCCAGGCCGATGCCGAACGCGACAAGTACTTCTCGGCCAGCGAGGCCGCCGCCTACGGCCTCGTCGACGAGGTCCTCGCCGAGCCGCCGAAGGAAGTCCCCGCCGTTCGCTAGAGAGCGCACTTCACCACTCGACACTCACCCCGCCCGAGACTCGAACGAAGGATCCCACCCATGTCCGGCTACCTCGTCCCCATCGTCATCGAGAAGTCCGCCCGCGGCGAGCGGTCCTACGACATCTACTCGCGCCTCCTCAAAGACCGAATCATCTTCCTCGGCATGCCCGTCGGCGATGAGATGGCCAGCCTCATCGTCGCCCAGCTCCTCTTCCTCGCCAACGAGGACCCCAAGGCCGACATCCACCTCTACATCAACAGCCCCGGCGGCAGCGTCACCGCCGGCCTCGGCATCCTCGACACCATGAACTACATCTCCCCCGATGTCTGCACCTATGTCATCGGACAGGCCGCCAGCATGGGCTCGCTCCTGGCCTGCTCCGGCGCCAAGGGCAAACGATTCTGCCTCACCAACGCCCGCAACCTCATGCACCAGCCCCTGCTCTCGGGCGTCATGGAAGGCCAGGCCACCGACATCGAGATCGAGGCCCGCGAGATGCTCCGCCTCCGCGACCGCCTCTACAGCGTCTACGCCAACGCCACCGGCAAAACCATCGCCCAGATCGAGAAAGACTGCGACCGAAACAAGTGGCTCGACGACAAAGAAATGCTCGAGTACGGCCTCATCGACGAAGTCCTGACGGCGATGCCGAAGCACCGCATCGACAACGACGACGACGAGTAGGCACTCCGGGGCGGGGCACTCTGGGCCCCCTCCTCCCTCCGGGGCGGGGCACTGTGGGCCCCCTCCTCCCTCCGGGGCGGGGCACTGTGGGCCCCCTCCTCCCTCCGGG
>CAYJPX010000142.1:6423-6595 GCA_964372195.1 uncultured Phycisphaeraceae bacterium
GCGGGGCACTGTGGGCCCCCTCTTCTTCTCCCAGCCTCATAGCCCCCGCTGCGCCCTCCCACCCCACACCCCCTCCGGTTCATCCTTCATCCTTCCGCCTTCATCCTTTCCTACCCCCATCCCCCGCCGCCCCGCGGAGGGGGACAGGCTCAAGCGCAGCGCGAGCCAGGGG
>CAYJPX010000143.1:0-2232 GCA_964372195.1 uncultured Phycisphaeraceae bacterium
CCCCCGGGCCCCGGCGCCCCGCCGCGCTCGCCGGCCCGGGTGGGGCCGGTGGTTCGTTCCGCCACCCCTCCGGGCCGACACGGCCCGGCTCACTTTCCGAGGATCCGGTGCAACTCGCCCGCGAGTTGCTCGATCGTGCGCCCCTCGATCTCGATCACCCGCGATGCGAGGCGGGCGTAGAGCCCGTCCCTGGCTGCGAACACCTGTTCGACCTCGGCGAGCGTGCCCGCGCCCGTGAGGGTCGGGCGCTCGGCGGGGTCGGCGCCCGCGAGCCGCTCGCGCAGCAGCGCGGGGTCGCCGCGCAGATACACCAGCTCGATCCGCCCGTCTTCGACCGCCTGCTCGAGCACCCCCGCCGCCCCCGGCGCCGTCGGCGTGCCCCCGCCCAGCGCCACCACCCGCCGCGACGACTGCGCCGCGAGCACCTGCTCCCGCAGCGCCCGCGCCTCGGCCTCGCGGAAGGCCGCCTCGCCGTGCTGTGCCCACAGCTCGGCGAGCGTCCCTTCACCGAGCAGCGCGGTCGTGACAAGATCCAGATCGACAAACGCCAGCCCGGTGCGCTGCGCGACGAGCCGCCCGAGCGTGGACTTGCCCGAGCCGCGCAGGCCCATGAGGACGAGGCTGGGCGCGGTTGTGGTCAAGAGAATCCCCCTCCCTAGCCGCCCAGCCCGAGCGGGTCGACCGAGACCTCGGGCGCCGCGACGGTGCCCCGGATGCGGTACTTGACGAGCCTGTCGGTGACCGAGCCGATCGCTTCGCCGATCCCGCCAAGCATGGACTGGAGCTTCTCCATCGGCCCGCCATTGACCGCCAGATCGAGCGAGCCGTCGAACCCCAGCGTGCCCGTGCCCCGCGCGACGAGGAACTCGGTCATGACCTCCGACGAGGTAAACTCGACGCCGGCCGGCCCGAGCGTGAACTCGGCATCGACCTTGTGGTTGAGCGCATTCTCGGCCGCCTCGGCGGTCGTGGTCACCTGCATCGCCTCGGCGAGCTGGGTGAGCCCCGGGAGCACGAGCACGCGCCCCTCGCGCAGGCGGATCTCGCCGGTGCCGTCCAGGGCGCCCTTGGCGTCGTCGAGGCTTGTGGTGAGCCTCCCGTTGCCGGCCAGCACACCCGCCAGGCGCGGGGGCCCTTCGGACTCGGTGTTGGCGCGGAGCAACTGCCGCAGTTGGATGCTCTCGATCGTCCAGAACGCACTCGCCGGGCGCCCGGTCTCGCCCAGCCTCGCCTCGGCGTCGGCGCGGAACTCGCCACCGAGCATCGCCGCGGTCATCGTCGAGAGCGTCGCCACACCCCCCGCCAGCGACGCCTCGGCGTGCACCGACTCGATCGGCAGCTTGTAGTCGCCCGACGCAATCCCAAACTCGGTCAGATCGAGCGTCGCGGCCAGCGCCCCGGCGAGGGGGTCGGTGAGCGAGAGTTCGCCCGAGGCGGTCAGCTCGATCTGCCCCCGCGCGTCGTACTGCTGTACCAGGGTCTGCAACTCCGGCGGCAGGGCCCCGGCACTCTCGGGCGAGAGCAATCCCGCAAACCGCAGCCGCTCCACCCGGGCCGTGAAATCGTCGAGACTGAGCTGCCCCACCAGCGAGAGGTTTGCCAGCGGGCCCACCGCGCTCTCGACATCCAGCGCGTACCACCCGGCCTCGGTGTCGTCGGGCGAGGCATGCACGGTCGTCGTGAAGCCGCTGATGGTCATCGGCGGCGAGCCGTCGCCCTGGTCGTAGAGCAGCGACCCCTCAATGAACTCGACCTCCCGCAGCCGGAGCACGGTGGAGAGCCTGAAGTTGTGCTCGACGCCATCGTCCCGCGTCGGGGCGTTCCTGACAATCGGGCTGAGCCCCCGGAACCCCGCCTTGCCATCGGGGCCGATCTCACGGATCAGCCTGGCGGTGGGGTGGTCCAGCTCGACGCGTTCGATGCGGATGGGCTCGCCGATCTTGGGCGCTTCCACGAGCGTGACGATCATCCCGCCCACCTCGAGCACCCTGGTCCCGTCCGGCGCGGTGAAGGTCACCCCCGTGAGTTGGATGGTCCCGGGCGCCTGGTAGTCCAGCTCGGCGTAGGCGATCTGCGGCACGAGGTAGCTGTTGGCGATGCCGACGATCTGGCTGCCCAGCCAGTCCTCGAGCCGGTCGGGGGGGGCCGCCCCCCCCCCCCCGCCCCGCCCCGGGGGGGGGGCCCCCCCCCACCCCCCCCCCCCCCCGCCCCCCAACCCCCCCCCCCCCGCGG
>CAYJPX010000143.1:2242-6356 GCA_964372195.1 uncultured Phycisphaeraceae bacterium
CTGCAGGCCGCCGGCGCCAAGGCCCGTGGTGCGCAGCACGATCACCCCGACGACCCCGACGCCCAGCAGCCCCGCCCCCAGGGCGATCACGAGCGCCTTCATCGAACGGGCCGGTGCGTGCATGCTGGGCCTCTGCTGCTCAAGCGCGGGACTGGTACGACCCGTCGGCGGTCGCGACGCGGATCTTCTCGCCGTTGGTGATGAACGGCGGCACGCGGGTCTTGAGCCCGGTCTCGCAGGTGGCCTCTTTGAGCTGGTTGGTGGCGGTCGCGCCCTTGATCCCGGGCGCGGTCTCGGCGATCTCGAGCTCGACCGAGGCCGGCAGTTCGAGCACCACCGGCGTGCCCTGATAGCACAGCACGCTCGCCGAGGCGTTGGGCCGGAGGTAGAGCAGCGCATCACCCAGCACCTCGGGGTTGATGATGTGCTGCTCGTAGTCCGTCAGGTCCATGAAGGTCGCCCCCGAGCTATCCGAATAGAGGTACTCCATCTCACGCCGGTCGAGGCTGGCCTCCTCGACATCGTCGGCCGAGCCGAACCGCTTGGCGATGTTGGCCCCGGTGATGACATCCTTGAACTGCGCCTGGATGTACGCAGGGCCCTTGCCGGGCTTGGTGTGCTCGGTCTTCACGACGATGTAGAGCTTGCCCTCCACTTTGACGCCCTTGCCCGGGCGCATGTCAATCGCTTTCATGGGTTTTTCCTTGGGACCGGGGTTTTTGCTTGCCCCGTGGTCGGGTATGCTGGTGATTGGCCTGAGACGATCGTAGTCCTCAGGGCGTGGCCTTTGCACGCCCCCCCAAAGACGGAGCGAACCAATGCGGGAGTTCTCGAGGCGCGCATTCCTGGCGGTCGGCGGCGGGAGCGTGGCTCTGGCGGCGGTTCCGAGGGCATGGTCGGGCTTGGTCTGCGGCCCCGCCCGGGACGAGACATTCCTCCCTTGGGCCGAGCTGGCCGAGGGTGTCCACGCCAGCGTCGACCTCGCGCTCGGCGGCAACGCCATGGTTATCAGCTCCGCCGGGGAGGGGCTCCTCGTCGATACCAAGTTCCCCGCCTTTGCCGCGGCCCTCGCCCGCGAGGGGGAGGCCCTCGGCAGCCCGATCACCCGGGTCATCAATACCCATCACCACGGCGACCACACCGGCGGCAACGGGGTGCTCAACCCCGGGGCCGAGATCATCGCCCACGCCCGCGCCGCCGAACGGATCGCCGGGCAGCTCGAGACCTATGTCAACGCGGCCAAGGGCGGCCCCCGCCAGGTCAGCCAGGTTGGGCGCGACCGGGCGGGCCTCGACGCGGTCCTCGCCGAGGCGACCGCCGCCGCCGAGGCGTCGGCGACCTGGACCGCCGAATCGGTCACCCCCGAGACGGCCATCGAGAGTTGGCCGCACGAGATGGCGGTGGGGGAGACCAAGCTCGTCCTGCACCACTTCGGCGCGGGCCACACCGACAACGACCTGGTCGTGCAGCTGCCCGACCTCAACATCCTGCACACGGGCGACCTGTGCTTCCACGGGCTTCACCCCGACTTCGACCCCGCGGGCGGCTCGACCTGCCGCGGGTGGAGCGCCGCGGTCGCCAGGACCATCGAGCTGTGCGATCCCGAGACGGTCGTCCTCCCCGGCCACGGCCAGGTGACCGACCGGGCTGGGCTCGAACAGCAGAAGCGGTACCTCGATGAGATCTGGGACCGCGTCGCCAAGGAGATCCGTCAGGGCAAGACCAAGGAGGACATCACGGCGATGTCCTGGGAGTTCATGGACGGGCTGGGTTTCGAGCAGGTGCGTGCCCGCGCCCTGAGCGCGGTCTACGACGAACTCCGACCGGCGGGCTAGTTGTTTGCCCCACCCGGCGGCGGGAGGTGGCGATTGACCAGCAACGACAAGGCCTACGCACCGTGGCGGATCTGCGCGACCGCGTTCCCCGGGCACGACGCCGACATCGCCCAACGCCTGCGGTTCCTCATCGGGTACGCCGTGCTCGCGCCCTCGGGCTACAACCGGCAGCCGTGGAGCTTCCGTGTCGCCGGCGGGCAGATCGAGGTCCACGCCGACCGGTCGCGGTGCCTCCCGGTGATCGACCACGACGACCGCGAGCTCACCATCGCCTGCGGGTCTGCGCTGTGCAACCTCCGCATCGCGGCGCGGCACTTCGGGTATGAGCCCGTCGTGTCGGTCTTCCCCGATCCCACCCAGCCCGACCTGCTCGCCACGCTCCACCTCGGCGAGCAGAAGCCCCCGACCCACGAGGAGAACCTGCTCTTCGCCGCCATCCCCAGGCGCCGGACCAACCGCCAGGCCTTCGACCGCCAGAAGGTCGACCCGGTGCTCCTCGACCGCCTGACGACGGCCGCGATGGAGGACGGCGCGTGGCTCGCCCTGCTCACCCACCGAGGCGATCGGCACGCGATGGCCGAGTGCATCGCCCGCGGCGACCAGATCCAGTTCGCCGACAAGCGATTCCGACGCGAGGTCGCCTGCTGGATCCACTCCAGCCGGAGCCAGAGCCACGACGGCATGCCCGCCTACGCCCAGGGCGTGCGCGAGGTGATGACCCTCGTCGGGTCGCTGCCCATCCGCACCTTCGACTTGGGCAAGGGCGTCGCCGCGAGCAACCTGGAACTCGCCGAGCACTCCCCGGTGCTCGGCGTGCTCGGCACGCCCGACGACACGCCCGCGCAGTGGCTGCGGGCCGGGCAGGCGCTCCAGCGGGTCCTGCTGCTCGCCTGCGGCAGCGGGGTCTCGGCGTCGTTCATGAACCAGCCGATCGAGGTGGAAAGCCTGCGCTCGCGGGTGCTCTCGCTGGTGAATCGGACGGGGCACCCGCAGGTCGTGTTCCGGATGGGCTTCGGCCCCGAGCCCCCGCTGATGCCGAGGAGGGGGGTGGGGGAGGTGCTGCGGTAATCATCGCGGTGGGGGCCGTCGGGTCAGCACCACCACCAGCCCCAACAAGCCCGCGAGGATTCCGGCGCCCCAGGTCAGCGTTTGGGTGAACAGCAGCGGCAGGGATTCCAGGCCGCACAACTCCGGGCGCAGCTCGAACTCGACAGACCCCGCCAGGTCAATCGGCGCATCGGGGTCGAGCGAGAGGTGCAAGACGGTGTCGCCATTCGGCGGCGGGGTTATTGAGGCCACGCGCACCCAGCCGTCGGTCTCGGCCGGGAACACCTCCAGCGTGACGCCCCAACTGACCTGCTCCAAGAACTCGCCGTCGATGTCCTGCACCGAGCCCGAGCCCCGCAGCCCCGCGAGGAGCTCCTCACCGCCCGGCGGGGATGGGCGCAGGAAGAGCCCCAGCCCGTGCGCACTTGCGCAATCCTGTGCCCATTCGACGGTCGCGACGCGGACCGATAGGTCCATCACCACTTCGGCCGACGCCGTGGTCCACCAGCGTTCCAGCTTCGCACGGTACCGTGCGGACTCGACTCCCGAGAGGACCGCCACCGCCGCGAGTCCGGCAAAGACCACCCAAAAAACGATCCGGAATGACATCACCCGACGCCGGGGCGTAGAGCCAGCGTCCTCAGTCCTTGGCGCTGACGGTGAGTTCGGCTGTCCCATGCTCCCGCTTCTCCACATGCAGCCGCTTCATCCGATGCTCCGACCAGTCGGCGACCGCCAGGTCCGGGCTCTGCGGCCCTTCGTGGATACGCAGGATGTCGTAGGTGTTGTTCCGCTGGGCGGGCAGGAATCCCGCCTCGCGGATCAGACGGCACAGCACCGGCTCATCAAGGCAGTAGGTCGTCCCGGCCGCCGAGACGACATTCTCCTCCATCATCACGCTGCCCATGTCGTTGGCGCCGAAGGCCAGGGCCGTCTGCCCCACATGCGGGCCCATGGTCACCCAGCTCGCGCCGATCGAGTAGACATTGTCGAGGAACAGCCGGCTCAACGCCTGCGTGCGGAGGTAGTCGACCGTCCCGCTGGTCCGCAAGCGCCGCCCGAACTCGGCGTGCCCCTTCGCATCCCCATCCCCCGTCAGGTTCGCGACGACATCCCCCGGGAACTCACCCCCATCCCCCGGCTGACTCCCCCAGTCCTTCACCCGCCCCAACGGCGTGTTATCCCGCTGGAACGGCCAAGAAATAAACGCCTTGTAATGCCCGAAGGGCCCC
>CAYJPX010000144.1:0-4309 GCA_964372195.1 uncultured Phycisphaeraceae bacterium
GGGCCGCAGAGGAAGACAGGAATGCCTGTTTGCCTCAATTGAACACAGGTGAACACAGATAAAGACAGGAAGCTCGTGTTGAGTCAGGCGAAGCCTGACGCCCCCAAATCTGTGTTCATCTGTGTTTATCTGTGGCTAAACGGATTCTCCTGCCTCTCCTCTGCGGCCCTCTGCGCCCTCAGCGGTGAAAAAACAAAACCGGCCCAGGGCAAGCCCCGGGCCGGTGCAAGTGCGGACGAGAGGAATCGAACCTCCACGGGATTTTACTCCCACTAGGACCTGAACCTAGCGCGTCTGCCAATTCCGCCACGTCCGCGGCGATGGACAGATTATCCCCCGCCCAGGCCCCGAGACAACCGCCGGGCCGGTTCAGGCCTCGACTTCCTCCAGCGGGGCGTCCTCGACCACCGCCAGCTCGGCCTTCTTCCGCGCCGGCAGCCGCTTGTCGAGGATTTTCTCGCGGATCTCGGCCGCCAGCTCCGGGTTGTCCTTGATGAACTGCTTGGCGTTCTCGCGCCCCTGGCCGACGCGCATCTCGCCGTAGCTGAACCACGCCCCGCTCTTCTGGATCACCCCGTCCGTGACCGCCATATCGACCAGGTCGCCGGCGATGGAGATGCCCTCGTCGAACATGATGTCGAACTCGGTATCGCGGAAGGGCGGGGCGACCTTGTTCTTCACCACCCGGGCGCGGACGCGGTTGCCGACATTGACCTCGCCCTCCTTGATCGAGCTGATCCGCCGGATGTCGATGCGGACCGAGGAGTAGAACTTGAGGGCCCGCCCGCCGGGGGTGGTCTCCGGGCTGCCGAACATCACGCCGATCTTCTCGCGGATCTGGTTGATGAAGACCACGGTGCAGTTCGAGCGGGCGATCACGCCGGTGAGCTTGCGCATCGCCTGGCTCATGAGGCGTGCCTGCAGGCCGACATGCGAATCGCCCATCTCGCCCTCGATCTCGGCCCGGGGGATGAGTGCCGCGACCGAGTCGATGACGATGACCGAGACCGCGTTCGAGCGAACAAGCAGCTCGCAGATCTCGAGCGCCTGCTCGCCGGTGTCGGGCTGGCTGACGAGCAGGTCGTCGATGTTGACGCCGATGCGCTTGGCCCAGGAGGGGTCGAGGGCGTGCTCGGCGTCGATAAACGCCGCCACGCCGCCGTCGCGCTGGGCGCTGGCGATGACCGAGAGCGCGAGGGTGGTCTTGCCGCTGGACTCGGGGCCGAACACCTCGATGATGCGCCCGCGGGGGATGCCCCGCCCGCCCAGCGCCAGGTCGAGGCTGAGCGCCCCGGTCGAGATGCCCGGCACGGCGAGGTAGGCATCCTCGTCGAGGCGCATGATCGAGCCCTTCCCGAACGCCTTGTCGATCTGGGCGAGGGTGTTGTTGAGCGCCTGGTCCCGTTCCTTATTGAGCGACTTGACCTCGACCTTGGGCGTGTGACGGTCGACGATCTCGGTGCGGGAGGTATTGCGCGCGCGGGCCATGGTGGCCCTCCTTTCTGCTGCGACACGACGCCGGGAGCTAGCCGGCCGACAGTGACGCCGGTCCCAGCACGGATCCGACCCCCACCCCTTGTGGTCGGTCGGGCCGGGGGCGGTGCTGGTCGCGTGCCCGGCTTTTGGGACGATACCAGAGCCCGAACAGGCCGTCAAGGCCAGATACCGAACATCTGACATTTTTTTCATTCGGGTCTCCCCTATCATCGCCGCGAACCCATCCCGCCCCCGAGAGAGGACCGCATGGCTACCGACTCGCCCCTTCAATCGCTCACCGCCGAGTTCCTCTCCACGGAGGCGACCATCCGCCAGGGCGGCGGGCCCAAGGCCATCGAACGCCAGCACGAGAAGGGGCGGCTGACGGCGCGCGAGCGCATCGCGAAGCTGGTGGATCCGGCGGACGCCTCGACGAGCCCTGAGCGCGAGCTCGGTGGGATTCCTGCCTCTACGAGCCCCGAGCGCAAGCTCGGGAGTAGGCCCGGCTCGCTCGACCCCCACTCCTCCGAGATCCCGAGCTTTCTCGAGCTTGGTCTGTGGGCCGCCCACGCCATGTACGCCGACTACGGCGGCGCACCCGCCGCGGGCGTCGTCACGGGCGTCGGCATCATCCACGCCCGCCCGCACATGATCATCGCCAACGATGCCACGGTGAAGGCCGGCGCCTTCTTCCCGATGACCTGCAAGAAGATCATCCGCGCCCAGCACATCGCCCTCGCCTGCCGCCTGCCGCTGGTCTACCTCGTCGACTCCGCCGGCGTCTTCCTGCCCATGCAGGAGGATGTCTTCCCCGACACCGACGACTTCGGTCGCATCTTCTACCTCAACAGCGTCATCTCCGCCGAGGGCATCCCGCAGATCGCCGCCATCATGGGCTACTGCGTCGCCGGCGGCGGGTACCTCCCCGTCCTCTGCGACACCCTCCTCATGACCGAGGGCTCCGGCCTCTACCTCGCCGGGCCGGCGCTCGTGAAGGCCGCGATCGGGCAGACCGTGACCGACGAAGAACTCGGCGGAGCCGACATGCACGCCGAACTCTCCGGCACGATCGACTTCAAGGAGCCGGATGATGAGGCGTGTCTGCGGCGGCTGCGGGAGCTCGTCGGGAAATACGGGGGAGCGACGAAGGCACGAAGCGACGAAGCGACGGAGGGCTCGGTATCGACCGGAGACGCCCGGTCGGGCGCCCCCTGCGTCGCTCCGTCGCTCCGTCGCTCCGTCGCTTGCACCCCCTTCCGCGACCCCAACGACATCTACTCCATCTTCAAAGAACAGGCCGGCCAGCAGTACGATGCCAAGGACATCATCGCCTGCATCGTCGACGCCCGCTCCCTCCCCAACGCCGACGGCCACGAGTCCCTCGCCCCCGACTTCGACGAATACAAGGCCGACTTCGGCCAGTCCCTCGTCTGCGGCTACGCCAGACTCGGCGGGCAGGCAGTGGGCATCGTCGCCAACCAGTGCAAGCTCTCGACCCGCGTCATGCCCGGCGGCCGGTCCGGCCCCCACAAAGCCACCAACATGCCCCGCGTCATCTACGACGACTCGGCCGACAAGGCCGCCCGGTTCATCATGGACTGCAACCAGCGCAAGATCCCGCTAGTCTTCCTCCACGACACCACCGGCTTCATGGTCGGGCGCGACAGCGAGCAGGGCGGCATCATCCGCGCCGGGGCCAAGCTCGTCAACGCCATGAGCAACTGCATCGTCCCCAAGCTCGTCGTCATCCTGGGCAGCAGCTACGGCGCCGGCAACTACGCCATGTGCGGCCGCGCCTTCGAGCAGACCATCAGCTTCGCCTGGCCCAGCGCCAAGTGCGCCGTCATGGGCGCCGCCCAGGCCAGCGGCACCCTCGCGATGATCGAGGAACGCAGCCGCGAACGCAAGGGCGAGACCATCGACCCCGAGACCCACGAGCAGATCATGGCCGCCGTCCGGGCCAGCTACAACGAGCAGCAGGACATCCGCCACGCCGCCAGCCGCGGCTGGGTCGACCGGATCATCGAGCCCCACCGCACCCGCGAAGAACTCCTCGCCGCCCTTGCCGCGACCAGCAACTGGGACTACTCCCGCCAATTCAAGACCGGCGTGCTCCAGACCTGACCCCGGGCGCGATTCTCCCCCGCCCCCTACACGACCTGCCGAAACACCGCCCCATCCAGCACGCCGCAGGTCACGAAGTCCCCCTCGTGGAAGTCGGTCGCCTTCTGCCGCCTGTCGGTGGGGTGCAGGTGCACCGGCACGCCGGCGCTGACGATCACCTCGTTGGTCTCGCCGTTCACCGCGACCACCCGCCCCTGCACACGCCGCGGCCGGCCGAACACCGGGTCCACAAACCGCCCGCCGGCGGTGATCCGATCGAGCCGCGTCGCCTGCGCGTGGATCGTCCCGACGATCCGCCCGCCCGGCTCGCCGACCACCTCGCCCTCGGGCGACAGGCTGATCTGATAGCTGGTGTTGGGGAAGGTCAGCCGCACCTGCCGGGGCTTGGTCGCGGTCTCCGGGACAACTTCCAGCAGCGTGCCACGGGCCAGACGCGGGTCGATCTTGGTGGTCGGTGACGGGTCGATCATGGTGCCCAAGGATAGCCGCACGCCCGTCACTCGATCGGCACAAACCACCGCAGCTTCCAGCTGCTCTGGATGAACCGCTGCTCCGGCCGCCGCGCCTTCGCATCGGCGATCAGCGCCTGGGCCGCCGAGATCGAGCCGGTCTCCGCGACCGCCTCCTCCAGCGTCGGCACATACACCTGCTCGGGCCCCTCGGAGGCCGCCCCAACCGGCGCCCTGGGGGGGGCCGGCGCGGCCGACCC
>CAYJPX010000144.1:4319-6247 GCA_964372195.1 uncultured Phycisphaeraceae bacterium
CGCCGCCGCGCGGACGGTCGCCATGCGCCCGCCCTCCCAGACCATGTCGAACCCCCGCCAGGCCAACCCCTCGGCCGCCTTCTTCGTGAGGACCAGCCGGTAGGTGTCGTCGTCGATCTGGTTCATGAAGACGCCCGGCGTGTACTCGCCGTTGGGCATGCGCCCGAAGAGCTGGGCGATCTCCGGCAGGCGGCTCTTGAGGTGGTCGAACGCCTCGCCCGGCTCCATCCCCCTCTCGCGGAACTCGGCCCGCGTCGCCTCGCAGAGCACCTGCTCGGTGAAGAGCTCCCGCTCGTCGTTCTGCAGCGTCGAGTAGATGTGCGCCATCAGGTGCCGTGCCGACCGCGCCAGGAGCACCTTCGACCCGTCCTCCCGCTCGATGGTGATCCGCCCCCCGTCGATCTGCCGGGGGTCCTCGTACCCCCTGGGCTTCTCGCTCACAAACCCGCCGCCGGTCTCCGCCCCCGGCAGCCCGGAGAGCATCGGGCGCCGGTAGACCACCTTCTCGTAGGTGCAGCCGGGCAACGCCCACACCGCGGCCACCGCCGCCGCCGACAGCGCCGCCGACAGCGCCGCCAAGAACGCCGTCATGCCCGCCCGCCGCCTCACGGCGTCACCCCCTCCGCCGCCGCCGGCGTCCCGTCGATCACCGGCCGTGGCGTCGGCTGGCCCACCCCGCGCACCCAGCAGTCGTGCACGCGGTACGCCTCGGCCGCCTCGGGGAAGTCGTCCCTCGCGTGGCACCCGCGGGACTCCTCCCGCCACAGGGCCGAGCGGGCCATCAGCGCCCCGACCAGCAGCATGTTCTGCGTCTCCCAGCCGGCGGGCTCGTCGAAGATCTTGTCGAGCGTGTACCGCCCCCAGAAGTCGAACATCTCGACCGCGTCGCGCAGCTTGCTGCCCGTGCGCTCGATCCCCACATTCCGCCACATCGCCGAGCGGAGGCTCGAACGCACATCGAGCAGGTCGATCTCGCCGTGGACGCTCGGGCGGATATCGCTGACGATCTTGGCCGGCTTGCCCAGGGCCTCGCCGTTGCTCGCCGCCGTCTCCCCGGCGATCGCCCCGAGCACCAGCCCCTCGAGCAGCGAGTTGCTGGCCAGCCGGTTCGCCCCGTGCAGCCCCGAGCACGACACCTCCCCCACCGCGAAGAGCCCCGGGAGGTTGGTGCGGCCTGTCTCGTCCGCCCGGGCACCGCCGACGGTGTAGTGCGCCGCCGGATGCACGGGGATCAGGTGCTGTGCCGGGTCCAGATCGAACCGGGCGAGGAGCGCCGTGATCCCGGGGAAACGCCCCGCAAAGTCCTCGATATGGCGGCAGTCGAGCGTGACATGCTGCCCGCCCTGCCGGGCGATCTGCCGCACGATCGCCTGGCTGACGACATCGCGAGGCGCCAGCTCGGCCAGCTCGTGCACCTCGACCATGAACCGCCGCCCCGACGAATCGAGCAGGTGGGCGCCCTCGCCCCGCACCGCCTCCGAGATCAGCGACCGCGCCGCCCCCGGCAGGTAGAGCACCGTGGGGTGGAACTGCATGAACCCCATGTCCGCGACCTCGACCCCCGCGCGGTACGCCGCCGCCAGCCCGTCACCCGTCGCCGCGTGGGGGTTGGTGGTCTCCCGAAACACCACGCCCGCCCCGCCCGACGCGAGCACCGTCGCCCGCGCCCAGATCATCTGCAGCCCGAACCGCGGGTGGTGCGTGATCGCCCCGAGCACCCGCGAGCCCGGCTCCCCGTTCGCCGTCACAAAGTCCAGCAAGAAGCACTGCTCGAACAGCCGGACCCCCGCCAGGCCCCTGGCCCGCTCGGCCAGGCACCGCTCGAGCTCGGCCCCCGTGGCGTCGCCGCCGGCGTGGTAGACCCGCCGCGCCGAGTGCCCCCCCTCGCGCCCCACCGAGAGCGACCCGTCCGCCGCCCGATCCAGCTC
>CAYJPX010000145.1:0-6140 GCA_964372195.1 uncultured Phycisphaeraceae bacterium
GGGCAACGCTCCTACCTTCCCCTCCGCATCAACCACGGCGGCGTCATGCCCATCATCTTCGCCAGCTCGCTCATGATCTTCCCCTCGGTCATCTTCGAGGCCATCGCCAACGCCGCCCGGACCGCCGGCGACGGGTGGTGGACCGTCTGGCTCGCCAAGCTCGGCGACTGGTTCCAGATGGGCCAGTTCCCCTATGTCATCTGCTATGTCGTGATGGTCTACTTCTTCAGCTACTTCTGGATCACCGTCCAGTTCAACCCCGAGGACATGTCCAAGCAGCTCCGCGACCACGGGTCGTTCATCCCGGGCCTGCGCCCCGGCCCCCGCACCGCCGAGTACCTTGAGGCGGTCATCGGCCGCATCACCTTCGTCGGCGCCAGCTTCCTCGCGATCATCGCCGTCCTCCCCATGGTCGTGAACCGCAGCCTCAACATCGACTTCTCCGTCACCCAGTTCCTCGGCGGCACGGGTCTGCTGATCTGCGTGAGCGTCACGCTCGACATGCTCCAACGCGTCGAGGCCAACCTGCTCATGCGGAACTACTCGGGCTTCCTCGGCGGCGAACAGGCCAAGGCCTCCACGCGAGTCCGCGGCCCGCGCGGCTAAGGGTGCCCAGCCCCCGGTCCCAACGCCACGCCGCCGCCCGAGACTGGGTCGCGCTGCGGTCCCCTCGCGATATCGCCGGTCTCGATCGGGCCGCCGGCCTGGCGTGGCGTGCCGCTCGGGCGGGGCTCCGGGCCTGCCGCCAGGGTGTCACCACCCGGGAAGTGGGGGAGGTTGTCCGCCATTGCATCACCAGCCATGGTGGCGTGGCGCTCTTTGAGGGCTACCACCCGCCCGCTGCCGCCTCGGCGTTCCCCGGCCCGGCGTGCATCTCGGTCAACGACCAGGCGGTCCACGCCCCGCCGGGCGACCGAATCCTGCGGGCCGGCGACCTGGTCACGGTCGATGTCGGTGCCACCCTCGACGGCTGGTGCGGTGATGTGGCCGAGGGCCTGGTCCTCCCCGGCGGCGATGACGGGCACGAGCCGTTGCTCCGGGCCTGTCGGCGGGCGGTGGCAGCCGGCGTCCGCGCCTGCGGGCCGGGCGTCCAGTGGTCGGCGGTGGCCAGGGCGATCAGGGCGGCGGCAGCGGCGGAGGACTGCGTCGTGCTCCCGGGTTTCAGCGGCCACGGCGTGGGGCAGCGCCTGCACGAGCCGCCCCGCGCGGGGTACCGCACCGCCGCGGGCGATCGCGCCGACTTCACCCTCCTGCCCGGCATGGTCCTGACCATCGAGCCGATCGTGTCCAGGCCTCCCGGCGGGGTGGTCGACGACGCCGACGGCTGGACCGTTCGCACCGCCGACGGGACCGCGGCCTGTCATGTGGAACGGATGGTGGCGGTGACGCGCCACGGCGCGCGCGTGCTGGGCCTTCCCGGCCGGTGTTTTCGGGCCGCCGATGGTCTATAGTCCCCCCCCGCCTTCCCGGCGGTGGAGAGGCGGAAAGGCCCGGCCGAGAGGTCGGGGAGTGCATGGGTAAACAAGACGACAAGTTCACATTCGAGGCCACGGTCATCGAGGCCCTCCCCAACGCCATGTTCAAGGTCCGCCTGCCCAACGAGCAGGAGACCGAGATCCTCGCGTATGTCTCCGGCAAGATGCGCATGCACTACATCCGCATCCTCCCGGGCGACCGGGTCACCGTCGAGCTGAGCCCCTACGACCTGACCAAGGCCCGGATCACCTACCGGCACTGAACGGGTTCAGGGGTGGGCGCGGGGCGTCGGTGGCATTGTCGGAAAATAATCGGGTCGTGAATCCCGGGAATCTCTCCCCGGCGGAGGCCCCGGCGGCGTGACTCGGGGCGGGTCGGGGTCTACTATCCCGGCCCTCGCCCGCTACGGGCGGCGGGGTATTGTGTGAGTGCGGACCCACAGAACTGGGGCGAGCGATGAAGGTCAAAGCAAGCGTCAAACGGATCTGCAACCAGTGTCAGGTCATCCGCCGCAAGGGCAAGGTGCGGGTGATCTGCAAGGCCGATCCGAAGCACAAGCAGGTGCAGGGCTGAACCTCGGGGGGTGACCCCGGAGGGCAGTCCCGGCAGGAAAGGGCTGGACATGCCACGAATCGCCGGTATCGATATCCCGGAAAAGAAGAAGATCCTCTTTGCCCTGCAGTATGTGCACGGCATCGGGGCCAAGTTCGCGGCCGACATCCTCGCCGAGGCGCAGATCGACCCCGACGCCAGGGCCTCGGACATCACCGAGCAGCAGGTGGCGCAGGTCAACTCGATCATCGACACCGGGTACCTCGTCGAGGGCGCCCTCCGCCGGCAGGTCTCCCAGAATGTGCAGCGGCTCAAGGACATCCGCTGCTACCGCGGTGATCGCCACCGCCGCGGCTTGCCCGTGCACGGCCAGCGCACCCGCTGCAACGCACGCACCCGCAAGGGACGCAAGAAGACCGTGGCAGGCAAGAAGGGCGTGAAGGGTCACTAGAGCATGAGGCGCCCCGGCACCGGGACGAACTCTTGACGAGGCGAGCATGGCGAAGAAGGCAAAGAAGATCCGCAAGAATGTCACCCGTGGCATCCTCCATGTCAAGGCGACGCAGAACAACACCATCGTCACCATCACCGACATGGCCGGCGAGACCCTCGCGTGGGACTCCGCGGGCACCATCGGCTTCAAGGGCGCCCGCAAGGCCACGCCCTTCGCCGCCTCTCGCGCCGGCGAGCAGTGCGGCCAGAAGGTCCGCAAGATGGGCATGAGCGAGATCGAGGTCCGCATCACCGGCACCGGCGCGGGGCGTGAGTCCGCCGTCACCGGCGTGGCAAGCTGTGGCATCCGGGTGACCGCGATCGAGGACCGTACCCCGGTCCCCCACAACGGCTGCCGCCCCGTCAAGCGTCGCCGCGTCTAGACAGTTCCACACGGGGGTCGCGCGGGCTCTGGGGCGGCGCGACCGATCCTCCCCGCTCCCCAGGAACAACCCGGCCCGGCCAAGAAGGGACGCCGCCTACCGACGGGGCGGTGCTTCCCGAGCGACCGAGCCGTGACGCATCCAGGGCGATCGTCGGGAATCAGTGAGGTGCACAATGCGCATCCGTTGGCGTGGACTCGAACTCCCCAGCCGCGTGGTCAAGGACGCCCGGTTTACCGGCGATACCTACGGCCGTTTCACCATCGAGCCTTTCGAGCGGGGCTTCGGCACGACCGTGGGCAACGGCCTGCGCCGCGTGCTCCTCAGCTCACTCGAAGGCGCAGCGACAACCCAGATCAAGATCAAGGGCGCCGACCACGAGTTCACCAGCGTCCCCGGCGTGCTCGAGGATGTCATCGACATCGTCCTCAATGTCAAGAACCTCGTCGTCCGCCTCGAGAGCGACGAGCCCAAGACCATGCGCCTCGCAGTGCGCGGCCCCGGCGAGATCACCGCCGACATGATCGAGGCCGACCCGGCCATCACGATCCTCAACAAGGACCTGCTCATCGCCACCCTCACCGACGAGATCGACTTCGAGATGGAGTTCACCGTCGGCAAGGGACGCGGCTATGTGCCCGCCAGCGAGCAGTACGAGGAGGAGGACGAGCAGGAGATCGGCATCATCCATGTCGACAGCATCTACTCGCCAGTGCAGCGCGTCCGGTACAATGTCGAGAACACCCGCGTCGGCCAGCGGACCAACTACGACAAGCTGACCATCGAGATCTGGACCGACGGCACGATCACGCCCGAGCTGGCGCTGGTCGAGGCCGGCAAGATCCTCCGCAAGCACCTCAACCCGTTCGTCGCCTACGCCGAGCTGGGCGAGGAGCGCGTCAGCGAGGAGGCCGCCGCGGCCGCCAGCGTCGACGAGGAACTCATCCGCAAGCTCAACATGCCCATCGGCGAGCTGGAGCTCAGCGTGCGGGCGAGCAACTGCCTCGAGTCGGCCCGGATCGACCTGGTCGCCCAGTTGGTCCAGCAGACCGAACCCGAGCTGCTCAAGCTCCGCTCCTTCGGCCGGACCAGCCTCCGCGAGGTGAAGCGCAAGCTGCTCGATATCGGCCTCGACCTGGGCATGCAGCTGCCCGAGGGCTACCAGATGCCCGCCTCGGCCGGGGTCTAACCCCCCCCGCCGACCCCTCCCCGGGGCGCCCGGGGCGGGTCTATACTTGACGCCGGTCACCGGGGAGGCGACCGCACGCAGATCCTGAGGAGATTCGTCATGCGCCACCGCAAGGCTGGCTTCAAGCTCAACCGCACCACGGCCCACCGCCAGGCCATGCTGCGCAATATGGCCGCCTCGCTCTTCGAGCACGGCCAGGTCGTCACCACCATCCCCAAGGCCAAGGCCCTGCAGCCGATGGTCGAGAAGATCATCACCAAGGCCAAGCGGGGCGACCTCCACGCCCGGCGTCAGGTGATCGCGACCCTCGGCCGCGACCGCGTCGCCTTCGGCTGGATGTACCTCCCCAAGGCCCCGACCGATGCCGAGCGGGCCCAGGTCACCAAGCTCCGCGAGCGGGCCGAGGGGTTCTTTGACATCCCCGACACCGGCGAGGTCGAGCGGAACCGCTACGGTGAGCTGCGCAAGGCGCCCAAGCTGGTCAAGCACATCTTCGAGAATGTCGCCCCGCGGTTCGCCGATCGGGCCGGCGGCTATACCCGCATCGTCAAGCTCGGCTACCGCCGCATCGGCGACGCGACCCCGCTGTGCGTGATCCAGCTCGTGGGTAACGAGGAAGGCCCCGAGATCGGCGGCAAGCCCAGCGGCCGGCGTCGCCAGGCCGACAGGCGCACCGCCTACGCCGCGAAGGTCCGCAAGGCCGCCGCGGCAGCCCCGGCCGCCGCCAAGGCCGACGAGGGCTGAGTCGCCCCGCCAACACCGTCCATCGACAGCCGCCCGGCCCCGTAGCCGGGCGGTTGTGCTTTTTGCCCGCAGCCGCACCGTTCCCGCCCGGCCCGCCTCGCGGGTAGACTGCCCGCATGAAACACCCAACCGCCAAGTGTCTCGCAATCTGCGTGTGTGCCCTGCTCGCGGGGTGCGGATCCCCGTCCCGCACCACGCAGCTCGCCGGGCGAGACGGGGCGTCGCCGTTCCGTGTCGGCTCCCCGGCGGCGGTCCAGCCCGCGGCCGATACGCCGATCATGCTGCGATTCTGGTCGATCGAGTGCCTCGATGCGGACGCCCCCGAACTCCGCACGCTCTCCAGCCTGTGGCCGACCGGGGACCGTGGGGCGCCCGTCCCCCTCGATGCCGAGCAGATCGCCGACCAGCTCGATGCGCTCGCGGCGCGCGGGCAGCTCCTGGTCCGATGCATGCCCACCATCACGGTCAACGCCGGCGAACCGGCCGAGATCCGCATCACCGAGGCGGTCGATCGGCCGGACCTCCAGGCCGACTGCGAGCGGGGGGGCGAGGCGCTCTTCCCGTTCGAGCTCGGTGAGCGCTTCGGCGTCCTCGCCGCGGTCGATCGAGGGGGGCTGATCAACCTCGACCTCGACTACCGCCTCGAGAGTCTCGCCGGGAGCATCGATGAGCCGCTCCCCAGCGTCACGACGACCTCGATCAGCACCTCGTTCTCCCTGGCCAGCGGCGAGAGCCTGGTCCTTGGCGGCCAGCGGCTCGTGGCCGAGAGCCCGGGGCGGCCGCCGGTGGAGTCGGTCCTGCTCGTGGTCGTCAATGCGCGCGCGATCTCACCGACACCACCAGCCGCACGCCACGCCAGCGCCGAGTGAGCCGCCGGCCCGGCCGTCTACCCCTGCGCGTCGAGCACGACCCGGTAGCGGGCCTTGCCCGCGTGCAGGTGCTCGAGCGCATCGTTGACCCGGCTCATCGGGAAGGTTTCGGTGATCGGCGCGATCTGGTGCCGGGCGCAGAAGTCCAGCATGGTCGCGATCGTCGCCGGGCTGCCCACCGGCGAGCCCGAGATCGACCGCTGGGTCATGATGAGCCCGAAAGCCCCGACCGGGATGGGTTCGAGCACCGCCCCGACCACATGCAGCCGACCCTTGGGCGCAAGCGCCCCGACATACGCATCCCACGCCAGCGGCGCATTCACCGTGGAGATGATGTAGTCCAGCGACCCGGCCAGCGGCCCCAGGGCCGCCGGGTCGCGGGACTTGACCACATGGTGGGCCCCCATCGACAGCGCTTCCTCCCCCTTGGCCTAC
>CAYJPX010000146.1:0-5871 GCA_964372195.1 uncultured Phycisphaeraceae bacterium
GGTTTTAATTGGCCGAAACCGGCCTTTCCGTTCTTCCGCGGGGGCCTGGTGCGCCCTCAGCGTTGAGTTGCCTTTGCCGGGTATCCTCGCTCCATGGCCCTGATCTACTGCGGCATCGATGAGGCTGGCTACGGGCCGATGCTGGGGCCGTTGTGCGTTGGGTTTGCGGCGTTCCGGGTGGAAGGTTGGGACCCCGCGGGCGGTGCGCCGGACCTGTGGGAGGTGCTCGACAAGGCGGTCTGCCGTCGGGGCCGTGACGGGCGCGGGCGGATCGCGGTCGCGGACTCCAAGAAGCTCAAGCTGTCGAACCAGTCGAAGGGGCGTCACCCGCTGGTGCACCTGGAGCGGGGGGTGCTGGCGTTTGGGGGGCTGCTCAGTGGGGAGGCCTCGGGCGGTGTGCCACGGCTCTGTGAGCCGTGCGGGCAGTCCGACGGCGCTGGCCTACCGGAGCACGGCCGGCACGGCCGTGGCACACAGATCCCAGGTGCTCTCGACTCCGACGAGGACCTGTTCGATGCCGTGGGTGCCCGCCTCGAGCCCCACCCCTGGTACGCCGGGGACCCGACGCCGTTGCCGTTGTCCGGATCGATGGCCCAACTCGCGATCGCCCGCAACACGCTGGCCCTGGCGTGCGCGGGGGCGGGGGTTGAGCCGTTGGCGTTGGCGTGCATCGCGGTGGGCGAGACCGAGTTCAACGAGGTGGTCCGCACCGGCGGCAGCAAGGCGCACCTGACGGGCCGGTGCTTTGCCCGCTATCTGCGGCGGGCGGTCGAGCGGTGGGGGGGCTCCGGCGATGAGGTCCGCATCGTCTGCGACCGCCACGGCGGGCGGACGAGCTACTCGCCGATGATCGAGGCGGCGGTGCGGGGGCTCGGGTGCGAGGTCGAGACGATCGAGGAGTCGGAGCGGTGCAGCCGGTATGCGATCCGCACACCCTGCCCGATCGCAGGGGGGCGGGCTTTCCAGCCCGCGACACCCGCCGCACCTACCCCGGACTCCGCCGACGAGCCGCAGCCGATGGGCGCCACGAGCGTTGGAGAGACAGACGAGGCCCCCCCCCCCCCCCCCCCCCCCCGGCGGGGGGGGGGCGGGGGGGCCGGGGGCGGCGGGGCGCGCCCGGGTGACGGCCCGACTCCTAGCGGCGGCCCCAACCCCAGGCCGATCATCGTCCAGTTCCGCCCCGAGGCCGAGGAGGCGCACCTGCCGGTGGCGCTGGCGTCGATGACGGCCAAGCTCGTCCGCGAACTGGCAATGGCGAGGTTCAACCGGTATTGGTGCGGGCGCATGGCCGAGCTCAAGCCCACGGCCGGGTATGTGCAGGACGCGAGGCGGTGGCTGGAGGATCTCGAGGGGGTGCTGTGCGACGACGAGCGCGAGGCGATGGTGAGGATGGCGTGAAGAGGGCGTGAACGAGCCTTGCTTGGGGCAGGGAACTTGCTAGGCCGAGAGGAGTTATACTCGCGTATTGGTTCGAAATCTCTACTCCAATGGGGGTTGCCATGAGCAACGAGGATCAGACGCGGACAGAAACAACCAAAAAGCGCTCGGCGATGAGGTGGCTTCTGTGGGCTGTGGTCGGGGTGGTCGGGGTGCTGGGGATCGCGATCGCGGTCCAGCTCTCGACCTCCGAAACCGGTGAGTCCTCGATCCTCGAAGCCGCGACAGGAATCGCTGAGACACCCCAGCGGATGAAACTCGACAAGCAGCTGGACGCGTTCATTGCGGAGGGCGAACAGCTGGTCGGTCGGGCCAACGAGGTCTGGCAGCGGATACACGACGAGCTCGGGCAGGACATCCCGGCCATTGAGCTCTCGCTACGAAGCGGCTTCCTGACCACGCATGTTTTCGTGCTGAAGAACCTCGACCCAAATCGCACCTTTGGCGTTTATGTCGTCGCAACCCGCGAGGATGGTGCGACCGCGACGCTACCCGTGGGAGAGTTGGGCCCATCGGCGCAGAAGGAGTTTGGTGGCAACGAAGGATGGAAGTGGGATGTGCGGCCGAGCGATTCGTTCGTTGTGCATGCCCTGCCCGATCAATGGACAGACCCCGAGTACCTCGTTTCCAACGCTATGGCCCGGGAGATCTTGGACATCGGTGACGCACTCTCGGAGTTCAATGACCGCCTGGATGCGTTCACCCAGTCGCTGGACCCAGACCACGCCGATGCCGTAAGGGGTAAAATCGAGGCTTGCTTCGAGAAGCTCAGGGGCAATTCATCATTCGACCGCGAGATCGAGTACGGTACGAGGGTGTTCCGCGGCAGCACCCTGCTCGGCAAGGACTGAGAGAGGACCTGGCAACACGCAGCGAGTCGAGGTAGCGCAAGCGAGATGGACCGTGCAACTTGGCTAGCCCTCGCTTCCCGCCTCGCCCTCCGCGCCGCGGGCGATGTCGAGCCCAACCCCATGGTCGGGGCGGTCCTCGTGCGCGACGGCGTGGTTCTCGGCATGGGTCACCATCGGCGGTTCGGCGGGCTGCATGCCGAGCGGGAGGCGTTGGCGGACTGCCGTCGGCGGGGGAACGACCCGCGGGGCTCGACTGTGTTTGTCACGCTGGAGCCCTGCTGCCACCACGGCAAGCAGCCGCCGTGCACCGAGGCCCTGATCGAGGCGGGCGTCGCCCGGGTGGTCTACGCCCGCCCCGACCCGCACGAGACCAGCGGCGGCGGGGCGGGGGTGCTGCGCCGGGCGGGCATCGCGTGCGAGTTGTGCGAGGAGAGCCCGCTCGCGACGCGGCTGAGCGATCCGTTTGTCAAGCGCGTGACTACCGGACTGCCGTGGGTGATTGCCAAGTGGGCCCAGACGGCCGACGGGCGATTGGTCACGCGGGCCGACGAGCCGCGGTGGATCTCGAATCCACACTCCCTCAAGCGCGTCCACCGCCTCCGCGCCCGCGTGGATGCCGTCATCACCGGCATCGGCACAGTCCTCGCCGACGACCCGCTGCTCAACGCCCGGGGCGTGCGGCGCGTCCGCCGCATCGCGAAGCGGGTGGTCCTCGCCGACCATCGCCGCCTCCCCCCCGACTCCAAGGTCGCCCGGGGCGAGGGCGCCGGCGAGGTGCTCGTCTTTGACAACCCCACCGGCAAGGCCGACCTCCGCGCCACCCTGCACGCTCTCGTCGCGGACCACGACGCGACGACCGTACTGCTCGAGTGCGGCCCCACACTCCTCGCGGCCTTCGCCGCCGCCGGCCTCATCGACGAGGCGTTCGTGTACGCCGCCCTCTTGCCCGATGGCGCACCCAGCGGTGCCGATTCGCTCGGCGCTCCCGGCCGATGGCTCGCGGGGCTCACCCTCGTCCGCAGCAAGCCCCTCGCCGGCGACACCGAGCACTGGTTCCGCAGAATCCCCGGGCCCGCGTAGCCGGGGCGCGGTACGCTCCCGGTAGCTCCGTCGCAACCACCAGCCACAAGGAGGGCGTCATGCCACGCTTCCCAGGCACGCTGATCTGCATGGCGATCGCCGCGTCCTTTGCTCCGCTCGCCCCCGCCCAGTCGGTCGATGAGGTGCTCCGCCAGTCCCTCACCGGCCAGATGGGCGATGCCACGCTCACCTCGACGGCGACGAACCTCGAGGCCCTCCTCGGCGCCGACCCGGCCGACAACGAGGCCCTCGCCGCCCTCGGCATCGTGCAATTCCTCCAGTCCGGCGAGCTGATCCTGCAGCAGACCTACACCTACGGCGGGTTCAACCTGCCGGTGCAGGCGTCGATGATGGTCGGCGTCGGCGGCATGGGGCAGAACATCGCGTTCAATCCCGAGCCGCAGACCATCACCTACGAGCAGTTCCGGGCGTCGTTCGAGAGCTGGATCCGGGCGGTCGCCGAGGCCGAGGCGACGCTGGCCAGGGTGGGCGACGGGGAGCTGAAGGTGCGGGTGCCCATCGGCCTGGCCCGGCTGGACCTCAACGCCGACGGCACGGCCGACGATCGCGAGCAGCTCTGGCGGCTGTTCCGCGCGGTGCAGAACCGCTTCGAGCCCATGCAGGAGGACGCCGACGCCTTCGAGATCGCGTTCGATCGCGGGGATGTCGCCTGGCTCCGGGGCTATTGCCACCTGTGCATGGCGGTCGGGGAGTTTTTCCTGGCCCACGACAGCCGCGAGGCGTTCGAGCGGGCGGGGCATGTCTTCTACGCCCGCAATATCACGCCGTACGAGTTCCTCAAGGGCGAGCGGAAGGTCGCCGACTACGCGACGGGTATCGATGTCACGGACATGATCGCGCTGGTGCATCTGCTGAGCTTCGAGTGCGTCGAGCCCGGGCGGATGGAGTCGGCCCGCGCCCACCTGCTCGAGACCCTCCGGCTCGCCAACGAGATGTGGCGGTGGTACGACGCCGAAACGGATGACGACCGGGAGTGGATCCCCAACCCCGCGCAGCAGGACGCGGCCATCCCCGAGGCCAGGATCACGCAGGAGATGCACGACACCTGGCTGCGGGCGCTGGGCGAGGGCGAGCAGTTGCTCCGGGGAGAGCGGCTGCTTCGCTTCTGGCGGGGCGACGGCGAGCAGGGCGTGAACATTCGGCGGGTGTTCACCGAGCCGCGCCGGTTCGACTTGGTGCTCTGGGTCCAGGGCTCGGGCGCTGCCCCCTACTTGGAGAGGGGGGCGTTCACCTCCGACAACCTGTGGCGCGATCTCGAGGAGGCGTTCAACCGCGGCACATTCCGGTACATGTGGTGGATGAACTAGGAGCGAGCCGGCCCGTGTCGGGCCGTCGGTTCTCACGGACCCGTCGAGCCCGCCCCCGGTCGAGAGCTCCCCGAAGAGTTCGACCGGTCGGCGTCGACTCATACGGATCCCAGGAGAGGCCTGTGCGGCGGCCGCCGACCCGAGGCAACCCAGGTCGTGAGCTTCCGGCGTTCGCCGGGGTGCTTCCGCGGTGCTTGCGGGATGAGGCTTGAAGGAAGAGGAGGCAAAGAGCCCTCTCCCCAACCCTCTCCCGCCGGGCCCTTCTCAGGGGGAGGCGAGAGGGGGCAAGGCACTGCCCATCGCTGCGGTGTTGCCGCCTTTGCAGGAGGCGGGATCCGCTTATCCCTTCGACCAGAACGCCAATCCGGGCTGCACCACCGCTCCGATCTTCGTCTCCCCGGCCTCCACAGACAGCCTGGTCCCCGCGCCAGCCTGCGGCGTCCGGACGCTCGCGAAGCACACCGGCGTCCCCCCGAGCATGGGGCTGAGCGACGAGCTGGTCACCTGTCCCACGGGCTTGTCATCATCGCCCTCGGCGAACACCTGCGCACCGGTGTCTACCTGCGGCAGGTCGGGGTTGGTCTCGTCCTCGAACCGCAGTCCGACGAGGTTGTGCTTGGAGTGGCCGCGGGCCTCCATCCGGGCGACGACCTCCTGCCCCAGGTAGCACCCCTTCTTGAAGCTCACCCGGTCATAGAGCACGCCGGTTTCGTGCGGCAGCGAGTCGGGGCCGAAGTCCAGCAAGTAGAGGGGGACGCCCGCCTCGATGCGGGCGATGTTGCACGCGTGCCAGCCGGCGGGGCGGGCGTGCGGGGAGTCGCCCGAGCCGGCGTGCAGGAGGGCCTCGTAGACCGCCGGGGCGTCGGCGGTGGCGCAGGTCAGTTCGAGGCCGATCTCGCCGAGCCAGTCCCAGCGTTCGACGAGCACGGGGCGGTCGGCGACCCGGACCCGGCAGGCGCGGGCGTGGGCAAGGGCGGAGACCGGGTCGCCGGCCTCGGGCGAGCTGGCCTCGGCGAGGAGCATGGCGGCGGTCGGGCCGTGGAGGCCGAGGCGGTGGAGGCTCTCGGTGGCGTCGGTGATGGCGATGTCCTCGGCGAAGACATAGCTGGTGAGCGACTCGACGGTTCGGGCGGCGGCGTGGGCGTCGAGCACGAGGGGCAGATGATCGGTGCAGT
>CAYJPX010000146.1:5881-6126 GCA_964372195.1 uncultured Phycisphaeraceae bacterium
GCGTCGAGGTCGAGCAGCATGGGGATCCGGGTCGGCCCGGCCAGGTCGGGGCCGGGCTCGGGCAGCGAGGTCACCCGCAGGTCGGCGTCGATGCGGCCCTTGCGGTTGAGCCAGAAGCTCCGGCGGCTCTCGCCCGGGCCCAGGCCCGTGAGTTCCTGGGTGAGCATGCGGTTGAGGAACTCGACGCGGTCGGCGCCGGTGACGGCGATGGTTCCGCGCTGGGGCTGGTCGAGGAGGATGCACCC
>CAYJPX010000147.1:0-6091 GCA_964372195.1 uncultured Phycisphaeraceae bacterium
GCCACGACCAGCCACCCCGCCGACCCGCCGCACGCCGCCCACGCGGCGTCCTGTGTCGACGCGGTCTCGGCCACCACCCGTACATGCCGCACACCCAGCCCCGGGCACGCCGCGCACACGACCTCCAGCCGATCCGCCCACTCTGCGAGGGGTCGCTCGGCCATCACACCGCGTCCAACCCGAAGTCCACACTGACCGCGTGGTGTGTCAGCGAGCCCACGCTGATCCGATCCACCCCGCTGCTCGCAACCTCGCCGATGCGTTCGAGCGTCACGCCGCCGGAGGCTTCGAGCACGAGCCCCGGCCGCTGCGCATCTCGCAGGCCGACCGCCTTGCGCAGGTCCGCGACCCCCATGTTGTCGAGCAGCACCACATCGATCGTCCCCGCCGGCAGGGAGAGCAGCGCCGAGAGCTGCCCGAGCGTGTCGACCTCGACCTCGAAGAACCGCAGTTGCCCCGCGAACCGCTGCCTCGCCTCGGCCGACCAGGCGGCCACCCGCTCGGCCCACGCCGTGCCCCCATCGACCGTCGCCAGATGATTGTCCTTCACCAGCACCGCGTCGTTGAGCCCCAGCCGGTGGCAGCACCCCCCGCCGCAGCGCACCGCGTACTTCTCCAGGTGCCGCAGGCCGGGCGTGGTCTTGCGCGTGTCGAACACCCGCGCCGGCCAGCGGTCCCCCACCGCCGCGACAAAAGCCGCCGTCCGCGTCGCCACACCCGACAGCCGTCCGACAAGGTTCAGCATCGGCCGCTCGACCGCGAGCACCGCCCGGGCCGGTCCCTCGAGCACCGCCACCGGCTGCCCCGCTTCGGCCGCCTCACCGTCAGCCGCCAGAACCTCGATCCGCAGGTCCGCTCCGAATGCCCGGGCCATCCTCGGCAGGGCCGCCAACCCCGCGATCACCCCGGGCTCTCTGGCCCGCACCTCGGCCCGCAGCCGCTCGCCGGCCCCCACCGCCAACTCGCTGGTTACATCCAGCCCCGCTGGCCCGAGATCCTCCTCACGCACCAACGCGAGCCAGCGATCCAATGGCCCCAACGCGGCCAGCTCGTCGAACAGGGTCGGTAAGGGCATCGCGTTGAGGTTGGGCAGCGCCATCGAGGCCATCCTACGACACCGCCACGCCGGGGATCCCTCTCGCGGCGATCAACGCCCAGACACGCCCCGGCGACCGTCCCCACCAATCAGGCCCCCAATCGGGGCCATGCGCAGCCCCACCCGCCCACCCCCCATACACTTGCCCGCTCCCAGCTCCCCCCTCCGGAGGACACCATGACCCTGCTCGCCGGCAAGACCGCGCTCATCATCGGCATCGCCAACGAACGCTCCTACGCCTGGCACATCGCCCAGGCGTTTAGGGAGCACGGCTGCCGCTGCGCCTTCACCCACTTGCCCGGCGAAAAGAACGAACGACGCACCCGCCGCGCCATCGAGGCCCTCGGCTTCCAGGACCCCTGGCTGGTCCCGCTCGACGCCTCCAGCGACGCCGACATCGACCAGCTCTTCGCTCGCTTCGCCGAGAGCTTCGACGCCCTCCACATCCTCGTCCACTCCATCGCCTTCGCCGAGCGCCAGTGGCTCGCCAGCGGCGTCTTCACCCAAACCCCCCGGGAGGCGTTCCTCTCCGCCCTCGACATCTCCGCCTACACCCTCGTCGGACTCACCCGCGCGGCGGTCCCCCTTATGGAACGCTCCGGCGGCGGGTCGATCCTGGCCATGAGCTACTACGGGGCCCAAAAAGTCGTCCCCGGGTACAATGTCATGGGCGTCGCCAAGGCCACGCTCGAATGCTCGTCCCGCTACCTCGCGGCCGAGCTGGGCATGAAGGGCATCCGCGTCAACACCATCTCCGGCGGGTACCTCCGCACGCTGGCCGCTTCGGCCGTCGGCGGCACGGGCGACATGGAGGAACACAATCTCGGCCGGGCCCCGCTCCGCCGAAATGTCGAGGGCAGCGATGTCGGCAAGACCGCCGTCTACCTCGCCAGCGATCTCTCGTCCGGCGTCACCGGCGAGAACCTCTTCGTCGACTGCGGGGTCAACATCATCGGGGTCTGACCCCCGCGCTGACCCCCTCCCCGCATTCGAGCCTCTCCGCTCGGTCACAACCTCCCATAACCCCCCAACTCGTGGGGGTTCAGGCAATTCTCGCCCCTACACCTGGCACCTACCCGCCCGATAACGCCAATCCCCTAGACCCGTTGCAGCCGCTCCCCCACCCCGGTCGATATCCGGCGTGTGACCAGCTTCGGGCCAACCCTCGCCTCGTCGATCGCCGGCGCCCCACAGGCCGAGCAGCAGGCGCTCACCCGCGCCAGCCGTGAGGACCGCGACAGGGCCCGCGCCCGCAAGACCGACCGGGACAACCCCGAAGCCCCCGTCGACCAGGTCGAACTCACCGACGCCGTCCGCAGCCTCAAAGACAACACCCAGGAAGAGACCCACGACGATCGGGAGGAGCACCCCCGCTACGGCGAGGGCGGCAAGCTGCTCGGCAAGGTCCCCGATCGACCAAGCCTCGACCTCAAGGGCTGACCCCGGACGCCGGCGGGCGAAGTCCGGCGCGAGCCACCCCGCACTCGAAACGCAGAGGTCATCGCCACCCCGCACTGGACATCGTGCAGCGGCACCCGGTTAGGCGGCCTTCGACCTGGTCGTCCTGGCCTGGGTCGTGCTCGCCCGGGCCGGCTTGGCCTTGGTCAGCTTCGCTTTGGTGGTGCCGGGCTTCACCGGCTTGGATTTGGCGGGCTTCGCCTTGGTCGCCCTGGTCGGCTTGGCCTTGGTCGGCTTGGCCTTGGAAGGCTTGGCCTTCATGGCGGGTTTGGTTGTGGTGGGGTTGGCTGTCGCGAGCCTGGGCGTGCGCACAGTCACGGGCTTCACCGCCGCCCCGTGCGCGTGCTGGATCTCCAGGAACACCCGGATGAGCAGGCCCCGGTCCTGGTCGCGCCCGACCAGCCACCGGGCGTAGGCCATCTCCTCGAGCATGTCGTCGCGGATGAAGGGCACCCGCTCGGGCTCGGTCGAGGCGCAGACCAGGCAGATGCCCGCGGCCGCACGACCCACGCTCATCGGGTCCTCCGACCCGTGCGAGAGTTCCGACTCGAGGAACGCCGCGTGATCGAGCTGCTCCAGCGGCGGCGTGCCCCCGCGGAGCATCGTGTCGGCGCGGACCAGGCAGGCCATCCCCTCGTCGTCCTCGAGCGCCGCGATGCTCGCCGCGCCGAGCCGCAGCGCCGCGGCAGCCCCCGCCGCCTTGCTCTCACCCGCGACGAGCAGCCCCTCCCGGCGCTCGGCGGGGCTGAGCCCCGGGGCGGCAATGAAGTACCCGCTGCCCGCGTCGGCGGCGATCGCGGCGGCCTCGGGCCATGCCTCGGCGTGGACCGCGGCCGTGCGCACGAGGTTGGTCAACACCCCCGTGGACATCGAACGGGGGCTCCGCCACAGCGAGAGCCCGGCCGGGCGGTCCACCACATCGGTCGCCCGCCGACCCAGCACGCGGTCGGGCAGCGTGAGGCGGTGCCCGCTCCGCGCGAGCGTGGCCGCCGATTCGATGAGGGCTCGCAGAAGGTCCGCTCCCTCACGGACCCTCGTGCGAGTTGCTCCCTCGATAACCACCGCCGCCGGATCAACCCGCGACGGGAAAAGCTTGCCGAAGTTCAGCTCCCCCACCAGGTCGGCCCACTCGACCACGCCGGCGGTGTGGCCGGGGCGTTCGAGGGTGACCACGCGGACCGGCCCCTCGCCATCGTGAAAGACCGCGGCGTCGAACAGGTGCTTGCGGCAGGCCGACTGCGGGTCCTCCCAGGCGCTGAGGCGGAACCACTCGACCCGGGTCGAGCCGCGTGCCTCGACCAGCGCCCCGGCCTCGTCGTCGGGCATGCACAGGCCGACGCGGAGCGGACGGGTCGGCAGGCTGAGCCCCTCGATCCAGTGCTCGACGCGCGTGCGGAGGTCGCCCGCGAGCGAGACCTCGCCGCCCCAGACGGGCAGCCACGCGATCCGGACGGCCATCGCGGCACACCGCGTGACGGCGTCGAGGCAGACCGCCGCGACCCGATTCCGGGGCCACCAACCGATTGCCTCGGCGTCCGCGTCGCGAGCCAACTCCGATGCGCGCGCGGTGTGCTCGAACAACCCCCACACCCGCTCCAGTCCAGAGGCCAAACCCCTCCGGGCGGTCGCGCTGAAGAGACACGCGAGCAGCCCGATAAACCACAACCCCGCCGGCACACCCAGGACCGCCTCGCTCAGCCAGCCCACCCCGAGCAGGTGCCCGGTGATGACAACGCCGCAGGCCGCCAACGCCACCCCCCAGCCCGGCATCCCGCCCGCCTGTTGGGCATCGCGGAAGCCAGACGGAGAGGGAGGCCCGCTTTGGGTGTGGTCGCTCATCGCAGGGGGCTCATCGGCCCGAGCGTCAAGCCATGCGAGCCCGTCACGCCGTGGAGTCCCCACCACGAAACCGCCCGGGCCGCAGAATCGGCCCGGGCGGAACAGGTGTCGTGCTTGGGTGCGAGTTACCGCCCGCTGAACCACTTGACGATCGCATGAACCGTCGCCTGACGCCCGATGGTGGCGATCGACTCGGTCAGCGGGATCTCCTTGGGGCAGACCTGGACGCAGTTCTGGGCGTTGCCGCAGTCGGTGATGCCCCCGGGCCCCATAAGCGCATCGAGCCGCTCGCCCTTGAGCTGGGCAGCGGTCGGGTGCATGTTGAAGTACCGGGCCTGGCTGAAGGCGTGCGCCCCGGCGAACGAGGTGTCCCACGCCGCGGGGTCTTCCTCAAGCTGGAACTGCGGGCACGCCTCCATGCAGCAGCCGCAGGTCATGCAGGTGCTGAGCACATAGCGCGTGGCCTGGCTGTCGGCATTCTCCCGCGGTCCCTGGCCGAGGTCGTAGGTCCCGTCGATCGGCACCCAGCCCCGGACGCGCTTGAGGTTGGCGAAGGCCCGCGAGCGATCGACCCAGAGGTCGCGGATGATGGGGAACTTGCTCATGGGCTCGAGCGTGATCGTGTCGCCATCGTTGGGGGCGAGGTTGTCGATCAGGGCCGAGCAGCTCTGGCGGGCCCTGCCGTTGATCACCATGGTGCAGGCGCCGCAGACCTCCTCCAGGCAGTTGGCGTCCCAGACGACGGGGGTGGACCGCTTGCCCTCGGTGGTGACGGGCCTGGCCGCGATCTGCTGGAGGCAGGAGATGACATTGGCCCCCCGTTCGACGGGGACCTCGAAGGTCTCCCAGCGCGGGGGCTTGCCCGGGCCGTCGCACCGCTTGATGCGGAAGCGGACCTTGCGTCCTGCTTTGGCCGAGCCGCCCGTCCCGTTTGCTGATGCCGTCATGGGCACACACTCCTGGATTGTCAGACTCACACGCCCGCGGCGGCGGTCCTCTGCTTGGTCTCTTTGGTATCGTCGGAATCGGTCTTGCCGTAGGTCCGGGCACGGGGCTTGACCAGGTCGGCCAGCACGGGGATGTGCTCGATCTTCGCGTTGCCGGTCGAGGGATCGAACACCGCGTAGGTGTGCTTGTAGAAGTTCGCATCGTCCCGATCGGGGTAGTCCGACCGGTAGTGGGCGCCGCGGCTCTCCCTGCGGAGCGCGGCGCCGGCCACCATCGCCTCGGCGACGACCAGCATGTCGCCCAGCGAGCGGGCGTAGCTGAGGGCCTGGTTGGTCCACACGGCCCCATCGGCGAGCCGCAGACGCCTGCAGCGGTCGCGCAGCTCGGCGATCTTGCCCTTGCACTGCTCGAGCCGCTTCTCCTCGCGCACGACCGTGCACGCGGCGGTCATCTCCTCGCCCATCTCGCGGCCGATGATGTAGGGGTTGGTCTCGTCGGCCGCGTCGCCCGTCGCCACCGTGTCGAGGATCGCCTTCTGCTTGGCGTGCTCCTTGCCGACCTCGGCGTCGAAGAGGCCCTGCGCGATCGACTCGGCCGGCTCCATGCTCGGGCGGCCGTTGGTGATGTAGCTGGCGACGCTCACGCCGCTGAACAGGCCGTCAAAGATGCAGGAGAGCAGGGCGTTGGCCCCGAGCCGGTTGGCGCCGTGGAAGGCGAAGTTGACCTCGCCGAAGGCGTAGAGGCCCTCGA
>CAYJPX010000148.1:0-6071 GCA_964372195.1 uncultured Phycisphaeraceae bacterium
CCCCCTGCCTGGCCCAGAACAACCCCCCCGACGCCCCCGCGATCAACGAGCCCGGAGTAGACGGCCAGATCGTCAACCAGGCCGATGTGCACATGGAAACCGGCCCGTTCTCGGACCCTGACCAGGGCGATGACCACCTCTGCACCGACTGGGAGATCTGGACGATCAGCCCCTCCGAGCGCGTCTGGATCACCGCCTGCATCGGCGGGGTCGAGCGCCTGCACTCGCACCTCGGCGACGGCATCTACCAGAACTCCCACGCCGGACGCACCGAACTCCTCCCCGAGACCGACTACCTCCTCCGCGTCCGACACCGGGACGACAGCGGCCAGTCCAACGACTGGAGCCCCTGGACAACCCGCCTCTTCCAGACCGGCGCCGCCTCCACCGTGTTCCCGCTCGAGCTCATCGATGTGGCCGAGAGCCCCGCGCCAGAATGGAACGACACCACCGGCGAGCCGCTGCCCCTGCCCGCCGGCTCGCCCCCAGGCAGCCTGCTGCTCGAAGACCACCACGCCGACCTGCTCCTCGAGCTCCGCGGCGTCGACGGCACCTCGAACCAGGTCATCAACCCGCCCCCGCTCGCCGAGCATGTGTACCCCCGCCTGGTCCTCCAGGCCGGCTCGGCGCCCCTCAGCGTCCCCGAGTCCGACCTCACCATCACCAACGACCTCGGCCAAGACATCACCATCTACCTCCCCGCGGCGGCCGTCGCCCCGGGCCAGGCCGCGGTCTTCTGGATCTCCACCAACGGCAGCACCTACACCGGCGACCTCTCGCAGGAAGTCCCCGACTTCTCCGAACTGGCCCGCGGCGCCCCAGTCCCCTGGAGCGTCGAGCAGCCCGGCTTCAAGGTCGAGGTCGTCGCCACCGGCTTCCAGCTCCCCGTCAACATCGCCTTCATCCCAAACCCCGGCCCCGACCCCGACGACCCGCTCTACTATGTCACCGAGCTCTACGGCACCATCAAAGTCGTCCTCCGCGACGGCACCGTCGCCGACTACGCCACCGACCTCCTCAACTTCAACCCCACCGGAAACTTCCCCGGCTCCGGCGAGCAGGGCCTGACCGGCATCACCGTCGACCCCGCCAACGGCGATGTCTACGCCGCCATGCTCTACAGCACCAACCCCAACGACGACAACGCCCCGCACTACCCCAAGGTCGACCGCTTCACCAGCCTCGACGGCGGCCGCACCGCCGACCGACAGATCACCCTCCTCGACATGGTCGGCGAAACCCAAGGCCAGTCCCACCAGATCTCCAACCTCTCCTTCGGCCCCGACGCCATGCTCTATGTACACATGGGCGACGGCTTCGACGCCGCCCGGGCCCAGGACCTGAACTCCTACCGCGGCAAGATCCTCCGGATGGACAAGATCGGCGCCGCGCTCCCCGACAACCCCTTCTACGACGCCGGCGACGGCATCACCGCCCGCGACTACATCTTCGCCTACGGCGTGCGCAACCCCTTCGGCGGCGCCTGGCGCGAGTCCGACGCCTCCCACTACTTCGTCGAGAACGGGCCCAGCGTCGACCGCTTCGCCAAGGCCGTCCCCGGCCGCAACTACCTCTGGAACGGCTCCGACCAGTCCATGCGCAACTTCGCCATCTACAACTGGGACCCCGCCCACGCCCCCGTCAACATCGCCTTCGTGCAGCCCTCGACCTTCGGCGGCAGCGGCTTCCCGCCCGAGCGGTTCGACCGGGCCTACATCACCGAGTCCGGCCCCACCTGGGCCAGCGGCTACCAGACCCTCGGCAAGCGCATCACCGAGTGGATCCTCGACCAGGACGGCAACCTCATCGAGGGCGAGCGCGACCTCATCGTCTACAACGGCTCGGGCAAGGCCTCCGCCGTAGCCCTGGCCGCCGGGCCCGACGGCCTGTACTTCAGCGACCTCTACAAAGACCAGGACTACGGGTCGCCGATCGACCGGGGGGCGAACATCCTCCGAGTCCGCTATGTCGGCACGGCCGACTTCGCCGCCGATGTCCGCGCCGGCGACCGGCCGCTGACGGTGCAGTTCACCGACCTCTCCGATGTCCCCGGCGCCAGCGAGTGGTCGTGGTCCTTCGGCGATGGCGGCGGCAGCTCCGAGCAGCACCCCACGCACACCTACACGCAGGACGGCGCGTTCACCGTGCGCCTGGTGATCAACGGCTCGGGCGGGGCGGCGGTGGAGCAGAAGAACGGGTACATCAAGGTCGGGCAGTTCCCCGCGGTGGCGATGATCGGCGGGTCCCTGCCGCCGTCGGGGTCCGACCAGGCGGTGGCCGACTTCCTCGCCGGCCTGGGGTACGAGGTCACGAGCTTCGACGACGACCGCGGCTCGCGCCCGACTGCCTCAGAGATCGCCGCGGCGTTCGACTGCGTGGTGCTCTCCTCGACCATCGCCTCGTCGAACATCGCGGGCGACTTCCGCAGCGAGCCGATCCCGGTGGTCTTCTGGGAGAACGCGCTCCTGCAGTCCGACCGCGAGCCGCTGGCCGCCGACCACGGGGTCAATGGCGGCGTGCAATCGATCAACATCCTGGACGACACCCACCCGATCACGCAGGGCCTCGGCCTCGGCGACCTCACGGTCTACGCCTCGCCGGCGAACCTGAGCGTGGGGCGCGGCAACTTCGCCCCCGACGCGGAGGTGCTGGCGACGCGGTCCGGGGCGCCGGGCGATGCCGCCATCATCGCCGCCGAGGCCGGGGCCCTCCTCCTCGGCGGCCACATCGCCCCCGCACGCCGGGCGTTCCTCTTCTTCGAGGACTCGAGCTGGCTGGCGGCGACGGGCGCCGGCCAGACCATCCTGGAGCAAACGATTGGCTGGGCCACCGGCTTCGAGCAGTCGTGCCCGGCCGACTTCAACGACGACGGCGTCGTCAACACGCAGGATGTGCTGGCGTTCCTGAACGCCTGGAGCGCGGGAGATCCGAGCGCCGACTTCAACGCCGATGGGGCCGTCGATACGCGAGATGTGCTGGCGTTCCTGAACGCGTGGTCGGTCGGGTGTTGACCGGCCCCCTCGCCGCTTCCCCCTGAGAAGGGCCCGGCGGGAGAGGGTTGGGGAGAGGGCTCATCCCCTCCTTCCTCTTCAACGCTCAGCCATGTCAGCGCCGCAAATACACCAAGCTCGCTGGAAGTTCACGGCGCTGCGTGCCACCCTGCCGACCTATATCGCCGCGCGGTCCGGCCGGATTGGCCGTGTAACGGCAGGTCGTCCATTATCGCGGTACTTCCCTGGCCAATGCCAACCGTCGTTGCCGGTTCAGTCCACTCAGTAGGATGTACTGCGATACCTCCCCTGCACGGTCGTAGAGGGTAGGATTCGCAAGCCACAGGAGGCTAACTGCAGCGCCGCACAGCTGACCGGAGACATTTGCGATCGCCGACGCGCTTGTCGCATCACGGATCGGAGCTACCAAATACCGATCCCCGGACATGTGCGATCGCTGACGTGGATGGACATGCGAGCTAAGGTCGCGATAGAGCCTCTCGATATCTCCAAGAGCCACTTTGGCGGCTGCCCCTGAGTACTCAGGAAGTTGTCGCAGAAACTTCAGGACTGCCGACGCACGCGATTGCTCCCACATGTCATTACCCATCTCCGCGAGTTCCAGCTCGCGCGGGTGATCCTCGAAGTACAGCAAACCAAGTATGCACTCACATGCATATCGGAGCTGTAAGTACGACACCTCATAGAGTCCGGCGGCGCAGAATGCGGTTGCGAGTACGAGTGATGCTCGCCCCTCTTGTAAGTAATGGATGGCACGGGCGCGCCGCGGCCAAATGCGGCACCACTCAAATAATGGATATGCCTTTGCAAACATGACACGAACAGACTTATCCGCGGCATCATTGCGATCAATCGTGCGGTTGAATAGCTGAGCGAGGCCATCACCAAAATTGGTGAAACTCGCATCAACGGCGAGCCTTGTCTCACGGGCAAGCCGCACCTCACGCTGTGACCGCGGCTTAGTCATTCTGAGAGACGTCCGCGAATGAAGTTGTAAAGCGCCGTGTACGCTTCATCTCGTTGGCTGGGCTCGCTGTCGGCGAGCGCGGCTCGCGCACTGTGGAGCGCCCTCGGACTCTTATTGAGTGCTGTCACTACTCGACCGATATACCGATCCCGCCCCAGCTTTTGATGAGGAACTTCGATGCGAAAGACATCATGGACGAACTTCGCGATTGCTGCCACTGTCGGGAAGCGCGACTGGTCCTTAAAAACGTCGCGCAGCAGTGGCTCCAGGTCTGTCGTCAGTGCCCCCCTGGAAGTTGGTGCAGAGCTCTTGGATCCGTCCGCCTTTCGTTGGAGCGCCCGGCCGCCACTTACCCTGGCTCGAGGATCTTGCAGCTGCATGTGACGAACCGTAGACAGTAGTCTGCGCATGGCCGCAACCGACGCTGGATTGCTCAGCAGCTGAAGCAGCAGATCCACCCGATGGGGCGGCATCTTTAACATCTGATCGAGGATGTGGCTACTCTCAGCCAGATGATCAAGTGCCTGAGCAAGATCACGGTATCTCATATATGTTCCGCCTCCGCGAACTCCAGCCGCTCAAGGAGCTCGTCGACAAACTCCTGAAGCTGCCGGGACTGCTTTGAGTGTGGGTGTCGCCTATATACCGGCTCGTGATCTGCGGCGCAGTTGCGCCAGTACTTGCTGAACGAAAAATGTGTCGAAAACGCAGGGATCTCCGTAGCTTGAGCAACACGATTCGCCACTTGCTCCCAATCCGCGTGCCAGCGCTCGTCGACAATCGTATAGACGATCCCCAGGGGCTTCATCTCCCCAGATGGAGCATGCAGATTCCCCTGGAAATAGGCAACCTCTTCTTCGATCAATGGGATTCCGATGGGTGCGAAGTAGTCTGGCGTTACCGGAATTACATAGTACCGACTCGCATTGAATGCGGCATGGGTCAGAATGGATATCGTGGGCGGACAGTCGATCAGGATGACATCATAGTCCGACTGGATATCGTGGAGGAATCGCTCAAGACGTCCCTCCTTGCCAGCAGGATTGCGGTTGACAAAGCTGAGGTCGAGAAGTGAGGGGAGGAGGTGGAGGGATCCTTCACCTACTATGTCGATGGCGCGGACGAAGTCGCGGGGCGCCCTCTTGGTTGCTTTCTTCCGCGTTGGGCGACCGACATTGATTACGGGGGGGGGTGGATCGAGTATGTCCTTGACGGTGCGGCCCGCGAGTTCCTTGATAACGATCTCCTCGTCAAGCAGGTGCTGGGTGGCGTTGAACTGCGGGTCAATATCGATTAGCAGGACTGATTTTGCGTGCCACTCGGAGAGGGCAAAGGCCACATTCACGGACAAGGCCGTTTTGCCGACGCCACCCTTCAGGTTGACGAAGGAGATCGTGGGCGTTCGGAGTGCTTTTGGCATGAGATCCTCCCAGGCGCGGCATGATACCGCGGGTGGGGCATCTGTGGGGACCACGGGGGCGGCAGTGAGGTGTGACAGGCACGCGGCTTCAGGAGTCTAGTGAGCCAGACAAACATGGGCGTTGAGTGAGAGTGGCTCACGACGCGAGGGGACCGGAAGTCTCGCTATGTGATTAATTCCCGCTGTTGAGGAGGACCCCGAAGGGGTCCGGTGGTGGGGTGGGTTTGGTTCCTTCGCCCCCTCCGGGGCTTTCTCGGTGGGGTGACAGGTACCCCGGGCTGGTGACGGCGCCCCCGGTGGGGGCGGGGGAAGAGGACACCGCTGGGGTCCGGGCCCGAGCTTGCGCTCGGGGCTCGTAGAGGCTGGGGCGGAGGCACCCCCTTCCCACCCCAAAACCCACCCCTGTGCGCAATCTCCCGGCCCTCCCCGCAATCCCCCTTGCTACCCGATCAAAACCCGGTATGCTCTGGCCAGAGAACCAAGCAAATACCGATCATGATCGCCCACCCCTCCATCTCCACCCCCTCCTACGGCCCCTCAGGCCCGGTTTTGCCCCCTCCCCTACCCCCGGTGGGGGAGGGCTGGGGAGAGGGGTGATTCTACTCCTCCATCTCCTCCCCCTCTGGCTACATTTTCAGCTTTGGTGCTTTGCCATTTGGTGCTTTTCCGCCCC
>CAYJPX010000149.1:0-6034 GCA_964372195.1 uncultured Phycisphaeraceae bacterium
CCCCCGACCGCACCATCACGCTGAACGGCCCCTGCTCCAGCGTGAACCCGTCGCGCTCGATCGTCTGGATCACCCCGCCGGCTCGCCCCCCCGCCTCGAGCACCACAACATCCACCCCGCGCCGCAGCAGCCCGTGCGCCAGCGCGAGACCCGTGATTCCCCCCCCCACGATCACGACCTGCGTTGCCCCGTCCATCGCAGCCTCCTAACTCGCGAACACGCACCGGTGCGCCGCGTCGATCATCGCCCGGACATTCTCCTCCGGCGTCGTCTGGAACACCCCGTGGCCGAGGTTCAGCACATGCCCAGTATGCCCGCCCTCCCGGATGCACGCCTCGGCGGCCGCGGCGACCTGATCGGGCGTGCCGTCGCGGAGCAGCTCGTTGCACACATTGCCCTGCACCGCCCGCCCGGGCATCGCCGCCTTGGCGGCCGTGAGCGAGATCCCCTGGCCGATACTGATCACATCCGCCCCGCTGGCGGCCATGAGCCCCGGCTCGACATCCTTGGCGAACAGCACCCGGGGCACCCCGGCCTGGGCGAGCCGGTCAATGACCAGCCGCTGCCACGGCAGCGCCCACCGCCGGTACTCGTCCTCGCTGAACGACGGCGCGCAAGACTCAAACACCTGCACCGCCGACACCCCCGCCTCGATCTGCATGAGGAGGTACTCGGCCGTCATCTCCGCGATCCGCGCGAGCAACGCCCCGCCCGCCTCCGGATACCTCGTGAGCAGCTCGCGGGCCGACGCCGCGTCGTGCCTCGGGCTCGCCCCCTCGGCCGCGAAGGCCAGCAGCGTCAACGGCGCCCCCGCGAACCCGAGCAACGGCACCTCACCACCGAGCCGCTCAAGTGCCAGCCCGATGCTCTCAGCGACAAACGCCAACCGCTCGCGCGGGTCAAACCCCACCAGCCGGTCGGCATCCGCCGCCGTCCGGATCGGGTGCTCCAGCACCGGCCCGGGCCGAAACACAAACGGCGCCCCCATCGGCCCAAGCGGCGTCAGGATGTCCTGAAACAAGATCGCCGCGTCCACCCCGAACCGCACCGGCAGCACCGTGATCTCCGCCGCGTACCCCGGGTGGGCGAAGAGCGCCTCGAGCTCCAGCCCCACATCTTGCCGCAGCTCGCGGTAGGCCGGGTCGAACCGCCCCGCCTGCCGCATGAGCCAGACCGGCGTGCGCTCGGTCCGCTCGCCGCGCATGGCGCGCACGATCAGATCGCGGCGCCCGGGCCGCTCCACGCCGCTCACGCGCTCGCCGAGTAGGTCTGTGCCATGCCGGTCCACGCCGCCTCCTCGGGCAAATAGCCGTCAAACACCGCCGCCACATTCCGCATCAGCACCCGCCCGAGCGGGAAGGTCAGCCGCACACCGCCCGCCCCGGTCCACTCGACCAGCCCGTCGGCGATGAGCCTCTCGATCTGCGGCCGCGCCGCCGCGAAATACTCGGCGAACTCCACGCCCGCCTCGCGCCGAAGCCTCGCCGGGTCGATCTCGCAATGGCAATAGAGCTGCATCAGCGCCGCCTGCCGGATGGCGTCGTCCCCGCTGAAGGCCATGCCGCGGACCGCCGGGTCCTCGCCCCCGAGCACCTTGTCCGTGTAGGCGTTGAGGTCGTGCTCGTTCTGCAGGTACATCGCCCGCGGCAGGACGCTGATCGCCGAGCACCCGAGCCCGAACAGGTCGAGCTCCGCGCCGGTGGTCATCCCCTGGAACGAGCGGTTGATCCGCCCGGTCTTCATCGCCTCGGCGAGCAGCTCGTCGGGCTTGGCGAAGTGGTCGAGCCCGATGAACTCGTACCCCGCCCGCGCGAACCGCACCGACGCCTCGAGCATCATCGTCAGCTTGGTGTCCGAGTCCGGCAGGGCGCCGTGGTCGAGCCCGCGCTGGTTCGCCAGCCGGTCCGGGATCGCCGCGTAGTGGTAGAACGCGATCCGGTCCGGCGACAGCTCGATCGCCTTCTCGATCATGGAGACGACCGTCCCGATCGTCTGCTTGGGCAGCCCGTAGATCAGGTCGAAGTTGATGCTGCCGAAGCCCGCCGCCCGGGCGTCGGCCACGGTCTGCCTGACCATCTCGTAGGGCTGGATCCTGCCGACATGCTCCTGCACCACCGGGTCGAAGTCCTGCACGCCCAGCGAGATCCGGTTGAACCCCACCTCGTGCAGCAGGTCGAGCTGCTCGGCGGTCGTGACCCGCGGGTCGACCTCGATCGAGACCTCCGCGTCCGGCGCAATATCGAACAGCTCCTTGGTTGTCTCGTACAACGCCCGGATCTGCGCGCAGCTCAAGTAGGTCGGTGTGCCGCCCCCCCAGTGGATCTGCCTCACGACCCGCCGCACGCCACCGATCTGACCGATGTCGGCCGCCCGCAGCTCCAGCTCCTTGGTCAACGCCTCAAGATACCGCTCCACACGCCCCGCCCCCGACTTCCCGTCCTTGCGCACCACAACGCGGTTGCAGCCGCAGAACCGGCACATCTTCTCGCAGAAGGGCAGGTGCAGGTAGAGCGACAGTTCCCGCGGCGACTCGGCCCGGCCGCTCATCGCCCGCAGCTCCGCCGCCTCCGCCGCGTCCGTCGCGTGCCACCAGGTCGGCATCGGGTAGGCCACATGCCGGGGCAGGCTCAACCCCGCGTAGCGTGAGAAGGTCTCCCGGTTGATCACAGGCAGTTCAGACACACCGCACTCTCCTTCCGTCCGTTGGAGTTGCATGCCCCATGCCCCGCCGCGTGCCGGCACCGATCGCACGGCCCATTCACGCACTGGTGCTTCTGGCGGTCCCACCCCGCGGCACACGCCGCGGCCTCGACAAACCGCTGCGCCTCCTCGAAGGCGTCCGCGAACCCGGCCCGGGCGATCTGCAGCTCGCCGTACTCGGCCGCCGCCTGCCCAAGCTGGCCCGCCGAGATCAGACGCACGCCCGCGAGCCCCTCCAGCCCGGCCGTCGAGCCGAAGCTGTTGAAGTCCACGATCGTCAGCGGCCGCTTCGAGAAGTCGCGCAGCCCCTCGAGGTGCTCACGCCGCAGCACCGGCTCGCGGGCGTCGATCCCCAGGAAGATCGTGTCCGCCCCGCCGATCGCGCCGACCACCTCGGCGTCGTCGTACCGGTCCACCCGCAGCCGCCGCGCGTGCGGCGCCACCTGGCGGATGAACTTCACCAGGTTCTTGCGGGCCGTCCCGCGATAGACAAAGGTCAGCCGCTCGCTTTCCTCGGGACGCCCCTCGGTGATGATCCGCAGCAACTGCCGGGAGGTCGTCGACCCGCCCATGATGATCCCCTCCTGCTGCGAGGGGTCCCACCGCAGGTCCAGGCTCGCCATCGCCGCGGCGGCAAAATCGCTCATGTACCCGCCCCACGCCGTCTCCTCGCGGATCCCCCCGGCCGCCCGCTCCACCTCGTCGAGCAGGCGGGTGAGCCCGGGGCTCATCGCCTCGGCGTGCTCGGCCATCAGCCGCGCTGAACGCAACTGTTCGAGGACATCCGCATCGCCCGGCAGCGTGCTGTTGAGCCCCAACGCCGTCTTGAGCAGCCGCTTGTACGCGTCGCGGCCCTTCAGCGCCACCGGCTCGCAGTCGGCCCCGGCGTGCTGGAAGAACCCCGCCCGCAGCCCGGGGATCACCCGATCGGCCGCCCCGCCGTGATCGATCAGGGCATACAGCTCGCTCCGCTGGCAGGTGTTGAAGACAAAGCACCCGTCCACATGCGGCTGCGCCCGGCACGCCCGCACCCCCTCGCACAGGTCCGTGCGGTCCTGCCGGAGCGAGCGCAGGCACTCGTCATCGACAAACGCAAACTCCTCCGGCCCTTCCAACCGGCCGGGCTTGGCGATCCCGACCATCACCAGCCGAGAGATCAGCGCCTTGACGGGCTCCTCCTCGGTCGAGGTCGACAGCGGCGTGATCGGCTGGGCGGGGTCCATCGGGGTCGGGCCCTTCCGCACCAGCGCCGCGAGCGCCTTGATGAACTCGTCGTCGTCGTTCAGCGAGGGCGCGAGGTGCAGCGTCCCGCCGCCCGACTTCTCGGCGAACTGATCGGCGTAGAGCATCCCGATCTCTTCGACAGTCTCCAGGCAGTCCGCGGTGAAGCTGATCGGGCAGACCACCAGTTGCTTCTCGCCCTCCTCGGCGAGCCTGGCCACCGTGGCCTCGGTGCTCGGCGCGAGCCACGCCACCGGGCCCAGCTTGCTCTGGAAGCTCAGCCCGCAGCGGTCGTCGGGCCAGCCCAGACGCCGCCGCACCAGGTCGACCGTCCGGCGGATCTGCCCCTCGTACGGGTCGCCGTCACGGATATACGACGCCGGCATCGAGTGCGTGCTGAACAGCAAATAGCTGGTCTCGGGTGCCAACCCGCGCTCGGCGATAAACCGGTTGATCAGCTGCGCCTGAGCCTCGATATAGGCCCGGTCGTCGTACCACTCGGCCCGCACCGTCAGGTTCAGCCGCAGCCCCTGCTCGCGCAGCTCCCGGTAGAGCACCTCGAGCGCCGTGCCGGTGGTCGGCCCGGCCCACTGCGGGTACATCGGCACCACCACCACCTCGGTCACCTCGTCGGCGACCATCCGCGCCACCACCGACCGGAGACTCGGGCTGCCGTACCGCATCGCGTGGTACACCACCCAACCCCCGCCGAGCCGGTCGCGGAGCTTCTCCTGCTGGCGCTCGGTGATCACCCGCAGCGGCGAACCCTCCTCCCACCAGATCCGCCGGTACGCGTGCGCCGACTTGGGCCCGCGGAACTGCGCGATGAGCGCCGCCAACACCGGCGTCAACGCCTTGGCGTACCCCGGCAGCTTGATGACAAAGGGGTCCGCGAGAAACTCCCGCAGGTACCGGCGCACATCCTTGACCGAGGTCGAGTCCGGCGTGCCCAGGTTGATGAGCAGCACCGCCCGACGACGCGGCCGGTGGCAGACGCAACGCGCGTTCCCGCCCGAACACCCGGCGCAGCCCGGATGAGTGGCTTGAGAATCCATGACTTCTCCTTCGCTGACCCCACGGCACGGGAGCGCGACCCTGCGCAACCGCACGGACGAACCTCGCACAAAGACGACGGCCTCAATATGGAGTGGACGATCGCAAGCGATCAGCGAGGAGGCGCACGCGCCGGAACGCGGCACAGCATCATCCGCCGGGGACAACGCCACGCACTCAGCACCAACACCTCGATCGGGCGACGAACGCGCCCGAGGAAGTCAAACCGTCCCGCCAGCCCGCGGAGCCACTCCGCGACCCGCCGCCGCACGCGACGGCTCGTCACCGCCGTCGCCCCCGCCGCCGCCACCACCGTCGCCGCGGTCTCGACGCTCAACGCCGGCAGGCTCTGCCGCGAGACCACATCCCCGTGGATCAACGCCGCCGCGACCACGAACACCGCGAACTCGAGCGCCGGCCGCTGGAACCGCAACCACCGGGAATCGACCGCCTTGAGCGCGAAGATCCCGATCACGACCGGCAACGAGGCCAGCCAGAACGCGTCCCCCACGGTCGGCACGCTGAGAAGCCGCTGCCCCAGGACCGCCATCGGCCACAGGTGCATCGCCGCCAGGAGTCCCCACACCCCGCGCATCAGCCACCAGGCCACGCCGTGCTGCCGAGTTGGGCTGGATGTGGAAGCGTGCATCGGCTCGTTCCGTCAACGGTGCTCGCGGATCGACACAAGTATACCGGAGTCGTAGGTCGGAAACCACTCCCCGAGGTAGAGATCTGTACATTCAAGTCTGGTTTTCCGAACGCCCCGTCCGATCAATTCCCCGCGTCCGACACGCCCGAATACCGGACCATGCAGCGCGCCCCGCCCCGCCCCCCAAACACCCCCGGCAGGACTCGAACCTGCGACCTGCTGATTAGAAGTCAGCTGCTCTATCCACCTGAGCTACGGGGGCAATCGCCAACAGTCTACGCTCTCGTCGCCACACCCCACACCCCACGCCCCACACCCCGGCTCGCCCTGCCTTCACACTCCCCCCGGAGGCGACCCATGCACCCGTTCCCGCGTCTGGCCCCGCGTCTGGCCCTCCCCCTGGCCCTGCTC
>CAYJPX010000150.1:0-5978 GCA_964372195.1 uncultured Phycisphaeraceae bacterium
CCGCCCGCCCGGGCATCGCCCGGCCGTGCTCCTCGCGCAAATCGGGGTGAGAGGATTCGAACCTCCGACCTTCTGACCCCCAGTCAGACGCGCTAACCAAGCTGCGCTACACCCCGTCGCCAGCCTCCACGGCTGGGGACCAAGGATAGCCACCCCAGCCCCACAACGCCACGCCCCACACGCCCCCAACGCTACCTGATCGACCCCTACCGGATCTCCCGAAGCGTCAGATCCGCCAACGCCGGGAATTCCCCCCGCCACGACCGGATCCCCGCGAGATCCACCTCCACCGCGAGCACGCCCTCTTCCCCGCCCAGCTCCCCCAGCACCTCCCCGCGGGGTCCCACCGCCAGCGTCCCCCCCGCATAGTGCAGGTGGGGGTCATCACCCGTCCGGTTCACCGCCAGCACCAACGCCTGGTTCTCGATCGCCCGCGCGATCGCCAGCGCCCGCCAATGCGATTGCCTCGCCGACGGCCAGCACGCGCCCAGCGCAAATGCCTCGGCCCCCCGCACCGCCCCGCACCGAAAGAGCTCCGGGAACCGCAGGTCGTAGCACACCGCCGGGCACACCACCGCCTCCTGCCCGCCGGCACGCCACCGCCAGGTCTCGACCACCCCGCCCCCTACGAACCGCTCCGGCTCACGCCCGAAGCCGAACGGGTGGATCTTCGCGTACTCACACAGCAGCCCGCCATCCGGCCCGATCACGCTCATCAGGTTGCGAGCCTTCTCGGTCCCCCGCCCCGCGACCGTCCGCCCCCCCTGCACAAAGCACCCGTGCCGCCGGGCCAGGTCGGTGAGGAAGCCGAGCGTCTCGCCATGGGTATCGGCCGTGACCTCTGTGCGCAAACTGAACCCCGTCGAGAACATCTCCGGCAAGAGGACCAGGTCCTCCGCATGGATATCGGCCCCCGCCAAAAGCCCCTCCACACGCCGAAAGTTCACTTCCGGTTGCTCCCAGGCGATATCCAGTTGCACCAGGTGCGCCCGCATTGGACCTACAGGATAGCGGGTCGGGGTCTGGGCCAACTCCCCAAACCGGCTTCCGGTACACTCCAACCGCCGAGACGCCCATGATGCGATTGTTCCTTGCCAGTTCCTCCCCCCGACGCCGGTTCCTGCTCGACCAGGCCGGGGTCGACTATCAACACGCCGACCCCGCGATCGACGACAGCACACTCAGCCCGGGCGAGGTGACGCCCCAGCAGTGGGTCGCCTCGCTCGCCTTCCTCAAGGCCTCCGCTGGCATCGCCCAACTGCCAGAGCCGGAGCCCGACGACCAGTGGCTGGTCCTCGGCGCCGACACGCTGGTCGTCCAGGACGGCCAGCTCATCGGTCAACCCCGCGATGCCGACCACGCCCGAGAGATCATCGAGCTCCTCGCCAACAACACCCACCAGGTCCACACCGGCGTGGCCCTGCTCGACCCCCGCAAGGGCGACCGCCACATGTTCGTCGACACCGCCAGCGTGACTGTCGGCGACATCCCCGGCCGCGAGATCAGCGCCTATGTCAACTCCAACCAGTGGCGTGGCAAGGCCGGGGCCTACAACCTCCACGAGCGGATCGAGGCCGGGTGGCCCATCACCTACCGGGGCGATCCGACCACGATCGTCGGGTTGCCTATGGGCCGACTCCTCCCCCTGCTCGCCCGCCTGAGCGCCGCCGCCAGCAGCACGCCCAGGGCGACCGCCAGCCCCCGGGCCTGCACATGAACCCCCAGGGCGTCCTGCCGCCGGTGGTCGTCCTGCCGCTCGCGGCACTCGCCGTTCTGGTCATCGCGGGGCACCTGGCGGCCCTCCACGCCACCCCCGATATCCCGCTGAGCCGACGGCGTCTGCGCACCGCCGCCGGCATCGTCATGCTCACTACCTCGCTGGTGCTGGCCTACGCGTTCGCCTTCGTGCGGGCCGACGAGCCGGCCCGGTTCACGACAGTCTGGACGGCGGCCATCATGCTGCTGGTGGTGGTGCTCGCGCTGGCCGGGCTGGATGCGCTCAATAATGTCAGGCTCGCCAGAATCCACCGGCGTCGGATCCGCCGTGAGGCCGGCCGTCTCCACCACCAGATCGCCCAGGCCCTCGCCGAATCCGCCGGCAAGGCACACCAGCCCGATGACCCGCCCCACCTCACACTCCACAGCGACAAGACCGACACCTGACCGGGCCTATGTGCCCGGCCCGGTCGGGCGGCTCCTCGGGCGGGCGTACGCGCGGGGCGTGCGGGCCCGCAATGCACGGTTCGACCGCGGCAAGGGGGTCGTTACCTTCGACCGGCCCGTGATCAGTGTGGGCAACCTCTCCCTCGGCGGCACGGGCAAGACGCCGATGGTCGAGCACATCGTCGCGTTCCTCCGAGAGCGCGGCCACGACCCGGCCATCGCCATGCGCGGCTACGGGTCGAAGCGCACCGGGATCTCCGACGAGGCGGCGCTGTACCGGGAGCGGTTCGACGACCTGCCGTTGGTGGCGCAGCCCAAGCGGGTGGAGGGGTTGATCGGCCTGTTCGGCACGCCGCGGGGGGAGTCGGTCGATTGCGTCGTGCTGGATGATGGATTCCAGCACCGGCGGATCGCGCGGCAGCTCGACCTGGTGCTCATCGACTCGTCGCACGACCCGTTCGGGTGCGCGGTGTTCCCGGCGGGACGGCTGCGCGAGCCGGTGGAGAACCTCGCCCGCGCGACGCATGTTGCGATCACCCACGCCGAGCTGGTGAGCCCGCAGGTCGTGCGGGCGCTGGCCGAGCGGGCGGCGGCGGCGGCGGGGGTCGCGGAGTGTGCCGTGGCGGAGCATGGGTGGAGCGGGCTGCGGGTGGTCCATCGCGGGGCGGTGGGGGAGGAGCCGGTGTCGTACCTGGCGGGGCGGCGGGTGGTGGCGGCTTGCGCGATCGGGCGGCCGGGGGGGTTCGTGGCCGCATTGGAGCGGGCGCACGCGGATGTGTATGAGACGGTGGTGCTGCCGGACCATGACGCGTTCAGCCCGGCGTCGATCGAGCGGATCTGCCGTCTGGCGCACGAGGGCTCGGCGCGGGCGATCGTGCTGACGGGCAAGGACTGGACCAAGCTCGCCGAACGCCCGGTGGACTGGCCCTGCCCGGTGGTGGTGCCGGTGCTGGAGATGGGGTTCCGCAGCGGGTGGGAGGGGTTGCGGGGGGCGCTGCTGGCGGCGGCGGCGGGAGAGATGGATGAAGGATGAAGGATGAAGGATGAAGGATGAGCCGGAGTGAGGAGGCTGGGGCATCACGGCGCGGCGGCACCGAGGAGCGACCCCAGGCAGCCGCACCTCGGTGGCACATCGGTGCCAGCCCGCCCCCGCCCCCTCGCCCTGTCCGAGAAGGGTTACCCGGAGGCCTTCGCCGTCACCATTTGCACAGCTTTCATTCGAGTGTGAGCTGGAATGGTCTTGGACATAAGGAAACCCCTTGGTAGGCTGGGTGACAGTCGGCCCTGGGGGTCCGGCATTCCGCATCTCGACGGGGGCTTTAGGAGGCCGCGTGTCAGACCAAACCACGATCAAGGCCGGCATCAAGGCGGGGGTGTTGGTGAGCGTGTTGCTGTCGAGCGTGGCAAGCGCGGATCTGTGCTCGCTGGTCCGGGGCGCGCGCGGGTGGTGCAAGGACAACGGGTGCGCGGCGACGGGCGTGCACTGCGTGCCGATCCGGGATGGGGGGATTGTGGTCGATTGCAAGTGCCGCGGCCAGGGCGGGCGGCCGACGGTCAGCGGCGCCGCGGCACAGATCCCGGGGGGCGGGTACATGTTTGATGGTTCCACGCTCATCCTCGGCAGCCTGATCGTGGGCGACACCTACAACTACGAGACCGACACGCAGGACCCCGGCGACGCGGTGGTCGGGGCGGTGCTGATCCTGCCGCCCCTGACCGCGGCCGGGATAAAGCACTTCGCCGACGGGGAGTTCGAGTTCGACTACTACTCGTTTGAGAACACCCTGGCCGGGCCGCTGGTGCTGGACATGGGCGGCAGCCCGCTGCTGATCGCCCAGTTCGGCGAGCTGGCGTTCTTCGCCGAGTCCAACTCGTGGGGCCTGCTGATGGACGGGCCACGCCAGTACAACAACTTCGTCAACTCGGCGGCGCTGCAGATCATCGAGGGGATCGACCAGGGCGATCCGAACGCGTTCCCCGGGATGGTGCTCTCGGCCGGGGACGATGTGTTCCAGCAGACCAACGGGTTCACGACCGCGCACAACGGCCCGGTGGGCGCCTCGAATCTCGGGCTCGAGGTGGTGGTCATCTGCATCGCCGACTGGAACGATGACGGGTCGGCCAACACGCTGGATGTCCTGGCGTTCCTGAACCTCTGGAGTTCCGGCGACCTGATGGCGGATGTCAACGGCGACGGGCAGGTCAACACGCTGGATGTGCTCGGGTTCCTCAACGCCTGGAGCCAGGGCTGCCCGTAAGCGGGTGGGCGCATTGGAGCGGCATGGATGAGCCTCCCGATCCCTCGGGGGTGGCGGCCGGTGCGCTCGTGCCTAGCCCGGATATCTCACCAGTTCGCGTCGCGTTGTCGTTGCGCGATGGCCCAAGTCCCGGTAGGTTCTTCGGTTACCACACCGGAAGGGCCACGGAAGCAAGGACCATCGCGATGACAGAGTGTACCACGGACGGGGTCGGGTTCGCACGCCAGGGTCGGCGGGTTGTCAGGGCCGAGTTCGACGGGGGGGCGATCACCTCCGACGCCGGCGGCCTGCTGCTCCGCGAGGCCGACCGGCGCCTCCGCCTGACCGAGCGGCTGGCCGACGCCCTGACCGACCCACGCGACCCCGCCAAGATCGCCCACGAGCAGGTCACCATGCTCCGCCAACGCATCCTCGGTATCGCCCTGGGCTACGAGGACCTCTGCGACCACGACGCCCTCCGCCACGACCCGGTCATGCAGCTGCTCGGCGGCGTCGAGGGGAGCATGGCCTCCAAGGCCACCCTCTGCCGCCTGGAGAACCGCGTCGACCGCGTCTCGATGTGGCGCATGGCCGAGACGCTCGTGGACCTCTTCATCGGGTCGTTCCGGAGCCCGCCCGAGGAGCTGGTCCTCGACCTGGACGCCACCGACGACCCCGTGCACGGCGACCAGGAGGGTCGCTTCTTCCACGGCTACTACGACGGCTACTGCTTCCTGCCCCTCTATGTCTTCTGCGGCGAGCGGCTGCTCTGCGCCTACCTGCGGCCGAGCAACATCGATGCCGCCAGGCACGCCTGGGCCATCCTCGCCCTGCTGGAGAGGAAGCTCCGCGCGGCGTGGCCGGGCGTGCGGCTGGTGGTCCGCGCCGACTCGGGCTTCTGCCGCTGGCGGATGCTGCGCTGGTGCGATCGGCACGGCGTGGCCTATATCGTGGGCTTGGCCCGCAACAACCGGTTGCTGGGGATGGCCGCGCCGTGGGCCCAGCCGGCCGCGGAAGCGTTCGCACGCACCGGCGAGAAGCAGCGTCTCTTCGGCGAGTTCGCCTACGCCGCGGGGACCTGGGACCGCGAGCGTCGGGTGATCGTCAAGGCCGAGCACCTGCCCGGCGGGGATGGGGGCAAGGCCAACACCCGCTTCGTCGTGACCAGCCTGGCGGGCGAGGGGCGGGACCTCTACGAGCGGGTGTACTGCGCCCGCGGCGAGATGGAGAACCGCATCAAGGAGCAGCAGCTGGGGCTGTTCGCCGACCGCACCAGCTGCCACGGCTTCGCCGCCAACCAGTTCCGCGTGCTGCTCAGCGCCGCGGCGTCGGTGCTGGTCGAGCATGTGCGTCGGGTGGGTCTGCACGGGACGGACCTGGCCCGGGCCCAGGCGACGCGTCTGCGTCTGGACCTGTTCAAGATCGGCGCCCGCGTGACGGTCTCGGCGCGTCGGATCGTCGTGCACCTGGCCGAGGCGTACCCCCACCGTGCGGTGTTCACCCTCGCCGCCGGGCGTCTCCTGGCGCCGAGCTGACCCCCGCAACCCGGCGCCTGGCCAGCCCCGCGGACCCGGGGGG
>CAYJPX010000151.1:0-5950 GCA_964372195.1 uncultured Phycisphaeraceae bacterium
CGCCACCCCTCCGCTCCCTCGCCCGCACCCTCAACCCCGGAACCACTCCCATGCACACTACCGCCGCTGTTGCCCTGCTTGCCACCGCCGCCGCGCTCGCCGCAGCCAATGAGCCGATCGTCAGCCAGCCCACCACCACCGACGACACCAAGGTCGGCCTGGGCTGGTACAGCCACGCCGAGCCCCGCGTCCGCAAGAACTACAAGCACGCCGACGATTTCATCCTCACCGCCCCCGCCGAGATCGGCCGCGTCGTCTGGTGGGGCCAAAGCTCCAAGCACACCCACGACGACCTCACCAACTTTGACTCCTTCCAGATCGAGATCTTCGAGGCCCAACTCGTCGACGACCAATGGCTCCCCGGCACGCTCGTCGCCAGCCAGACGCTCGATCTCGCCGACACCACCCCCACCCCGACCGGCAGACTCACCCCCGCCGGCGCCATCGAGTACAGGCACGACGCCCCGCTCACCGCCGCCATCGCCCTCGACGCCGACACCCGCTACTTCCTCGCTATCAGCGCCGGTTTGATCGAGACCGGCTACGCCTCCGACGCGTGGCAGTGGCAGGACGCCGACCTCTACGACGGCTGGTCGGCAACCTACGCTTGGGCCACCGGCGGGTGGACCGGCTACCAAGACAGCGACAGCGCCTTCGAGCTCTATGCCGTCCCCGCGCCAGCCACCGCATTCCCGCTCTGCGCCGCTGCCACAGCCCTCGCCGGTCGCCGCCGCCGCTGATCAACCCGCATCAACCCAACCTGTGCCACTGGCGGCTGGCCGGTTCAAGCCCACCACCCCCAGTCCCCAATGCCTAGTGCCTAGTGCCTAGTGCCCAATGCCGAGTGCCTGATTCGCTCGTCCAACTTCGAGCTCTTTGCGTCCTTCGCGTTCCAAACCCGACGGCCCCTACGACAGCCGCTGCAACCTCGCATACTCCAGAATCAGCGTCTTGACTCCCACATCCTTGAACCGGATCTTTGCCCGCACGCTCGCCCCGCCGTCCAGACCCAACACCTCGCCGACGCCGAACTGGGGGTGCCGGACCTTGCAGCCGACGGGGAGTTCCTGTCGGGCCTTGGCGAGGTGGCCGCCGACCGGGGCGCCGCCCGCTGCCCCGTCGCGGGGCCCGCCGGCGGTGCGTGAGTACCCGCCGCCCGCCCGGCCGCGCCCGGCGCCGAAGTCGTCGTCGAACTCGCCGCCGGCCTCGTCCCAGGCGTCGGACTGATCGCTCAGCAGCGTGTGCTCGCGGGGCAGCTCTTCGATGAACCGGCTGGGGATGGTCCGCTCGCTCATGCCGCGGATGGTGCGGTACTTGGCGCTGGTCAGTTGCACATGCCGCATCGCCCGCGTGATGCCGACGAAGCAGAGACGCCGTTCCTCTTCGAGATCATCCTCCGACGCGTGCGCCCGCGAGTGCGGCAGGAGGCCCTCCTCCAGCCCGATCATCGCCACGACGGGGAACTCCAGGCCCTTGGCCGCGTGCAGCGTCATCAGCGTGACCGAGCCCGACGCGGGGTCGACGGCGTCGGCGTCGGCGACGAGCGAGACCTTCTCGAGGTACCCCCGCAGCATGCCGAGCAAGGGCGGCGTCTCGAGCTCGCCCAGCTCGGGGCCGAACTCCCCGCCCTCGCCCGCGGCGGTGAACGCGAAGGGGTCGGACGCCGGGTCGTACTCGGCCTCGAACTGGGCGGCCGAGCTGACGAGCTCGCTGAGGTTGTCCAGGCGTTCGGCGTCGGCCTCGCTCTTGGTGGTCTCGGCCTGGTGCTTGTACATCTTCTCGAGCCCGCTCTCGCGGATGACCCGCTCGACGAGTTCGGCGAGCGAGCCGGTCGTGTCCTGGCCCATGAACGAGCCGTGCCCGGTCCAGCGGTCGATCAGCTCGACGAATCCCTTCATGGCGTTGACCGCGCGGGTGCTGAGGCCGGGGACCTGCTCGGCCTGGTTGAGCCCGTCCCAGAGCGAGAGCCCCGCGGCCTCGGCGATCTCGCGCACACGCCCCAGCGAGGTGGCGCCGATGCCGCGGGCGGGAACATTGACCACTCGTTCGAGGGAGACATCGTCGGCCTGGTTGGCGACGACGCGGAGGTAGGCGAGGGCGTGCTTGATTTCCTCGCGGTCGAAGAACGCGGTGCCGCGGGCGATTGAATAGGGGATGCCGGCCTCGCGGAGGGCATCCTCCATGACGCGGCTGAGGGCGTTGGTGCGGTAGAAGACGGCCATCTCGCGCCAGGCGTAGCCCTTGCCATCCTCGTCCACGGCGTGCTTGCGGAGCCAATCGGCGACGAGCTGGGCCTCGTGGCGTTCGTCGCGACAGAGCACCGCCGTGACCAACTCGCCACCCTCGCGGCTGGTGAAGAGGTCCTTGTGCTTGCGTTTCTTGTTGTGGCGGATCAGCGCATCGGCGGCGGCGAGGATGGGGGCGGTGGAGCGGAAGTTCTCGCCGAGGGTGATGACCGCCGCCTTGGGGTACCTCTCTTCGAACTCGAGGATGTTGGTGATGTCGGCGCCACGCCACGAGTAGATCGAGTTATGGACGACGATCCCGCCGGCGACATAGTTCCTCGTGTTCGGCACCGACAGGTCGTAGACGGGCCCGTCGTGATCCGCCCAATCCACAGCGGACACAACGCGCTCGACGATCTCGGTCCCCCGGCACACCGGCACTACCATGCCCGGGTGGACATGGCTCGCCGGCATGAAAACGAACGCCTTGTCGCGAGTGAGCCTGGCTCTGGAGATGATCTCCATTCCCCCGTCCAGCTCGCCGATCTCGCTCGCGAGCGCCTTCGCCGAGTCGTAGTCCTTGCGGGAGGTCTCGATGCGCCAGGTGCCCCGCGCGCCGTCGCGGACCGGGAAGCGCCCGGTCGCCCGCTCGCGCAGGCCCGGGTCGGAGGTCACCAGTTGGACTCGGTGTTCGTGCCAAGGCCGGAGGGTGTGCTCGCGGGGACCGCCGAAGACGGTGAAGAGGACATGGCGGCGCGCCCAAGACTGGCCCTCCGGGCTTGCCTTGCGGGAGACTGCGCCGGGGCGATGGTGCGGATAGCGGAGGTCGAGGTACAACTCGGCCATCAAACGCTCGGCCCCGGCGTCGGTATCGACATCGGCGTAGAGCCGATCGATCCAGTCCTGGGTCATGTCCATCCGACGCCCGCGGACAAAGAAGACCATCGTCGGGATGCCGTACTTCACTGAGAAGTAGTGCTCGTAGAATCGCACCTCGGCCGGGGTGGTCGCGGTGCGCACGACCCAAACCGCATCGGCAACCTCTTGGTTCGTCCTGACCTGGAGGCCGGAGAGCAGCACTCGGTCCTTGCTCGCCCGCACGCCGCGGGTCGTGCCGAGCCGGTAGCCGACACCTCGCTTCCACATGAGGTAGACATAGTGCAGGTCCGCGGCCGCGCGGAGCTTGGCGAAGAGGATGTGGTTCGGCGTGGTGGTGAGTTCGTCGCCGTCCTCGGTGGTAATCCGCACGACCGGGCCCCGGTAGGGTCGGGTCATGATTCTCTCGGCCGGCATGGGGGCGGTCGCTCCCCATCCCGACCCGCTGGTGACCGCGTCGCCGTCGGTGAGCGTCTCGACCGCCCGTGGCCCGTCGGGTGTTCGCACGGGCGTGCCGGGCATGAGGCACTGGTCGGGGTCGCCGACGACGCAGATATTCGGCCCGCCGCCCCCTGCCGGCCCATCCCCTGCCAGCATCGAGGCGATCACGAGCTGGGCGTGGTTGGTGTCCTGGTACTCGTCGATGAGCAGGTACTGCCAGCGGCGTTGGCACTCCTCGCGCACAGCCTTGGAGTCGCGCAGCATCCGTGCGGTGAGCAGGAGCAGGTCGTCGAAGTCGACCGCGTTGGCCGCCCGCAGGCGTTTCTGGTAGGCGGCGTAGAGCTTGGCGAGGTTCTTGGTGGAGAAGTCCCCGGCCCTGGCGGCGTAGGCCTCGGCGTCGAGCAGGTCGTTCTTGGCGTTCGAGATCGCGCCGAGCACACTCCGCGGCGACCAGTTGATGGTGCTGAGCCCCAGGGAGAGCACCGCGGCCTTGGCGGCGGCGAGCTGGTCGGGGCTGGTGTAGATCGTAAAGTCGCCCTTGATCCCGAGGTGGACTCCTTCGTGGGCGGCCAGCTCGGCGTAGCGGCGGAGCAGCCTGGCGCACAGGGCGTGGAAGGTGCTGACGGTGAGGCCCCGGGTGCGGCGGGTCTCCTCGCCCTCGGGGTTGAGCATGGCGTGGACGCGTTCCCGCATCTCCCCGGCGGCCTTGTTGGTGAAGGTGAGCGCCAGGATCGACCACGCGGGCACGCCGCAGGAGACCAGGTAGGCGATCCGCCGGGTGATGACCCGGGTCTTGCCCGAGCCGGCGGCGGCGAGGACCAGCAGCGGTCCCTCGGTGTGGGTCACCGCCTCCCGCTGCGGTTGGGTCAGGTCTTCGAGCAGGTGGTCCATATCCGTCATGGGCTTGCGGGTCCGTCCGTGCGCGGGTCGCGGGTCTGGTGGCTAGCCTACGCGCCCGCGGCCGCCGGGGGTATCGGGCGTTGTGCCGGGATCGGCAGGTCCAAGAACCGCCCGATCGGGCCGGTCCCGGCAAACACCCTGCCGGACCCGTCGGCGAGCCGATAGAATCGAACCGGAGCCCGCCGGTGCGGGTACTCTCTCCGTGGCTCGGGGACGGCAGGCCGCCGCCCGGCGCCCCAGGCAGGTCTCGGCCCAAGCCTCGGCCTCACTTTCGGCAACGGTTGCCCATGCACGACACCCCACGCGAGCAGGACGCACGCCACTCGACCCCCTCCGGGGCCGGCGACACCCGCCCGGTGCCGCCGGGCGACACCAACACGGTCCGCGATGCCGAGCAGGCGCTGCAGCAGGCGGCGCCCGAGGGGACGAATGTCGACACGCTGGTGGGGCGGCTGGTGATCGAGCAGGGACTGGCGACCGAGGACGAGGTGACGCAGGCGCTCGACCGGGTGCGGAGCCTGCGCGAGCAGCAGCAGAGCCACCTGTCGCTGGCGGAGGTGCTGATCGACGCGGACTATGTGACCAAGCGGCAGATCGCGCGTCTGCGGCAGATCATCGAGGCCGAGCGGAGCGGGCAGAAGATCCCCGGGCACAAGATCCTGGGCAAGCTGGGCGCGGGGGCGATGGCGACCGTGTACAAGGCCAAGCAGCTGAGCCTGGACCGGACGGTGGCGATCAAGGTGCTCCCGCCGAAGTTCGCGGGGAACCCGCAGTTCATCGAGCGGTTCTACGCCGAGGGCAGGGCGGCGGCGCAGCTGAACCACCCGAACATCGTGCAGGCGTTCGATGTGGGTCGGGCCGGCGAGCTGTACTACTTCGTGATGGAGTATGTCGACGGGCGGACGGTGTACGACGACATCGTGAAGCACAAGCGGTTCAGCGAGGCCGAGGCGCTCGACATCATCATCCAGATCACCGAAGCCCTGGAGCATGCGCACGCCAAGGGGCTGATCCACCGGGATGTCAAGCCCAAGAATGTGATGATCACCCGCGAGGGGGTCGCCAAGCTCGCCGACATGGGCCTCGCCCGCGCCATCTCCGACAAGGAGGCCGCCGAGGCCGAGGCCGGCAAGGCGTTCGGCACGCCCTACTACATCAGCCCCGAGCAGATCCGCGGCGAGAAGGACATCGGGCCCCCCGCGGACATCTACTCGCTGGGCGCGACGCTCTACCACATGGTGACGGGCAATGTGCCGTTCGACGGCAAGAACCCCTCGGCGGTGATGCACAAGCACCTGAAGGCCGAGCTGGTGGCGCCGGACCATGTGAACCCCAAGCTCAACGCCGGGATCTCGGAGGTCATCGAGATGATGATGGCCAAGAACCCCGCCCGGCGGTACCGCAGCTGCGCCGACCTCTTGCTCGATCTGCGCCAGGTGCGTCGGGGCGAGATGCCGACGATCGCCCACCGGGATGTGATCCCCGCCGACACGCTCGCGACCCTGGCC
>CAYJPX010000152.1:0-2450 GCA_964372195.1 uncultured Phycisphaeraceae bacterium
GCACGGGCCTGCTCTTCGTCCGCCGCGACCGCATCGCCGAGACCTGGCCCATGATGGCCGCCGCCGAGACCCAGGCCGACGACATCCGCAAGTTCGAGGAGATCGGCACCCACCCCGCCGCCAACCACCTCGCCATCGCCGAGGCCCTCACCTTCCACGAGTCCCTCGGCCCCGCCCGCAAGCTCGCCCGCATGCTCTACCTCCGCGACCGCTGGATGGAACGGCTGGGCGACAACAGCCGCGTCCGGTTCCACACCAGCCGCAAACCCGGCATCGCCGGCGGCTTCGCCAATATCCAGGTCGAGGGCCTCGACACCGCCGCCCTCGCCACCTGGCTGTGGGACAAGCACCGCATCTTCGTCGTGGCCATCAAGCACGAACAGTTCGAGGGGCTGCGGGTGTCGCCGAGTGTGTACTCGACGCTGGAGGAGGTGGACCGGTTCTCTGAAGCCATGGAGCAGGCGATGCGCGACGGGATCGCCTGAGGCCAGAACGCGGAGGGCGCAGAGTAGACGCAAAGGACGCGGAGACGAGGCTGGTGATCCGTGTGGCATGGCCACGGCTCTGCATGGCCATGAAAATCGCCCGCAACCCCACCGCGCCAAGCCGGTAAAGCCCGTTGCCGTCTCCCGAGGAACCGCCGTCTGAAGCGCCGCCCCCGCCCAGCACGATCCACCCCGCACGAGCCCCAGCCCCTCTGGCGGCTCGGTCGGGCGTTCTGGCTGCTCCTCCCCCTGGCCGTCGCGCTCGCCGTCATCTACCTCACCGGCTACGACCTCCGCACCCCCCTGCTCACGGTCATCGCCGAACGCCTCGGCATCCCCGCGCTCTACTGGTTCGTCACCGATGTTCTCACCCCCGGCTTCCTGGCCCTCTGCCGCCTCCCGCCTCTGCCGATGTTCACCGTGTTCAGCGCGTGGTGCATCATGGTCGGTGCCGCGGTCCATCCCACCAGGTTCGGACTGTGGCGAGATGCCATCGTGCTCCTCGTCGGCCTCGCCGCGCCGACGCTCTGGTTCGTCCTCCTCCGCGTGGTCGCCGCGATGTTCCCTCCTCCGGGGATTGGGCTCCAGAGCGACCCCTGGAGGCATGCCGTCAGCGCTCTTCTCGCGCAGAGCACCCTGGAGATCCTCGGCGCGATCGTCGTGCTCATCCTCTTCCGCGCCCGCGTCGTCGCGCTGGTCATCGTCTTCCTCGGCATCCTGGGCGCATGGATCACGATCGAGTACGACTGGACCCTCGCCGGCGGCGGGCTGCTGCTCCCCAAGTCCACGGCGTGGGTCGCATCCGCCTGGATCGGCTGGCTCTTCCACCCCGCCATCCTCGCCGCGTCGCTGTACTGGGCCGTCAGCGCCCGCCGAGCCCACAAACCCGCGTGGGCCTGCCAGTCCTGCGGCTACGACTTACGCGGAGCCCCGGTCGATCTCTGCCCCGAGTGCGGCTCGCGGGCTCTCGAGTCGCCGGTTGGGACGCGGGTATCGCGTAGCCTCGGCTCTGCGTGGCTCTGCGGCTCACTCGCAACCGCGGCACACCACGCGGGTATAGCCTGTGGTCGGTTTCTGAGGCGCCACCCCTTGAAGGCCCCATTCCGTCCAGCTCGCCCCACCCCCGACCGGCCCAAGCCCCTCTGGCGCTTCGGCTGGCCCGGCTGGCTTGCGCTCGTCTGCAGCCTGCCCGTCCTTCTATTGGCGATCTCCGGCCGCAACCCCGTCTACGAGGCGCAGAGCCTCGTCATGGATCGTTGGGGTGTGCCCGCGATGTTCGACTTCACGATCCACTGGTTCGTCTACCCGTGGATGCAACTCACCAGCGTCGGGGCTGGTCCGTTCGCCCTCGTGTGGGTGCTGCTCGCGTTCGGCATCTATCCACGGCGCGTCTCCCCGCTCACCTACGCGTACTTCGTCACGCTCTGTCTCGCAGCCCCGCTGCTGCACGCGCAGCTCTCGGAGCGCAATCTGTTTGGAGTGACCTACCTGCTCCAAGCGTTCGGCCTCCCAGAATGGGCGGCAGTCACGGCGATCGAACTCCTGCTGCTCGGGGGCGGCCTCTGGTGGCTCACCCGCTCCTGGAAAGTCCTCGCCGTCTTCACTGCCGCCTCGACCGTCTTCTGGGTGCCACAGAACTTCCTGTGGGCAGCGAACCTCACGAACGGACTGTGGCTCCGGCCATGGGCGACCGGCGCATGGCACGCGACCTGCGCGACGGCCCTGCTCGTCTGGGCAATCAAGGAGAGACGCCACATACCGCCCTGGTGGATCTGCCAATCCTGCGGCTACGACCTCCGCGGCTGCAACGCCGAACTCTGCCCCGAGTGCGGCACGCCGCACGCGCCTCTACGAGCCCCGAGCGCAAGCTCGGGATAACCGCCCGCCCCCGTGGGAGCCCCCCCCCGGAAAGGAACAAGACGCGCCCCGCGGCCAGCCGGGCGCGCCGCGCGGGAGAGTCGCGGG
>CAYJPX010000152.1:2460-5628 GCA_964372195.1 uncultured Phycisphaeraceae bacterium
CCCCCCCCCCCACCCCCCCCCCCCCCCCCCCCCCCCCCCCCCCCCCCCCCGCCTCTCTGGAGAGTCGCGGTCTGATTCGTGCCTCACTCGGGTGTGGTAGCGTCCACCTTCGAGGCCGTCAGGTCTGCCTCCTTGTAGCTCACGGTGGCGTTGTTGCCGACCTGCAGGGCCTTCTCGGCCTCGGCGGCCGCGCCATCCAGCGTGTAGGTAGTCTTCTCGTTGACCATGAACTGCATCGGCTGGGGCTGCTCCTCCACCCGGAGTGAGAAGACCTGCGAGGTCAGGTCCACGGTCTCGATCGAGCCCGACACGCTCTCGCCGACGAGCGCCGGCGCCTCCCCGTACGGGGCCAGCGCGACGAGCGTGGTCCCGGCCGCGGCCGCAACCACCATCGAGCCGCAAACCAATACGATCGGAGTAAGTTTCATTGGTAATCTCCTTGTTGTTCCACGGACTCCGATACCCCGACGCTTCGGCGTGCGGGGTTGCGATGCCGGTGAGGGCATCTGCTGAGCCTGCATGCGCTTCGTGCACACTCGCACCGAAGCGTGAACGCGCCTGCGTCGGAAACTACCCGCTGCTTCGTTCGCGCTGCCGGCAGTTCCGAGGATCTCAGTCAAATACGACCCGCGGCGCGGGGCGGTTCTGCGCGCCCCGCGGGCGCGCGGCCGATCCCGCCTCACGACGCGCCGAGCACGCATTTTCCGAGCCGCGCCGGGCTTTGGTCGGGCGTTGTCAAACGCTGTTCGCACGAATAGCCGCTGTCCGCCGGCCTGACATCCCCCGGCCCCCCGGCGCACGCGCGCATCCCACCCCCGCCGGCGTGCGCGGCAGTGTCTCCGCTGCGCCCGCCAGCGCCCGCACGCCGACCCTCAGCACATCGTCATCCCGCCATCCACCGCGATCGTCTGCCCCGTCAAGAACCCCGCGTCGTCGCTGGTCACATACGCCACCGCCGCCGCGATATCCCCGCTCTCCCCCAGCCGCCTGATCGCCATCGCCCCCTTCACCGCGTTGGTCACTTCCTCCGGCAGGTTCGCCGTCATGTCCGTCTGGATGAACCCCGGCGCCACGACATTACAGGTGATCCCCTTGCCCCCGAGCTCCCGCGCGATCGTCTTGCTCAGCCCCACCAGCCCGCTCTTGGCCGCCGCATAGTTCGCCTGCCCGGCGTTGCCCACCAGCCCGCTGGTCGACGCGATATTCACGATCCGCCCGAACCGCTGCTTCATCATCGCCCGCGCCGCCGCCCGGATCGCCACAAACGCGCTCGTCAGGTTCACCCCGATCACCTGGTCCCACTCCTCATCGCTCATCCGCAGCACCAGGTTGTCCCGCGTGATCCCCGCGTTGTTGACCAGGATGTCCAGCCGCCCCTGGTCCTTGATGATCGACTCGATCGCCGCCGCCAGCGCCACGCGGTCCCCCACATCCACCGCGCAGCAGCTCGCCGATCCCCCCGCCCCCTCGATCAGCGCCCGCACCTCCGCCAGCGGCCCCTCGCTCCGCGACACCAGCACCACATGCCGCCCATCGGCCGCCAGCCGCAGCGCGATCGCCCGCCCGATCCCACGGCTCGCCCCCGTTACCACCGCCACCCGCTTCTCGCTGCTCATGCCAGCTCCCTACAGAAAGACACGACGCAGGCCAGAAGCCCGCATCGTGTCGATGGTCCATACTCCGCACGCCGCGACCCGGCGCAGCGCGTGACAGCTCACCCCAATCCACATCAGCCCGACCACCTCAACCCCCACGCCTCAACCCGGCCCGCCCGGGCCAGGCCCGCCGGGCCCAGGCCCCGGATCGGTCGGCGGCGGCCGCGGGCTATCCCCGCCACCACCGCCGCCCCCGCCGCCGGGCGTCCCCTCGCCCTCATCCCGGCCCCGGTCCTCACGCTTGGCGATCTCCTGATCGACCAGCTCCGTCGCGGTCGGCGGCGCCCCCAACTCCGCGAGCAACTCCCGCAGCCGCAGCAGGTCCTCCATCGTCAGCGACCGTGGGTCGGTCATCACCTTCGTCAGCAGGTTCCGCACCTCCTCGTTGCCCGCGAGCAGTTGGTCAAAGCCCGCCATCCCCGCCCCCGCCCACGGCGCGGACCCGTCCCACTCCGACGCCCGCGCCCGCTCCTGGTTCGTCGATGCCGCGGCGCTAAACACCCAATCGTCAAACACCTTGTGCCCCGACCACGCCAGCACATACGCCCCGTCGCGGTCCTGCACCGCGATCGCCAGCTGCGCATCCTCCGGAGCCTCCGACCCCTTCGCGATCGAATCCACCGACACCACCCGCACCGCCTCGATCGCCTCGGTCGCCGAGTACCACTGCTCGTTCGCCATCAACTGATCGAGCATCTGCTGGTCGCCCTTGTCGAGCATCCCCCGCAGCGCCCCCTCGTCGCCCCGCGCAAACGCATCCGCCAGATGGATCGCCGCCTCGGCCAGGCCCTTGTCCACCGGCGCCTCGCTCTCCGCAAACTCCACCCGCGCATCCACCCGCATCGACTGCAACAGGCTCGCCACATCGATCGGCTCGGGCGCCGGCGGCGGGGGTGGCGGCGGCGGGGGCGGGGGCGGCGGCTCCGGCGGCTTGCTGCACCCGGCCGCAAACACCACCGCGCACACACCCAAGCCACGCCAAACACCGCCCAGCCCGCCGCGGGCCCTACTCCAGGTTCGTGGGGTCGTCATAGCTCTTCACCTTGGTCCCGCGGTCGATACGCCGCATCAGCCCCCCGAGAGTATTGCCCCGCGTAAGCTCCACAAAATATTACCCGCCAACCCGCCCGGCGTTCCCGATCAGCCACCCGCAGCAGCCCGACCACCGAACAGGACTCGTCAACTGCTCCACCAGACGCTGGCGGATCGCATCGGCCATGGTACCAGCCCCCACCGCCCCGTGCGGCAGGGCCGTCACATTCGACATCACGCAGCACCGCGGCTCCCCGATCGCCGTCGCCGCCAGGGCCTCCCCCAGCCGCCCCGCCCCCGGGGCCATCAAAGGCGAGTGGAACGCCCCCGCCACCGGCAGCACCGCCGCCCGCAGCCCCATCCCTCCCGCCACCCCGACCGCCCGCTCGCACGCCCCCGCCGTCCCGCTCACCACCACCTGTCCCGGGGCGTTGAAGTTCGCACAGACCAAGACCTCCCCCTCCGCGGCCCTCTCGCACAC
>CAYJPX010000153.1:0-5484 GCA_964372195.1 uncultured Phycisphaeraceae bacterium
CCGCCGCCCGCGGGGCACGTTACCCCCAGGGCCCCCCCGGCCCCCCGGCGCTCCGTCGCTATCCTCTGGCCATGATCCACCCCTGGCACGATGTCACCCCCGCCGTCGAGGGCGCCGAGCTTCCCCGCGTCTTCAAGGCCATCATCGAGATCCCCAAGGGCTCGAGCAATAAGTACGAGCTGGACAAGGGCTCGGGGATGCTCAAGCTCGACCGGGTGCTCTCCTCGGCGGTCCACTACCCGGCCAACTACGGGTTCATCCCCCAGACCCTGGCCGAGGACAACGACCCGCTGGATGTCCTGGTCTACTGCACCGAGGACATCCCGCCGATGACGATCTGCCAGGCCCGGGCGGTGGGGCTCATGACCATGGTCGACCAGGGCGACCCGGACCACAAGATTATCGCGGTGCTCTGCCAGGACCCGATCTACAGCGAGTTCGAGCTGGCGAGCCACTTCCCCAAGCACATCTTCAAGATGCTCAAGCGGTTCTTCGAGGACTACAAGCAGCTCGAGGGCAAGGGGGTCGAGGTGGACGAGGTCATGCCCGCCGAGGCCGCCCACGCGGTGATTGAGGACGCGCTGGAGCGGTACGCCCGGGCGCGTCGGACGGGCGGGGCGCGGGGGCTGGTGTTGTGACCCCGCGGGCGGGAAAGCCCGGGGCGTTCCCCGAGATCGAGCGCACGCTCATCGGGCGCGAGCGGATCGCCGCCAGGGTGCGCGAGCTGGCCGCCAGGCTCTGCGCCGACCTGGAGGCCGAGCTGGGCGGCGGGGAGGCTGTCGACGCCACGCGGATCGTGATCGTGCCGATCATGTCGGGGGCGATGATCTTCGCGGCCGACCTACTCCGCGAGATGCCGCTCAAGCTCAGCCTGGGGTTGGTCGCGGTGAGCAGCTACCCGGGCAAGAGCCTGGCGAGCAAGGGGGCGGTCATCGCCAGCGAGCTGCCGACCAACCTGGCGGGCAAGCATGTGGTCATCGTCGATGACATCCTCGACTCGGGGCAGACCATCGAGCTGGTCCGCCGGATCGTGGGCGAGCAGAAGCCCGCGAGTGTGCGCGCGTGCGTGATGCTCCGCAAGGATGTGGCCCGGACCGCGACGACGCCCGACACCGAGCTGGCCGAGTATGTCGGGTTCGATATCCCCGACGAGTTCGTGGTCGGGTACGGGCTGGACTACAACGGGTACTACCGCAACTACCCGGAGATCGCGACGCTCAAGAGGGAAGCCCTTTGAGCGAGAGACCCGTCGAGTCGGCGGGCAGCGGCGGCGGGGACCGGGTGCCCCGGGAGCTTCGGCCTTGGGTTGATGGTGGGGATGGCGGCGGTGTGCGGCTGCGGGTGAGGCCCAGCGGGTGGGCGGTGATTCTCGAGAGCCTGCCGAGCTTGGCCGGCCTCGTGCTGCTGGCGGGGCTGGTGGCCATCCCGATCGCGGCGTGGGGGCGGTGGGGGGTGTACGGCGGGGATCTCGTGATGGCCCTGGCGATCGCGGCGGGGGCGCGGCTGGCCTGGCAGGGGGTGGTCGTCGCCTGCCGTCGGTATGTGGTGACCGATCGGTATGTCCTACGGGTCGCGGGAGTGTTCGCCCGGGGGGCGGCGAGCCTGCCCGTTGGGCGGGTCCAGCATGTGCTGCTGCACCGAACACTCTTGGAGCGGCTGACGGGGACCGGTACGCTGGGCTTCGCCACGGCGGGCACCGGGGGCATCGAGGTGGCCTGGGTGACGGTCTCCCGGCCTCTGGAGAGGCTCGGGCAGGTGCGGGCGGTGATCGAGGGGGTGCGGATGGACGGGGGCGATGGGGTCACTGGGCACGGGGGAGCCGGAGAGCGAGCATGCGGGTCGACACGGCCCGGCTCGGCCGGAGGGGCGGTCGAGCCTGTGGTGATCGGCATGGCCGGGGGGATCGGGGCGGGCAAGAGCGAGGGGGCGCGGGCCTTTGCCGAGGCGGGCTGCGTGGCCGCCGACTCGGACAGGGCCGCCCGCGAGGCCCTCGATCGGCCGGATGTGCGGGAGCAGTTGGTGGCGTGGTGGGGGGCCCAGATCGTCGGGCAGGACGGGCGGGTCGACCGGCGTCAGGTCGCGGCGGTGGTCTTCGGCGACCCCGCGGAATTGAGGCGCCTGGAGGGGCTGGTGCACCCGATCGTGCGGCAGGGGCGTACAGAGTTAGTGGCCGCGGCGAGGGCGGCGGGGGCCCCAGGGGTGGTGATCGACGCCCCGCTGCTGTTTGAGGCCGGACTGGACCGGGAGTGCGACGCGGTCGTTTTTGTCGAGGCTCCGCTGGCGGTTCGTCAGGATCGTGTTAGGGAAACCCGGGGGTGGGACGCCGAGGAGCTTGCGAGGCGAGAAAAAGTCCAACTCCCGCTTGATGAGAAGCGCAAACGGTCAGATTATGAGGTAGTGAATATCGCCGACGCCGACCGCCTGCGGTCGGAGGCTCGGCGGATCCTCGATCAGATCCTGGCACTTCGCAGAGGGAACGGTTCGGGAAACCCTGGACCGTGCGCCGGTTGACGGGCATCGTGTAAGAGCCGACGGCTACTCCCCTGACAGGCCGGGTTTGCAGAAAGCCCCCTTCTCCCGCATTGCCATCGCTGTCGCCGGTGTACCCGCAGAGGCGGTGGTGCGTTGATTCCAGGGTGACCAGGGTTCGTGGGATGCAGTGCTGCTGCTGCGAGTGACTTCATTCGGTGGCGGGGTGGATGGAACCGCGCCGCCCGAGCACGACGAGCGAGAAACGGACAGGACATGGCCAAGACGAGCAATGTGGTCGAAGAGACCCCCAAGCCCAAGCGTCGGACCACCAAGGCGACCCCCAAGGCCGCCGAGCAGGCCGGGGACAGGCCCGCCGAGCAGTCGGCGACGCCGCCCAAGCCCGCGTCCGGGGCTCCCAACGCCGAGACCCAGCCCAGGCCCGCGACGCCCCACGCCGAGGGCGGCCATGCCGGCGGCGCTGGTGGCGGCTCGGGTGGCTCGCAGGGCGGGGGCCAGGGCGAACAGCGCTCGCAGGGGAGCGGGCAGAACGGCTCGAATGGACCGAGCAACTCGGGCGGTGGGCAGGGCGGCCAATCCCTGGGCGACGGGAACGCCAAGCGGCGGAAGCGCAAGAAGCGCAAGGGCGGCTCGGGGGGCAGCTCCGGTGGCGGCGGTGGGGGCGGCGGCGGTGGTGGCGGCGGGGGGCATCGGCCCTACTACCCGGACCACATCCTGCCCAGCGATGAGGAGTTGGAGCGCGAGGCGGCCGAGCTCGAGCGGATCGCGGCCAACGCGGACCCGGAGGTGTTCAAGGCGCAGATCACCATCGGCGAGCTGCAGCGGATGGAGCTGCCCGAGCTCTTCGAGTTCGCCGAGCGCGAGGGGATCGAGGAGCCCAACGCGATCCCCAAGCAGGACCTGATCTTCAAGATCCTCAAGGCCCGGGCGACCCGGCTGGGGCTCATGTTCGGCGAGGGGACGCTCGAGATCATGCCCGACGGGTTCGGGTTCCTCCGCAGCGCCGAGCAGAGCTACCTGCCCGGCCCGGACGACATCTATGTCTCGCCGAGCCAGGTGCGCCGGTTCGGGCTCCGGCGGGGGATGATCGTGCGCGGGGCGATCCGCCCGCCCAAGGAGAGCGAGCGGTACTTTGCGCTGCTGCGGGTCGATGAGGTGAACGCCCGCCCGCCGGTGAAGATCCACGAGCTGGTCCATTTCGAGGACCTGACGCCCCTGCACCCCGAGGAGCGGTTCATCCTCGAGACCACCCCCGACGAGATCGAGATGCGGGTGGTGGACCTGGTCGCCCCGATCGGCAAGGGCCCGCGGGCGCTGATCGTCGCCCCGCCGCGGCCGGGCAAGACGGTGCCTGCTTACGGCCGTATGGGCGGCCACGCGCGGGGCGACGGCACGGGCGACGCCGTGCCCTACGTCTACTTCGCCGGCGACGCCACGCACTGCTATCCGTCGGTGCCGGGGAAATACTCGCGCTGGAGCCTGCCGCTGCACAAGGTTTACGAGGAGCGGGCGCTGCCCGACCTGCAGCGCTTCGTGCGGCATGTGCTCTTCGTGCGCGGCGAGTACTTCATCATCTACGATGACGTCGCATCGGCCGCCCCCGCGACCTACACGTGGCTCTACCACATCCTGCCCGACACGCCGATCGTCATCGACCCGGCGACGAAGGCGATCGACTACAGCGTCGGGGAGGTGAAGGTGCGGCTCCAGCAGATCGCGCACCCGGACCAGCTCGAGATCGAGAACCGCAAAGGGCTGGCGGGCTACACGAATCCGGTGACCGGGGAGGACTACACGAAGCAGCGCAAGGATGAGATCCTCTGCGGGCACAACCTGTGGATCAGCAACAAGAGGCCGGTTGAAGGGGATTGGAACTTTCTCGCGGTGGTGTATCCGGCGAAGCCGGGGCAGACGCCGCCGCCGATCGAGCGGATCGACGACAAGAGTGTGCGGGTCGGGGAGGATGTGATCACCTTCGCGCCCGATGGCCCCGCCGCCGAGCGGGCCGACATCATCGTCGACCCGGTCGCGATGCGCTCCGCACCGCGCGCCACGTCGGCAAAAGGGGTGCAATAATGCAGCGCCCTCGACTTCTCGCCGGCCTCCTGCTCTGCGCGCTGATCCCGGCCGGGCCGCTCCACGCCGCGCCGGCCGATCCGCGGCCGAACATCGTCTTCATCATGACCGACCAGCAGTCGTATGACGCGATGAGCTGCCGGATCGGGACGGAGCACCTGAACACGCCGGCGATCGACTCGCTGGCGCGCGAGGGCTTCAGCTTCACGCGCGCCTACACCGCCAACCCGCTCTGCATGCCGGCGCGCGCGTCGATCTTCAGCGGGCGCTACCCGCACGAAACCGGGGTGACGAAAAACGCGAGGGCGGGAATGGACCCGGCGGAGTTCCCCGGCATGGGTACCTATTTCCGCAGCGCCGGCTACGAGACCGCCTATTTCGGCAAATGGCACCTCGATTACGAGACGACCAATACGGCGGCGCACGGCTTCGAGCGGATGGGGAACCTGAAGACGGTGAAGGGGTATGACAGGCAAATCGCCGATTCGGCGGTCGGCTACCTCGCCGAGCCGCGCGAGCATCCGTTCCTGCTCGTGGTCAGCCTGCTCAATCCGCACGACATCTGCGAATACGCGCGCGGCGACGCGCTGCGCTGCGGCGAGATCGGCGAGGCGCCGGCGGCGGAATTGCTGCCGCCGCTGCCGGCCAACCTCGCCCCGCCGCGCAACGAGCCGGACACGATCGCAATGGTTCGGCGCGGCTACCACGCCAATCCGATGTTCCCCGTCGGCGATTTCAACGCTACCGACTGGCGCCGGCTGCGCTGGGGCTACTACCGGCTGGTGGAGATGGTCGACGGCGAGCTCGGGCGCGTGCTGGCGGCGCTGCGCGAGCGCGGGCTCGATGGGAGCACCGTCGTCGTCTTCACCAGCGCCCATGGCGAGTGCGCCGGTGCTCACGGCTTCAACCAGAAGACGG
>CAYJPX010000154.1:0-5476 GCA_964372195.1 uncultured Phycisphaeraceae bacterium
GGTTGTGACCCGGTGCGGGGGTGGGGTTTGGGGTGCGAAACGGGGTGACTGGGGCGAGGCAGGCGAGTATATACTGCGCGTGCCGAGCCGCCACGGGCCGGCCCAGACGTGAAAGGGGGTGCCCCTTGCGCATCCTCCTGGTTTCTCCCCGGACGCCGAACACCTTCTGGAGCTTCGGCTACCTGCTCCCGCTGATCTCGAAGAAAGCCGCCTTCCCGCCGTTGGGGTTGGTGACGGTGGCGGCGATGCTGCCGCGGGGGTGGGAGCTGCGGCTGGTCGACCTGAATGTGCGGCGCCTGGCGGATGCCGACCTGGCGTGGGCGGATGCGGTGTTCCTCTCGGCGATGATCGTGCAGGAGGGTTCGGCGAGGGATGTCGTGGCCCGTGCGCACGGCGCCGGCAAGCCGGTGGTGGCGGGCGGCCCGCTGTTCACGACCGGGCACGAGCGGTTCCCCGAGGTGGATCGGTGCGTGATCGGCGAGGCCGAGGATGTGATCGGGGAGCTGGTTGAGGACCTGGAGGCCGGGCGGGCGCGGCGGGTGTACCGGGCGGCGGAACGGCCCGACCCGTCGCGGACGCCGGCCCCGCGGTGGGACCTGCTGAGGATCGATGACTACGCGACCATGCCGGTGCAGTTCTCGCGGGGGTGCCCGTTTGACTGCGAGTTCTGCGACATCACGGCGGTGTACGGGCGCGTGCCGCGGGTCAAGACGGCCGGGCAGGTGATCGGGGAGTTCGAGGCGTTGCTCGCGGCGGGTTGGAAGGGGCACATCTTCGTCGTCGATGACAACTTCATCGGGAACCGGGCGCGGGTGAAGGATCTGTTGCGCGAGATCATCGCGTGGCGGGTGCGCAGCGGGGCGCACATGACCTTCACCACCGAGGCCTCGCTGAACCTCGCCGACGATGCCGAGCTGCTCGACCTCATGGTGCGGGCGGGGTTCAAGCGGGTTTTCATCGGCATCGAGAGCCCCGAGGAGGCGAGCCTGCTGGAGTGCCGCAAGGTGCAGAACACCAAGCGCGATCTGATCGAGTCGGTGCGGCGGCTGCAGCACCGGGGCATCGAGGTCATGGGCGGGTTTATCGTCGGCTTCGACAGCGATAGACCGGGGATCTTCGAGGCGCAGAGGCGGTTCATCCAGGAGTCGGGGATCGCCACGGCGATGGTCGGGCTGCTGACCGCCCTGCCAGGGACGCGGCTGTTCACCCGCCTCACGGCGGAGGGGCGGATGCTCGGCGAGAGCTCGGGCGACAACCTGGACACCGTGATGAACTTCGTGCCGCGGCTGGACCGCGAGCGGCTGGTCGAGGGCTACCGCGAGCTGGTCAAGACGCTGTACGCCCCGCGGGAGTACTACGAGCGGATCCTGACTTTCTTGCGGGAGTACCGGCCGGCGGGGCCGCCGATCCGGATGGGGGGCGAGGATGTCCGGGCGTTCGTGCGGTCGCTGTGGGTGCTGGGGTTCCGGGACGCGGGGCGGTGGCGGTACTGGCGGTTCCTCACGCGGTCGGCGGTGTCGCACCGGGAGGCGTTCGGCGAGGCGATGATGCTGGCGATCATGGGGTATCACTACCGGCGGGTGGCGGCGGGGATGTAGACGGGGCCCGTGGGGTGTCCGTCACAGCCCGGTCGGCTCGACGGGGGGTTAGGAATGCGGCGACCCGGTGGCTGCCGGGCGGAACGACGGGGATTCGGCTGGCGCGGGGGCGGGGATCGGCCGATAGGAGCCCCGGGCGCCGGTTCCGCCCCGGGGAGGTCTGGACATGGGCCGAGTGATCGGGATCGAGTTTGGGTCGATGCGGGCGGTGAGCGTGGTCGCCGAGGCCGGCTCGTCCTGCGAGCAGATCGCGGGTACGGCGTCGGTCGTGATGCCGCTGCACATCTACTTTGGCCCCGATGGCGGGATCGCGGCGGGCGCCGAGGCCGTCGGCCCGGCGGCGGCCGATCGTGCGCGCGGCGTGGTAGGCGTGCGGCAGTGGCTGGCGGACCCGGGATGGCGGTTCGAGGTGGATGGGGCTTCGTTCGCCGCGGGGGATCTGGCGACGCTGCTGTTTCAGCGGATCGCGCTCGAGGTGGGTGCGGTCGAGACCGGCGTGGTGACGGTGCCCGCGTACGCCCACTGCGGGCAGCGGGCGTGCCTGCGCGACGCGGCGTGCGGCGCCGGGCTGCCGGTGGTGCGGCTCTTGAACGAGCCGACCGCCGCCGCGGCGGCGTACGCGTGGACCGCGGGGCTGAGGGGCCATGTGCTCGTGGTCGGGCTGGACCGGGACTTCGACGCCAGCGTGCTGCGCGTGGTTTCACCGACGGAGATCGAGGTGCTGGCAACGGACGGTGAACAGGCGGGGGCCGGGGCGATCTCGAGCGTGGAAGCCGAGCGGGCGATCGGGCGGGCATTCCGCACCGCCGGTCTCAGCCCGGCGAAGCTGGACGGGCTCGTGGTTCACGGTGAGGGCGCGGCGGACCCGCGCGCGGTGGGCTTTGTGAGCGGCATCGCGGGCAGGAGCGCGGCGGAGGGCATCGACCCGGCCGAACTCGTCGCCCGAGGTGCGGCGATGTACGCGGCACATCTGGCGGTGGAGGCTCGCACGGCGGCGTGAGGGAGGCGAGGGGTCAGCCGTTTGGCAGATGCGTCCGGAGCTCGCGGCGGAGGATTTTGCCGGTCGCGCTGCGGGGGAGGGCGTCGAGGACGCGGAGCTGCTTGGAACCTGTCAGACGGCGAGGTTGTCGCGGTACAGTTCGGGCACGGCCAGCTCGGAGAAGCGGGGGGCGCGGTGAAAGACAGCGAGCCCCGGGTGGCCCGGGGCTCGCGGCGGGAGTCTGGGTGAGGACCGGGTCGCCGGCTCAGAGGGCGACGCGGCGGCGGCGGGCGCCGAGGCCGAGCAGGCCGAGCCCGGCGAGCGCGGCCGAGGAGGGGAGGGGCACGACCGAGAGGTCGAGCGAGGTGTCGTCGATCGCGAGTCCACCGTCGACATCGACGAAGGTCAGCCAGCCGTAACGGTTGCCGCCGACTTCGGTGGCGATGAGATCGCTCAGGTCCGACCGCGTCTCGGTGAAGAGCACGGTACCGCCGGAGTCGATGAGATTCAGGTCAACGGCGAGGACGCCGGCGCCGTTGTCGTAGAACATGCTCTGGAGTGTGTACCAGCCGGAGCTAGTGACCTCGTAGAAGTTGGACAGCGTGTCCAGATCCTCACGGGTCGCGGAGTTGGTGTTGTTGTCGCCGGCGACGAGGAGCTTGCCGGTCGAGGTGTCCTTGGCGACATGGAAGATGAAGTCGCGCTGGTGGGCGCCGTCCTGTCCGGTGGCGGCCACGGACCAGTCGAAGCCCTCGCCGGCGGACATGCCTGTGTCGAGGTAGACGGCGAGCTCGGCGGTGAAGCCCGATCCGAAGCTTGTGCGGTAGCCGTCGAACCGCGTGAAGGCGCCGCCCACCGCACTGTCTACGACAGCGTGAAAGGAGCCGGTTGCGGAGGAAATCCCTCCAGAGCCCGAGGCCACGCGTGTGACCGCTGAGGGGTTGGTGAACCAGTCGCTCGTATCGGTCTCAAAGCCCTGGAAAAACACCTGATCGGCGCTGGCTATGCCGGCGCTCAACACGACAACGGACGCGCAAAAACTGATGCCTCTCATGAACTCTCCCTCGGCGTGTGAAACGCCTTGTTCTCGATTGGGGTGGCACAGGCCCAACGCGGGCGCCCCCCCCACTGCCTCAGCGAGCATAGTCGGTATCGCGTCTGACAACCAGATAAAATAGGGATTCTTCTGGGATTGGATTGTCTAATGCAAGCAGAACCTCTGGCTTTTGGCGAGGGCTGAGAAGCGGGCCACCATCGCGACCGAGCTGTCGTTCGGCTCGCCGGTACGGGGCGTGGGTCAGCCCGTTCACAACCCGGTGGTGTTGAGTTCCCGCCGCAGGATCTTGCCGGTCGCGCTGCGGGGGAGGGCGTCGAGGACGCGGATCTCCTTGGGGACCTTGTAGCCAGCGAGGTTGTCGCGGCAGAGCGTGAGCACCGCCTGCGCGTCGAACGGCTCGCCGCCCGGTTCGGGGTCCAGCAACTCGACAAAGGCGATGGGGATCTCGCCGCGCATGGGGTCGGGCTGGCCGATGACGGCGGAGTCCTTGACGCCGGGGTGGCGGTTGATGACTTCTTCGATCTCGCGGGGGAAGACATTCTCGCCGCCGACGATGAGCATCTCTTTGATGCGGCCGGTGATGGAGAGGTGGCCGTCGGGGTCGAATCGGCCCATGTCGCCGGTGTGGAACCAGCCGTCAGGGTCGATGGCCTTGGCGGTTTCTTCGGGGCGGTTGTAGTAGCCGGCCATGCGGTTGGGGCCGCGGATGATGACCTCACCTTCCGCGCCCCTGGGCAACCGGCGGCCGGTCGCGGGGTCGAGGAGGGCCTGCTCGACGCCGGGCAGCGGCCTTCCGACGCTGCGGGGGCGCCACTCTTGCGGTCGGCACCAGTTGGAGACCGGGGCGGTCTCGGTCAGGCCGTAGCCCTCGCAGATGTGGAAGCCGAAGCGTTCGTGGAATCGGTCGAGGGTGTCCTCGGGGAGGGGTTCGGCCCCGGAGACGGCGAATCGGAGGCCGGCGAGGTCTGCGGCCTCGGCGTTCTTCACGCTGAGGAGGGCGTTGTACATGGAGGGAATGGCGACGAAGAGCGTGGGGTGGTGCTCGCGGAAGAGGCGGACGATGTGCTGGGGGATGAAGCGGGCGGAGTAGACGGCCTTCATGCCGAGGGTCAGTGGGAGGAGCGTCAGCACCGTCAGCCCGAAGCAGTGGAACTGCGGCAGGACGCCGAGCACGGTGTCGGAGGGGTGCAGGTCGACCCAGGAGGCGATCTGGTGCACATTCGCGGAGAGGTTGCGGTGCGTGAGCATGACGCCCTTGGGGCGGCCGCTGGTGCCGGAGGTATAGAGCAGGCAGGCCAGGTCGTCGAGCGCCGGTCGCGCCGGCCAGCGGAGCTCGGGCATCGAGCGGAGGTCGAGCGACTCGACGGTGACGAGGTTGCGCACGCGCGGCGGGCGTTCCAGGTGCTCGAGCATGGGGCCGACGGAGAAGATGGTGTCGCACCCGCAGTCGTCGATGACATACTGCAGCTCGTCGGGCTTGAGGAGGTAGTTGAGCGGGACGACCGTTCGCCCGAGCATCCAGGCCCCCAGGGCGGCGATGGGGAAGGCCCCGCCGGTGGGCAGCAGCAGGCCGACGGTCTGGGTCTGGCTCCGGCGTTCGATCTCGCTAGCGACATGGAAGGCCGGGACGAGCAGGTCGAGGCCGCGGTAGGTGCGGCGGTCGTCGATGACCAGGGGGCGGCGGGGGTTGGCCAGGCAGGTGCGGATGATCGGGATATGGACGGGTTGTAGGCGCAAGGCAGGCGGCTCCGGCTTGGCGGGATTGTCTCGGGAGGGTAATCTAGCCGAAGCAGCAATCGCGGGGTGCGGGAGCATCCTGGGATGGGCTGGGGCGTATAAGGG
>CAYJPX010000155.1:0-5454 GCA_964372195.1 uncultured Phycisphaeraceae bacterium
GCAGACCGACCGCCAGCGCCCGTGGCGGAGCCAGGCTGCGGAGCACCCGTCGGGCGCTCGGGCTGCGGGGCGCCGCCCGGTGTGCCGTTGCCGGCCCCCGGGTCGGGCTGGCCGGAGATCAGGGCCCGCATGCGGAGCTGGACATCCTCAGGCAGCGCGGCGACGGCCTGCATGCGGCTGGCCCGCTCGCCCTCGGAGAGGTCGTTGAAGCTCTCCATGGTGGCCGCCCGTTCGTCGGGGGTCGCCAGGAGGAAGTCGATGACAAACGCGGGGATGCCGCGCCCCTGGAGAGCCTGGCGTTCGGCCTGCGGGTCGATGCCGCCGCCGGCGGGGCGCCCGCCCTCGCCCGCGTTCTCGGCGTCACCGCCCTCGCCGGCCGGGGCCTCGGGCTCGTCCTGCTTGAGCTGATCGGGCCGCACCCACGCGGGGGTGGCGAAGCTCCACACGCCGAGGTGGGCGTAGGCGTACTGGGTGAACGAGCCGGCCCATTCGCCCTTGGGGGCCTCGTTGTGCTTGGTGACCTCCTTGAACGCCTCCTGCACCTTCTCGTAGACCGTCTTGTCGCCCTCCTCGATGCCGGTGGGCTCGCGCTCGTCGGCGGCGTACTGGCCGGTCGCCGGGATGTTCAGGATGTTGTCGCCCGGCGTGTAGGTGAGGACGCAGACGATGTTGTCGCGGGTCATCAGCCACTCGACCAGGCCGCGGGTTTCGGGCTCGGAGAGCTGGTGCCGCCCCGAGCCGTCGCTGTGCTCGGGCCAGAGCGACGGGAAGTTTCTGTCGAGGTCGACCCCCGCGCCCGCCGAGCCGGCGAAGCCGTCCTCGTTGTACTTGCCGTCGTTGTCGTTGTCGAGCCCCTCGATGAGCAGGGCGTACTCGGCGACCTCGCCCTTGGCCGGGTCCGGGGCGCGGAGGGTGCGGGGCTCGTCGGGATCGAGGACCAGGCTCGCGCGCAGGCCGGTGCCCGGCGCGGGGTTCTTGACGCGCATCATGGTGATCATGGCGTCGGCGTTGAGGTCGTCGGCGCCGTCCTCGTCGAACCGCCCGTCGCGGTCGGCATCGGCCGATTTGGGTGCTCGGCCGAAGTCGGCGCGGGGCACGCCCGCCATATCGAACAGCGCGTCGTTGTCGGGGTTCACATCGGGCACGATGTAGACCGTGTAGCGTTGGAGCAGGTCCATGTGGTCGGCGATCAGCCGGTCGATCAGCGTGAGGGCGAGCCGGGTGCCGAAATCGTGACGCCCGTCGAGCCCGGCCACGACCAGCAGCGCCGGCCGCTGGTCGGGGTCGCGGCCGAGCGCGTCGGGGTCGGGGTGGGCGATCCGCCACACGCCGATCGACTCACCCCGCGAGCTCCGGGCGATCGTGAAGGTCTCGACCGGCCCGCGGGTGGTGTCGGGCGGACCGCCCACCCCCAGCGTCGAACCGGCCGCCGCGATCAACCCCACTGCTGCTATCCCGAGGTGCTGCATCCGAACGCTCCCTGTCCCCGGTGGTGATGAGTGGCACACGATACCGATATCTGGGGGCCGGGCGGCGGCCGAAAAAAGCGGTGGCGACAATTCTGGATCGCGATATCCAGCGTCCACACAGGCACGGATGTTTGTCGTCACTAACAAACCTCTACTTTCTGAACCCCCAGACTTGACAACCGAGGCAAAATACGGGCAAATGGTGGCGGCAGCGAGGGATGCTCGGTGCCCGCCCGTGCCCGCCCTGCTCGGGGTGTTCGTCCGGGTCCGCAAGGAGGTGCTCCGTGACCGACAAAGCCGAATCCACGCCGAAGGCTGCCTCGCAAACCGAGCCCAAGCTCCTGTTTCGCGCGGACACCGATCAGAATGGCGACTGGTATGTGTGGCGCCGGCTGGGCTCGAACGGCTGGGCGACGATGCGGCGCTGCGAGTGCCGTGACGATGCCGAGCAGCTCGCGACCACGATGAATCAGGACCGGCAGGGGTCCGTTTTCGGTTGACCCGGCGTCGGCAAAACTTGCATTTCAGAGATTAGTATCAAGATGTACAAGGGCGCGCGGCACGCGCTGATTTCTTGCATTCTGGTACTTATTTTATCGGGGTACCATCTCCCTCGGTGCGATCGCGGGTAGACTGCGCCAGCGTGACCGCGTTCGCGGACGCTCATCGTGGTCGGGGTGCCGGGATCGTCGTACTCGTCCCCCCGACAAGCACAGTTATTGATTGAAGGAGATTTGGCATGAGATGGATCGCATTGACGGGCGCGGTAGCCGCGCTGACACTGAGCACACCGGGCACGCTCGGCCAGGTCGCTCAGGCAGACCTGCCGGCTCTCCCGCAACAGGCGGCCCCGGCCCAGACCGGTGCCATGGCCCATGTCGGCCCGGGCACCTTCCAGACAATTCCGGATATCCAGGGCAAGATGATCCGCATGATGGATGTCAGCGAGTCGGCCCTCCTGCAGCCGGCCGGCCCTGGCAACCCCGACGCGGCCCCCGGGGTCGGCATCGGCGCGGGCGGCAGCCGGTATATCGACCAGCCGCTCAACTGCAACACCGGCTGGTTCAGCAACAACAACAGCAATTGGAACCCCTACCTGCGGTTCGACGACTTCGTCGCCGACGGCTCGCCCCTGTCGAATGTCCGCTTCTACGGCGGCGTGTACCTGGGCACAGGCAGCCTCGCCGAACTCACCGGCATCGGCATCGAGATCTGGTCGATCACCTCCGGAGGCGAGTGCGGCTGGACCTACAGCAGCTTCCAGGGCGGGCAGTTCTTCAGCATCGCCGAACTCAACCCCGTCTTCGCGTGCGACACCGGCGGCTTCTACGACGCGTACGAGTTCACGGCGAACTTCGCCAGCGCGATCTCGCTCAACGCCGGTCAGAACTACATGATCACGGTCTACGGCACCCTGGCCAACCCCGATTCGACCGCGCTGTTCACCTGGAACGAGAGCACCGAGAGCAACTACAACCCCGCCGAGTCGTGGGACCGCACCAACGGGGCCTACCCCTACTGCTCGCCCGACAACGCCTTTGCCACCAATGTCAGCGGCGCCTGCCAGGACAACGACTGCTCGACCATCGTCTACTTCAGCAACTACCCCATGAACAACAACAACCCTTACATCTCGCTGGATGACTTTGTCGCCCCCGCGACCGAGGACCTCCTGCACCTGCAGTTCAGCGGCGGCGCGTGGGATGTCCTCGCGGGAACGCCCACCAATCTCGGCAACCAGGCCGGGTTCTACATCGAGCTCTACGGCGCATCGCAGAACCCCAACTACCCCTGTGACAACTATGTCACCAACTTCCTGGGCGCCTACACCGTCAGCATGGCCGACGCCAACCCGAAGTTCCAGTGCGTCGACACCCACGGCATCACCGAGTACCAGTTCTCCATCGCCATCCCCGCGGGCACCTACCCGCTGGTCGCGGGCGGCCACTACATGCTCGGCGTCTACGGCATCTCCAACAACTCGAACGACGGGCGTATCTTCTGCTGGGGCACCACCGATGCGGTCTACGACCTGAACTCGTGGTCCTTCAACCTCAGCACCGGCTCGCAGGAGGTCTGCCATGTCACGGACCAGGCCTTCTGTGTCAACCCGCCCCGCCCCTGCCTGGGCGACTTCAACCAGGACGGGACCGTGAACACCCTGGATGTGCTCGCGTTCCTCAACGCCTGGTCCAACGGCAGCCTCGCCGCCGACTGCAACGGCGACGGCGTCGTGAACACTATCGATGTGCTCTGCTTCCTCAACCGCTGGTCCGCCGGCTGCTAAGCCGACCGACCTCGTGAGCGCTATCCGACGCCCCGGGGAGCAATCCCCGGGGCGTGCTTTTTGAGGTCCCGGACCGGCGTCTCGGTCGCCCGTGTGTGCGTGTTCTGTATATGTTCGGCAACTCGAAGCGGGAACCACTGGCCTGTGAAATCCGCCCGCCGTAGACTCCCAAGTTAGTGGCCATGGAACTTCTGCTCCGGCCGGCGGTTTCACCATGGGTGTGGGCAGGGCCGGAAGTCCCCGGAACCGTTGGCCCCCTGAAGGAGATTGCGATGCCTGTCCAATTGAGCAAGTCAGCAGCGGCCGCGGGAGCCCTCACCGCCGCGGCGGTGTTGTCCCTCGGCGGGTGCACCCGGAACCAGAGCGTGGGGACCTCGGGCGGGCGGATCAACCCGTACGCCAGCACCCGGGCCGATGAGGCGTCGACCGCGGCGAGCATGCCGGCGATGTGGGAGTACTCCGACCAGGTCGCCGAGGCCCTCGCGCGCCGGATTGGGGAGATCCCCGAGATCGCCGGCTCGCCCACGCGGGTGATCGTTGAGCTCGGCGCGATCGAGAACCAGACCAACACGCCGCGGGGCGACTTCGAGCTCATCCAGCGCCGGCTGCGGAGCAAGCTGGTCAACAGCGACATCGTCACCGCCAACGCCAAGTTCGTCGAGGGCGTGCAGGCGATGGACGCCGAGGCCCGACGCGTCCGCGGCGGCGACACCGACCCGCTCCAGCGCGACTACGCCGGCGGGGAGACCGACCGCTACGACCCGGCTCTCACCTATGTCCTCCGCGGGTCGTTCTTCGAGTCCAACCGCGGCGACACCCGGCGGTACTTCTTCGAGTTCAACCTCGTCAACCTCAAGGACCGGGCGATCGTCTTCAATGAGGCGTTCGACCTGGCCCAGCAGCAGCGGTGAGGCGGCGGAGCGACACCATGCGCTGGCGGACACTCCATCTGGGGCGCGGGCGTGAGCACGCCGAGCGGGACCGACCCTGGCCGCCGCGGGCTGGAAATCCCGCCCCCCGGGGCCATGTGTTGCCCGCCCTTCGGGGTCCGTTGTCGCCCGTCTCGCTGTGGCGTGTGATCCTGGCGGCCTGTGCCGTGGGGGTGTCGGGTTGCGCGACGACCCCCAAGCCACGCACCACCCGCCTCGCCGACGCCGACCTGACGCAGGCGGTGCTCGATGTGCGCCAGCAGCTCTCCGAGAGCCGCTTCCTCGCCGAGCGCTCGGGCGACTCTCCCGAAGCCCGGCTCGTGCTGCGGCGGGTGGAGAACCTCTCGACCGACCGGATCTCCGTCGCCGAGCAGTGGTCGCTGGCCGCCCGGGTGCTGGGCGACCCGGGGATGCGGGAGTTGCTCCGCGCCAAGCACATCACGGTGCAGCTCCCCCCCGAGAAGATCGCGTTGCTCGAACACTCCGGGCTCGAGTTCCCCGACCTCGCGCCAGAGAGCGGGGCGACGCACCTGCTCGCCTCGCAGATCGCGTCGGGCACGCGGGCCGGCTCGCTCGCGGGCGGGCGCGATGCCGATATCCGCAAGGAGTACTACCTGCTCTCGTTCGTCATCGAGGATCTCCAGGGCCGCGAGGTCCTGTGGCAGGGCTCCGCGGAGCTGGCGCGGGAGGCGGAGGGGACAGTCGTTGACTAGAGGGCGTCCTCCAACCCCGTCCCGGATCGTGGAGCGCCACCGGGGGTGCCGTGGTC
>CAYJPX010000156.1:0-5385 GCA_964372195.1 uncultured Phycisphaeraceae bacterium
CTCCACGATCCTGCCGCCCCGTCAGTTCTGCCCGGCCGTCTGCCCAGCCCGGTACTCCCGCAGCCACTGCGGCCGCGGCGTATCCACCTCGAACGGGTCGACATGCACCTTGCGTCCCTGGAACACGATCTTCCCGGTGCCCACCGAGTACAGCGTGTCATCGTTGCCGCGCCGGACATTGAACCCCGGCAGGAACTTCGTGCCCCGCTGGCGGATGATGATCGCCCCCGGCTTGGCCGTCTCGCCGCCGAAGAGCTTCACGCCGAGGTACTGGGGGTTCGAATCGCGGCCGTTCTTGGTCGAGCCGCCGGCCTTTTTGTGTGCCATAGCTGGGATTCTCCACGGGATCGAGCCGGTCCGGCTCGGGGCGTCGGGCAGGGACAGTAGGCCGCCTCTACCGCATGATCCAGCGTTTCTCGCTCACCACGAAGGGCTGGTCCCCCATCTCGGCCACCCGGATCTCGCCCGGCGTGCCGAACCGCAGCATGAGGGTCTTGCGGAAAACCAGCCGCTTGGCCTCCCCGGTCCGCGGGTCGGTCAGCTCCAGCGACTCGGTCTCGCCGCTGAACCCCGCCCCGAACACCCGGATCTCGTCGGCGTCAAAGTCGGCCACGGGCCAGACCACCAGCCCGTGCTTGGCGTTCTCCGGGCCCTGCTGGATCGGCCCGAGGATGTCCACCTGGTCCTCGATGAACGGGTGCTCGAGCGACTCGATGATCGCGTCCGTCACCGCCGGCGCCACGCCCACGCCCGACGCGGCGAGGTCCCCGCTGTCGGTCGCCAACTCAAACGACGGCACGAATTCCAGGTCTTTTCCGGTGTTATTGGTCACCGAGTAGGTGAAGTAGAGGTACGCCCCCGCCTCCTCACCGCTCCCCACATACGCCACCCGCAGCTCGCCGGGCGTCACATCCAACTGCCAGCGCTTCGATACCGGATCGGGCTCGGGCGCCAGCCCCAGCGCGGGAACAACCGCTGCAGCGGCAAGGACAACGGCAGCCAATCGGCCGAGCAGGCCGCGTCGGGTGGTGGGCATCAGGAGACTCCGGCAGGGCAATCCCAGCGTCAGGGGTTCAGCGTAGTCTAGTGGCATGTCCGCAGCGGTCAACGGCCGGTTCGCCCAGATCGGCCAGACGACCGTCCTCGAAGAGGCCCCCCCTTGCCCACCCCGGCGCCAAAGCCCGCCCCCAGCACCCCTTGCCACCCCGGTCGGGCGGTCCCGGTCTCGCCCGCCCTCCAGCACCAGGCCGTCGGCGTGCTCCTCGGCGCCGGGTCGTCCGTACCCCCGGAATCCGTCGAGCGGTTCATCCACCAAGCCCCAAGCCTAGGGATAGACCTCGGCCTCGCCGCCGCCGTGGTGGAGCCGGGGCCCTCGCCGGCGACCGTGCGGCAGGTCTGTCTCCCGGTGCTGGGAGCCGGCCGGACCATCGTGCTTTTCCTCTCCGGAGGCGGGGCCAGGGACATCCCCCCAGCCCAGCACCGAGCCGACCGGGTAGAAGCCATCACCCACGCGCTCCGCCTCGCCAAAGACCGACACCCCGGCGGCGTTCATCTGGTCCAAGGCCTCGTCGAGCCCCGAGAGATCTGGGCCGCCGAGGCCTACGAGAGCGCCGGGCTCCGCAGGCTTGCCGAGCTTCTCTATCTTTCCAGACCCCTCCGCCTGGGTGAGGCCCAGCGGGGCGTGCGGGCCGGCGCGCAGATCAACCCCCCACCCGGGGAGGCCTGGCCCGCCGGGGTCTTCGTGCGCCCCATGACGGCCACCGAGCCCGCCGCCGCCGCCCTCTACACCGCCCTCATCGCCAGCTACGAGAAGACGCTGGACTGCCCCGAGTTGGCGGGCCTGCGCACGACCGAGGACATCGTCTCGGCCCACCGCAGCGTGGGCGCGCACGACCCGGGCCTCTGGTGGATCATCGAGCACGCCGGGGAGCCGGCGGGGTGCGTCCTGCTCAACCAGTGCCCGGCCCAGGGGTGCGTCGAGCTGGTCTACATCGGGCTTTCCCCGGTGGTGCGGGGGCTGGGCCTGGGGCAACTCCTGATGCGCTGCGCCATCGGGGCGGCCGCGACCCTCGAGCGCGAGATGCGGTGCGCCGTCGATGCACGCAACGAGCCGGCGAGGCGCATGTACCAGCGGCTCGGCTTCCGCGAGACCGAACGGCGCATCGCGTTCGTCGGCCTAGTGAAAGACCTGCTCGCGCGCAAGTGCTAGAGGCCGCCAGAGCTTGCGGCTTTTTCCCGCGAGTTTCCACATCGACCAGCGGACCACGCCAAAGCCAACGGATCTTTTTCTTCGCTTCACAAACCGTTGTCCGCACTGTGCAAACGCCCGTGCAGCGCAGAATCAATCCGTCCCGGCATTGTCCGACGAACGCGAGTTCGATACCTTTCCCCTGCTCAGCCAAGGAACGGCGAGCGGTCAGCCTCGACCGAAGACCACGCGGTTTCTCGCGGGGCTCAGACGGGGGGCTGGCCGGGTGAATGGACTCGTCTGGTCCGGGTGTGAGCCTCTCAAGAATCGTGCCGCAGCCGATCGCGACGCGGGGGGCGTCGGGCGGTTCCGCTGCGCGATCAAAGGACGAGCCGCGCGTCCCGGGTGGCGTCCGATCCGATTCGTGGGGTGCGTGGTGAGGATGTCCGAGGCCAACAGCCTTTCGCCGGGTCGCCACGCCGACCCAACCCCGCCGGGCCGTGCCGGCGGCGCCGACGCCCGTGAGCGGACCATCCGCGACCGGCTCCGCGCCGAGCTCGGTCAAGAGCGCTTCGAACGCTACTTCGAGCACGGCGCCAGGCTCCAAGTCGGCGACGGCGCCGTCGAGGTCGTCACGGCCTCGCCCTTCCTCGCCGAGTACCTCAACCGCCGGGTCGGCCCGGCACTCCGCCGGGCGGCCGCCCAGGACGGCGTCGCCCCCGACGAGGTCCGCGTCCGCATCGACCGGTCCCTCGCCCAACCGCCCCACACCAGGCCCATCACCGGGCCCGACACGCCCGACCGCGCCCCGCCCCGCCCGACACCGCAACGCCCCCAACGCCGCCAGCTCCAGCTCCGCCACAGCCTCGAGGAGTTCATCGTCGGGGAGTCCAACCGACTCGCCGCCACCGCCGCCGCCAGGATCGCCGAGGGCGTCGACGACCGGGCCTTCAGCCCGCTGTTCATCCACGGCTCGTCGGGCGTCGGCAAGACCCACCTGCTCCACGCCATCGCCCGCCGATACCTGGAACGCCGTCCTGGCGCCCGCATCCGCTGCGTCACCGCCGAGGCCTTCACCAACGAGTACATCACCGCCATCCGCGCCAACGCCACCGACGCCTTCCGCAAGGCCTGGCGCGGGGTCAAGCTCCTCTGCCTCGACGATGTCCACTTCCTCCGCGGCAAGCAGTCGACCCAGAACGAGCTGCTCTACACCCTCGACGCGATCGGGCTGACCGAAGCCCGCGTCGTGCTCGCCTCCGACGAGCACCCCCGCCGGATCGCCGAGCTGAGCGACCACCTGGTCTCCCGCTTCCTGTCCGGCGCCATCGTCCGGATCGACGAGCCCGACGAGGTCCTCTGCCGCGCCCTCGTCCGCGCCCTCGCCGCACGCCGAGCCCTGCTCCTCACCGACGAAGGCCTCGCGGTCCTCGCCGACCGGGCGTCCGGCGAGCGGGGCGGGCGGAGCGTCCGAGAGATCGAGGGACTGCTCAACCAGGTCGAGGCCGTCCGCACCCTCACCCCCGACCTCTGCGGCGGCAGCGGGCCCATGGACGCCGCCGCCGTCCGACGCGCACTCGGCCTCAGCGAGGGCGCCCTCGCCCGCAACGGCAAGCGCAAGCCCGTCCGCCTCGATGCCATCCTCCGCGAGGTCTGCCAGCAGCTCCGGGTCGAGCCCGAGGACCTCTTCGGCAAGGGGCGGCACCGGCGTGTCGTCCTCGCCCGCGGCCTGGTGGTCCGACTCGCCAGAGAGCTCACCACCCTCAGCTACCCCGAGATCGCCAGGGGCATGCACAAGCCCAACCACTCGACCGTAATCACGGCCGACCAGCGGATCGGCCGACAGATGGAGCTGGCAATCCCCGCCGACTGCGGCCCGGACCTCGCCGGCCTGACCATCGCCGACCTCGCCGCCCGGGTGCGCGGGCGGCTGCTCGACGCGGCAGGGCGATAGGCTTGCCGGGCACCAGCCCGCCCAGCACCCCCACGGCCCACCGCCGCCAGCCCGCGAGAATCCACCCCATGCACCAAGAGATCCCCCTCAGCCGCCCGGATATCACCGCGACCGAGGAGGACCTTGTCCTCCAGGCCCTCCGCTCCGGCCGACTCAGCCAGGGGCCGTTCGTCGAGGAGTTCGAACGACTCGTCGCCGACCGGGCCCAGTGCCGCTACGGCGTCGCGGTCTCCTCGGGCACGGACGGGCTGCACCTGGTGCTACGGGCCCTGGGTGTCGGGCCGGGCGATGAGGTTGTCACCACGCCGTTCTCGTTTGTCGCTTCCTCCAATGCGATCCTGATGGTCGGGGCGACGCCGAAGTTCGTCGATATCTGCCCCACCAGCCTGAACATGGACCCGGGCAAGGTTGAGGCGGCCATCGGCCCCCGCACCAAGGCCATCCTCGCGGTCGAGGCATTTGGCAATCCCACGCACATGGCGGTCTATCAGGCGATCGCCGCGAGGCACGAGATCCCGCTGGTGGAGGACTGCTGCGAGGCGCTGGGGACGACGCATCGGGGTCGGGCGTGCGGGCATTTCGGGCGGGTGGGGGTGTTCGGCTTCTACCCCAACAAGCAGATCACCACGGGCGAGGGTGGGATGATCGTGACCGACGACGAGCGCTTGGCCGCCACATGCCGTAGCCTGCGCAACCAGGGGCGGCCGATCCCGGCGGCAGGCCCCCAGGGCAGCGGGGCGGAGCTGGGCACCTGGCTGGCGCACGAACGGCTCGGGTACAACTCGCGCCTGGACGAGCTGAGCGCCGCGCTGGGCGTCGGGCAGATGCGCCGCCTCGACGACCTGATCGCAGCCCGCCAGCGGGTCGCCCGCGGGTACCTCACCCGACTCATGCACCGCCACGAGATCATCCTGCCCACAGTCGATGAGGGCACGGAGATGAGCTGGTTCGTGTTTGTGGTCAGGCTGGCGACCGGCTGGGGGCGTGAGGAGCGGGATCGGATCATCGGCAACCTCCGGCGGCACGACATCGGGGCGGCGGACTACTTCCCCTGCATCCACCTGCAGCCGTTCTACCGCGAGCTCTTCGGGTTCGCGGAGGGCGCGTTCCCGATCGCCGAGAGCGTGAGCCAGCGGACGATCGCCCTGCCGTTCTACACGGGGATGACCGATCGGGAGGTGGGGCTGGTGGTGCAGACGCTGGAGGTGATGTTGGAGCGGGAGAGGTTGGCGAGGTAGTGGGG
>CAYJPX010000157.1:0-3394 GCA_964372195.1 uncultured Phycisphaeraceae bacterium
CCACCCCCCCCCTACCCTCCCCCCAATGTTCGCCGCCGTCAGCCCCTACCACCTCACCACCCGCGAGCCGCCCGCGATGGCCGCCCTGCTCCTCGCCGAGCGGGCGGTCACCTTCATGCCCTCGCCCCGCGGCACGCGCGAGGACATCGAGCACGCCGCCACCCAGTCCCCCGAGTACCTCCGCTTCATCGAGACCTGGGCCTGGTCCATGCCCCTCTGGCAGCAGGGGGTCATCACCTCCGCCCTCGACGACGGCGACGACGCCATGGGCGACATGCTCACCGCCTGGAGATTGCTCGGCGACGACCACCGCTACGCCCCCCTCCGACCGCTCGCCCGCACCGGCCTCTTCGAGACCCAGGGCGAGTTCCTCGACGCCATCAGCCGCGACCTGCTCCGCGGCGGCCCGGACCCCGGCATCAGCCTGCCCCTCGCCGCCGGGATCGACCGCTTCGCCGCCCGGCGCGGCCTGGTCGTGATGCGCTCGGCCCCCACCAGCATCGCCCAGAAGGCCGAGCAGCACCTGGGCAAGCGGGCGTTCGCCGTGTCCCTCCCCATCCTGCTCCAGGCCTCCGCCGAGCGGCTGATCGAAGTCCGCGGCCTGCTCGCCGATGAACTCGAATGCTGGGCCCAGGCGGTCAACGCCATCGCCGAGTCATTCGGGACGCCCGGCGACCCCGACCCCGCGCTCAGCCCCGACCCCGCGCTGGTCAGAGATGTCGAACTCGCGGCCCGGGCCCTAGCCCACGCCTTCGAGCATCACCGCCCCTTCATCACCAGCGGCGGACGCGACGAGGTGCATGTCATCGACCGCGTCGCCACCATCACCGGCATCGTGCTGCCCGTCGACGCGGTGCTCCGCTCGGGCGTCAGCGCGATGCGCTCAATCTCGAACCGCCGCCCCAACGGCGCACCGACGACCGTCGCGGTGCAGACCCTGCCGGTCGTCGCCGACACCCTCGGGTCCAGCCGCGTCCTGAGCCTGGTCGTCAAACCGCTGGGCGCCCGGCGGGCATAAAGCGCTCTTGCCGCCTCCGGCTCCGTGTGCCACGGCCGTGCCGGCCGTGTGAGGCGTCCGGTCGAGCCGCCGCCCCGCATGGCGTGCAGCGGCAGAGTAATGCGGATCCCGCCCTTTGCAAGGGCGGCGACACCTCAGTGATCGGCGGTGCCTTGCCCCCTCTCGCCTCCCCCTGAGAAGGGCCCGGCGGGAGAGGGTTGGGGAGAGGGCTCCTTGTCTCCTCTTCCTTCAAGTCTCATTCTGCAAGCCCCGCGGGAGCACCCCGGCGAGCGCCGGAAGCTCGCGGCCTGGGTGCCTCTGGTCGGATGCCGCCGCACGAGCATCCCTGGGCGACATATAACATCAGAGGCCCTGGCGCAAGCCTGGGCTTCCGCCCGGCGCGCCGAGCAAGACAGAAACCCAATACTCGCACCGATGAACACTGGTGAACTCGAGGCAGGCGAAGCCTGACTCATCCACCGCTTTATTGCCTTTATCCGTGTTCATCCGTGTTCATCTGCGGCCAAAATGCCTTTCTCTGTGTCTCGGCGCCTCAGCACCCCCCAGCCCAGTCGCCCAGAAACCCCAGCACATCGAGCGTGTTGACCAAGAGGTCCCCGTTCCAATCCGCCGACGGGCTCCCCCCCGCGTACAGGTTGAGGTACGCCAGCACATCGAGCGTCGTCGCCGCCCCGTCACCATCCAGATCCGCGAGGCACAGGTCGCAATCGGCCCGCCCCAGCCCCGGACGCAGGTTCGCCAGCGTCGCCAGCGACCACTCGACCTGTCCCGCGCTGAGCCAATCACGGCAGGCGACCGGCGCGGACGACATCAGATTCCGCGGGTCGGGGGCATACAGCGCATCGTCGCAAGTATCGCGTTCGGCGCCGAAGTACGCGCACCCCGCGTCCACATTGTGCGTGCCCAGCCCCGGGTCGGCGGGCGTGTCGCAGAGCAGATCCCCCGCCGTCAGGCAGTTCGAGCCATCCACGCACTCCCGCCCGCGTGCCGTCTCGTGCGTGTGCAGCAGGTCAAAGTAGTGCCCGATCTCGTGCGGGAAAGTCGTGGCGTTCGATGGTGAACCCAGACACGCCGAGTCGATCACGATCCCCTGCGCATCGCTCCAGGTAAACGACGAGATCGCGCACACCCCGTTGCCATCGAGCACCAACCCGTCCACAACGAACACACTCAGGCTGTCCGGCAGGCCGAACGAGTCACGGAGCAGGTCCGCCTCCGCCCGGTCATCGACGACAAAGAACCCGTCGTCGTCGATGTAGCGGAGCGGGAAGCGACGGCAGAACCGGATGCCGGCCTGGGCGAACGCGGCGTTGGCATCCTCGACCGCAGCGTTGATGCGCCAGAGCGGGGGGGCCCCGGTGCCGTCCGCCCGCCGCACGATGTAAAAGTTCAGCGGCACATGCACCACACCGCGCCGGCCCGGCGCCCGGTCGTATACCCCCGCCCGCCGGTTGGCCCCAACCGCGTCCGCCCCGGCGGGATCGAGCCGCGTCGCACACTCGCAGGGCGAAAGTCCTCCAAGCTCCTGCCCGCGCGCACCCCCCGCCGCGATACCGATCGCCGCGGCGAAGGTCAAGCCGACCGCCAGAGTGTGGCCCGTGCCGGGGTTCATCTGCCCGCCATCGTACCGGGAGCCACGCCCGCCACCAAGCCGGCAACAGGCCTTGCCGGGCGTTATCGCCCGTGGCAGATCAGTCTTCAGTCATCAGCGCCGCCGCCAGCCTCGCGGCGCCATCCACAGGCCCCAGCCCCGCGAGCGCCGCCCGCATCGCCCCGCGCTGGGCCCCGTCGCGCAGCAGCGCGAGCACCCGGTCGCCCCCCGCGCCGAGGTTGCGCCCGGGGTCGATCAGGTCCTCGACGATCACCGCCCCCCCCGCCCGCTCCAGCGGCTCGGCGTTGAACCGCTGGTGCTGATCGCGGTGATAGGGGTACGGCAAGAACACCGACGGCACACGGTTGGCCCACGCCTCGGCGACCGACCCGGCACCCGCGCGGCTCACCGCCAGATCCGCCGCCCCCCAGCACACGCCCATCGCGTCAAAGAAGGTCTCGACCACCGCCGGGACGCCCGCCGCGTCGTAGGCCCCGCGCCACGGCCCGTTGCCCTCCGCGCCGGTCTGGTGCACCACCTGCCACCCGCCCGCCCGCAGCTCCTCCCCGTGCGCGCCCACGAACACCGCGGCGAACTCATTGACACTCCGCGCCCCCTGGCTCGCGCCGGTCACGAACAGCACCGGCCGCGCCGGGTCGAGCCCCAGCCGCGACCGGCAGGCCCCCGCATAGCCCCGCGCGCGCGCCGCCCCGCGCCCCACCCGGGCGCTCCGCAGCCCCCCCCCCCCCGCCCCCCCCCCCCGCGGGGCCCCCCCGCGACGATGC
>CAYJPX010000157.1:3404-5317 GCA_964372195.1 uncultured Phycisphaeraceae bacterium
CGCCCGGCGCACCACCGGGGCGATCCGCTCCCAACCCGCCCGCTCCACCGCCGCGGTCGTGAACACCCGCGCCGCATGCCGCGCGATCCACCGATTCGCCTTGCCCGGCGGCGAGTCCTGATTGAGCAGCACGATCGCCACGCGCTCGGCCCGTGCCGCCTGGCAGACCGGCGCCGAGACGAACCCGCCCGTCGAGAGCACCCGCACCCCGCCGCACTCGGCCCGCAGCCGCCGCAGCTCGGCCCGGGCCGCCCGCACCGCCCCGCCCCAGCGATACACGAACCGCGCCAGCCCCCGCACCGAAATCAACACCGGCGCCGCCGTAATGGGCGTGAACTCCACGCCCGCACCCCCCAGGATCCTCGCGTCGATCTCCCGCGTCGAGCACAGGAAGAGCGTCCGCACCGCCGGGTCGCGCTCGCGCAACACCTCCAACACCGCGAGCATCGGGAAGATGTGCCCGCCCGTGCCCCCGCCGGCGAACACGATCGCCGGGCGGCTCATGATTGGTGGCCCGGCTCTCCGAGCCGGCTGCCATTCCGGACGGTGGCCCTCGGCTTGAATCCACCGGCAACCCTGACCACGCCCGGCTCCGAGACCCGGCCCACTTCGGGTTCGGAGCACCGCTCCGCCTCCACCGGCTGGGTCCGGTCCATAGCCACCAGCAGCCCCAGGCACGCCGCGGTCAGGATCCACCCCGTCCCCCCCGAGCTCATCAGCGGCAGGGCGATGCCCTTGGTCGGGGCCATGCCCGTCACCACGAACAGGTTGATCACCGCCTGCAGCCCGATCGTCGCCATCACGCCCAGCCCCGCCAGCTTGAGCAGCCGGTCGCGCTCGCGTCGGACGATCCCCATCCCCGTCAGGATCAGCACGCCGTACAGCCCGAGCACCATCGCCGCCCCCGCGATGCCCAGCTCCTCGCACACGATCGCGAACAGGAAGTCGGTGTGATCCTCGGGCAGGTAGCCGAACTTCTGGAACCCGTGCCCCAGGCCCCGCCCGGTCCCCTCGCCCCCGGCGATCGCCGCCATCGACTGGATGATGTGGTACCCGGCCCCCTGGGGATCGGCGAAGGGATCGAGGAAGGCCAGGATCCGCTGCACGCGGTAGGGGCTGGTGACGATCGCCAGCGCGATGCCCGCGAGCCCCACCGGCACAAACCCCGCGAGGTGCCAGAAGTTCGCCCCCGCCGCCAGCAGCACCACGCCGCACGCCCCGGCGATGAGTACGCCCGTCCCCAGGTCCTCCTTCACCACCGCCCCGCCGACCACGCCCACGGCCAGCAGCACCGGGCCGAGCCCCCGCCAGAACCGCGGCAGGTGGGCCGCCCGAACCGTGCAGTACCACGCCACCAGGGCGATCATGCCCCACTTGACGATCTCCGACGGCTGGAAGGTCAGACCCCCCACCCGCACCCAGCGGGCCGACCCGTTCACCGAGTGCCCGATCACCGGCAGGTACACCGTCGCCAGCACGACCAGCAGCCCCAGCACGCACACCGTCAGCGTCCGCAGCCCGGCCTGCGGCGTGGGATCGCGCTCGACCAGCACCGTCGCCAGGCGGGAAAGCCGGCGGACCGGCAGCAGGGCACACACCGCCAGGGCCCCCAGGGCCAGGGCCATATAGACGGTCGAACGGCTGGTGAGGATCGACTCGGCGGTGACGCCGGGGAGCTGGTTGCCGTCGCCATCGATGGGGGCCACGCTCATGAGGGCCGAGTTGACCATGACCACGCCGAGGGTGAGCAGGGCGAGTGCGCAGAGGGTGACGATGTGGCCGGGGCGCAGCATGACCAAGGGGGCTTATCGGCAGGGTCCACGGCGGGGCTGCAAAGGCCGGGCCGTCGCCCCGGGGGCGGCCCCCGCGGACGGTGTGCGGCAGGTTGACGGGGTTGCGGGACGGTACGGGGC
>CAYJPX010000158.1:0-5283 GCA_964372195.1 uncultured Phycisphaeraceae bacterium
CATAGCGGCGGGGCGGTTTGGCACCTCGATGTCGGCTCATCGCATCCTGGGGCTGAAGTCGGTCCCAAGGGTTGGGCTGTTCGCCCATTAAAGCGGTACGCGAGCTGGGTTCAGACCGGCGTGAGCCAGGTCGGTCCCTATCTGTTGTGGGCGTTCCAGACTTGAGAGGAGTCAACCCTAGTACGAGAGGACTGGGTTGGACTGACCCCTGGTGATCCTGTTGGCCCGCTAGGGCCACCGCAGGGTAGCTACGTCGGGCAGGGATAACCGCTGAAAGCATCTAAGCGGGAAGCCCCCCTCGAGATGAGGTCTGGTCGCGCAAGCGTGAGACCCCTGATAGACCATCAGGTTGATAGGCCGCGCGTCTAAGGGTCGAGAGGCCCTCAGCGGAGCGGTACTAACGGTCGAACGCTTGATCACGCCAACCGGATGCCGAGACTCGACCAGTTGGTCCAGTCGAGGCCGCACCAAGACGCAGCCGCGTCGAGCCGCCAAGGCGGTTCGATGCAACTGTCTCCGCTTCTGCCACAGCCCTTCACCCACGGCCCGCGGAAGCGGGTCGTGCGGCTTTCGGTGGTCATTGGATAGGGGTCACACCTGTTCCCATACCGAACACAGAAGTTAAGACCTATCCGCCGATGATACTGCTTTGCGGGAAAGTAGGTTGCCGCCGTAATTCGGGCCCGATTGGGGAATACCCAGTCGGGCCCGCTTTCATTTTTGGCCCGCGGTTCGCCGGGCCGAGCCGGGTAGCTCGCAAGTCGCCCGACGCTCACCACGCCCGCCGGACGCTCAGCCACCACAGGTCCATCGCCGGCCCGTCCAGCTCCAGAGCCCCCTCGCGGTTTGCATCGGCGGGGACCAGGGCGATCAGCCGGTCCACCACCGCTTCCCGGGCGGCTCCCTCGGTCCTGCCGATCAGGTGCCAGAGCGTGAGGCTATCCCGCGCGCGGGCCTGGGCGAGCGCCTCCCCGAGGGCGCCGGGCCGGTTCGTCGCCAGGCCCTCGAGGGCGTCGGTGAACGCGGCGGGGGCATCTTCGAACCGGGGAACGCCGGGACCCTCCGCGGCGCTGATCCTGCACACCGCCCCGGCGGGCACCCGGCTGGGCATCCGGTTCTGGTCTTTCGGCGCCAGCTCGACCCACCCCCCGGTCACCCGCAGGGTGCCGCTGCCATCGACGGCGACATCGAGCTCGTAGGCGCACCCCATGTCCACCGCGGTGGCGGCGGGCGTCTCGACGAAGAACAGCTCGGGTGGGGCAAAGATGAACGCCTCCAGCGATCCCTCGGCCAGCTCCAGGCGGTGCTCGGCCTCGCCGGTCCGCAGCAGGCGTACGCGGGAGCCCGGCCCGACGGTGACCCTGCCAATCTCCGCTGCCACGAGTTGCTCCTCGCCCGCGCCCGTGTCGATCCAGTGGCCAACCGGCCAGGTGGCGCCCGAGGCCCGTGTCCAGGTGGCGGCCTCTTCGGGCTGCATGACGCCCCACACCACGGCGAGCACGGTCAGCCCGGCGGCAGCGACCAGCGTCGGCCGCCGCCAGCCGTGGGCGCGTGGCGTGGCGGGGTGTGGTGCTCGACGCGCGAGCCGGGCTCGGCGGGCGCCCGAGTCAGCGTCCGCGGGGGGTTCTTGGCTCAGGGCGGTGAGGAGCCCATCGGGGTCGCCGCGCCAGCGTGCCGGCGCGAGCGACTGTTCCACCTCGCGCTCGACGGCGTCCGGTTCGCCGACGCCGTCGCACAGCCAGTCCTGGTCATGGTCGTTCATCGCTGGTCCTCGGCGAGGTGTTCGCGCAGGAGTTTCATCCCGCGGTGTAGGTGTACGCGGACCGAGCCGGGGGTCATGCCCAGGCGGGCGGCGATCTGGGCCCCGGTCAGCCCCGCGACCAGCCGCATGAGCAGGGCCTCGCGGTAGGTCTCGGGCAGGGCCCGGATCGCCCCGAGCATGGTGTCGGTCGGGTCCGCCTCGGGGTCGGCGGCGGTGGCCGTGCCGTCGCGGCCCGCGGCCCGCTCGTGGTCGCGTCGCCGGCTGGCGGCACGCTCCCAATCGGTCGCCCGGTGCCTGGCGATCGCGACCAGCCAGCCGGCGATGGCCTCGGGGTCGCGGAGGTCGGCGAGGCGTCGCCAGGCGAGGACGAACACCTCCTGGGTGAGGTCGTCGACATCGGCCCGGGCGACGCGGGTGAGCAGCACGGCGTGGACCATCGGGCCGTGGCGGGTGTACAGCTCGCCGAAGGCCCGGGCGTCGCCCGCGCGGGCGCGTTCGACGAGCACCGCCTCGCGCGCGGCGGCAGCGGGCGCAGCGCCCTCCGGCGTCTGGCCCGCTGGGCGTGGGGAGTGGGAGGGCAGGGTGTGCACGGCACTCACCGTACCGCGCCTACCCGCCCCGGCCGAGGCTCTCGAGCGATTCGTCCCAGTGCTCGGCGTGGGTCTCGAGGTTCTTCCTCAGGAGCGACCCGGGCTCGGCGTGGGCGATGGCCTGGCGCATGTGCGACTCGTAGAGGTCCCGCTTGCTCTGCCGCATCGCGGGGTGGGCGAGGAGGGCGGCGGCGAAGTGGATGGCGGCGGCATCGACCGCCCCGTCCTCGGCGTGCCCGGCGGCGCGATCCAGCCAGCCCAGCCCGGCGATGCCCCCGCTCTCGCCGGCCTTCCAGCCCGAGCCCGAGCCCATCTGGGCCAGAGCGCCGACGAAGTAGCCCGCGTCGAACCACGCCAGGGCGCGGGCGTCGGCGTCGGCGTGGTCGGCCTCGGCCTCTGCCGTGTGGGACAGGAGCTGGGCCAGGAACCGGTTGCCGATCGCCTCATCGCGGCCGACATAGACCACGACCCGGCGGAGCGTCTCCATGTGGCTGAGGACATCGTCGGTTTCGGCGAGGGCGGCCAGGGCGTCCTGCACCGCTTGCTCGGCGGAGTAGCCGCGGACCGTGTCGAACGGGTCGTTGCCGATCCTCACGCCCGCGTCGTTGCACTCGATGGGGACGCAGACCGCCGGCGGCCCGGCGAGGGTGCGGAGTGCCGCGGGGCTCGGGGCCCCGGCCACGCAGGCCGTCCCGACGATCGCCGCACAAACCCCCCCGATGACACTGTTTCGGATCCTCATGGGCAAGCTCCTTGCGTCTGGAAGCGTCGTGGCGGCGGGCCCCGTGCCGACCGCGTCACAGCGGGGACGCTTGGCGGGGGGGGAGTGTTAGCGGGGGGCGGGGTCGGCGTGGCGGGATTCGTGGGCCGTGGGTGGTTATTGGGGGGGATGTGGGGCCGCCAGGGGTGAGCGTGGAGAAGCCGAGCGCTGCCTCGGTTGCGGCTACTGCTACCACATCGCTCCAGAGGAGCGGAGGGAGCAAAACCTGATGGAAGCGAGCCAAATCGGAAGACGCCGCCGCTCTTCCGGTGCGGGATGGCCATCCGGGACCGCCCACCAAGCGCTGCACCCCTGGTTACGATCAGCGCGCGTTCGAAGCGAGAGCCCAACTCGCCTTGCCGCACTCGGGGCACCTTGCGCCCAGTGGCAGCCCGCGGAGATCAAACCCGCACCCCTCACACCGGCCTCCACGGCGTCGCACTCGCCTTCTAAACATCGACGCGCTTGTCAGCAACGCAAAGCATGTCACGGTGAACGCCAGCCAGTCGCCCAGCAGACCCAGCCACAAGGGGCGATATGGGATCGCCCGCGGCATCTCTCGTCCGGTGTATCCGTACTCGATGGTGCTGGAACCAAGGCGGATCCCGCCCGGCGTCTCGATCGCCCTCGGGCGTCCGCGGAAGAGGCTGGGATCGTTGTTCGCTGGTGTGTGTGTTCGGTTGTACTCGTAGGCATGCCAGAAGGCCGGCCACGGCCATCCGCGTGCGACGAACTGGTTGTGCTGGGGCTCACCCGACTCCTGCCAAGGTGTCGAGCCGGCAATCGCTGCGAGCAGGGGCCCGACAGAGTCCGCCGGACCATCAGGATTGGAGGTCATCCAGAGGTGAGTGGACCCACATCGAGAGAATCGCCAAGCGAGCAAGTCTAAGGCAACCCCGCCTCGCACGAGTGAACCTCTCTCAACTGCGACATCGGCTCCTGAGGCCGAGTCAGACGCCGTGGCGAGGCAAACCACGCCGAGAGTGGCGCCCAATCCGACCACGAGGGAGCAGGCTGCTCGCTTGAACATGTCCCGGTGATCCTTCTACACCCCCGCCGCCTGCTTGTTGAGCACATCCGCGAAGCGTCGTTCATGGCGTTGCTTCCACTCGCCGCGGTGGTAGGCGTCGGACGCCAGCATCGGGAAGAGCGAGGCGATCTCGCCGAAGACCATCTGCTCGTGGACGACATCGACCTTGCCCCAACTGCACGCCTCGCGGAGGGTCGAGCCGGAGAGGGCTCCGTCGCGGCTGTCGGCGACGGTCATCTGGATGGCGTACTTGTGCATCGCCACCCCGCCCCGGGCTTGGCCGCCGGAGCGTTCGTCGAGCAGCTCGGCGGCGACGACGATGTCCTGGGCGAAGTTCTTCGGCACGCCGCCGCCGAGCATCAGCAGCCCGGTGTCGGGGTTGGCCAGTTTGAGCAGGGTGACCTCGTGGAAGTCCTTGCCCGAGTCGACGGTGATGGGCTCCTTGCCCTGCTCGGCGCGCTCGACGCGGTGGAGCACCAGGCCGAACCCGGCGGAGCAATCGCTGAACGCCGGGCAGAAGATGGGCACGCCCTTGCGGTAGCAGGTCAGGACCAGCGACTCGCCGTCGGGGTGGTTCTCGTCGAGGTACTTGCCCAGCGCCTCGATCAGCTCGCGGGAGGAGTAGGCTCCCGCGGGGAGCGCATCGAAGACCTTCTGGGTGGTGTCGTCGCACTCGCGCAGCTCGTCCTCGTCGATGTAGGTGTCGTAGATGCGGTCGATCATGAGGTCGCGGAGGGTGGTGTCATCGACCGGCGGGGCCTCGGGCGAGCCGGGGGCGGCGTAGTGCCTGAAGCCCAGCCCCTCGAAGAAGTCCTGGTCGACGATGTTGGCGCCGGTCGAGACGATTGCGTCGACCATGTTGTGCTCGACGAGGGTGATCAGGGCCTTCTTGAGGCCGGCCGAGACCAGCGACCCGGCGAGGGTGAGGATGACGCCACAGCCCTTGTCGGCGAGCATCTGCGAGTAGATGTCGGCGGCCCGGGCCAGCGTGCGGGCGCTGTAGGCCATCTCGCGGTAGGCACTGACGACCGGGCGGGCGTCGAAGCTGGTGATGTCGATGTGGCGGATCGGGTTGGCGAGCAGCTCGCCCTTGGTCCACTGGTGCTGCGGCTTCATGGGGGTTCCTCCCTCGGAGTGTCGG
>CAYJPX010000159.1:0-5245 GCA_964372195.1 uncultured Phycisphaeraceae bacterium
CCCCACACCCCACACCCTCAGCTGCACCATCCCCCCCTTCCGCCACGACCTGACCCGGGAGATCGACCTCATCGAGGAGATCGCCCGGACCAAGGGCTTGGACGCGGTTCCGGTGCTCGATCGCATGCCGATCGTCGCCAAGCACCCCCAGGAGAGCGAGCGGGCGGTCCGAGCGATCGCCGGCACGCTGGGCGGCCTGGGCTTCTACGAGACCGTGACGATCACCTTCATCACCGAGCAAGCGGCCCGCCCATTCCTCGCGCCCGGCCTGCGGCTGCTGGCGGTCGACGACGACCGCCGCAAGCACGAGCCGTTCCTGCGGCCCAGCGTGCTCCCGAGCCTGCTCGCCTGCCGTCGGACGAACCAGAACGGGCAGGTCGAGCAGCCCGGCGGCGTGCGGCTGTGGGAGATCTCCTCGGTCTTCGCCGAGGAGGACAAGCACGGGCGTCACGGGATCGAAGCCCGCAAGCTGGCGATGCTGATGGATGTGCCCGGCGCCGGGCGCAAGCGGTCGGCCGAGGACCGCCAGAGCGCGGTGCGCCTCATGCGCGGCTCGATCGAGGCTGTCGTGCGCGCGCTGGCGGGCGTTGAGACGCAGGCCCAGGTCAACCCCGCGAAGCCACGCCTCGCCGCGTTCGACCCGGGCGCCTTCGCCGAGGTCCTGGTCAATGGCCGCTCCCTCGGCGGGTTCGGCATGATCACCGAAGCGACGCAGCAGGCCTACGACCTCGAGGTCCCGGTCGTGGCGGCCGAACTCGACCTGGACGCCTTGGTCGGGCTCTTCCCGCCCCGCGCCCGGACCCACGCCCTGCCCTCCTTCCCCGCGATCGAGCGCGACCTCTCGTTCGTGGTCGATGAGCGGGTCGCCTGGGCGCAGCTCAGCGGGCTGGTCGACCAGGCTCAGCCCGAGCTGCTCGAGCACCTGGCCTTTGTCGGCGCCTACCGTGGCAAGCAGACCGGAGCCGGGAAGAAAAGCGTGACGCTGCGGCTTCGCTTCCGGGCGCCCGACCGAACGCTCCGGCACGAGGAGGTCGATCCGCAGGTGGAAACACTTGTACGGATGGCGAAGACCGCGCTCGGCGCCGAGCTTCGATCCTAGCATAACCCGCTCATATACCTATCATATAAGAAACATTGCCACTGAAAACCGCACCGGCGACGAACCGGTACGGTACGATGCCGGTACCATCGAAACGCTTCAACCCACGGAGGGCCCGCCGATGACACAGACCACCACCCAGCCCGTCTCCCCGAGCTCGGCCGCCAGCGACAAGCCGCTGGTGTATGTCAATGGCCGCATGCTCCCCAAGAGCCAGGCGTCGGTGAATGTCTTCGACCACGGGCTGCTCTATGGCGACGGGATCTTCGAGGGCATCCGGATCTACCGCGGCAAGATCTTCAAGGCCGGCCAGCACATGGACCGGCTCTACGGCTGCGCGAAACAGCTCTTCCTCGACATCCCCGTCGGGCGGGCCGAGATGATCGAGATCATGCGTCGCTGCGTGACCGCCAACGAGGTGGTCGACGGGTACATCCGCCTGGTCGTGACCCGCGGCGAGGGGTCGCTGGGGCTCAACCCCTACCACTGCCCCGAGGCGGGGATCATCTGCATCGCCGCCCAGATCCAGCTCTTCACCCCCGCGCAGTACGAGGCGGGGATGCGGGTGGTGCTGGCCCACCGGCCCAAGACGCCGGTCGCGTGCCTGGACCCGCGGATCAAGAGCCTCAACTACCTCAACAACATCCTCGCCAAGGTCGAGGCGATCCACCTGAGCCGCAGCCTGGGCATCACCGAGCCCAAGGACCAGATGCTCGAGGTCATCATGCTGAACCTCGAGGGCAAGGTGACGGAGGGTTCGGGCGACAATGTCTTCATCGTCAAGGACGGCAAGCTCTCCACGCCGCCGACCCATGTGGGCATCCTCGAGGGGATCACCCGCCGGTTCGTCAAGAACGAGCTCTGCCCGATGCTGGGGTACAAGTGCGCCGAGCGCGAGTTCGACCTCGCCGAGCTGCTCGACGCCGACGAGGTGTTCCTGACCGGCAGCGCCGCCGAGATCATCGGCGTGCGCGAGGTGGTCGAGCACGACGGCAAGGGCCACATCACCAAGACCCACACCATCTCCGCCGGCGAGGGGCCCATCACCCACGCCCTGCGGATGAAGTTCCGCCAGATCGCGACCAGCGACGCCGTGCCGGAGGATTGAGCGGGGCGGGCGCCGAGAACGGCGGGGACGATGCCGAGCGAGAGACCCGAGCACCACGACGCGGGCAAGACATGGAAGGTGTCTTGCCCGCGTTGTCGTTACGACACGCGGGGGCTGGCCTCGGAGCGGTGCCCGGAGTGTGGGATCACGAGGGATGAGGCGGCGGCGCTCGTGCTCGCGAAGGAGAGAGCGGAGCGGGCCGTCCCACTTGCGGCGCTTGGGACGGTTGCCGCACTGCCCGCCGCGTTCATCGCCTGCATCTGCCTTTCTTCAGCGCATGATGTGGGATTCTACAATGACACGGAGCGGGTCCGGATGGCGATCGGATTGGCAGCCTGCGGGGGCATTGTCGCGATTGCGGTCATCAACTGGATGCGCATCGCCCGCCGGAGGAAGCTCCTGCGTCTCTGGTGGATGGCTCTGCTCGGTGTCTTGCTGTTATCACAACTCCCCCCCTGAACCCGAGCCCACTCGACGGCTTGAGGTGACCCGGGCCACGCCGGGGCTCAGAGCACTCCCGGCGATGCCTGGTTCTCCTGCCCCGGAGGGGCGATGGGCTGTAGCCACGGGTGGAGCGAGCCCGCGCAGCGGGCGAGCGCAACCCGTGGAATGGTCTGCCCAACACCCACCCGCCCCGGCGGGGCGGAGGAACCGCCGCTCACTCGATCCCCTTGCCCCGCCGGGGAAATAAGGAGCGAGACCCGCTTCCACGGGTTCCGCGGCGGCGGGCTCCCCCGCGCCGACGCTCCACCCGTGGCTACAGCCCGACGCCCCGCCGGGGCGAGTGCAAGCCGTGGACCAGTCGGCCAGCACCCACCCGCCCCGCAGGGACTACGGACGGGCCACAACCCCCTTCCACCGGACCCCCATCTCCGCTACAATCGCCCTGCCGGCTCGCTGGGGGTAGAGGAGCCCGCCATGCTGTTCTCGCGCACCCGTCTCGTCGCGCTGGCCCTCTCGGCCGGCGCTGCCGTCGCGTCGGCCCAGGTCGTCGGCCCGTTCCCCGCCCGCGGCCTCCAGCCCGGGGGCGACCCGCCGCTCCTCGAGGACGCCGGCGACCCCCAGCTCCCCCCGCCGTTCCTGCAGACCGCGCCGACCAACCCGCTGCTCGCCCGCGGCTTCGGCATCACACAGGTCAATGTGACCGCCGACGGGCTGAACATCCTCCACGACGCCGCCAACGAGCCGTCCATCGCCATCGACCCCACCGCCCCCAACCGCATGGCTGTCGGCTGGCGCCAGTTCGACAACATCAACTCCAGCTTCCGCCAGGCCGGCAACGCCTGGAGCAACGACGGCGGGCGCACCTGGCACAACCAGACCGTTTTCACCCCCGGCGTCTTCCGCTCCGACCCGGTGCTCGACGCCGACGCCGAGGGCAACATCTACTACTCGTCGCTGCGGACGACCTTCGATGTGGACACCTTCATCTCGGGCGATGGCGGGCAGACCTGGACGGCCCCCATCCCCGCCTACGGCGGCGATAAGCAGTGGATCGCCATCGACCGCACCGGCGGCATCGGCCACGGCAACTTCTACCAGTCGTGGTCCACCGCCGCCGGCTGCTGCGGCACGCGGATCTTCACCCGCTCCACCGACGGCGGGTACACCTACCTCAACCCCATCACCCTGCCCAACTCCCCCGTCTGGGGCACCATGGCCATCGGGTCCGACGGCACGCTCTACCTCGTCGGGTACAGCTTCAACGCCGGCAATGTCTATGTCCTCCGCTCGACCAACGCCCAGAACCCCGGGCAGACGCCCACCTTCCAGAGCACCACCGTGAACATGGGCGCCACTTTCAACCTCGGCGGCACCTGCGACCCCAACCCCGCCGGCCTGTGGGGCCAGCTCTGGATCGGCGTCGACAACTCCGGCGGCCCCCACGACGGCAATGTCTATGTCGTCGCCTCGGTCGACCCGGCCGGCAGCGACCCCCTCGATGTCCGCTGCGCCATCTCGACCAACGGCGGGCAGACCTTCACCACCTCGACCCGCGTCAACGACGACCCGCTCAACGCCAACAGCTACCAGTGGTTCGGCACGATGTCGGTCGCGCCCGACGGGCGCATCGATGTCGTCTGGAACGACTCGCGCGAGACCGGCGTCTGCAACCGCTCCCGGCTCTACACCTCGTCCTCCTCCGACGGCGGGGCGACCTGGGCCCCCAACACCGCCGTCAGCCCCGAGTTCAACAGCTACCTCGGCTGGCCCCAGCAGAACAAGCTCGGCGACTACTACCACATGCGCAGCGACCTGCTCGGCACCGACCTGGCCTGGGCCGCCACCTTCAACGCCGAGCAGGATGTCTACCACCTCCGCCTCGGGCCCAGCGACTGCAACGGGAACGGCATCGACGACGCCGTGGATATCGCCGACGGGGCCGAGGGCGACTGCAACGCCAACTCCATCCCCGACTCGTGCGATATCGCCGCGGGAGTGCTCCTCGACGCGAACAACAACGGCATCCCCGACGACTGCGAGACCTGCTACGCCGACTGCAACGCCGACGGCGAGGTCAACACCGTCGATGTGCTCTGCTTCCTGAACCTCTGGACCGCCGGCGACCCCGGGGCCGACTGCAACGCCGATGGCACGATCAACACGGTGGATGTGCTGTGCTACCTGAACGCGTGGGGGGCTGGGTGCTGAGGGGAGCCGTGGTCCACTGGGTGCCGTGGTCAGAACGGAGCGCAGCGCAGTGATGGCCACGCGGTAGCGATCACTCCGCCAGCGGCCTGGGATGGTGTCTGCGGTACCCTCGCCACGCGAAGGCCCCCAGCACCGCCGCCAGCCCGAACCAGAACGCCCCGCCCACGAGCACGCGGACCAGGCCGGCGATGGTGCCGAGCAGGGCGTCGAGCCCGTCGTCCCACGCCGCGTCCATCCGCTCGACGAACCGGCCCCAGACGCCCTGCTCGGGCTGGGGCTCTGGCTCCTTGACCTCGGTCCGGAACATCACGGCGACCCGCGCGAGGCGGACCATCCGCGAGAGGTTGTCCTGCTGGGCGGCGAGGCGTTCGATCTGCTCGCGGACG
>CAYJPX010000160.1:0-5241 GCA_964372195.1 uncultured Phycisphaeraceae bacterium
CGCCCCGTGCAACACACGCCAGACCCCGGAAAGGGAAGGGCCAAAAAGACGGCCGCCCGGGCGGGGCCCCGTGCGGCCGGTCGCGGAAAGCACGGCCCGGCACGGCCGAGCAGGGGACAGTGTCGTCAGACGCCTCAGTCCTCTTCTTGTTCCCGATCCTGCATGGCGTTGATGAGGCGGTCGATCTGGTGCTCGAGCTTCTCGAGCCGGGCCTCGATGCGCTCGAGCCGGGCCTGGGCGTCGGGGGCCAGATCCGACCTCGGGGCCGCCCGCGGCGTCGGGGCCGGCTGCACGAACACCTGTGGCTGGCTCTCCTCGCCGAGCCTGCGGAACTGGATGCGGGGCCGGATGTCGAGCCTGGGGAGCCCCTCCTCGCCCTCCTCGCCCAACTGCTTGATGATCACATCGAACTGCTGCTCCAGGTCTTCACCGAGTTCTCCCTTGTGGAGGCGGAGCCCTTCGAGGAACGGCTGCAGATTGAGACCCTCGCCATCCTCGAGATGCATCCCGGGGAGTTCTTCCTGCCACGCGAACGCCATCGGCACACCGAGCGCCTCGCTGCTCCACTCGGCGAGCTCGACCTCGATCTCTCGGAGCTTGCCCTTGCGGACGACGGCGAGCTCCAGCATGTCGCCCGGTTCCTTCTCCATCAGCACCTCGCGGAGCTGCTCGGTGCCCACGCCCCACTCGCCGTCGACACGGACGACGACATCGCCCTCGCGCAGCCCGGCCTCGTCGGCAGGGGTGCCCTCGATCACGCTCTGCACGACGAAGACATCCTCCGCGTCGATCTCGTGCTCCTCGAGCACGCCGGACACCCGCTCATCAGCCTCGGCCTCGTCGAGCGAGCCCATGGTGATGCCGATCATCACGCTGGGGTGCTCGCCCTCGGGCTGGCCGAAGAACATCTGGTTGCCGTCGTCTCCGAAAACCTGGAAGTTCATCTCCGGGTGCTCGCCGTTCTCGCCCTCCCAGACGATCGGCCCGTCGGGTCCGTCGAGGCGCCGGTCTGTGAAGATCTGGAATTGCTGGCCGCCGCCCGCGCCGGCGCGGGGCTCTGCGCTGTAGCCGAACTCGGCGATCGTCTCGCCGTCCCCGTCGAGGACGCTGATCTTCTGGTCGGTGACCTTGACCCGTTTCTCGGGCACCGCCTCGCCGTTGACCCAGGCCTTGGCCCGGCCGTTGGTCACCTCGACCTTGACCTCGCGGTCGCCTTCCTTCTGGATCATGACCGCGTGGGACTGGACCTCGGCCTCGGGCTGCCCTGCCGCCAAGACGCCGGCCATCATCTCGCCGACGCGCTGGAGCTTGAGCGAGAGCTGCCCGTTGTCCTCGACGCCGGCCTTGAGCTCGTAGGTCCCGTCGGCCTGGGCGCCGTCGCCGACGCGCTCGAGCACGACCTCGCACTCGCCGGCCTTCGCGGCCCCCTCGCAGCAACCGGCGCTCTGCGCCATCGCCAGTCCCGAGACCATGCACAATGCCGCCGCGCTCACAAGACTCGCTTTCATGTCGTCTGCTCCTTGGGCGGTTGCGCCCCGCTGGTTGCTTCGTCCTGCCCGGCCGCCGGGCTCGACCCCCGTACCCCAGTGGGGATGCGCCGGGGCGTGGGCCCCGTCACCCCGCCGCGATCAATAGGTGACTTTCCACGAGGCTTGGGTCGGGATGTAGCGGATGGGCACCTCCTGCCCCGCGTCGTTGCGCCCCATGCGGTAGAGGTCCTCGACCTGCTGGCACTCGATGAACTGGCGGAGGTAGATCACCCGGAAGCCGCTGCCGTCGGCGAGCTGCTCGGACCGCAGGAGCACGCGCTCGGGCACCTCACAGAGCACGCTGCCGGCGGCCTGGCCCTTGTCGAGGTAGAGCTGGGCCGCGTCCTCGGCCGAGTGGACCGGGAACAGGCCCGCCTGCTGCGCGTCCAGCCCGCCCTGCCCTGTGGGTTGATTATTGATCGCCCCGATGGCCAGCATCGCCGCGGCGACCCAGCCGACCCACGCCATGCCGGTCTTGATCCGCGCGTGCAGCCGCTCTCCGACATGGATCTCGATCGGCGCCTCGACCAGGTCGGCGACCGCGATCGCCTCGGCCAGCGCGCTGGCCAACTCGGCGCGGTCCTGCTGGGCATCGGCCAGGTCGGCCCAGACCGCCGGATCGCGGGCGGCCATCGCCCGGAACGCCGCCCAGTCCTCCGGGGTCGCCTCGCCGTCGAGCACGCGGGTGATCAGAATGTCGCGGTCAATCCCGGTCATGGCAAACTCCCACGGTCGGTCCCTTCCTCGGACTCCTCCCGAACCCCGTCCTGCACGCCCGGCAGCGTCGGCCTGGGCTGGCGGGCGACCGACTCCTGGGCCGCCGCCTTCTCCCGCAGCATCCGGCGTCCGCGGGCGATCCGGGTCTCGATTGTGGTCTCGGGCAGGCCCGTCGCCTGCCCGATCTCGCGGTAGCTCATCCCCTGCATGCACCGCAGGAGCAACGGCTCGCGGTAGGTCTCGGGCAGCTCCATCGCCAGGTCGAGGAGACGCCGGGCGTCATCCCGCTGGGCGACCGCGACATCGGGCGTCTGGGGGGCCAGGGTCTCGTGCTCGACCAGCAGGCGGATCTTCCGGCCGTGCTTGCGGGCGAGGGTCTGCTTGCGCCCAGCCAGCCGGGCCGCGTTGATCGCCACCGATCGGATCCACGGCCTGAAGGCCTCGGGCTCCCGGAGTTCGTCGATCCGCCGTACCAGTGTCACCGCGACCTCCTGCAGCAGGTCTTCGAGGCTTGCCTCCCGGGGCTTGTAGGCGAGCAGCAACGCCGCCACCCAACGCCGGTGGGTGTTCCAGACCGCGCGGATCGCCTCGGCGTCGCCGGCCATTGCCGCCTCAACCAGCCTGGTACCGGCGGCGTCGGATTGTGCCCCGTCGTGCTCAGTCATTCCTGCAACCTTCCGCTCTGAGGAATCATGGATGCGCCGGGTGACCCGACCCGTCAGAATCCACCCGGCTCCCTATCGTCTCGGTCGTACGCCCGGCCCGAGCACCATGTTTTCACCCAAACGAAATCCTGCCGCCCACCTGCTCATGGACGCCGTCATGCCCTTCGGCGATCACCTCGAAGAGCTGCGCAAGCGGATGATCTACTCCTTGTTGGGGATTGTGCCGCTGTTCCTCGTCGCGGTTTCTTTCAGCCAGCCCATGCTGGACTTTTTGACCCAGCCGGTGAGGCAGGCCCTCAACGACGCCGACCTCAGCGCCCAGCTCATCCAGACCGGCCCCACCGAGGCCTTTATGACCGCGCTGAAGCTGGCGACGGTGCTGACGATCCTGGCGGGCAGCCCGTGGATCCTCTTTCAGGCGTGGCTCTTCGTGGCACCCGGGCTCTACAACAACGAGCGCCGGTTTGTCTACATCCTCCTGCCGCTCAGCGCGGCGCTCACCGCGACCGCCATCGTGTTCCTCTACGCTGTGCTCCTCCCGATCATCCTGGCGTTCTTCATCGCCTTCGGCACGGGGGTGAGCAAAGCGGAGGTGAAGACCGCGCCGCCGCCCGAGGGGCTCGTCTTTCCCACGATCCCCGTGCTCGGCGCCGACCCCGACGCCCCCGCGCCCGGCGCCATTTGGTACAACCAGGCCACCAAGGAACTCCGCATCGCCCTGCCCAGTGGACAGGCCGGTGCACAGGACGGCGAGAAGGCCGCCGGCGTCGACATCCTCGGCACCCCGATGACCCGCTCCTCGGGCATCCTCCAGCAGTACCGCATCACGGAGTACACCAAGCTCGTGCTCTCGCTGGCGATGGCGTTCAGCCTGGGGTTCCAGACGCCGGTGGTCGTGCTGTTGCTCGGCTGGGTCGGCATCATCGAGCCGACGAACCTGCTCAAGTACCGCCGCCATGTGGTGATGGTGTGCCTGGTGCTCGGCGCGGTGCTCACCCCCGCCGACCCGCTGTCGATGCTCCTGCTCGCGGTGCCGCTGTATGTGCTCTTCGAGTTCGGGGTGGTGCTGCACCGTGTGCTGCCCGCCGAGCGGGTCTCCGGCGGGTTCAGCCGCAAGAACAGGGAAGGCCCGGACGCGGGCGATGAGTGATCCGCACCCAACCCGCCCGCGCCGCGGCGTGACCAGCAAGGCCAGCATGATCGGCGTGCTCAGGTCGTTGTTCCGACCCGCCCGCCCCGCGCCCGCGGGCCACGCCACCGACCTCGACCGACAGATGATGGCCCGCGCGATCGAGCTGGCCCGCCGGGCCGCGGACCTCGGGGAGGTGCCCGTGGGCGCGGTGGTCTACGAGACCGCGACGGGCCGCGCGTTGGCCGAGGCCTTCAACACCCGCGAGCGCGACGCCGACCCGACCGCGCACGCCGAACTGGTCGGCGTGCGAGAGGCCGCCCGCGTCCTCGGCGACTGGCGGCTCAACGCCTGCACCCTCGTCGTCACGCTCGAGCCCTGCACCATGTGCGCCGGGCTGCTGGTCAACGCCCGCGTCGGCCGCGTCGTCTACGGCGCCGCCGACCCAAAGGCCGGCGCCTGCCGTTCGCTCTTTGCGATCACCACGGACGCCCGCCTCAACCACCGCTGCGAGGTCGTCTCGGGCGTCGAGGCCGAGGCGTGCGGCCAATTGCTCCGCGACTTCTTCAGGGCCCGGCGTGGCGCCCGCCGCGCCGAACACAACGCCGGGACCAACCTCGATGCCTGAGCTGCCCGAGGTCGAGACGATCCGGACCAGTCTCTCGCCGCGGTGGGTGGGGCGCACGGTCTCGGCGGTGCTCATTGAGCGGGCGGACATCCTCCGCACCGCGCCGGGCCGCGGGCGTGCCGCCGCCCTCGGCCGGGGCGCCCGCGTCACCGACATCCTCCGCCACGGCAAGCAGCTCGCGGTCGTCTTCGACTCCGGTCGGGTCGTGCAGATCCACCTGGGCATGACTGGCCAGCTCTTCGTGCTCGCGCCCGGGCGACCGCCTCCCAGCCCAAACCACATCCACCTCCGCTGGGTGCTCGACGATGGCTGCGTGATCTGCTTTCGAGATCCCCGGCGCTTCGGGGGCGTGTGGCTCTTCGCCTCGCTCGACACACTCCGTGATCAACGGTGGCGTCATTTGGGGCCCGATGCCCTCTCCATCACCGCCCACGACTTGCGCACCAACCTCGGCGGCTCTGTCCGGGCGATCAAGGCCTGCCTGCTTGACCAGGGCGTCCGCGCCGGCGTGGGCAACATCAACGCCGCCGCCGCCCTCTTCCGGGCCCGCCTCAACCCGCCCACCCCCCCCCC
>CAYJPX010000161.1:0-5119 GCA_964372195.1 uncultured Phycisphaeraceae bacterium
CGCCGAGCGGGCCTCGCCGGTCGGCATGTGCCGGTACCAGCGCGGCTTGGCCTCCCACTCGCTCTCCGGCTCCGAATCCGCCACAATCCCTGCCCCCACGCAATAGCTGAACCCCGCATCGACAAACTCCCCCGCCGCGTCCACCGCCCCCCGCACCACCGCCGTCCGGATCGACACCGCCAGCTCGAACGACCCATCGTCGGCGAAGGTGCCCATGCACCCGCAATAGGGACCGCGGGCGAACGGCTCCAACTCGTCGATCACCTGCATCGCCCGGATCTTCGGCGTGCCCGTCACCGAGCCCGGCGGGAAGGTCGCCGCCAGGATCTCGGCCGTTCCGAGCCCCTCGCGCACGATGCCCGAGACCGTGGCCGTCGCCTGCAGCACCGCGCCGGCCCCCACGCCGTGCCGCTCGATCTCCCTCGCCGCGTCCACACACACCGACCCGAACTCGCACACGCGCCCCAGGTCGTTGCGCATCAGGTCCACGATCATCGCCAGCTCGGCCCGGTCCTTCTCCGCATCGCGCAGCTCGCGGGCGTCCCCATCGCCCGGCCGCGTGCCCTTCATCGGGCGCGTCACCAGCCGCCGCGTGCCCGCGTCGAAAGATAAGAACAGCTCCGGGCTCAGCGAGAGCACGGCGTAGCCCGTGCGCTCGTCGAGCGGCGCGCCGACGAAGCCCATGCCGTGCCGCGGCCGCGCCCCGCGCACCAAGTCGTAGTACAGCCGCTCGGCCGAGCCGCTCCACCTCCCCCGCAGCTCGTGGGCGATGTTCGCCTGGTAGATATCCCCCGCACGGATGTACCCCAGCACCCGCTCCACCGCGCCGACATACGCCCCCCGCCCCTGGGCCGACCGCACCGGCCCGCCCCGCGCCCCCGGTAGGCCCCCCCACGCCTCGTGCTCGACCCCTCCCAGATCCACGCGATGCAGCTCGGCCAACGGCAGGCCCGACCCGCCACGCCGACCCGCGGCTCGGGGCTCGATCCAGCCGCCAAGCTCGTACGACAGATACCCCGCCCACCCCGTGCCCCCCCCCCCCGCCCCCGCGACCCGCATCGCCCCGGTCAGCCGCTCCAGCGGGCCCCCGGACTCACCGAGCGGCGCCCCAGCCCCACCGATCCACCCGAGCCGCCCGCCCCGATCCAGCCGCAGCGTGCCGGATGCTCCCAAGCGCCGAAACCCCCCGCGCCCCGCCGGGCCTTCCCCCGGCCTGCAGCCCGGGATCAACACCCCCGGCGACATCGCGGTCGGCGCACCCGGCCCGGGCTGGACAAACGCTTGACTCTCCATACAGGCTCGGCAGATGGTAGCGATCCGGCTCTCCCGGGCTGCCAAACACTCGTCCCGAGTGCCGTCGGCTTCTAGACTCCCCTTCCGGCGCGGGCGGCGGTGGTGGGACACGCCCGGGCCCGTTCGCGGCAGTGTGCAAACCAAGGCAGCGGGCGAATCCGCTGAGGAGATCCACCGGCCATGGCCAAGAAGAAGACCGCGGTTGCCCGCAAGACCACCAAGAAGCCCTCCACCACCAAGGCCGCCCCCCGCGCCGCCAAGAAGGCCCCCGCAAAGAAAGCCCCCGCCAAGCGCAAGCCCAAGGCCGGCAAGATGGTCTACTACTTCGGCGCCACCCGCACCGAGGGCGATGCCACGATGAAGCAGATCGTCGGCGGCAAGGGCGCCAACCTCGCCGAGATGACCGCCATCGGCCTGCCCGTGCCCCCCGGCTTCACCATCACCACCGAGGCCTGCGCCGCCTACTACCAGGCCGGCAAGCGCCTCCCCCACGGCCTCATGAACGAGGTCCACACCCACACCGCCACACTCGAGAAAGAAACCGGCAAGAAGTTCGGCGACAAGGGCAACCCGCTGCTGGTCTCCGTCCGCTCGGGCGCCGCGGTCTCCATGCCCGGCATGATGGACACCATCCTCAACCTCGGCCTCAACGACGAATCGGTCGAGGGCCTCGCCAACGCCACCGGCAACCGACGCTTCGCCTTCGACGCCTACCGCCGGCTCCTCAACATGTTCGGCGATGTCGTCCTCGGCGTCGACCACCACCACTTCGAGAAGGCCTTCGACGAGCTCAAGCACCGCTACAAGGCCGACCTCGACACCGATGTCCCCGAGCACGGCATCGTCGAGCTCTGCGAGCGGTACAAGGATGTCATCAAGGCGCAGAGCCTGCAGGACTTCCCGCAGAACCCCTTCAAGCAGCTCGAGCTGGCAATCGAGGCCGTCTTCAAGAGCTGGAACGCCGACCGGGCCATCAGCTACCGCCGGCTCTCCGGCATCGCCGGGCTCAAGGGCACGGCGGTCAATGTCCAGTCCATGGTCTTCGGCAACATGGGGGACGACTCGGGCACCGGCGTCGCCTTCACCCGCGACCCCTCGACCGGCCGGAATGTCTTCTACGGCGAGTTCCTGATCAACGCCCAGGGCGAGGATGTCGTCGCCGGCATCCGCACGCCCGAGCATGTCAGCAGCATGTCCAAGTGGAACAAGAAGGTCTACGACCAGCTCATCAAGATCAAGGGCCGGCTCGAGAAGCACTACCGCGACATGCAGGACATCGAGTTCACGATCGAGCGGGGCAGGCTGTACATGCTCCAGACCCGCACCGGCAAGCGCACCGGCGCGGCGGCGGTCAAGATCGCCTGCGACATGGTCAAGGAGCGCCTGATCACCGAGAAGGAAGCACTCCTCCGCATCCCCGCCGGCGACCTCACCCAGCTCCTGCTCCCGAGCTTCGACCCCAAGGCCAAGTCGATCGCGACGATCCTGACCAGGGGCCTGCCGGCCTCGCCCGGCGCCGCGGTCGGACGCCCGGCCTTCACCGCCGAGGAGGCGGTCAACCGCGCCCGCGCGGGCGAGCATGTCATCCTCGTCCGCAAGGAGACCAGCCCCGAGGATGTCGACGGCATGCACACCGCGGTGGGCATCCTGACCTCGACCGGCGGCATGACCAGCCACGCGGCGGTCGTCGCCCGGGGCTGGGGCAAGTGCTGCGTCGCCGGCGCGGGGGAGGTCACCATCGACGCCAGGAGCGGGACCTTCACCGTCAAGGGCCGCACCCTCGGGCGCCAGGACATGATCAGCCTCGACGGCTCCACCGGCGAGGTCATCGAGGGCTCGCTCTCCACCGTCGAGCCCACGCTCTCGGGCGACTTCGCCAAGGTGATGCGCTGGGCCGACAAGTACCGCACGCTCGGCGTTCGGACCAACGCGGACACCCCCGCCGATGCCCAGCGGGCCCGCGAGTTCGGCGCCCAGGGCATCGGCCTGACCCGCACCGAGCACATGTTCTTCGAGGGCGACCGCATCCGCGCCATGCGCGAGATGATTCTCGCCGAGAACCGCGAGGACCGCGAGAGGGCCCTCGAGAAGCTCCTCCCCCACCAGCGTGAGGACTTCGTCGGCATCTTCCGCGCCATGAAGGGGCTCCCGGTGACGGTCCGGCTGCTCGACCCGCCGCTGCACGAGTTCCTCCCCAACGACGACAAGAGCCAGGAGGAGATGGCCGCCGTCCTGCGAGTCCCCGTCGCCAAGATCAAGGCCCGGGTCTCCACCCTGCACGAGGCGAACCCGATGCTGGGCCACCGCGGCTGCCGTCTGGCGGTCACCTACCCCGAGATCCTGCGGATGCAGGTGCGGGCGATCGTCGAGGCGACGATCGAGTGTGCGGCCGAGCGGGTGAAGGCGCTGCCCGAGATCATGGTTCCCCTGGTCGGCACCCGCGCCGAGCTGGCGATGCTGCGTGGGCAGATCGAGGAGACCATCGCGCAGGTCAAGGCGGAGATGGACTACAAGAGCCGTCTGGATATCAAGATCGGCACGATGATTGAGATCCCCCGGGCCGCCCTCACCGCCAACGAGATCGCCGAGGTGGCGGACTTCTTCAGCTTCGGCACCAACGACCTGACGCAGCTCACCTTCGGCTACTCCCGCGACGACATCAACACCTTCCTGCCGGACTATCTCCAGCAGGACCTGCTGCCCTGCGACCCCTTCCAGTCGCTGGATATCTCCGGCGTGGGTCAGCTCGTGACCATGGGCACGGAGAAGGGGCGGCAGACGAAGCCCGATCTGAAGGTCGGCATCTGCGGCGAGCATGGCGGCGACCCGGCGAGCGTCCACTTCTGCCACCGGATCGGGATGGACTATGTGAGTTGCTCGCCGTTCCGGGTGCCGATCGCGAGGCTGGCGGCGGCGCAGGCGGCGATCATGGACCGGAAGTAGGCAGGGCGTCGACGGCGAGACGGCAAGACTTCAGCCCCCCGGGAGCGGGGGGTTGTTTTTTGGTGGTGGTTTGCTGGGGGGAGGCCGGCGCAGAAGGCGGAGCGGATTGAACACAGAGGCGCAGAGGCACAGAGGGGGAGTGGGAGGAGGCGGGCGGAGTTTGGGTGGGTGAGGTTGTGCGCGTGGCGTTGCATGATGGCGCTGCGTTGCATGGGCGTGCTCCGTTGCACGACCGCGCTTCGTTGCCCGACCGCGGCGGCGGCGTGGGGCTGTCGCCGTGTTTGGGGGGGAGCGACGGGGGCGGCGCGTTGCCCGGGGCGTCGGCTCGGTGGATTCTGACGAGTTGGGCCGCGGCTTTGCGGGTTGTTTCTCGGGCGCGGGCTTCGAGGGCGGGGGTGAGGAGGCGCGAGTGGTTGGGGTTGACCTCGGCGAGTTCGAACAGGCGGTTGATGGCGACGGGGTAGGCGTGGGCGGCGACGCGCTTGGCCTGCAGATCGGACTGGCGGGCGAGTCGGTCGAGGAGGTGGGAGACGGCGGGTGATTCGAGGATGTCGAGAAGTTGGGGGATGGAGAGGGCGTGGGCCGCCGCCAGCTCGGTGAGGGGGCGGTCGGGGCGGTGGTAGTCGTGGAGGATGTCGTCGAGGAGTTGGGGCGGGATGGGCGGCGGGGTGTGTGCGGCGGGTTCTGTCTCGGTGACGAGCTCGGTGATGCGGTTGTGCATGGGTTTGTCCCTCCCCTTCTGCCCGTATTGTCGCGGGCGAGGGCACGGTGTAAAGGGGGAATGGGTGGAGGTCCGCGATGTTGCGCACGGGGGAGGGCGATGGGGGGAAAAGGATGAAGGAGGAAGGATGAAGGAGGAAGGATGAATTATGAAGGATGAATT
>CAYJPX010000162.1:0-5036 GCA_964372195.1 uncultured Phycisphaeraceae bacterium
CCCGCGCCGCACGCCGCCGCTCCTTCGTCGCTCGGTCGCTCCGTCGCTCCGTCGCTGGATTCCTGCGACATCCTGACGATCGGCCAGTACCTCCAGCCGACGCGGAACCACCTGCCGATCGACCGGTGGGTGACGCCCGAGCAGTTCGGGGTGTTCAAGGCCGAGGGGTTGGCGCGGGGGTTCAAGGTGGTGGAGAGCGGGCCTCTGGTGCGGTCGAGCTACCACGCCGACCACCAGGCGGATGTGCTGAGCACGATCGAGGCGGAGCGGGCGAGGAGAGCCGCGTCCGATAACAGGCGGGTTTAGCGACAGACAACCAGTAATAAGCCACCGGTAGATTGCCTTGTTGATGTTCTAAGGCATTCTGGTACCATTCTGCTATGGCAAAGCAGCCCAGCACCTGGTGGTTGGGGGACTCGGACCTCTCGCGCACGATCGCGCAGCAGAACCCCTGGGTCGGCAAGAACGAGGTGCCGACCGTCTACGCCAGGGAGCGGGAGCGGACACTCGGCAAGGAACTGTGGAGGGCGCTCACGGGCGCTCGCCTGCATCGGTTCCATCTCATCCTGGGCCCCAGGCGGGTTGGGAAGACCACCGTGATGTACCAGACCGTGCGGCACCTGCTCCGCGAGGGCATCCCCGCGCGCCGGCTCTGGTGGCTCCGGCTGGATCACCCGGTGTTGATGCGAGAGTCGCTCGGTGAGCTGGTCGGGCTGGTCCGCGAGGTGTCCAAGGCCTCGCTGGAACACCCGGTGTACCTGTTCCTCGACGAGCTGACATACGCGCGGGACTGGGACCTGTGGCTCAAGACATTCTACGACGAGAACTACCCGGTCCGGATCGTGGGGACATCGAGCGCAACCGCCATTATCCGAGATCGGCTGCAGGAGAGCGGGGTCGGTCGGTGGGAGGAGCAGTATCTCGGTCCGTACACCTTCAACGAGTACTTGGAACTGGTCGGCAGGGATGTGGAGCTTCCGAGCGCCGAGGCCTTCCCCGAGTTGCTCGATGCGGCCCTGGCGGGCGCGCCGGTCGTTCCGAATCTCGAAAAGGACCGGAGGCGGTACCTCTTTACCGGAGGGTTCCCAGAGCTCCTGCTGGCGGTGGAGACTCTGGCAGGGGACGAGTCGGCGTTGCTGGAGTCCCAGCGTACGCTGCGGGCGGATGCTATCGAGAAGGCGATCTACAAGGACATCCCACAGGCGTACGGCGTGGACCGCCCGATGCTCCTGGAACGGCTTCTGTACATCTTGGCTGAGCAGGTGGGCGGGATCCTCTCACCGACCTCGATCTGCGGCGATCTCGAGGGGATGAGCTCGCCGACTTTCGAGAAGTACCTGTCGTATCTCGAACGGGCGTTCCTCGTGTTCACGCTGACCAACTACTCCGGGTCGGAGCGGGCCCGCCAGAAGCGGGGGCGGAAGCTGTACTTCACCGATGGCGCGGCCCGGAATGCTGCGCTGCAGCGGGGCCTCGCGCCCAGCGAGGACCCCGGCGAGATGGGTCTCTTGCTGGAGAACCTCGTGGCGACGCACCTGCACACGGTGGCCAGGCAGGGCGGGGGTCGGCTGCATCACTGGCGAGACGGGAATGACGAGGTCGACCTGGTCTTTGAGGATCGGGAGCGGTTGTTGGCGTTCGAGATCGGCTCTTCCTCGCGTCATCACCGCAGGGGGCTCGAACGGTGGCACGAGAGGTACGGGCACAAGACGCACGGGTCCTACCTGGTGGCGGCGTCCCAGCCTGCGACCCGGTCCGGGAGCGGGGGACCCGGGACCCTTCCCTTGGACCTCCTCGTGCTGCTCGCCGGGGCGCATGCGGACGAGCTGCTGCGGAGGAGGGTCGGCAGGTGAGGCCGGTGGTCTCGCGTCCGCCCGTGCGCCAAACCGATAGGCTACCCCCATGTCCTCACGATCCGACCGCGACGCCTTCTGGCGCACCGTGCCCGTCCGCGGCAAGGTCCTCTTCTTCGGCGCCGTGTTCTGCATCTTCGCTCCCGGCATGATCCTGCCGACCGAGCTCGACGACCCGGCTCCCTCCGCCGTCGCGGCCGCGCTGATCGTCTCCGGGCTGATCGGGATGTTCTGGGCGATGGCGGCCGTCCGCAACTGGTGGTTCCTCGCCGGGGCCCTCTCCCTCCAGGCCCTCAGCTTCTTCGGGTTCTCGGGCGCCATCCCCGCGTCGCTCTGGCCCCGCGCGAGCGGCTTTAGCCCCGTCGGCTTCGTCTCCTTCACCCTCGCCGTCGCCGGGTACGCGGCCTTTGTCACCTTCATCGCCACCGAGGGCCGCCGAAGCCTCCGCGAACGCACCGAGCTCGCCCTGGCCAAGCAGATCCACGACCGCCTGGTGCCCGAGATCACACTCCGGGCCGCCGGGTGCGAGGTCCTCGCCCGCTCCATGCCCAGCGCCGAGGTCGGCGGCGACCTGGTCGACGCGGTCGACGCCGACGGGGGGCTGGACCTCTACCTCGGCGATGTCACCGGCCACGGCGTGCGCTCGGGCGTGGTCATGGCCATGACCAAGGCCGCCATCCACACCGCCCGGCGTGCCGGCGCCGACCTCTCGGGCGTTCTCGCCGAGGTCAACGATGTCCTTGCCGAACTGACAGAAACCGGCATCTTCGTCACCTTCGCCGCCCTCCGCTGCGAGCCCGGCGGCAAGGTCACCTACGCCCTCGCCGGCCACCTGCCCATCCTCTGGTGGCACAAGGCCGACAACTCGATCACCCGCCTCGACAACGAGGCCCTGCCGCTGGGCATCGTCTCGGGCCAGGAGTTCGCCGCGCGCGAGATCCGTGCCCGGCCGGGCGACCTCCTCGTCGTCCTCACCGACGGCTTCATCGAGGTCGCGGGGCGGGACAGACGCCAGATCGGCATCGGCGGCTTCGAACGCATGCTCGCGCCCTCCGCCCACCAGCCGCTCGCCCAGCTCTTCGACCACCTCGTCGCCCGCGTGCGGGAAGTGGGGGAGGTCCTCGACGACCAGACGCTGCTGCTGGTTCGAATCGAGTGATCAGCCCTTCTGATCGACGCCGGTCATCTCGCAGACCGGGCTGAAGAGGTCCAGGATCTCGCACCGCTCGATCGCGCGGCAGCCGTGGGGCAGGTCGCCCGGGAGGACCAGCACCTGACCGGCGCGGACCTCGACGGTGCGCACGCCGCCGGCCTGCTCCAGGTCGAACTCGGCGAGCCCGGAGAGCATCACGACCATCTGTTCGTTGGGGTGGTGGTGCATGCCGATGACGAAGCCCCTTTCGAGGACGACCCGCGAGATCATCATCTCCTCGCCCATCACCCGTTGGCGGGTGATGAGGGGCATGGGGCGGTCGACCGGCAGGTCGGCGAGCGTCAGCAGTTGGGCGGTGGGCATGGCGTTCTCCGTTGATCGTGGGCCGCGGGGCGGGGCGGCGGCGGGTAGGCTGCGGGCATGACCCCCTGGCAGCACCATCTTGTCGCCCCCGGCTCGCGCGTGCAACTCGACGAGATCGATCCCTCCCGCACCCCGGCGCTCAGCGGCCCCGGCGCACAGGAGCGGGCGGCGGCCGAGGCGCTGCACGCCGAGAATGTCGCCGCCCTTCAGGATCTCCAGATCCGCCTCTGGGCCGAGGGTCGGCGATCGGTGCTGGTGGTGCTCCAGGGTATGGACACGGCCGGGAAGGACGGGACGATCCGCCATGTCTTCGGGCCGCTGAATCCGCAGGGGGTGCGGGTGGCCGGCTTCAAGCAGCCCACACCCGAGGAGCTGGCCCACGACTACTTGTGGCGCATCCACCGGCAGACCCCGGGCAAGGGGCGGATCGTGGTGTTCAACCGCTCGCACTACGAGGATGTGCTGGTCGTGCGGGTGCACGGGCTCGTGCCCGAGGCGGTGTGGCGCGCGCGGTACGAGCAGATCAACCGGTTCGAGGAGTTGCTGGCTTCGAGCGGCGCGACCATCCTCAAGTTCTTCCTGCACATCTCCAAGGCCGAGCAGAAGGAGCGGTTGCAAGCGCGGCTCGACGACCCCGCGAAGCGGTGGAAGTTCTCGGCCGGCGACCTCGACGAGCGGAAGCGGTGGGGGGAGTACCACGCGGCCTACGAGGACGCGATCTCCCGGTGCTCGACCGAGCACGCCCCGTGGTTCGTGATCCCCGCGGATCGGAAGTGGTACCGCAATTGGGCGGTCTCGTCGATCGTCCGCGGGGCGCTCGAGCGGATGGCCCCCGAGCCCCCCACGCCGGATTTCGACCCCACCAATGTCACGATCGACTAGGCGCGCCGCCCGGCGCCCGGTACCCTTGGCTCCGGTGCTCGCGGCGGGGATCGCGCCGGGGTACGGTCGGACAGGAGCCGCGAGTGAACCCCCGGAAGGTCGAAGAGCTTGTGTCCGCGATCGAGGGCAAGGACCTGTCCACCGCCGCCCACACCTGGCGCGTCGTCCTTTATACCCGCGCCATGGCCGAGCTCGCCGGCGTCGACGACGAACGGATGCGCATGCTCACCCACGGCGCGGCGCTGCACGATGTCGGCAAACTGGACATCCCACGCCGGATCCTCGCCAAGCCGGGACGCCTCACCGCCGAGGAGTTCGAGGTCATCAAGCAGCACCCGGTGACCGGCCTCGCCCGCATGGTCAGGCTGAATGTAGAGGACCCCCTCATCCTCGATCTCATCCGATACCACCACGAACGCTGGGACGGGCTCGGCTACCCCTACGGCTACGCCGCGGCCGACATCCCCCTCGCCGCCCAGTACTTCTCCGTCATCGACGCCTTCGACGCGCTGACGAGCCTGCGGCCCTACCGGCAGCAGGTCGGCGAGCGCGCCGCCGCGGAGGCGATGATCGAGATCAAGAGCGGCGCGGGCGCCCGCTACGCCCCCGACGCGGTCGAGATGTTCAGCGGCCTGTTCGAGACCGGGCGCCTCGACTGGATCCTGCACTACTTCAACGACGATTGTCGGGTGCCCGTCTACGGCGATGTCGAACAGGTCTCCCGGGCGTACGCCCGGCGGGGCCGCCCCGAGCGGCGGGGGCGCCCCCCCCCCCCCCCCCCGGGG
>CAYJPX010000163.1:0-4918 GCA_964372195.1 uncultured Phycisphaeraceae bacterium
AATCCCTCAGTCTCGAATTTGCCATTTGCCAATTTGCCATTTGCTATTTCATCTCCCCTCCCCCCTTCATCCTTCATCCTTCCGCCTTCATCCTTCGCCCCCGCCCCCGCCCCACTAAACTCCCCGCCGAGCCCCGCATGCGAGTCCAACCCGACGACCCAACCCGCCCCCCGGTCCTCGCCCTGCTCCGCGAGCACCTCGCCGGCGTCGCCCTGCACTCCCCGCCAGAGAGCATCCACGCCCTCGGCATCGACGCGCTGTGCGCCCCCGACATCACCTTCTGGACCGCGACCGAAGGCGATGCCGCGCCCGAAGCCGCGCTCGACGCCGACACCGAGCCCGACACCCACACCGTCCTCGGCTGCGGCGCCCTGCTCGAGCTCGACCCCACCCACGCCGAGATCAAGTCCATGCGCACCGCCGCCGCCTATCTCCGCAGAGGTGTCGCCACCGCCATCCTCCAGCAGATCATCGCCGAGGCGCAGCGGCGCAACTACCGACGCCTCAGCCTCGAGACCGGCTCGCAGCCCGCCTTCGCGCCCGCCCGCGCCCTCTACACCCGCTTCGGGTTCCTCCCCTGCGGCCCGTTCGCCCGCTACCGCCCCGACCCCAACAGCGTCTTCATGACCCGCGAACTCTGACACCGGACGCCTGCGCGCCGAGCGCCGCCATGCTCTGGGCCACGCCCTCGGCGACCTTGATCCCATCCACACCGGCCGACAGGATGCCCCCCGCATACCCCGCGCCCTCGCCCGCCGGATACAACCCCCGCGTGTTGACGCTCTGAAATGTCTCGTCGCGCCGGATCCGGACCGGCGATGAGGTCCGCGTCTCGACACCCGTCAGCACCGCGTCCGCCATGTCATACCCGCGGATCTGGCGCCCGAACACCGGGATCGCCTCCCGGATGGCCGCGATCGCGTAGTCGGGGAGGCAGCAGGCCAGATCGGACGGCACCACCCCCGGCGTGTACGAGGGAACCACGCTGCCGAGCGAGGTGCTGGCCCGTCCGGCGAGGAAGTCCCCCACCCGCTGCGCCGGCGCGGCGTAGGTCCCCCCACCCGCCACGAACGCGGCCGCCTCCCACCTGCGCTGGAAGGCGACGCCCGCGAGCGGGCCGTCCGGGTAGTCCCGCTCGGGCGTGATGCCCACGACGAGCCCCGCGTTGGCGTTCCGCTCGGCGCGGGAGTACTGGCTCATGCCGTTGGTCACGACGCAGCCGGCCTCGGAGGTGGCGGCGACGACCGTCCCGCCCGGGCACATGCAGAAGCTGTAGACATCCCGCCCGTTTGTCGCGTGGTGCACGAGCTTGTAGTCGGCGGCGCCGAGGATGGGGTTGCCCGCGCTCGGGCCGAACCGCGCCGCATCGATGAGCGACTGCGGGTGCTCGATGCGGAGGCCGATCGAGAACGGCTTGGCCTCGATATGGACCCCGCGGTCGTGGAGCATCTGGAAGGTGTCGCGCGAGCTATGGCCGATGGCGAGCACCACATGGTCCGCGGCGATGCGCTCGCCGCTCGCGAGCACGACGCCGCGGACCCGGCGCCTGCCATCGGCGTCGGTGTCGATGTCCAGGTCGGTGACGCGGCTCTCGAAGCGGTACTCGCCGCCGAGCGCCTCGATGGCGGCCCGCATGTTCTCGACCATCTTGACCAGGCGGAAGGTGCCGATGTGGGGGTGGGCCTCGACGAGGATCTCGGGCGGGGCGCCGGCCTTCACGAACTCGGTCAGGACCTTGCGGCCGAGGTGGCGGGGGTCCTTGATCTGGGTGTAGAGCTTGCCGTCGGAGAAGGTCCCCGCGCCGCCCTCGCCGTACTGCACATTGGACTCGGTGTGGAGGACTGAGTCTCGCCAGAGCCCCCAGGTGTCCTTGGTGCGGTCGCGGACGACCTTGCCGCGCTCGAGGATGATGGGCCGGAACCCCATCTGCGCGAGCAGCAGCGCGGCGAACAGCCCGCACGGCCCGGCGCCGATCACCAGCGGGCGGGTGGAGGGCTGTGCGGGGGCGCGGGCCACGAAGCGGTACTCGGTGTCCGGCGTCGGGCCGATGCTGGCGATGCCGGCGCATCGCCCGAGCACGCCGGCCTCGTCCCGCACCTCCACATCAAGGGAGTAGACCAGCTTGATGGCGAGCTTGTTGCGTGCATCGTGGGCACGGCGGTAGACCGTGCAGGAGAGCAGCTCGCCAGGCGCGATGCGCAGGCGGGCGGCCGCCGCCCGGGCGATGGCCTCGGGCGGATGATCGAGCGGGAGTCTGATCTCGGTCAGGCGGAGCATGGGGGTGACCTTTCCCGGTCGCGGTCCCGGCGTCGATGCTAGGAGTGGTGGCGGCCGGAGTCGGCCCGCGATTGCGGTCGTTCCGCTACCATGTCGGCCTGTCCTCGGAGCCCCACCCATGCGCCGCATTCCCGCCGCCGTGCTCGTGCTGTCGTTTGTTCCTCTTGTCGTCGGGTGCGCGGCGAGTCGGCCTGCGGTGGTGCAGTTTGGCGAGATGCGTGCGGTGATGCGGGAGGGGCAGACCGAGGCGCGGATCGGCGTGGTGGAGGCAGTGGCGCGGGACCACGCCGTGGGCGTGGGGGCGATGGAGGGGCTCGCCGGCGAGATCACGATTGTCGACGGCGAGGTGTGGGTGTCCCGCGCGGCCGGGCCCGACGGGACCGAACTGCGGACCACCGGCCCCGGGCCGGTGGCGGGGGACCGGGCGTCGCTGCTCACGCTGGCCCATGTCGAGCGGTGGCAGGGCGTGCCCATCGACGCGGCCGCGGAGGGCGCCGAGCTCGAGTCGGTGATCGAGCGGGCCGCGGGCGAGCACGGGGTCGACACTTCCCGTCCCTTCCCGTTCATGCTCGTGGGGCGGGCCTCGGGTCTCGACATGCATGTAATCAACGGCTATTGCCCCGCCGCGGTCGATCCGGCGACTGTCGGTGCTCAGCCCTGGCGCTGGTCGGGGCGTGGGCCGGTCGATGTGGTCGTCGTCGGGTTCTTCGCCCGGGATTCGGGCGGTGTGATGACGCACCACGGGACGGCGGTGCACGCGCACGGCGTGGTCACGGAGGATGGAGAGACCATCACCGGTCACCTCGATAGGATCGCGGCGGCGCCCGGGATGATCCTGCGGTTGCCGGCGGCGGAGTAGTACCCGCAGTCGACGGAACGGCGGGTGCTCCGGGCTCGGGCGGTTGTGGGCGCACCGGTCCGTCAGCCCACAGTTGGCAGCAGGGTACCATGGGTGCGATGATCGCTGAACCGCTGTCGAAGCTCCGCAGGCCGGTCCCGTTCGTCTTGGAACGCAGGGAGTTGCCCGGCGTGGGGGAGGTCTTGGTCGAACTGCCGCGGGTTATCCCGCAGCTTCGAATCTCGTTCTTGGCGTTGGGGATTGCGTGCCCGTTGGTCGGCATCGGCGTGCTCTTGCTTGGTGTCTCGTCGCGATCTCTCATGTTCTGGCAGGCCATCCTGTTGATCGTCTCGCCGGCGTTCATCTGGTGGCTGGATAGCGTAGTCGTGCGGCGGGCCAGAGCCACGGCGGTTGCGTGCGGAGATCGGGACCGAGGCGTGCGTGTGCTGGCGGTTGGGAAGGGTGGGGCGGCGTCGGTGAGCGCCGAGGCCGCTGCCGAGGTGTGCTGGGTTGAAGAGTGTCCGCTCTCGGTCACGACCCCCGGGCTCAGCATAATCTGGCGCGGTCACGCGGCCATACTGCATGTCGCGGACGCCGAGGTGATCCTGGCGTGCCAGCCAAGCGAAGCGTTGCTCGCCGAGGCGCTCACGGGCGTGCCGTTGCTGCTCCGGGGCCTTCGGCGAGAGCCGGGCGAGCCTCGCGAGATGGAAGGGGATCGGCGCTTGTTGTGACGGGATGGCGATGCCCCCGCCAGCAAGGACCCTTTGTTGCACTTTCGGTACCTCGGCGTCAGTTGGATCGTCGCTGGAGGAGCCACACCCCAGCACCGACTCCGAGTCCGATCCAGGTCCAGATCACGGCGAGAGTCGACCACTCCACACGCGTGGCGTACGGCATCGATGCCATGCCGAACCCAAGGACGCGCCACACCGGCTGAAACTCGCCGAACAGGCGGCCGCCTTGGATGTACTCGTGCATCACTGGCGGCCACAGCGTGCTCGCGAGCACCAGCCCCCAACCCACAACCAAAACGCGACGCGACCCTTTGGTGAGATGCATAGTTGGCAGGCTACCAGATCCTGGGCGTCGGCGGTCTACGGCGTCCAGACCGCTTGGCCCGGGCGCTTCCGACGCTAGACTGGCGTCAGGAGGCACCATGCCGCGCAGCACCACGCCGTCGAGTCCGGACCAGCAGCTTCGTTTGCTGCCGATCCTGCTTGGTCAGCTCCTCATCGGGATGATCGCCTTCGCGGTGGTGGCGGTGTTTCTCGGCCCGGCGGGGCAGGGTGGGGGTTCGGGCGGGGGTTCGGGCGGGGGCGGGCCGGTTGGGTCGGGGCCGTGGGCCACGGTGGACATCATGGGGATCGCGCTGCTGGCGACGGGCGTGGGGTGTCTGGCGGCGTTTGTGGCGTTCGGGGCGGTGGCGAAGGCGCAGGCACGGCGTGCGTGGGAGCGGCGGGAGGATGACGAGGCCGGTCGCGACGCGATCGCGCGGGTGCTGGTCACGACCAGCATACTGCGGGGGGCGCTGGCCGAGGGGCCGGGGCTGTTTGCCGCGACGATCGTCTATCTCTACGGCGAGTTGTGGGCGCTGGGGGTGGTGGGGGTGTCGGCGGTGTTGATACTGTCGCTGATGGCGTCGCGGTCGCGGCTCGCCCGGCTCGAGGAGGCGGCGACGGGCTTGCGGGGCGTGGGGTATCGCAACGAGAGGATGTGATTGGCGATGGCTGAGCTTGACCTGATGCGTGGCGAGGCGGAGGCGGCGTGGGTGGCGCGTGTCTTCATGCGATCTCGTCCATGGCG
>CAYJPX010000164.1:0-4715 GCA_964372195.1 uncultured Phycisphaeraceae bacterium
GCCCAAGCCCCGCCCGCCATCGTGTATCCTCCCCGCTCCCCATCCCCCAGGAGCGGCCGATGCCCGACAGCAACACACACCACCGCGCCTACTGGATCGCCAACCTCCGCGTCGTCGCCGCCCTCCTGATCGTCTGGGCCCTGGTCTCCTTCGGCTGCGGCATCCTCATCGCCGACCGGCTCAACCAGTTCCGCCTCCCCGGCTCGGGCTTCCCGCTCGGCTTCTGGTTCGCGCAGCAGGGCTCCATCTACACCTTCGTCGCCCTCATCTTCGTCTATGTCCGGATCATGCGCCGCCTCGACCGCAAGTTCGGCGTCGATGAGGGCGACACCCCGCGCGACGGGGCCGACGCATGACCCTCGCCGCCCTCAACATCCAGACATGGACCTTCATCATCGTCGGCGCCAGCTTCGCCCTCTATATCGCCATCGCCATCCGCTCCCGCGCCAAGAACACCGGCGACTTCTATGTCGCCGGCAAGGGCGTCCACCCCGTCGCCAACGGCATGGCCACCGCCGCCGACTGGATGTCCGCCGCCAGCTTCCTCTCCATGGCCGGCATCATCTCCTTCGCCGGATACGACGGCTCGGTCTACCTCATGGGCTGGACCGGCGGCTATGTCCTCCTCGCCCTCCTGCTGGCCCCCTACCTCCGCAAGTACGGCAAGTACACCGTCCCCGACTTCGTCGGCGACCGCTACTACTCCCAGCTCGCCCGCGTCGTCGCCGTGCTCTGCGCCATCTTCATCAGCTTCACCTATGTCGCCGGCCAGATGCGCGGCGTGGGCCTGGTCTTCAGCCGATTCCTCCAGGTCGACATCACCGTCGGCGTCCTCATCGGCATGGGACTGGTCTTCTTCTACGCCGTCCTCGGCGGCATGAAGGGCATCACCTACACCCAGGTCGCCCAGTACTGCGTCCTCATCTTCGCCTTCATGGTCCCCGCCATCTTCATCTCCATCATGCTCACCGCGAACCCCATCCCCCAGATCGGCTTCGGGAGCGAGCTCGCCGGCGACCTCGGCTCCCGGATCGCCGCGGGAGAGCAGGTCCACCTCCTCGACAAGCTCAACGGACTCCACGAAGAACTCGGCTTCGCCCCCTACACCGACGGCTCCAAGCCCATCCTCGACATCCTCTGCATCACCCTCGCCCTGATGGTCGGCACCGCCGGCCTGCCCCATGTCATCGTCCGCTTCTACACCGTCCCCAAGGTCCGCGACGCCCGCGCGAGCGCCGGCTGGGCCCTGCTCTTTATCGCCATCCTCTATACCACCGCTCCCGCCGTCGCCGCCTTCGCCCGCACCAACCTGATCGCCTCGGTCGAAGGCGCGTACTACAGGGCCGACTCGATCCCCCAAGCCCAAGACCCTGCCGCACCAGAGCCCGCAAGAGCCGCCCCCGCCTGGTTCGCCAACTGGGAGCGCACCGGCCTGCTCGCCTGGGCCGACAAGAACGCCGACGGGCGCATCCAGTACCGCAAGGGCCCCGCCTTCGCCGGCAAGCCCGACTTCGTCACCCAGGCCGACATCGACAAGGGCGACTACGCCACGCTCGCCGGCCACGCCGGCGAACGCCTCGTCAAGAACACGCTCGACACCACCAACGACAACGAGCTCTACATCGACAACGACATCATGGTCCTCGCCAACCCCGAGATCGCCAAGCTCCCCAACTGGGTCGTCGGCCTCGTCGCCGCCGGCGGCCTCGCCGCCGCCCTCTCCACCGCCGCCGGCCTGCTCCTGGTCGTCTCCACCTCCATCAGCCACGACCTGCTCAAGCGCTTCCTCAGGCCGGCGATCACCGAGAAGCAGGAGCTCACCGCCGCCCGCGCCGCCGCCGCGGCCGCCGTCGTCGGCGCAGGCTACCTCGGCATCAACCCCCCCGGCTTCGTCGCCGAGGTCGTCGCCTTCGCCTTCGGCCTGGCGGCCTCGAGCTTCTTCCCCGCCATCCTCCTCGGTATCTTCACCAAGCGCGCCAACCGCGAGGGCGTCGTCGCCGGCATGGTCGCCGGCATCGCCTTCACCGCCGCCTACATCCTCATGTTCCAGTTCAACTTCCGAGCGCTCGACTGGCTCCTCGCCGCCCTCAGCGGCTGGCAGCCCGGCACGCCCAAGCAAGACCACTACCTCCTCGGCATCTCCCCCGCCGGCATCGGCGCCGTGGGCATGCTGATCAACTTCGCCGTCTCGATCGCCGTCAGCCTGCTCACCCGAGAGCCGCCCGCCGAGGTCCAGGACCTCGTCGAGCAGATCCGCATCCCCGCCGGCGCCGGCGAGGCCCACGAGATGCAGGTCCCGCCGGCATAGCCGGCCCGGGGCGCACGACGCCCATCAGGCGCACCCACCGCTCCAGTCGTTCAGATACGCCAGGAAGTCGAGCGTGTTGACCGCGCCATCGCCGTTCCAATCGGCCTCGGCATCGTGCGCGGTCCACAGGTTGAGGAACACCAGGAAGTCCAGCGTGTTGATCTGGCCGTCGGCGTTCGAGTCCGGCGGGCAGGTCACGATCAGCACCGCCCGCGTCGGCTCGTACCGGACCTTGTACACCCACCCCCCGGGGAGGGGATCGCCGGTGATCGCCTCAAACTCGCCGCCGACCGAGCTGCCGCGCACGATGGTGAACTCATCCCACAGCACGGGCTGGTAGCCCTGAACGAACGCGACATCCACGGCGCCGCCGAGCGAGATCGTCGCCGCGCCGTCGAGCCTGTCGTAGCTGCCCGTCGAGGCCAGCTCGACCGCGAGCGTCGCGTCGTCGGCCATGTCCAGCGTGGCCTGGTTGGCCACCAGCGTGCCGACCGGCAGGCCCGGGGCCAGAGTGCCGCGGTTCACGAACACGCCGTTCATGGTGCCGACGCCCCCGATCACCTGGTCCGGCCCGATGGTGCAGGTCACCCCGCCGCCCGCCTGCAGGTACGAGTTGGTCCGGAAGAGGGTGACGGTGCCCGTCCCGTCGAGCACCCCGGTCTCCAGGAATTCGAGCGAGGAGAAGTAGCCCGCGCTATTCCAGTTCGCCACCACCTGCCCGTTGTTGGTCAGGCCGCCGCCCCGGACCACCGTCGAGAGGTTGTACCCCCGCAGGTTGAGCAGGCCGTTGTTGGTCACTCCGTTGAGCGTGCAGGCCCCACCGTCGTGCTCGACATACCCGCCGCCCTCGGTGTCGAGCGTGCCGCCGGCGATCGTGCATCCCTCCAGCGCGACGCGCGACCCGTCCGCGGCCAGCAGCGTCCCGCCGCCGGACTGGTCGATCGTCGTGCTGCTGACGCGGAGGACGCCCCCGCCCGTCGCCCGCATCAGGGCGCGATTCTGCTTGGGCTCCCCGTACGCGACCAGCTCCTGCCCGGCGGCGTTGGCGTCGACAAGGCCGTAGTTCTCCATCGCCGCCTGGACCCCGCCCCAGCCCTCGATGGTGTGCGCCGGTCCCTGGGTCATCGTCACGCCGCCGGCGGTCTGCACATACGCGTTGCCGTGGCGGAGCGTGACCGTGCCCGCCCCGTCGAGGACCCCGGTCTCCAGGAAGGCGATCGCGGAAAAATAGCCCGCGCTGTTCCAGTTCACCACGACCTGCCCGTTGTTGGTCAGGCGCCCGCCCCGGACGCCCGTCGTCAGGTTGAGCCCTCGCAGGTTGAGCAGGCCGCTGTTGGTCACGCCGGTGAGCGTGCAGGCCCCGCCGTCGTGCTCGACAGAGCCGGAGCCTTCCGAATCGAGCACGCCGCCGGCGATGGTGCATCCCTCCAGCGCGACCCGTGACCCGTCCGCGGCACGCAGCGTCCCGCCGCCGGCCTGATCGATCGTCGTGTTGCTGACGCGGAGGACCCCGCCGCCGGTCGCCCGCATGAGGGCGTAGTTGCGTTTGGCGTGGGTGTCGGCGACCATCTCCTGGCCGGGCGCGTCGGCGTCGATCAGGCCGTAGTTGTCCACCGCCGCGCTGATCTCCCCCCACCCGTCGATGGTGTGCGAGGGGCCGTGGACCACGGTGATGCCCTCGGCACTCTCCAGCCGGGCGTTGTAGTGGTTGAGCCTGAGCAGGCCCGACCCACCGAGCGCCCCGCTCTCCGCGAAGTACAGCGACGCGAAGTAGCCCGCCTGGTTCGAGTTGACGACGATCAACCCGTCGTTGGTCAGCCCCGCGCCGGTGATGGAGGTGTAGAGGTTGTACCCGCGCAGATTCAGCAGCCCGAGGTTGGTGACCCCCGTGAGCGTGCTGTGGTCGTAGTGCTCGACATAGCCCGATCCGGCCGACTCGAGCGTCCCGCCGATGATCGTGCAACCGTCGAGCAGGACCGCCGAGCTGTCCTGGGCCAGCAGCTCGCCGCCGCCGGTCTGGTTGACCGTCGTCTGCCGCACCCGCAGGAGCCCCCCGTCCGATGCCCGCATCGACCCGGTGTTGCTCTTGGCGTGCCCGTCGACATACAGCGCCTGCCCGGCCCGGTCGGCGTCCACCAGCCCGGCGTTGGCCATCGCCGCCGAGAGGTGCCCCGCGCCCTCGATCGAGTGCGACGCGCCGTGCGCGACCGTCGCGTCGGCCGCCGACCCGAGGTAGGCGGTGCCGTTGTTGAGCGTCACGGTCCCGACACCGTCGAGCGCCCCAGCCTGGGTGTAGTAGAGGTTCGCCGTATAGCCCGAGTTATTCCAGTTGACAACAACGACCCCGTCGTTGGTCAGACCCGCTCCGTTGATGGAGGTGGTGAGGTTGTACCCGCGCAGGTTCAGC
>CAYJPX010000165.1:0-4712 GCA_964372195.1 uncultured Phycisphaeraceae bacterium
AACCGGATCGTCATGGCCCCGCTCACCCGCTGCCGTGCCCCCGGCCGCGTCCCCACCGCCCTCATGGCCGAGTATTACGCCCCGCGAGCCTCCGCCGGGCTCATCCTCTCCGAAGCCACCTCCGTCACCCCCATGGGCGTCGGCTACCCCAACACCCCGGGCATCTGGTCCGACGAGCAGGTCGGGGGCTGGAAGCGCATCACCCGGGCCGTCGGCGAGCACGGCGGGCGCATCTTCTGCCAGCTCTGGCATGTCGGCCGCATCTCCGACCCCAGCTACCTCGATGGCCAGACCCCCGTCGCCCCCAGCGCCATCGCCGCGCCCGGCCATGTCAGCCTCGTCCGCCCCCAGCGCCCGTTCCCCACCCCCCGGGCACTCGAAATCGCAGAGATCCCAGGCATCGTCGACGCCTACCACCGGGCCGCCGTGAACGCCATGCGCGCCGGCTTCGACGGCGTCGAGATTCACGGCGCCAACGGGTACCTCCTCGACCAGTTCCTCCAAGACTCCACCAACCACCGCACCGACGACTACGGCGGCCCCATCGAGAACCGCGCCCGACTCATGCTCGAAGTCGCCGACGCATGCTGCAAAGTCTGGGGCCCCGGCCGCGTCGGCATGCACCTCGCCCCCCGCTGCGACTCCCACGGCATGGGCGACTCCGACCCCGCCGCCACCTTCGCCTATGTCGCCCGCGAACTCGGCAAGCGCAACCTCGCCTTCCTCTGCGCCCGCGAGCACCTCGGCGAAGACCGCCTCGGCCCCAGCCTCAAGCAGTCCTTCGGCGGCCCCTACATCACCAACGAGAACTTCACCCGCGAGACCGCCGAGGCCACCCTCGCCGCCGGCGATGCCGACGCCGTCGCCTTCGGCAAGACCTTCCTCGCCAACCCCGACCTCCCGCGCCGCCTCCGCACCAACGCCCCCCTCAACGACCCCAGGCCCGCCCTCTTCTATGGCGACGGCCCCGAGGGCTACACCGACTACCCCTTCCTCGAGGCCTGAGGGCAGGCCGCCCCGAGCAGACCGCCGGTGCACCCTCCAAAACGACAAGCCGGGACCTTTCGGTCCCGGCTCATGGTCTCTCCAACAGTCCCTCAACCCTCCATCCATTCATCTCCGGAGCGGGCTGCTACCAGCGGCCGCCGCCGCCACCGCTGCCGCCGCCGGAGCGGGTCTCGCGGGCCTTGGCCTCGTTGACGGTGAGGTCGCGCCCGCCGACATTGTGCCCGTTGAGCGCGGTGATGGCCGCGTTGGCGTGCGCGGCCTGGGCGAACTCGACGAAACCGAAGCCGCGGGGGCGTCCGGTGTCGCGGTCCATGACGAGGGCCGCGCTGGTGACCTCGCCGTGGGCGCTGAACATCTCGCGCAGCTGTGCCTCGGAGGTATCGAACGAGAGATTGCCTACATAGAGCTTCATGACGCTTCCTTCAAATGCCCTGAGAGTGATGGCCGGTGCGATCACTCGAGCATGAAGTGCGCGTCGGTCTCGGCGTGGCTCACCCTCGATGGGTCACGACCACGACAATCACCAGGAGGCTAGACCGCCCCACGCCGCGGACGCGGGACAATCGCCCGCAGAATCGTAAATGGCGCACAAACGCGCCCGGCGTGGGCGGGACCGTATCGGGCAAAACGACAGGCCGGGACCTTTCGGTCCCGGCCTGGTGACTTCATCTCTCAACCCGCCTCGGTTGCCCGAGGCGTGTGCTGATTACCAGCGACCGCCGCCGCCGCCGCCGCCGCCGCGGCTGCCACCGCCGCCGCCGCCGTAGCCGCCGCGGCCACCACCACCGCCGCCGCCGTAGCCGCCGCCGCCGCCACCGGAGCGGGGCTCGCGGGGCTTGGCCTCATTGACGACGATGTCGCGGCCGCCGACATTCTGGCCGTTGAGGGCCTCGATGGCGGCCTTGCCGGAGGCCTGGTCTGCGAACTCGACGAAGCCAAAGCCACGGGGGCGACCGGTGTCGCGGTCCATGACGAGGGCAGCGCTGGTGACCTCACCGTGGGCGCTGAACATGTCGCGGAGCTGCGACTCGCTGGTGTCGAATGACAGATTGCCTACATAAAGCTTCATATGACGCTTTCCTTCAAATGCCCTGGAGAGTTGAACCGGTGCAGCAGCTCGGGCATGAGGCGCGCGTCGGGATCTTCGAGGCCCGCCCACATGGGCGGTGTCCGCGATCGAACGGCCAAGTCTAGCTGGGCCGAGGCAAACCTGGGGTCAAAAAACGGCCAGGAGGCTCAAAATGGGTGGGTCATGCCCATTTTTTTGGTCGTAGGGGCGGTTTTGGGCGACCCGGACAGTGGATTCTGATGGCTCACCGCCTTCTGCGGGTGGCCCCGAGCCCGGCGAGGACGAGGAGGCTCGCGGTGGCGGGTGCGGGGACATTGAACTCCATGCCGAAGGCACTGCCGATGCCCTGGACCGCGACGCTGGTGAGGAGGGTGCCGGCCTGGTCGTACTGGTAGATCATGTTCGAGCCATAGCCGCCGACCCAGAGGGTCTGGTCCGCGGGGTCGAGGGCGAGGCCGTAGGCGTAGGCGGAGTCGGTGGCGAAGAACGAGGAGAGGACATTGCCGGCCATGTCGAACTGGCGGACCTCGCGGGTGAGGCTATCGGAGACCCAGAGCGTGCCGTGCGGCTGGTCGAAGGTGATGCCGGAGGTGGCGAAGCCGACGGGGAAGAGCACCTGCCCGTTGGTCCAGTCGCGGTCGAAGGTGTAGAGGTTGTAGTCTCCGTTGTGCATGACGGCGTAGTTGTGTGCCCGTCCATCGGTGGTGCCGTCGAACCAGTTGCCGCCGCCGCTGAAGATGGTATAGGTGGGCCCGAGGGGGCTGCCGAACAGGTCGTACTCGGCCCCCGCGCCGCTGCCGAACCAGTAGTTGCCGGCGGTGCGGACGGTGCCGGCGACGGCGAGGGCGTTCTCTCCCGGGTTGCCGGTGTTCCAGGACCGAACGACCGAGCCCCCTTGGACCACGACCATGCCGCGAGCGTCGATCTGGTTGATGTAGAGCTCGCTGGTCTGGGCGACCGCCGCGGGCGCGATCAGACCGATTACGCCAACCACTGCTGCATACCTCATGACTCGTCTCCTCTCTTGGTGGCCCCTGGGACGGGCCTGGACCGCTTTCTTTACCAGAAACTCCGGGCTTTGTCAAGGCGGGACCTCTCGGATGCCCGGCCTCGGCTTCCGAGCCCCGGCCCTCAGTCGATGGACCATTCAACCACGCCAGCGGAGTAGTCGGGCTGGAGCTGGATCTCGAGGCGGAGGGCGTCGGTGCGGACGGCCTCGAAGGTGACGGCGTTGTACTGATTGCGTTCGGTGGAGAACGGATCGCTTGTGGCGACGGGCTTCCACGCCTCGCCCTCGCGGTAAAGGACTCGCCAGGAGGCGGGCACGCGGCATCGCCCGCCGCTGTCGCGGTCGTCGAACCAGTAGACCGAGACGCCGGGGACCTCGCGGGGCTCGTCGAACGCGGCCTGGAGCCACTCGGTGGTGCCGCGGCGCGGCCAGAAGGTGTGGCGGGCGACGGTGGGGTCGGCGGGGTGGTCGGGGCTGATGCCGTCGGCGATCGCCTCAACTTGATCGCCGGCGTAGGTGTGCGAGGCGGTGGCGTCGAAGAGCTTCTTGGGCGACTTGGGTGGTGACCACTCGGTGGCGTCGGAGCTGGTGCTGACGGTGGGGAACTGGCTGATTCGGATGCGAGCGGCGCCCATGGGGATCAGGCGGACGGTCTCGAGGGGCTCGGTCGTCTGGGCGGGCGAATCCTGCAGCGGGGCGGCGAGGCTGTAGGCGTCGAGCTGCCAGGCGGGGATGCGCCGCGCGGGGGCCTCGAGGGCGACGGGGACGGACTCGGGGGTCCAGGGGCTGAGCCCGTCGCGGAGGGGTTCGGAGCGCACGACGGTGATCGAGTCGGCGGGGTTCGCGCCGAGTTCGAGGCCGTAGTTCCAGTCGCGGGCGGGGGTGACCTCCCAGGCGGGCCAGCGGCTGTTGAGTTCGGCGGCCTGGGCGTCGGTGATGTTCTTGTTCTCGGCGCCGGCGTCGTCGTAACCTGTCCAGCGTTCGCCGATGTCGAGCGAGTAGGTGAGCGGGCCGCGGTCGATGGAGACGGCGCCGTGTTGGGCGTCCCAGGTGGTGACGCGGACGGGCATGGGGAGTGTGAGGACGACGGTGTCGCCGTCGCGCCACTCGCGGTTGATCGTGGTCAGCGCGCCGGGCGTGCACTCGGCGTCGGCCGGCTCGCCGCCGACCGTGACCGATGCGTTGTCGCACCAGCCGGGGATGCGGAGTGCGAGGGGGAAGCTCGCCGGTGCATCCAGGGCGATCTCGAAGCGCACGGTCTCGCCGAAGGGATAGTCGGTGCGTTGGTCGATGGTGACGGTCACAGCGTCGGCGACGGTCGCGGTGACCGAGCACTCGCTGTAGAGGATCGCGGCGAGTCCGCGGTCGGGGGTCGCGTACCAGAGGTGCTGGGCGAGGTAGGGCCAGCCGTGGCCGGCGTTGTGCTGGCAGCAGCGGTGCTGGTGCGGGCTGAGGAGGTACATGGCCCCGCCGTTCTGGATCCCCGGCGCGTGGTTGCGCGAGTCGGAGGTCGGCTGGTTGGGGGCGGAGAGGTATCGGAGGGCGTTCATGTCGGGGGTGAAGGCGGCGGGGAGGGAGTTGAAGGCGACATCCTCGCAGCGGTCGGCCCAGATCATGTCGCCGGTG
>CAYJPX010000166.1:0-4696 GCA_964372195.1 uncultured Phycisphaeraceae bacterium
GGGGGGGGGGGGGGGGGGGTTGGGGCGCGGCCACCCCGGCGCGGGGGCGGGGCCGCGCGGCCCCCACGGAGGGGGAGGCCAGCCGTGTACCCCTGCTGCGCTCGGGGGCGCGGGTGGGTGACGAGCTGTGGCTCACAGGGCAGGTGGGCGGCTCGCTCGAATCGGGCTGGCACCTGCGCTTTGAGCCCCGCCTCGATGCCGGGCGGGCGGCGGCGAGATCCGGGCGGGTCCACGCCATGATCGACCTCTCCGACGGCCTGGGTCGCGACGCGGCCCGCGTGGGCGTCGCCTCGGGCGTGCGCCTGGTCATCGAGGCCGCCAAGCTCCCCATCAGCCACCATTGCCGCGACTGGGCACAGGCCGTGCGCGAGGGCGAGGATTACGAGCTGCTCATGGCGATCCACCCCCGGCACCCCCAGCACCCCGAGATCACGGAGCCCCCGCTCACGCTCGCCCCGCCCCTGCTCGGGCCGATCGGCGTGGTGCGGGCGTGCGAGGCGGGCGAAACGCCCGGGGCGACGATCATCGACCCCTACGCCAGGCCGCACGATGCCGCGGGGCTGGGGTGGGACCACGGTGGATAGGCTTCCCCCGATGCGCCTGGACTTCGAGCTCCGCTCCCTCGCCGACACCGACGCCCTGGGCCGCGCCCTGGGCGCGGTGCTGATCGCGGGCGACACCGTGGCGCTCGAGGGCGACCTGGGCGCGGGCAAGACCACGCTGGTGCGCACGATCGCGGTCGCCCGAGGGATCGACGCTGGGATCGTCTCCAGCCCGACCTTCGTGATCGTCAACGAGTACCCCGCGCCCCTCGAGGGCGAGCCGGTGCTGGTGCATGTGGACGCCTATCGCCTGACCTCGGCGGACGACCTGGACGCCTTGGGGTGGGATCAACTGGCGGACGGCTCGTCGGTGGTGCTGGTCGAGTGGGCCGAGCGGATCGCCGAGGCCCTGCCGCCGGAGACCACCGCGAGGCTGACGATCCGGGCGACCGGCGAGCAGTCGCGGGCGATCACGCTGGAAGCCCCCGAGGCCTGGCGCGGCCGGGCCGCCATGGACCAGCTCCAGTCGCTCGCCCTGCCGGCCCGGGTGGCGACGACCTGCCCGGTGACCGGCCGCCCCGTCCCCGCCGACTCGCCGACCTGGCCTTTCGTCAACGATCAGGCCCGCATGGCCGACCTGTACAAGTGGTTCAGCGGGCAGCACTCGGTGAGGCGGGCCGCCGAGGAGGGCGATTTGGAGGAGTAAAGCGAAAGGCGTAAAGCTCAAAGCGAAAAACTCAAAGCTCAAATCAAGACACTCGCCGCGGACGACCCGTGGTGGTCGCCGCCGAGTGCATCTATGTGAGCTTTGAGTTTTTCGCTTTGAGCTTTGCCTCTCTACTCGCCAACGGCAAAGATCTGCAACCTATGCCCCTGCGCCTCCAGCCCGTGCTCGCGGCAGATGCGGTCGCGGAGTTCGAGCAGCTCGGGCAGTTCCAGGTCGATCACCTCGCCGGTGTCGAGCCGGACGAGCTGGTCGTGCGGCGTGGGGCCGTAGCAGAGCTGGTACCGGGCGTGGTCGTCGTTGCTGAGCACCCGCAGGATGATGCCCGCGTCCTGGAGCAGCTTGAGCGTGCGGTAGACGGTGGCCTTGCTGACGCGGAAGTCGCTGGCGCGGAGCTCGTCGAGCATCCGGTCGGCCTCGAACACGCCGTCGAAACGCATGATCGTGTCGAGCACCTGGGCCCGCTCGGGGGTGTACTTGAGCCCCTCGCTCTTGAGCTTGCGGCGGAAGACCGCGCAGAGCGGCTCGGTGATGCGGATGTCGTCGGCCCCGGGCATGAGCACATGGTACGGCGTCCGACGGGCGGGGGTAGACTCCCCGGCCATGACCCAGCCCGCCCGGCGCGACAACCTGGAGAATCCCGCCAGACGGGCGGGGCTGCTGGTGCTGGCGCTGGTCGCCGGCGTCCTGGTCGCCGCCATGCTGGGCTCGCCGGTCGAGCCCGGGCTGGCGGTCGGGTCGATCCTGCTCAAGGCCGGGGCCTCCTGGCCGGCGGTGGTCTATCTGGCGGCCGGGTTCGGGCTGGGCTGGCCGGTGGTTCGGTGGTGCCTCAAGCGAGCCGGCCCGTGTCGGGCCGAAGTCGGTTCCGAAACTCCGGAAGACCCCTCGCCGGTCAAGCTCCTTGCGGGGGGCCAGTCGATCGCCGCGCGGTGTGACGATTCTGTACCAATCCAGGCCGCCGCCGGGCTGGCGATCCTGGTCAGCCTGAGCGAGGTGCTCGGCGTGCTCGGGCTGCTCAACAGCGTGACCGCCATCGGCGTGTGCGCCGTCGGGCTGGGCCTGCTCGCGTGGCAGGTTGCCGGCGCGGTGCGCGGCGGGGCGAGGATCCAGGTCCCCGGGTTGGTCTGGATGCTCGCCTGCCCCGCGGTCGCGGTGCTCCTGGTCGCGGCGGCGATGCCCCCCGGCTGGCTGTGGGCCTCGGAGTATGGCGGGTTCGACGCCCTGAGCTACCACCTGCAGTTGCCGCAGGAGTGGCTGGCGCTCGGGCGGATCGCCCCGGTCGAGCACAATGTCTATTCATACCTGCCCGGGTACGCCGAGGCGGCGTTCACACACCTGGGATACCTGAGCCTCGCCCCCGAGCGCGGCCTGCTCGGCGGCGACGGCTGGCGGCTGATCGCCTGCCAGGGGCTGCACGCCGGGCTCACCCTCGCGGCGGCGTGGCTGACCGCCCGGGCGACCCAGCGGCTGGCGATGAACCTGGGCATCGCCGGGGCGATCGCCCGGTGGGCGGGCGCGGTCGCCGGGTGCGTAGCGATCGCGACGCCGTGGGCGGTGGTGACCGGCTCGCTGGCGTACAACGAGGGCGGGGTGAACGCGATGTTCGCGGGGGCGCTGCTCGTCGGCGTGCAGCCGGGTCTGCGGGGCGGCGTGCGCGGCGGGCTGGTGGGGCTGCTGGTCGGCGTGGCGTGCGGGTTCAAGCCCACCGCGCTGTTCTTCGTCGGGGTGCCGGCGGGGGTGGTCCTGGTCGCGGCGTGCGGGGCATGGGGCGCAGGCCGTCCGCCCGCTGGCAACGCGCTCGCCCAAACGCCCGACGCCGAGCGCCGGAGGGGCGACTGGCCGGCGGTGCGTGCCGCGATCGCGGCCGGCGCGATTGTCGGCCTGGTCTCACTCTCGCCCTGGCTCATCCGAAACGCCGCCCATGGCGGGAATCCGGTCTTCCCGTTCGCGACCGATGCCCTCGGGTCGGCGCACTGGACCGAGGAGCAAGTCGATCGCTACCGGGCCGCCCACTCGTTCGACGGCCAGGGTGCTGATCGCCTCCGCACGCTGGTCTGGTCGAGCCCGAACTCCGAGCCTGATGACCCGGCGGTCGAGCGGTTTCGCGGGCTCGCGAATCCTCAGTGGGGTCTCGTGCCGGTGTTCACGGTTCTGGCTTTTCTCCCGCTCCTCGCCCGGTGGCCCGGCGCCCGGTTTGTGTCGTGCCTGCTTGCGCTGGTGCTCATCAGTCAGATCGCCTGCTGGGGAGGTCTCACCCACCTGCAATCCCGGTTCCTCCTGCCGATGCTGCCGCTTGCGTCGCTGGTCATCGGTCTGGCGCTCGCGCGGCTGCGCACCCTTGTCGACGCCCGGACCGACGGCCGTGCGGGCGTGGCGCTGCTGGCTGGGCTCGTTGTCGCAGTGCAAACGGGGTTCCTGGTGGTCGGCTACCTCGGCGAGGCGGGCGGGAACCTCGGCCTCGGGTTGGCGCTCTTCCCGGACACCCTCACGCGCGTCCATGATGAACCGCCCGATGGCACGGCCGTCGGCTGGTGCAACACCACCGACCGCGGCGGCGAGCTGGTCCTGCTTGTCGGCGACAGCACGCCCCTCTACTTCGGGCCGGGCGTGGCATACCACACGACCTACGACGCCTCCCCGCTCGGCGACTTGATGCGCCAGCACCCCGACAACCCGGCGGCGTGGGCGAGCGGCCTGCGCGGGCGGGGCATCGGCTGGCTGCTGGTCAACGACAGCGAGCTCCGCCGTCTGCACGCCAGCGGCTGGTACGACACGCTCGTCACGCCCGAGCGGGTCCACGAGTTCACCGAGACACTCGGCGGCCCGGCCCGCGTCTGGCCCGAGGAACGCCGGTACCTGGTCCGCATCCCCGCGATGGGCGCACCCCCGATCGGGGGCGGATGATGACCGAGCCCACCTCGCCGACCACTCCACTCCCGACCGCCCCGCGTCCGACCGCCGCGCCCGGCCGTCGCGTGCTGCGCCTCGCGCTCCAGGCCCTCGGCTTTGTCATCGGCCTGCTCCTGCTCGGCTGGTGCGTGCGGACGGCCCTCAGCCCCGACAACCGCGAGCAGCTCGCCAAGCTCGGCGAGGCGACGCCCGGCCAGGTCGCGTTGCTGCTCGGGCTCAGCGCGGGCACGCTCTTTATCAACGGCCTCCTCTTCTGGATCACCCTCCGCCCGGTCAAGCGCCTGCCCGCGGTCGACCATGTCGCGATCAATGCCCTCTGCACCTTCCTGGCGTTCCTGCCCTTCAAGGTCGGGGCGCTGACACGCATCGCCATCAACAACCGCCGCGACGCCGTGCCGATCCTCACCATCGGGGCGTGGTACGCCGGCATGTTCGCCATCATGCTCGCGACCTACCTGCCCGCGATGGGCGCGAGCATGTGGCGCGGCGGGGTCGATTGGCTGTGGTGGGTCGCCGGCCT
>CAYJPX010000167.1:0-4610 GCA_964372195.1 uncultured Phycisphaeraceae bacterium
GTGTGGGGGTGGGTGTGTGGTTGCTACTCGTCGGCCCAGCGGTTGAGGGCGGTGCGGAGCTGGTCGGCGACTTCGACGAGCGGCGTGCTCGGCAGGAGGGTGAACGGGCCGGTCACCAGTTCGAACCGCTCATTGACCACCGCGGGGATGTCGAGTTCGAGGATCGTGCCGAGGGCTTGCCTAGCCGCCGTCGGGTCGTCCCCGGTCTCACTGCCCGGGCGTATCAGCACGATCGCGTCGGGCGCGAGGCGGAGCACATCCTCGGCGTGCATGGGCATGGCGGGCGAGCCCTCGGTGATCGCCGGCACGCCCCCGGCACGCACGAGCAGCTCGTGGTGGGCCGAGCCGGGGCCGAGCGCGGTGATCTGCGGGCTGGCGCTCATGAGGAGGAGCACCCGCCCCTCCCACCGCGGGCTCGGCGGCGGGCCGGCGACCAACGCGCGGAAGCGGGCGATGCGGTCGGCCGGCACGGAGTCGGGGAAGAGCGTCGCCAGCTCGGCCGCCGCCAGGTCGATGTCGTCGAGGGTGAGCATGCGGAAATCGCGGAGGGTCCAGGCGTGCTCGGCGGCCATGGCGATCAGCTTCGCGGGCAGCTCTCGTGAGCCCCACTCGGTGAGGACATGCGTGGGCCCGGCGCGGAGCAGGGCCTCGTAGTTGATCGCGTTCTGCTCGCCGCAGACGGGCAGCGCCGGGTCGAGCACCATGTCCCACCCGTGCCTGCCGACGGCGTGGTCGGCGTAGCCCATGTCGTCGAGGATGGCCGCCAAGGCCGGGGAGAGCACGACGATGCGGGGCTCGGCGCTCGGGGGCGGGGCTGGCGCGGGGTCGGTGCGTGAGCAGCCGGCGATCCACAACCCCAGCATGACCAGCATCAGACGCAGCACGAGGACAGCGTAGCGGGCCTGGGGCGCGGGCGGGCGAGCGCTGAGCACCGCGGGGTCAGCGGGCGCGCCGTGGTTACGCATCGCCGATGGCCGCAACGATCCGGTCGCACAGGTCCTCGATCGCCGGGCGGGGGAAGAAGACCCAAGGCCAGGTGCGGTCGGCGACGATGTCGGCTTCCTCGGCCCGGGCGGCGAGCGCCTCGGCCTGGCGCTGCAGCTCGGCGAGCCGATCGGGGTTCGAGCGCGTGCCCTCTTCCCGCAGCGCCTGCATCCGGGCGAAGAGCCCCGCGCGCTGGTCGCTGCCGCGGGGCAGGGCGGCGATCTGGGCCGCCAGGGCGCGCTTCCGCTCGCCGAGCGAGGCGTCGCCGAGCAGGGCCGGGTCGTGGGTGGCGCGGTGGGCGAGCTCTCGCGCGCGGGCGATTTCCTCGGGTGTCGGGATGCCGCGGGCCAGGGCGCCGAAGTCGAGCCGGAGCGTGGCGCTGGCGACGACCGCCGGTGCGAGGTCGGTCGCGCCGAGCCAGGCCGCGAGCCACTGCTCGGTGACGCGGTCGTAGCCCTCCTCGGCGTGGCTCGCCCCGCCGCCGGTGCCGTGGATGAAGAGGTCGCACGCCCGCCAGCGGAGGAGCCCGGTCATGGGCAGCCCGCGCAGCACGAGGCGGTCGTTGGGCAGGTCGGGGAGGCGGTCGCTGGTGACGGTGCGCCACGGGCCGGGCGCGTCGGCGCGCTCCCAGAGCGGCAGCTCGACGGCGGCGGCGGCGATGGCCAGCTGGCGCACGCCGGCGTCGGGGCGCTGGCTTGCGGCCTCGTTGTAGAGCCGGGCGCATGACCTGGGGTCGCTGCGCATCTCGCCGACGAGTTCGGCGAACGCGGGTGTGGTGTGGAGCTCGCTCGCAAAGCAGGGGGCGAGCGTGAGGTGCGAGGGGACCGAGTCCACGCACGCGGCGTGGAGCTGTCGGGCGAGCGTTGGCCCGGCCGCGTGCGCGTCAAGCAGGGCGGCGATGCGGTCGAGCGCCGACCCCACGCTGTCCATCGCGGCGTCGGTGGGGGGGATGAAGCGGGAGGGCGTCTGGGCCGCGGGGGGGGCGTCCGGCGTGCCGAGCGCGAGCGACTGGCGGGTCAGTCGTTCGCCCCGAGCCGCCGGGTAGCCGAGCTGGGCCCCCGCCCCCGGCGATTGATCGACCACCACCCACGCCCCCTCGCCGCCGACGCGCTCGGCGAGCGCGTGCGTCGCGACCCACTTGGCGAGGATTCCCGGGTGCCAGAAGCCCGGCTGGTGCCCCGCCATGACGACCGGGCGGTCGAGCGCCAATCCGAGCGTCTCCCGCGTGCGGCGGGTGGTGTCGTCGGTTGACGGCCGGCGCACCAAGTCGGGCCACGAGCCCGGGGCGGGGTCGAACAGCAACTCGGGGTGAGCTTGGGGCTCGGGCATGCGCACCCAGTCTAGAGCGGTCACCCCGTCCTAGAACCCTGGGCACGGGCAGCGCACATCGTGCCAGGCCGGCTCGGGCAGGCGGTCGCGGTGGCGGCGCAGCTCGCAGTGCAGCACATGGCGGTAGTGGGCCAGGCGCATGTCCGCATCGTCCAGGTCGCCGCCGAAGCTGCGGTTGGGGTCGTTGTAGATGAGCTTGACCGCGATCTCCCGCACGCAGAGCCTCGCGGCCGCCGCCTGGACCCACAGCTGCATGGGGAAGGCGTACCCGCTCTCGGTGAGGTGGAGCTTGCGCATGGCGTCGACGCGGTGGGCCTTGAAGCCGCAGAAGGCGTCGGTGAGCAGCGACCCGCCCGCCTCGATCAGGACCTCCCCGAGGCGCTCGTTGATCTCGCGGGTGATGGCGGCGTTGACATTCCGCCGCTCGATCGGCGGGGCGTCGTCCTCGGGCTGGCGGACGAGGTACCGCGACCCGCTGATGATGTCCGCATCGCCGGTGCGTGCCGCCTCGACAAACTCGGGGATCGCGTCGGGCTCGTGCTGCTCGTCGCAGTCCATGGTGATGACCCAGTCGTACCCGCCGGCCGTCGCGGCGTGGAAGGCCTCCCGCAGCGAGGCCCCGTATCCGAGGTTGGGCTGGTTGCGGATGACCCGCACGGGCTTGGCCGCGAGCAGCTCGGGGGTGCGGTCGGTCGAGCCGTCGTCGATGACGAGCACATCGTGCCCGTGCTCGAGCACCCGGTCGACGACCCGGCAGACATAGCGTTCCTCGTTGTAGACCGGGATGGCGATCAGCGTGCGCATGGGGCAGGGCCTTTCTGTGGGCAGGCGGGCGGGAGGGACTGTCACGCTGCCCGATCAGCCCAACCCGCCGCGGGGACGATTTGTTCCGCGGCTTCGGGAGGGCTGCGCGGGCTGTCCGGGCTCCCCGGGATGCCCTGGATCGTCGCCCTCGGCGGCCTGATCCAGCTCGTCGGGCTCGAGTTCCCGCGAGAGCGAGGTGAACGCAGCAAACCCGAACGGTACGCCGGTCAGGGGCTGGCCCTCCTCCCCGGCGGCTTCCTCCTGCAGGGCCTGCATGGCCTCCTCGGTGAGGGCGTGGATGCCGCGGATCTCATGGACCGGGAAGGTGTACACCTCCCCCGAGGGCGTGCTGACCTGGAAAACGGTGCACTGGACATCCTCGGAGAGGGCCCGCTGGCGCGAGGTGCCCCCGATCGAGCAGGCGAACAGCGGGGTGATGTCGGCGACCGGGATCCGCTCGCCCAGACGGGTGACGATCGCCATCCGTCCGTCGAAGCCCGGCAGGTTCGTGGGCGGGCCGGGGTCCTCTTTGCCCTCGGCGATGAGCTTGCGTCTGGCGGCGTCGGCCTGGCTGAGCATGCGGGCCCGCTGCATCGCGAGGGCGGTGAGCATCTCGCGGGTGACATTCTGCCAGAACATCTCGCGGGCTTCGAGGAGGTCTCGCATGCCCATCGGGGCCTGGTCGGCGCCACGCCTGCCGCGGGAGCTCCTCATGCCGTCACCGCCCCCCGGTCGTGGGCGAGCAGGCTCTCGCCGAACTCGCCGGCCCGGAAGTAGTGGACCCGCTCGGGCTCGACCTCGAGGAAGACCCCGTCGCCGGGGTGCAGGCCCGGCTCGGCGCGGACGCGGGCGACGATGGTGTGCCCGCCGGCGTCGCAGGTGACATCCATCTGGTCGCCGAGCAGCTCGATGACCCGGGCGGTCGCGCGGATGGTCCGGCCCGGCTGGTGGGCCGTGGCGAGCGCCATCGCTTGGGGGCGGAGCCCGAGGGTGGTCGGCACGCCGACCGCGGACCCGACATCGGCGGCGTGCGAGGGGTGGACCGCGAGGTCCACCGCCCCGTCGCCGCTGGCAAATCGCAGGCCCCGGTTGTCGCGGACGACCGCACCGTCGACGAAATTCATGGGCGGCGTGCCGATGAAGCTGGCGACGAACCGGTTGGCCGGGTTGCGGTAGACCTCGAAGGGCGTGCCCTGCTGCTGGATGATGCCGGCGGCCATGACCACGATCCGGTCGCCGAGGGTCATGGCCTCTTCCTGGTCGTGGGTGACATAGATGGTCGTGGTCTTGAGGCGTTGGTGCAGGGCCTTGAGTTCGGCTCGGGTGGTGACGCGGAGCTTGGCGTCGAGGTTGCTGAGGGGCTCATCGAAAAGGAAGGCCTTGGGCTCGCGGACGATGGCCCGCCCGACCGCCACGCGCTGGCGCTGGCCGCCGGACAGCTGTGCCGGGCGGCGGTCGAGCCGGCCATCGATACCGACCCGCTCGGCGGAGCC
>CAYJPX010000168.1:0-1825 GCA_964372195.1 uncultured Phycisphaeraceae bacterium
CGGCGCCTTGCCCCCTCTCCCGCCGCCGGCGGGAGAGGGTTGGGGAGAGGGCTCTTTGCCTCCTCCTCCTTCAAGCCTCATCCCGCAAGCCCCGCAGAAGTACCCCGAGGAACGCCGGAAGCTCGCGCCCCTGGCTGCCTCGGGTTGGATGCCGCCGCACGAGCATCGCTCGGGATCCGTGTCATTCGCCGGGGATATAGCTGATCGCCCCCTCAAACGGGCTGCTCGCCGTCGCGTAGAGCTTCTTCTCGATCCGCCCGGCGAGGTAGCTTTGCCGCCCCGCCTCGCACGCCTTGCGCATCGCGTGGGCCATCATCACCGGCTGCTTGGCGTGGGCGATGGCGGTGTTGAGCAGCACGCCGTCGGCGCCGAGCTCCATGGCGTGGGCCACATCGCTCGCCGCCCCCACGCCCGCATCCACGATGACCGGGTAGCCCGGGTCGCCGCGCTTGAGGGCTTCAAGACAGAGAACGATGTTGTTGGGGTTGAGCACGCCCTGGCCCGAGCCGATGGGCGAGCCCGCGGGCATGACGGCGGCCGCCCCCGCGTCCTTGATGCGGGCCGCCGAGATCGGGTCATCGCTCGAGTAGCAGAGAATCTGGAACCCCTCGGCCGCCAGCACCCGGGTCGCCTCGAGCGTGCCGACCGGGTCGGGCAGGAGCGTCTTCTTATCGCCGAGCACCTCGAGCTTGACCCAGCTCGCCCCGGGGTTGCCGAGCTGGTCGAGCAGCTCGCGCCCGAGCCGAGCCACGCGGACCGCGTCCTCGGCAGTGAAGCACCCGGCGGTGTTCGGCAAGATGGTGTAGCGGCCGGTGTCGAGGGCATCAAGCAGCGACTCGCCCCGCTCGTTGTAGAGCCGCTCGCGCCGAACCGCCACCGTCACCACCTCGCACCCAGACGCTTCGAGGGCGGCCTGCATCGTCGGGTAGTCGGGATACTTGCCGGTGCCGACAAACAGCCGGCTCGTGAAGGTACGGCCTGCGATCGCGAACGGGGACAGGCCGGGCTCGGTCGAGCGGGGCGTCTGCGTGGGGGGCTGCGTGGGGGTCTGCCTGGTCATGCGGAAGAGTAGGGCCGGGGCCCAAGGAGCACCCCCTTCGGGGCGGGGCACTGTGGGCCCCCTCCATCTCTCCAAGCCTCCTTGCTCCGTGATCTTCAACTAATGCGGATCCCGCCTTCGACAAAGGCGGCAACACCTCAGCAATGGGCGGCGCCTTGCCCCCTCTCGCCTCCCCCTGAGAAGGGCCCGGCGGGAGAGGGTTGGGGAGAGGGCTCCATGCCTCCTCTTCCTTCAAGCCTCATCTCGCAAGCCCCGCAGCAGCACCCCGGCGAGCCCCGCGGAAGCACCCCGGCGAACGCAGCAAGCTCGCGCCCCGGGGCCACCTCGGGTCGGACGCCGCCGCACGAGCATCCTCTGGAATCGGTATAACGCTCCGGGCAGTGCGCGCTGGACCCACGAGCCATGGAGAAAGAGAGGGGGCCCACAGTGCCCCGCCCCGGAGGGCATGGCCGGACTCTCACCCACCCCCGACCAAGGTGACCAGTTCCACGGTGTCGCCCTCATGCAGCTGGTGGTCAGCGTGCCGGCGCTTGGGGATGAGCGTCTTGTTCACCTCGGCGGCACAGGGCGACCCATCGAGCCCGCACTCACGGATGAGATCGGCGAGCGTCGCCCTCTCAGGCAACTCGCGGGCCTGGCTATTGACGATCACCTGCATGCCCAAGGGTAGTGCCCCCCCCCCCCGCCCGGGACACCCCCCCCCCCCCCCCCCCCAAGCGCCGCCCCCCGCGCCCCCCGGGGGGTTGCGCCCGCCCCCTGCGCGGG
>CAYJPX010000168.1:1835-4522 GCA_964372195.1 uncultured Phycisphaeraceae bacterium
CGCGCAGCCCCGCGAGCAGCCGGTGGTATTCCGCCCGCCCGATGCGCTCGCAGCCGAACTGGGCGAGGTGTTTGCTGTGCATCTGGGTGTCCAGCGAGCCAAAGCCGCGAGCCCGAAGGTGCTCGATCGTGCGCACAAGACAGACCTTGCTCGCATCGCGCCCGCCCAGGTCGGGCCGGCTGAACATGCTCTCCGCACAGAACACGCCCCCCACGCACAGGCCGTAGAGGCCGCCGACCAGCAGGCGGTGGTTGACGGCGTCGTGGAGGTTGGCGTCGAGTCCGGCATCGCCGTGCCGCGTCGCTTCGGCGTCGAGCGGCAGCCAGGCCTCGATCGAGTGGGCAAGCCCGGCGTCGTGGAGCAGCTCGAAGATGGCGACGATCTCGGCATTGATCCACCCGCCCTCACGGCGGGGGTCGGCGCACGCCCGGATCACCCGGCCGAACGCCTCGTCGCCGGTCACAGCGAACCGCCCCGACGCCACGGTGCGGGCCAGGCGTCGCGGGATGTGGAAGCCCGGCGGATCGATCCGTATGACCCCCCGCGGGTCGGCCTCGTACCACGCGAGTCCGGGCCGGTCCCCAGGCCCGATCGCCATGGGGAACGCCCCCTCCCGGTAGCCCGCGAGCACGCCGCGGACCACGGTTTCGGTCGAATACTCGGGGAGAGACCCGGACCCATCCATGGCCCGAGCATACAAAGCCCCCCCGGACCGCCCCGACCCCGCCCCCGGGATTCGCTTGCAATCACCCCCGCCCCGTGTGAAACTAGGCCCGGGTCCTTCCCAAAGACCCCACAGACCCGCCCCAAGGAGGGAGGACCATGGATACCAGCCCGCTTCAGACGCTCTTGAGCGACCAGGACATTTTCATCCCCGTGCTCTTCGCGGGCGTGGGAGTGGTCGCGATCGTGCTGTGCAAGGTCACCTCGATCATCAAGGCCGTGTCGCGCGAGCGGACGCGCCGGGAGATCGCCGCCTACATCGCCGAGGGGTCGATGAGCCCCGAGCAGGGGGAACGCCTGATGAAGGCGGGCCACGAGAAGGCCTAAACCGACGACCCAGCCGACGACCCGGACCGGTGTCTCAGGGAGAGCGAACATGCAACCGCTATTGGCGCTGAACGAAGGCCTCGTGATCCCGGTCATCGCGATCGGTGGAGCATTCGTGGTGGGGACCATCGGCATCGTCTTCGGCACGATCAAGAGCGTGATGGAGACCCGCAGCCGTGAGGCCACGAAGCGCGAACTGGCCGCCTATGTCGCGGAGGGCTCGATGGCGCCGGAAGACGCCGAACGCATTGTCAAGGCCGGTATGCCGCAATCAGCGAAGGGCTGCAATCGCTAGCACGCGAGCCGGGAGCACGATCATGGGATTGGAAAGCGAACAGGTTTTCTGGCTCTTCATCGTCGTGATCGGCAGCACGGCGGCCACGCTTTGGGCCTTCCTCGAGCACCTCGACCTGCGGGTCAAGGCCCGCACCAAGATCCGCCAGACCGAGGCCCGCGAGGAGACCCGACGCGAGATCGCCGCCTATGTCGCCGAGGGTTCCATCAGCCCCGACGACGCCGCCAAGCTCATGGCCGCCGGGACCGAGGGGCTCGAGGGCGTCAAGGCCGGGCTCCGCGAGGTCTTGGCCAAGGGCGCCGAGGCCTGCTCCGACGCCGGCGCCCGGGCGAGAGCCGCCGGCATCCGCGTCAACTTCCGCGGGGGCGGGGCGCAGGCCAAGCGGGACAGGTGCGGCGAGACGATCTGAGCCGAAAGCGCGCAGAATCCACGCCCCGAGCGCGTTCTTGACGCGACGGCGCTTGACTGCCAGGGTACCCCCTGCGAAACTGTCTCATGGAGACCCTACCGAAATCGTCCACCACGCCCGCCGCCGGGCCCGCTGTGGCCTCGACCCCCCGCGCCGCGGCCGCCGGCGCCTCGCCGCGGACCCCCACCACCCCCAGCGCCCCCACCACCCCCAAGATCATGCTCGAGGGCATCACCTTCGACGATGTCCTGCTCCTGCCCGCGCGCTCGGCGGTGCTGCCCGCCGACGCCGACACCACCACGCGCCTGACCAACACCGTCCGGCTCAATGTGCCCCTCATCTCCGCGCCGATGGACACCGTCACCGAGTCGCGCCTGGCGATCGGCCTCGCCCAAGAGGGCGGCATCGGCATCATCCACAAGAACCTCAGCGAAGAGACGCAGGCCCGCGAGGTCGCCAAGGTCAAGCGATCGGCCCACGGCATCATCTCCGACCCCGTCACGCTGCACCCCGACGACACCGTCGGCACCGCCGTGCAGCTCATGCGCAAGTACAATGTCTCCGGCTTCCCTGTCACCACCGAGCAGCCCGACGCCGATCACCGCTCCGGCGGGCGCGTCGCGGGCATCCTCACACGCCGGGACCTCAAGTTTGTCGAGAGCGAACGCACCCTGGTGCGAGAGGTGATGACCGCCGACGGGCTCATCACCGCCCCCCCCGGCACGACCCTCGCCGAGGCCGAGCTCATCCTCAACAAGAACAAGGTCGAGAAGCTGCTGCTCGTCGACGCCAGGGGCAACCTCGCCGGCCTCATCACGATGCGCGACATCGACCGCCTCAGCCAGTTCCCCCGGGCCAACACCGACGGGCGCGGACGCCTCCGCTGCGGCGCCGCCATCGGCGTCATGCAGTTCGAGCGGGCCGAGGCGCTCC
>CAYJPX010000169.1:0-4481 GCA_964372195.1 uncultured Phycisphaeraceae bacterium
GCGAAGGCCACGCGGTTGCGCAATCGCGTGGCCATCACTGCGCTGCGCTCCGTTCAGACCACGGCGCCCAGCGGACTGCGAGCTCCCGTCGGAACGCGCACGACCGGGACACGATCCGCATTAGGCGGCGGCATCGGGACGGAGGTGGGTGACCAGGAAGTCGGTCGCCGCGGACTTGGCTTCGGCGCCATACTTGCCGAACCCGGCGTGCTCCTGCGGGGCTCCCGTGTCGGTGTAGGTCAGGAACTCGATGAGGTTGGGGTCGGCGCGCATCGCGCGGTAGTGGACGCGGAGGTCGTCGAGGAAGTCCCGTTGGGTCTCGAAGGCGACCATCTTGTCGGTGGTCGCGTGGATGGCCAGCAGCGGGATCGGCTGGAAGTGGTCGAGGTGGCGCGAGGGGTCGAGCACCTCGACCTTCTCGCGAAGGTGCGTGATGGGCCAGGGGTCGCGGTCGGCATCGGGCGGGAAGTAGAGGTCGGTCAGCCGGCCGCTGGTGGCCTCGACCAGCGCTGCGCGGAACGGGTGCGGGTCGCAGAGCCGGCGCAGCGCGATCATGCCCCCTGCCGACATGCCGCCGATCGCGAGCCGGTCGAGGTCGAAGGCGTGGCCAGCGTACCCCTCGAGGTGCGGGTCGGCCAGGGCCTCGATGACCGAGTCGATCTCTCCGACGGCCTGGGTGGCAAAGTCGATGGTGTGCTTGGGGTCGTGGAGCTTGGGGCCGGGGCGCTCGCCGTGGCCGGGCAGGTCGATGGCGCAGGTGGCGATGCCGGCGCGGAGGAGCCGGAGGTAGCGGCCGGGGTCGAGTTCTTTGGTGGCGGTCCGGCCGTGGAGCCAGAGGAGGGTGGGGGCGGGGGTGTGGCCATCGGGGTGGACCAGCAAGGCGGGGATGGCGTCGGCGCCGAGGGCGAGGATGCGCGCCCGATCGGTGAGTGCGGCGGGGAATGCGGCGAATCGTGGGTGCATGGCTTGGGCCGGTCGCTCCGGGATCGATCAGGCCCGGCGTAGGGCCAGGATCAGCTCGATCTGGCCGGTCGGGCGGTCGATCTGGCGTGCGATGTCGACCGGCGTGAGGCCCCGATCGGCCAGGTCGTACACCTTGCGGTGCAGGGGGTCGGTGGTCGGCGCGGCGTCGGACAGCGAGAAGCCCGCGGCGGGCGGCGGTGTTCTCGATGCCTCGGTGGTTGGGGCGGAGGTCCTCGCCGTCTCGAGGGCGGCGAGGCGCTCGTCGGCCTGCTCGAGGAGCACCTCGATCCGCGCCGCGCGGTTCTCGAGCACGGCGGCCAGACGCCGGGTCAGCTCCTCGGCGTCTGCCATCAGTCGCTCCAACCGGTCATGGGCCGCGCCCGAGGCCGTCACGGGAGCGGCGGCCGCGGGGGCGTTCGCCGCGGCGTGCGCGTCACGGCGGCGGTCGCGCCGGAAGAGCATGCGCGAGACCACGATCATCATCAGCGCACAACCCAACCCGATCAGACCGAGCGAGAGATCCTGGCGATCGAACCCCGGCGAGGAGCCCGCGGGCCGGCCCGCGCCGGCGGGGTCGGGCTGCCCTTCCGTGGCGGCAAGCTGCTGTTCGGTCTGGGTTGATTCATCCTGCATCGCGGGCGGTTCCCGGTGGGGGTTTTCTCAGAGGGGGTCTTCTGCATGGGGTCTGCTGCATGGGGTCGATGGTGGAGCATACCCCGACCCTACCATGTCCGCATGCAGGTGCCCCGGCCCGATCTGGAGGCGGTGCGGCGCGACAGCACGGCTCGGGCCGTCGTCGGGCGATGGCGGGCGCTCTCCGGCGGGCGGGGCGTCCGCGACCCCGATCGACGGACCCTGGTCGCCTGCTCGGGAGGGGCTGATTCCACGGCCCTGGCGCTCGCCCTCGCGGCCGGCGGTGGGGGGGTGACCGTCGGGCATGTGGTGCACGACCTGCGCGAGCCGGGAGAGACGCAGGCCGAGCGGGACCGGGTGCACCTCCTGGCGGCAGGGCTCGGACTGCCCTTCGTCGAGGCGGGCGTCGCGGTGCGAGCGCGGCCGGGCAACGCCGAGGCGAACGCGAGGCGGGCGAGGTATGGCGAACTCGAACGGATGGCATGGGAGGCGGGGTGCCCGTTTGTCGCGACCGGGCACCACGCGGGCGATCAGCTCGAGACCATGCTCATGGGCATGTTGCGGGGCGCCGGGGTCGGCGGGCTGGCGGGGATGCCGGGCCGCCGTGGGCTCGGGCGGCGGGGGGTGGTGCTGGTCCGGCCGATGCTCGGCGTCGGGCGGGCGGAGGCGGAGCGGGTGTGCGGGTTGGCGGGGGTGAAGTGGGCGACCGACCCGACCAACGCGGACATTTCCCGCTTCCGGGCGGCGCTGCGCCATGGCGTGGTGCGCGATCTGGAAGCGCTCCGCCCCGGGGGCATGCAGCGAGCGGCCGAGCTGGCCGAGCACCTGCGCGAGGTGCGGGACCTGCTCGACACCCTGGCGGCAGGGGTTCTCGCGCAGGGCGTGGTCGAGGGCGACACGCTGCGGTGGGAGCGGGGGCCGCTGGCGAGCGCCCACCCGGCGGTGCTGGCCGCGGCGCTCCGCGCGGCGTATGCCCGGCAGCAGGGGGGCCGGTTCGGCGATCGGCTGGCGTCCCGCTCGGTGCGGCGGGTGGTCGAGGCGATCGGCGATGGGAACAGGAGCGAGCGGAGGTTTGTCTGGAAGGCGGCGGAGGTCGTCGTCGGCGCCGGCGGGGTGTCGATGCGGAAGACCGAATCGGAGGGCTGAGTTGTGAGCGACGCGTCACGCGAGATCCTGCTGGTGGGGCACTGCACCCCCGACAACTTCGCGATGCGGATGGCTTTGGGGCGGTATGCGCCCGGGGTGGAGTTTGTCGCGGTCCGCGACACCGCGGGGCTGCGTGCGCACCCCGGGGCCGTCGGGCTGCTGGTCAACCGCAAGCTCGATGGCGACTTCGGCACCGGCTCGGGGCTGGAGCTGCTCGCGGGGCTCGATGCGGGGGTGCGGGCGAGGTCGGCGCTGGTCAGCAACCTCGCCGATGCCCAGGCCGAGGCGCAGAAACTGGGGGCGATCGCCGGGTTCGGCAAGTCGGAGATGTACTCCGACCGGGCGAAGGGGTGCATCGAGGCGATGCTCGGCGCCGGGTGACAGCGCATATCCTGCGGGGCCAGATCGCGGGCGGGCCGGAGTGTTTCGGCGCGGCCCGCGCGGCGATGTCCACCGCGGGAGTCTGCACCCATGGCGAAGAAATCAGCGAGCACCAAGGCCGGCGCGACCACAGGCACACCGCGGACGGCGGCCCCGGCCCCGGCCGAGTCGATCACCCACAAGGAGTACGCCGCCCGACGCAAGCAGGTGCTCAAGGCGCTGGGCGGGGCGGTGGGCGTGGTGTTCGCCGGCGAGGGCGGCGCGCCGCTGCTCGGCAAGTGGCGGGCGCACTCGCACTTTGAGTACCTCACCGGGATCGACGATGAGGCCGGCGCGGCGCTGGTCCTCGACCCCAAGGCCGAGGACCCCAAGCGACGCTGCGTGCTCTTCCTCAACCCCAGCGACCCCGAGTGGGAGGTCTGGGACGGCTACCGCGAGCACATCGGGACGGCGCTCAAGACCCGCTACGGCATCGAGACCATCATGCGCAAGCGGTTCTTCGCCCGCACCATGACCGCCCTGGCGCGGAAGCGCAAGAAGCTGGCGTGCCTGCACGGGCCGGCGATGCCCGACGCCCCCGTCACGCAGGACCTGGCCCTCTACCGCAAGCTCGCCGAGCGGGTGGTTGGGGTGTCGATCGAGGACCACGCCGGGCTGGTGCCGGGGCTCCGGGCGGTCAAGTCGGAGGCCGAGCAGGGGCTGATGGCCCGGGCGATCTCGGCGACGGCGGCGGGGTACGCCGCCGCGATCGGCGCCATCCGGCCCGGGGCCGACGAGCGGGACATCGCCCAGGCCCTGGTGCGGGGGTTCGAGGACGCCGGGGCGGACGGCCTGGGGTACAACCCGATCGTCGGCGCCGGGCTGCACTCCACGGTGCTGCACTACATGAACAACCGCGGCCCGGTCGCGGAGGGCGACCTGGTGCTCATCGATGCGGGGGCGGCGTGCCGTGGCTACACCGCGGATATCACGCGGACCTACCCCGCGAGCGGGAAGTTCACCAAGCGGCAGCGCGAGATCTACGACATCGTGCTCGAGGCCCAGCTCGCGGCGATCGAGGCCGTCAAGCCGGGCGCCGCGATGTGGGAGGTCGACAAGGCCGCCCGGCGCGTCATCGAGAAGGCCGGCTTCGGCGATGCCTACATGCACGGCATCGGGCACCAGCTCGGCATGGAGGTCCACGACGCCGAGCCCGATGGCACGCTCGAGGCGGGGATGATCGTGACAATCGAGCCGGGGATCTATCTGCCGGGTGAGAAGCTGGGCGTGCGGATCGAGGACGACATCCTGGTGACGGCCAAGGGCGGGCAGGACCTGTCGAGCGCGATCGTCAAGGATCCGGGGGAGATTGAGCGGTT
>CAYJPX010000170.1:0-4335 GCA_964372195.1 uncultured Phycisphaeraceae bacterium
TTTCGTCCTGCCGGGCGGCGCGGTGGCCGCCGGCGGCCCCGCCGCCCCCGCCCCCCGCCCCCCCCCCGCCCCCCGCGGCGCCCACGACTCGGCCGCCCAGGATTCCTTCAACCCCGCCCCCACCACTGACCCCAACGGCTCGCCCCTGCCCCCGAAGCTCCTCCGCGAGCTCGGCCTCTCCGAGCACACCCGCCTCCTCGACTGCCCCCACTACACCAAGCCGCGCATCTGGGAAGGGCTGGAAGTCCCCGAGGTCCTCTGCTCCGGCGACCACGGCGCAGTCGCCCGCTGGCGACTCGCACAAATGCTCGCCCGCACGCGTGAACGGAGGCCGGACCTGCTGGGCCGACCGGACCAGGAGCCCCTCTCCGGAAGTGATTTACTTTGAGAATCGCTCAAGCCAGCTAGCGAAGGCCGAGAGTCTGGAGGTCTCGCGAAACCTGCTCGAACAACCCTTCTGGCATCTGGGAGCGTTCCAGGACATTGTTGATCGCCTCAACCACGGCGGCGTTCCAACTCTCTTCGGGGCGCAGCATGTTGTGACTCGCCAGCCAGAAGCTGACGGCACACCACTGCCACAGGGGCGCACGGTCCATGATGTGGCAGACCGGAGGAGGGAACCCGCCCGGACCCCGTTCGCCGGTCATGTACTGATGCACGAGTTGACGACTCCGGCCCATTCTCCGTGCGATCTCCGCCTGTGTCACGAGGTTGCAGTCGTCAACCTGAATGACACGGGCCGAGATTCCAGCCTTGAGAACGCAGCCGATAGCACTGATGATTGCATCCTGTAGTGACTGAGCTGATCGACTGAACTCCAGGTACAGGAGCCCATACTGCATGCTGGGGGTGGCATCGTCACACCCGGCCTCAAACAAGGCGTCCATGATATCCTCAGACAACTCCGGCACACCAGCAACGACCAACGCGAAGTCGTATTCACGCTCGCACTTATTGGCACCCAGAGTGGTCATTTCAGTCGTCGCCTTCCATCCGGTGATCACACCTATCCACACGGTTCCTGATATGTCTCGCGTGGTTTCCCGTGTTCCTTGGGGTCGAATAGACACCGATCTTGCAGCCCTCACGGGTTGCGTGTGGACACAACAAAAAACCCCATGCGTGCCCTTTCTTCGACATCTTCACAGACCAGCCAAGGGCCTCCGCGTACTGCACGGCCAGCTCGATCTCCTTGTCCGGATGTCTGCTCCTCGCCTTCGCCATAATCATGCCCGCCTGTTGACAAATGTCAAGCAAAACCCGTGATAATTCGGTCTTTGATAGGGTTTTTCCCCATTCAGCCTCTTGTGCGCCTGACTACGACGGCCGACGAGCTGGCGTCCGGCCACCACTCGCCGCTCCCCGGGCCTGCATCCGCTCAAGCGCCTTCGCCACGAGCATACAGCGGTCGGCAAGCCCCGCCGCGACCGCTGGGGTGGCCTTGCTGGTCTGGTGATGCCGGGACCATCTGTAGTGCGAGAGGTGGAGGCGAAGAGCGTGCCACTGGTCCTCGATCTTCTCGGGGAATCCGTTGGGTCAGTCCAGGACTCACGGCGGGACTCCACCCTCTCCCGACCACTAGAACCGCCCCGCCGTGCCGCCTACTGTTGAGACCCCCCCGCGGGGCACGCAAAACCTGACAAAATCCAACCGGCCACGCCGGTCCGAACACGAGGTGCCACATGGGCGCGCAGCAGATTCTCGAGAGCATCAACACCGCCAACCTCAAGACCGACATCCCCCGGATGGACATCGGCGACACGATCAATGTCCACGCCCGCATCGTCGAGGGCGAGAAGGAGCGCATCCAGGTCTTCCAGGGTGTGCTCATCGCCCGCAAGGGACGCGGCATCGGCGAGATGATCATCGTCCGCCGCGTGGTCGACAACGAGGGTGTCGAGCGCACCTGGCCCATCAACAGCCCGATGATCGCCAAGTTCGAGGTCGTCCGCCGGGCCGACTCCAAGCGGGCCAAGCTCTACTTCCTGCGCGACCGCGTGGGCAAGAGCCGGCGCCTCCGCGACCGCCGCCGTGGCCTCAAGCATGTCGCCGGGCAGAAGACCATCGGCTAAAGCAGAGCCCGAAGCGCCAGCGAGGCGCCCCCCGCACCGCGCACCCCTGCTTCAACCCCCCACATCCCCCCACCGCCCCGCACCGCGCGGGGCGGTTATTCTTCACCCACCCGCGCCCCCTCTCGCCCCCCCGCCCGCCACGCCGATACCACCCCTCCGGGCCTACCCGACGGAGCACCCCCATGCAATCCGACACCGCCGTGGTCATCGGTCAGCTCGCCACCCCCGTGGTGATGATCTCCGCCGCCGGGCTCATCACCCTGGGGCTGTTCAACCGCTACGCGGTGGTGGTCGGGCGTTCCCGCACCTTCGCCAACGAGCGGGTGCAGTTGCTCAAGTCCGCGAGCCAGGGCTCCGCGAACAGCTTCGGGGCCCTCGACCAGCTCCGCCTCGAAGCCCTCGAAGCCCATTCGTCGGGGGTGCTCAGGCGCGCGGCGCTCATCCGGGCGGCGCTGCAGTGCCTCCTCGCGAGCATCCTCGCCATGCTGGGCAGCTCGGCCGCCATCGGGCTCTCGCTGATCAGCCAGCCGCTCTGGTTCGTCGCCTTCCTGTCCTTTGCCGTGGGCCTGCTCGCGATGGCGGCGGGGGTGTTGCTCGAGATGTTCGAGCTCTCGCTCTCGCTCCGCGATGTCCGCCTCGAGAACCGGCTGCTGCACGACATCGAGGAGATGACGCGCTGACCTGCCGCCCGAGCCCGCCCCACACCCCCGGCTCCTCGCCGCCGGCGCTATCGTCACAGTGCCCATGGCGCACCCCGACATCCTCATCCTCGGCGCCGGCATCGTGGGCTTGGCGACCGCCTACCAGGCCCAGCGGCGCGACCCCCACCCCCGCGTCCTCGTGCTCGACAAAGAGCCCCGCGTCGCCGCCCACCAGACCGGCAGAAACTCCGGCGTCATCCACTCGGGCATCTACTACAAGCCCGGCTCGCTCAAGGCCGACAACTGCCGGCGTGGCAAGGCGATGCTCGAGGCCTTCTGCCGCGACCACAGCGTCCCCTTCGAAATCTGCGGCAAGGTGATCGTCGCCACCCGTGAGGACGAGCTGCCCGCCCTCGACCGCATCCTCGAACGCGGCCGCGCCAACGGCGTGGCGTGCGAACGCATCGACCGCGCCCGCCTGACCGAGCTCGAACCCCACGCCGCCGGCCTCGCCGCCATCCATGTCCCCGAGGCCGGGATCATCGACTACACGCAGGTGTGCGAAACACTGGTCGCCCTGATCGAGCAGGCCGGGGGCGAGGTCCGTACCGGCGTCCGCGTCACCGGCGTCCACACCCGCCCCGACGCCTGCACGGTCGAGACCACGGCGGGCGAGTTCACCGCCGCGGCGGTCATCAACTGCACCGGCCTCCACGCCGACCGCGTCGCCGCCAAGACCACCGCCGACGACCAGCCCGCCCAGCAGCCTCCGGCCAAGATCATCCCCTTCCGCGGCGAGTACTACGAGCTCACCCCCGACGCCCACCATCTCTGCCGCAACCTCATCTACCCGGTCCCCGACCCCAGCTTTCCCTTCCTGGGCGTCCACTTCACCCGCATGATCGACGGCGGGGTCGAGTGCGGCCCCAACGCGGTGTTGGCCCTCGCCCGCGAGGGGTACACCTGGGGCGATGTCGATGTCGACGACCTCGCCGAGACGCTCGGCTACCCGGCCTTCTGGAAGCTCATCGCCCGGCACTGGCGCATGGGCCTGGGCGAGATGCACCGCTCGCTGAGCAAGCGGGCATTCACCCACGCCCTCCAACGCCTGGTTCCCGACATCCGGGCCGAGCACCTCACCCCCGCGCCCGCGGGCGTGCGGGCCCAGTCGCTCGCCCCGGACGGCACACTCGTCGACGACTTCCTCATCCAGCGGAGCGGGCGGGTGATCCATGTCTGCAACGCCCCGTCGCCCGCCGCCACCGGCTCGCTGGCCATCGGCGAGACGATTGCCGCTATGCTGCCGCGGTAGTCTCCACGCACCCTCCCCAGGTGTGCCACGGCCGTCCCCGCCGTGCGGGCGTGCAATGACCCACCGCACGGCTCACACCCCCCGGGGGCCCCCCGCCCGCCCCCGCGGGGGGGGCGTCAACACCCCCCCCCCCGCGCACCCCCCCCCGCCCAACCCCGAGACCGGATCCATGCCGAGCGACGCGGTCACCGCCACCACCTTCGACATCGAGGCCCTCAAGGCATTCTCGCGCGCCGTCTTCATGCACCTCGGCGTCCCCGAACAGGACGCCGCCGAGGCCGCCCAGGTCCTCGCCTTCGCCGACCTCCGC
>CAYJPX010000171.1:0-4312 GCA_964372195.1 uncultured Phycisphaeraceae bacterium
TCCCACAGCAGCGCATCCTCCTCCGGGATGTACCCCCGCTCCTCGAACCCCACCGACCACATGGTCCGGCGCAGCATCGAGAACAGCTCGCCCGGGTCCTCCGCCCCCATCATCCCGATGAGCTCGTGGATCCCGGCGAGGAACCCCAGCCCGAACTCCTGGCCCAGCGCCCCCATCACCGTCACATGCGTCAGCCCCTTGGTCTTCGGCGCCGGCTCGATCCGCCACAGGACCTCCGCCCCGCTCAGCTCCCACGGCCCCGCCTCCCAGAACGCCGCCGCCGCGTCGGCGAACGCCGCGACCCGCTCGATCGTCATGCCCCTGGCCCGGATCAGCCCCGGCGCATCGATCGGCCCCCCGTCGACCTCCGACCCGCCCAGCATCGCCTCCCCCAGCACCTCCAGCACCGCGCTGGCCCGCGGCGTCTGCGTCTTCAGCTCCACCCTGATCCCAAGCTCCGCCAGCACCTCGCCCAGCGCATCTCTCGCCCGCCGCGGCAGCGTCCCGATCGTCACCGCCTCGGGCAGATACCCCAGCGCCGGCATCGCCTGCGCCACCCCGTCCAACGCCAGCCGCGTGAACGCGTCCACCCCCACGCTGGCCGAGGCCAGCCGCTCGGGCTGCGGGTCCGCCATGCACATCTCCCCCGCCTCGCTCACGCACACGCACGCCACGAACGGTTCCGGCCTGCCCCCGGGCTCGAGCGGCGCACTCACCGGCAGCCGCCCCGACGCAACCTCCCACTCCTCCGGCTTGATCGCGAGATGACGCAGCCGCTCAGCCTGGATGTTGGGCATCGGCAGTTCCTCCTGGAGTCTACCGCGACCATCCTACCAGACCGCCGACCCGTGCGCAATGCACCGGCGGGTGGTACCGGCGAATCGCCGCCTGGGCCGCTGGCGGCGGGTGGTCGGCTCAAGCCTCCGAGAGTGGCGTGGGCAGGATTGCCCTGGCCGCTGCCCGTGTGGGCGGCAGGCTCGCATTCCGCTCGGCCTCGCTCCGTCGCCGTCCTGCACGCGGGGGGAGGAGAAGGTAGACTTGGTTGCTCTCGCCCGAACCGGTACCGGAATCCCAGGCAGGTCAATGCGGCTGGGTCGCGATTCGCGCAAGGCGTTTCAAACACGGAGCAGCCCGGCACGATTGTCCGGCAGTCCGACGACGCGGTCTTTGGGGGTACCCATGTTCGAGAATCAGGATCGGTTGTGGGTCATTCACATTTCCGGTAAGGGCAAGCGCGTGGTTGCTCGGGCCCAGGACGAGGGCTTCGTGTGCATCGGGTGGACGAAGATTGGCGACCTCCACCCGCACGACACCCCGGACAAGCTGAAGGCCGCGTTCGGGCGAGCATTTCCCAACAAGTCGGCCGCGTCTGTGCGTTCCAGCTACGGGCAGGTCTTCCGCTTCGCCCACGAGGTGCAGATCGGCGAGCCGATCGTCTACCCGATCAAGGGTTCCCGGGACATCCTGATCGGAAAGGTCACCGGGCCCTACGAGTGGTCACCCGACCCGGAATTGCGGGAGGGAGATTGCTGCAATGTCCGACGGGTGGAGTGGCTGGCCCGGGTGCCCCGGGTTCGGTTTTCCCAGCAAGCGCTCCATAGCTTCGGGAGCTTCTCAACGCTCTCCAGCGCCGATGAATTCCTCGAAGAGGTCCGGGCGGTCCTCGCGGGCAAGCAGCTCGCCGACGAGGCACCGGAGCAGCCCGACCCGGTTGAGGAGGAGGAGACCACCGAGAGCGAGGAGACGGCGGTCTCGGCCGCAGAGGAAGTGCTCCAGGCGACCAAGGATTACCTGATCCGCCGGTGGTCCCGCACCCACCAGGACTTCGAGGAGGTGGTCGCCGCCGTCTTTCGGGCGATGGGCTACACGGCAACCGTCCAGCAGGGCTCCCGGGATCTGGGAGTGGATGTTGTGGCGCATGCCGACCCCCTCGGTGTCACGCCGCCGATTCTCAAGATCCAGGCCAAGAGCGGCACCTCCTCGGCCGGGGCCCCGGTGGTGAAGCAACTCCGAGGCGTGCTCAACTCCGGGGAGAAGGGCGTCGTGATTAGCCTTGGCGGCTTCTCCGTGGATGCCCGGCACACCGAGCAGAACGATGCCAACCTGATCCTCATCGACGCCGAGCGATTCGTGGACCTGTTCCTGGACTCCTACGAGAACCTCAGCCCCGAGATGCGGCACCGGTACCCGCTGAAGCGGGTCTATGTCGCCTCCCCTTGACCTGGATTCGGTCGTCCTGCCCGAGCGGGCGTCCGACGGCATTCCGACGCTCTGCGGAGCCTGAGCCGAGAATCCGCCGATCCGTCATCCGAGCCGGTGGTGGTGTCCCGGGGGCCAGGCCGGTCCCACCTGAACCAGCCCGTCTGGGTCGAGTGTTCCACAGCGATACCGATGGTGGAACCGCATCGGCGGATGGTCGGCTCGACCCCCCGAGAGTGGGACGGGCCGGGCTGTGCTGAGCTTCGCCTCTGTTGGCGGCGGGCTTGCACGGGCAAGGCGAGCGTGCGTGGCCCGGGCGCATGAGGGCCCGGGGTGGGCTCGCCTTGCCCATGCCACCCAGCTTTCTCGGTGCTTCGGTCTTGCTCCCCCCCCTTGGCGACCTCGGCGTTCTCGGCGTTCTCGGCGGTGCATCCGGCGGGTGGCCGCCCGCCGACTGGCTATTCCTCCGCGTCGGGGTGGCAGTAGCACGACGCCTTCGGGGCGACATCTGCCCGCGCCCACGCGAGGTGCTTGGCGGTCTCGATCGACTGCGCGTCGGCCGCGTTGCCCTGGGCCGTCAGCGACTGTTGCAGGCCGAGCAGCGCCCACCCGTTGTTGGCGTGGCGTGCCAGGTCCTCGCGGTAGACCGCCTCGGCCTCGGCGGCCCGGCCGTCGGCGAGGAGCAGCGCGCCGAGGGCGTGGCGCACCGGCTGCATCCAGCCGGGGGGCTCGTCGTAGACCAGGCGGTCCTCCTGGGCGACGGCCTCGCGCAGCAGGGTGAAGGCGGTGTCGGGGTCGCCGCTCTTGAAGGCGATCTCCCCGGCGGCCATGTTGCGGGCGATGGTGACGACGCTGGCCGCGGGGTTATTGCCCATGAACCAGCCGTCGTCCATCTGGGCGACGACTTCGTCGAAGCTCGCCAGTTCGCGCTTGGCCTGGCCGATCCGCCCGAGGTTGGCCAGCGCGACGGAACGGGCGTAGTGGCGTTCGGCGCGGCTGAGCAGGCGGTAGTCCTCGGGCGCGGGCTCGCGCAGGATCTCCTCCCACTTGCCGAAGCGGATGAACACATGGAGCTTGGTGGGCATGAACCCGTCGGCGAACTTGACATTCTCGCGCAGGAAGTCGGCGGGGATGTTGGTCTCGATCTTGGTGGCGGCGGCGAGGGCCGCCTCGTAGCGGCCCTCCATCATGGAGGCGTAGGCCAGGAAGTGGACATTGTGCAGGTAGTAGAGGCTGTAGAAGTCGGGCGCGGGGGCGCTGGAGAAGTAGGTCTCGTCGGCGCCGATGGCCCGGGTGTTGGCGTCGGCCGCCTCGCTGTACCGCCCGGTGCGGATGAAGATGTGCGAGGGCATGTGCACCAGGTGGCCCGAGCCGGGGACCAACCCCACCAGCCGCTCGGCCGAGGGGAGCCCGCGCTCGGGCCACGGCGAGGCCTCGATGGCGTGGATGTAGAAGTGGTTGGCGCCGGGGTGGTCCTCATCGACTGCAATCGTGTGCTCCAGCACCTCGAGGATCTCGAGCGTGCGTCCCTTGGGCGTGCCCTCGTGGGTCCAGAGGTCCCAGGGCTGGAGGTTCATCAGCGACTCGGCGAAGAGCGCGCCGACATCGGGGTCGGCCGGGAAGTCGGCGTAGGCGGCCTCCATCGCGTCGGCGTAGGCCTCGTCGAGCGGGCGGCGGTCTTCGGGGATGGGCCACGCGTACCGGAGGGCGACGGCGCGGATGAGCCGCTGCTCGGCGGGGGCGGCGTGGTCGATGACCGCGAGGGCGCGCTGGGCGGCCTCGTAGGCCAGGCGCGACTGCTCCTCACCCATCTGCGGGTTGTTGATGTGCAGGCCGAGGGCGTAGGCCTCGCCCCAGTGGGCCATGGCGCAGTCGGGGTCGGCGGCGGCGGCGGCCCGGAAGCTGCGGATCGCCTCGTCGTGGTTGAAGCCGTAGAGGAACTGGATGCCCTGGTCGAACCAGCGTTGGGCCTCGGGCGAGCTGGTGGTGACGGTGCGGTGGTAGCCGTTGAGCCCGGCGTAGAGGGCGGCCTTGCCCGGGGCGATGGCGGGCTCGGCGGCGGTGCAGGTGGGGTGGCTGTAGTTCGCGCAGCCGCCGAGGGACAGGCCGGCGG
>CAYJPX010000172.1:0-3739 GCA_964372195.1 uncultured Phycisphaeraceae bacterium
CCCTCACCCACCCATCTTCCCCCGCAGGGCCTCCAGCCGCCGCTCGTGCAGCTCCCGCCCCGGCTCGATCTTCGTCAGCGCCACGAGTTCGACCTCCGCCGCCTTCAGATCACCCCGCAGGAGCGCCACCCTCGCCGCCTGCTCGCGTGTCGCCGCGTCGAAGGGCGCGATCAGGGTCGCCCGGCGCGCCTTGGCCCAGGCCTCGTCCATCCGCCCCGCCGCGGCGTACCGCTCGGCCAACGCCGCCGCGTACGCCGGCGAACGCATCTCGTGCGCATCCAGGAACTCCAGGTGCTCGATCACCCGCTCCGGCGCGTCGGGCATCGCCCCGGCCAGCGCCAGCCTGGCCAGCAGCCGGCGCGGCAGCGGGTCCACCGGCCGCACCGCCGCGTACCGCTCGAGCAGCCCGACCATCTCGGGCGTCGGCTCTCCGCCCGCGGCCCGCAGCCGCAGTTGCACCAGGAGCTGCAAGAGGTCGGGATGCCCGGATTGCCCGGGGTGCAACGCCAGCGCCGTCTCGACATCCTCGATCGTCGCGCCCGCCGGGTCGCCATTGAGGAGTGCTGCGCCGTCCGGCTCGCCCTCGACGCTCAGCATGCCGACCTCCACCAGCTCGCCCCTCGCCCACACCTTGAAGTCCTCGAAGAACGCCTCGGGCTCGACCGCCAGCACCGCGATCATCGCCTCCCGCTCGCTCCAGCCCTCCGCGTACAGGTCCATCAGGTCCAGCGGCGCGCGCACGCCGAACCGCTCGACCATGTACTCGTACATCCAGTGCCCCTGGGCGTACGCCTGCGTCCGGTCCGTGGGCTTCAGCGGCCGCACGAACCGCAGGCTGATCGTGTCCATGTCGAAGAGCTCGCCGGCCTCGTACGCCCGCGTCAGCAGCACCCACCACTCCGACGGCCTGGGCCCCCCCTCGCCCCACACCGCCGCGGCCTCGGTGAACCAGTGCGGGATGCGGTTGCGCGTCCGCGACAGCGTCACGGTGTGGATGAACTCGTGCCGCACGGTCCTCGCCCAGTCGTAGGGCCCGGCCTTGTGCCCAGGCCCCGACCGCGGCGTCTCCATCGCGATCACCGGGCCCGTCGCCGCCGCCATCGTGTGGATCTCCGCCATGCCCGTGATGCGCACCGCGAAGCTCGCGTGGTCGGGCATGACCTCGATAATCGTGCGTCCGGCGGGCTCGTGGTCGAACATCTTCGGGCCGCAGAGCTCGGCGTAGAACGCCTCGAGCACCGCCGGCATCTCGACCGCCAGCACCTCGTCGATCCCCGGCTTGTACCGCACGATGAAGTGCTCGCTCTCGATCTCGGCGAAGCCGGCGATCTCCTCGACCAGCGCCAGGCTGTTCCGCGCCCGCACATTGAAGGGGTCGAGCGCCGTCGCCTTGGCCAGCGCATCGCGGGCCCGGACATCGCGCCCCGCCTGCATCTCGAGCAGGCCCAGCTCGATCCACGGCCGCGCGAGCGTCGGCTGGCGTGCCGCCGCCTGCTCGAGGTACCCCGCCGCCTCGGCGTACTGCCTTGCCTCCGAGAGCGCCACCCCGACCTCGAGCAGCGCCTCGGGCGACTCGCCCCCGTTGCGGGCGTCAAAGGCCTCGAGCAGCGCCCCGGTGCGGTCGCCCTCAAACCGTACCGCCGCCGCGGCTGCCTGGAGGGCGAGCAGCCCGCGGTGCTCGGGCCAACCCGCCAGGGCCTCGTCGAGAAGCTCGGTCGCGAGCAGGGCGTCCCTCCGCCGCAGCGCCCCACGCGCCCGCACCACCGCGGCGTCGGCCGAGCCGGGCGCCAACTCCTCGAGCCGCAGCGCCACCGCCTCGGCCCGGTCAAAGTCGAACCCCGCGACCGCCATGTCGCCCAAGAGCCGCCACGCGCGCGCACACCGCGGGTTCAGGCTCAGCACCTCGACCAGCGCCGCCGTCGCGTCGGCGGCGTTGTCCTTCTCGAGCAGGATCTCCGCCTCGACGAGCCGCGCGTACCAGCTCAGCCGATCGAGCTCGTTCTTCGCCCGCCCGAGCAGCCCCATCAGCGCCTCGAAGTCGGCCCCCGCCTGCCCGGCCCGCCCGGGGCCGCGCAGGCGGTTGCGTACCATCAGCGCCCGCACACCCTCGGCCAGCTCATCGCCGGAGTCAAACCCCCGCGAGGCCATCCTCGCCACCAGCGGGTCGAGCGCGGCGTCGGCCTCGGCGAACCGGCCCAGCCGCTCGAGCGCCTCGGCCCGCAGGCGGATCGCCCGCGTGCCCGACTGCCCCGCGAGAGCGCCGAGCGCCGCGTCCAGCTCACCCCGCAGCGCCATCGCCTCGGCGCGGTCGAGCGGGTCGGCCTCGGGCGAGGCCAGCGACGCCTCGCCAATGGCCCCGCGCACCAGCGCCGCGTGCGCCCGCACGCCGGGCTCGGTCAGGTCATCCTCGGTCCACGCCCCGAACCGCAGCCGCGCGTCACGCTTCTGCGCGTCGGTCAGCAGCGCGCCCCCGAGCAGGCGTTCCACGCTCGCGGCCCGCGGCGGCGGGGGGGTCGGCTCGGCGGGCTGCGCGCGTGCGAGTGCACACCCCAGCGGGACAGTGAGCATCACCAACACCCGTCGGCCCGCTAGACGAGACTCCGATCGCATCGCCTACCCCCGGAAAGATTCCTGGGTGATGTCCCACCCCGTCTGGTCTGCCGGCGGCTCGGTCGAGAGATCGGCCTCGTCGATCGCGGTCTCGGCGTTGGTCTTGAGGTCCTTGAGCGCCACGAACGAGACATCGTCCGCCGCGTTAAGCGTCCGCGCCAGCCGGGGGAGCAGCGTGTCCTTCTGGTACCACACCCGGATCTCGCGCAGCTCCTCCTCGCCCGCATCGGCCCGCGGCGTGAGGCGGAGCTGGTAGCACCTGCCCGCGATCCCCAGGATCGCCCGCTCGTCGACACCCTCCGGCCCGTCGAGCAGCTCGGCATCGAAGCGCGACAGGATGTCCTCGCGCCGCTGCTGGATCGGGATCGGGAAGGGCCCCTCGCCCAGCCGCAGCGGGTCCCACCGCTCGCCCGCCGGCACGACCTGCCGGCGCACGAACTCCTTGTCCAGGGGCCGCACCTCGGCGAGCCACTCGCCGTCAAAGATGTACTGCTCGAGGTACTCGGTGTCGATATCCTCGACCCGCTCCCCCAGCTTGAGCGTGTCGAAGGTGATGCCGAACCGCCGCGCGGGCGCCTGCCCGTCGACGCCCGGCTCGCTGGCAAAGACCAGCCGCCCCTCGCGCACCTGCGTGTCGCCCTGGATGGCGAAGGTCTTGACATACCGCACCGTCGCGCTGAGGCGCCGGATGTCCTCGCCGGCCGTCTCGAGCGCACGGAGCAGGTCATCGGCGGTCGCGATGTCGGACGGCGTCTCGGCCGGTTGGGCGTCGGCGGCCGGGGCGGCGACGGGCTGATCCTCGGTGAGCGCCGGCCGCTCGGTCTGACCCGCCGGAGGCTCGGGCCGGTCCGCCGCAAGCTCGGGCTGCATCGCCACAAACGCGAGCGACCCCGCCAGCATCATCCGCAACACCACCAGGCTCATCGTCAACACGCTGGACTCCTTCCTGACCCGGACCACCCATCCATCGGCCCACCGACCCGGGCATGGCCATTGTTGGACGCCCCGGCCACCCAGGGGGTTCCACACCCCGTCCCGCGGCCTCACCCCTCCGTGGGGGGGGGGGGGGGGGGGGGGGGGGGGGGGGGGGGGGGGGAGTGAACCCCCACCCCCCCCCCCCCCCCCCCCC
>CAYJPX010000172.1:3749-4248 GCA_964372195.1 uncultured Phycisphaeraceae bacterium
CCGTCGCTCCGTCGCTCTATCGGTCAGAAAGTCCCGCAGCACCGCCGCCGCCGCCAGGGCATCCCGCCTGGCCTTCTTCTGCTTGTGCGTCAGCCCGCTCTGCCCCATGTCCCAGTCGGCCTGCACGCTGCTTAGCCGCTCATCGTAGAGGTGCACCACCCGCCCTGTCCGCTCGCCGAGCCGGACGGCGAACTCCCGCACGAGCTTGGCCCGCGGCCCCTCGGTGTCATCCATATTGATCGGCAGCCCGACCACCACCTCATCGCCCGTCCCGAGCTGCTCGCCGATCGCCCGCTCGATCGCGTCGAGGAGCGCCCGCCCACCGTCGCGCTCCCGCGCGATCTCCAGCACCCCCACCGGCGAGGCCAGCCGCGTGACATCATCGCCCACCGCGATGCCGGTCCGTTTGTCGCCGAGGTCGATGCAGAGGTATCGCACGGGGGGAGTGTAAGCGGGCGCAAGGGCCATAGGTCGTATAGGACCCATACGACCTATGGCC
>CAYJPX010000173.1:0-4210 GCA_964372195.1 uncultured Phycisphaeraceae bacterium
GGGCGCGCCGATGGTCGAGCTAAAGAAGACGTGGGCGCGGGCGTGCGCGCTGGCGTTCGGGGGGACAGAGGCTGACTGTGCCGAGTGGGTGGCGGGCGCGGGGCACGAGCATGTGCGTGTGCTGCGCGAGGGTGAGGCGCCGGCGGCGTCGCTGCTGGTGGTGCCGATGGGGCAGTTCTTTGGTGGGCGGAGCGTGCGGATGGAGGGGATCGCGGGGGTGGCCGTGCCGCCGGAGGGGCGGGGCGGTGGCGCGGGGCGTCGGCTGATGCAGGGGCAGGTGCGCGACGCGGCGGCGGCGGGCGTGCCGCTGTCGTGCCTGTTCGCCTCGACGCAGTCGTTCTATCGACAGGTGGGGTACGAGCAGGCGGGGGTGCTGTTCCGGCACTCGCTGCCGTTGCGGACGATCGGGGTGCGGGACCGGTCGATGGTGGTCCGGGCGCTGGGCGAGGGCGACGAGGCGCTCGTCCGAGGCTGCTACGGGGAGTTTGCGGCGAGGTACAACGGGATTCTGGACCGGGGCCCTTACATCTGGCGGCGGGCGCGGGGGTCGCGCGGCGAGGTGTTCCGCGGGTTCGGGGTGTTCGCGCCGGCGGGGGAGGGCGGGGGCCTGGAAGGGTACTTATATTATGTGCAGCGGCGCAAGCCGGAGACCGGGCGGAGCGATGTGGCGATCAGCGACATGGCGTTCACCACGGCGAGGGCCGGGCGTCGGCTGCTCGGGTTCTTGAGCGATCAGGCGACGGTGGGGGATGATGCGCTCTTCGCGGGGCCGGCGGTACACCCGCTGATGGGGCTGCTGCCGCAGCAGTATTTTGCCTCCCGGTTCAAGGATGTGTGGATGCTGCGGGTGAACCTGGTGGCCGGGGCGCTGGGGGCACGCGGGTATGCGCGGGGCGTGGAGACGGCGGTGACCTTCGAAATCGAGGACGACCTGGTGGAGCAGAACACGGGGGCGTGGACGCTGCGGGTGCGCGGCGGGCGGGGCGAGGTCTCGGCGGGCGGCGCGGCGGGGGCGCCGGTGGTGCGGTGCGGCGTGCGGGGGCTGGCGGCGGTGTATTCGGGCTATTGCACGGCGACCCAGGCCGCGGGGCTCGGATGGGTGGGGGGCGATGCCGACGGGCTGGCGGTGGTGGACGGGGTGTTTGGTGGTGGTGGGGCTTGGATGATGGATCAGTTCTGACGCGCGCCACGGCTTGGCCGGGCACGCGCGGGGGTGTGCTCGCGATGCGCGTGTAAAGGTCGGCCGGGCACCCCCACATCCGGGGATGTCTTGTGGGGGTTGGCGGGGATCGTGCGAAACTGACGACATACAGGTAGTGTGCGCGTGATCGTGGGGATCGTTGACGCCACGCTGAAGGAGGACGAACCATGGGGCACGGGACGATGGGCAGGACGGTTGTGAGTCTCACGGGGTTGGTGGTCGGGCTGGCCGGGGTGGTGCCGGTCGCGTTGGCTCAGGTGTCATCGATCGTCTGGCACGAGGTCGGCGACCCGGGCAATGACCCCTGGCAGGACAGCCGGTACCAGGACCTCAAGTTCTACGGCCGGGGGAGAGTGGACTATGGATACCGAATGGCTGAGACCGAACTGACCGCGGGCCAATGGGTCGAATTCGCCCGCGCCTACGGCCCGCTCGCCGATGACCCGCTCAGCTTTGACATCACGGGCAGCTACATCAACGCCTGGTACGAGGGCGACCAAGTTCGCTACGAGGTGCGGCCCGGCGCCGAACTCTACCCGACGGATGTCAACTGGCGCATGGCCGCCCGCTTCAGCAACTGGATGCACAACGGGCAGGTCCATGAAGCTTGGGCCTTTGAGGTGGGCGCATACGACACATCGACCTTTGGCCACGCCGACGAGTACCCACCCCTCTACACCGACCAGGCCACCCGCTCGCCTGGCGCAAGATACTGGATCCCCTCGATGGACGAGTGGATGAAGGCGGTTTTCTACGACCCCGGTCGATATGGCGAGGGGCAAGCCGGTTGGTGGGAGCAGCCCAACAGCAGCGACACGCCGCTTGTGGAGGGTCTGCCCGCTGAGGGCGGCCAGACCAACTCTAGCCTGACCTGGATCTACGGCCGATACGGCGACCACCTCAACGCCGGCCAGTATCCCGACGAGCGCACGCCTTGGGGGCTGCTCGATGCCTCCGGCGGGCAGCCGGAGTGGACTGAAGAGTGGACGGATTGGGTACAAGACAGCCGCCACATACGCGGGTCAGATTTCTACAACCCGCCTGGTGAGGGGCAGTTCTGGGACTGGGTCGGCGAGGACTACCTCAACTGGGATCCGGCCTTCACCGGCATCGTCGGGGTGCGTGTCGCGATGATTCCGGCGACGCCATCGTTGACGCCGCTTGCACTGTGCTTTTTGCTGTCGCACCGGAGGAGGACACCATGGGGCACGGGATGATGGGCAGGGCGGTCGTCAGTTTCGTGGGGTTAGTGGTCGGGCTGGCCGGGGCGGCGTCGGTCGCGGTGGCCCAGGAGTACGACATCGACTGGGTGACGATCGGCGATGTCGGCAACCCCGCCTATCGCGACCCGTGGGGTGGCCTCGTCGATGGTCGTGGTTCGGTGGGCTATGAGTACCGCATGGGCCGCTACGAGATCACCACCGGCCAGTGGATGGAGTTCGTCAACACTTTCTCCACCCAGTCCGACGACATGGCGCTCTTCGGTGAGCCGTTCACCTGGGGCGCCACGATCGACTGGAGCTACGACGGCCCCGGCTTCCTCTGGAAGCTCAGCAACGGCATCGAGCACGCCGAGATGGTCCCTGTCCATGGGATCAGTTGGCGCCTGGCCGCCATGTACGCCAACTGGCGGCATAACGGCATGTCGTCGGATCTTTCCGCGATTGAAGACGGCGCCTACGACACTTCGACCTTCACCACCAACGGCGGCATCTTCAACGATCAGCTTACGCACCATCCCGACGCGAGGTACTGGATCCCCTCGCTCGACGAGTGGGTGAAGGCGGCCCACTACGACCCAGACCGCTACGGCAACGGGCAAGGGGGCTGGTGGGACTATGCCGATGGATCGGACGACCCGCTCTACCCCGGCTTCCCGGGCGAGGGCGAGACGAGCGCGACTCTCGACTGGGACGGCGCATACCTGCCGCTGGGCTCCTACACCGATGCGCAATCGCCGTGGGGGCTGTTCGATGTCTCCGGCGGGACGATGGAGTGGACGGAGGAGGCGACCAGTGATAGGCGATTTCGGTGGCTGGATGGAGCACCGGTGTTCCACCCGGCAGATTTTCTGCTGATCGACCGGGTGGACCAGATGGCTGACGGCCGACCAGAGGCAGGTGGCATAGTCCATGGCCTTCGGCTTGCCAGCACTGTACCAGCACCGTCATGGACAGGGATCCTGGCGATGGCCGGAGGCTTCGCCCTGACACGAAGGAGGAGATCACGATGGAACGGCGGGGTGGCACGAGAGCAGAGCCACCCCGCCAAGTGTGATTGGATGTGGGCACTGGGCTGAGTGTACTTGCGGGCGTCATGGGAGGGGCCGAGGCAAGGAGGAGGGGTAGGGGGCCCAGAGTGCCCCGCCCCGGAGGAGACGGAGAGGAAGGAGGGGGCCCGGAGTGCCCCGCCCCGTAGGAGGAGGAGGAGACGGAGTAGGGGGCCCTGGAGTGCCCCGCCCCGGAGGAGAAGGAGATGGGGGAGGAGCACGGGCCGGCTCCCTACCATTCCCCCATGGAACCGATCATCATGCTCTGCCCCGGCCAGGGGGCGCAAGCCGTGGGGATGGCCAAGGCGTGGTTCGACGCCTCGCCCGAGGCCCGGGGGGTGTTCGAGCGGGCCGAGGCGGTGCTGGGCAAGCTCTGGGGCGCCGACGGCGCGACGGCCGGGCTCGGCAAGCTCTCGGCCCTCTGCTTCGAGGGGCCCGAGGCGACGCTCAACCGCACCGATGTCTCCCAGCCGGCGATCTATGTCGCCTCCGTCGCGTCGCTCGCCGGCGTCAAGGCCCGGCTCGGCTTCGGCAACGGCGAGCTGCCCATCGCGGCAACGGCCGGGCTCAGCCTGGGCGAGTACACGGCCCTGCATGTCGCCGGGGCGTTCAGCTTCGAGGACGGGCTCCGGCTCGTCGCCCTCCGCGGCCGGGCGATGCAGGACGCCCCCGTGGCGGCGCCGAGCGGGATGGTGGCGCTGATCGGGGCCGATGAGGAGCAGGCGCAGGCGGTGTGCGAG
>CAYJPX010000174.1:0-4008 GCA_964372195.1 uncultured Phycisphaeraceae bacterium
CACCGCGGGGCCTTCACTCCGCTGCGCTCCGTTCAGACCCCGGCACCCAGCGACAGGTTCACGGCGTTGGGTGGCACGGCTCGCCGAGCCGGGGGCCCCCCCGGCACCCCCCCAGCCGTGGTCCGGCTCCCTACCATCCCGGGCTATGCCGACCATCACCATCAACGGCGTTTCGTGCGAGTTTGCCAAGGGGCAGATGATCCTCCAGGTGGCCGCCGCCAACGGGATCGACATCCCCAGCTATTGCTACCACGACGGGCTGAGCATCGTGGCGAGCTGCCGGATCTGCCTGGGGGAGGCGATGGCGCCGAACCCGCGGAACGGCGGGGCACTCGAGCCGTTCATGGGGGGCAAGCTGTTCCCCACCTGCCAGACCCCCGCGATGGATGGGATGGTGGTCAACACCGACAGCCCCAAGGCGATCGCCAACCAGCGGGCGGTGATGGAGTACCTGCTGCTCAACCACCCGCTGGACTGCCCGGTGTGCGACCAGGCGGGCGAGTGCACGCTGCAGGACTACTCGTACAAGTATGGGCGCGGCGAGTCGCGGTTCGAGGAGGCCAAGCTCAAGCAGCCCAAGAAGGATGTCGGGGCGAATATCCTGCTCTATAGCGACCGGTGCATCATGTGCACCCGGTGCGTGCGGTTCACCCGTGAGGTGAGCGGCACGGCCGAGCTGTATGTCGACGGGCGGGGCAACAAGGCCCAGATCGATGTGTTCCCCGGCGTGGGGCTCGACAACCCGATCGCCAGTAATGTGATCGACCTGTGCCCGGTGGGCGCCCTGCTCGACAAGGACTTCTTGTTCGCGCAGCGGGTGTGGTTTCTGCGGAGGACGGCGTCGATCGACGGCATCACCGCCAGCGGCGACAATATCTGGATCGAGCACAACCAGGGGGGCGTGTACCGGATCAAGCCGCGGGAGAACCCGGCGGTCAACAAGTGGTGGATCAGCGATGAGGTGCGGTACGGGTGGAAGCACATCCACGCCGACAACCGGCTGCGCTCGCCGATGCGTCGGCAGCACGGGGCGCTGGTCGAGGACGACTACAAGCGGGCGTACGAGGACGCCATCGCGGGGCTGAAGAAGGGCGTCGCGGGCGGCGGGCGGCTGGCGCTCCTGGTCAGCCCGAACCTGACCTGCGAGGAGGCGTATGCGCTCGGGACCTTCGCCAAGCTGGTCGACCCGCAGGCGATCTTCGGGCTCGGGCCGGTGCCGGTGGTGGGGATGGACCAGAGCTTCCCGCCCGGGGCGAGCGAGGACCAGGCGTTCAAGGTGTACGCCGAGAAGGCCCCCAACGCGCGGGGCGTGATGCGGGTGCTGGGGGCGATCGGGCAGATGGTGCTCGACGCCGAGGCGTTCTTCGCCCGGGTCAAGCAGGGCGATATCGGGGCGATCCTCGCGACGGGCAACTACCGCGGGGACTGGGCGAGCACGGCGGTGCTTGAGGCGATCAATAGAGCCCCTCGCGCGGGCGAGGGGACGGGGGGCGCGGGCGGCGCGGGCAGCAAGTTCGTCGTCCTCCTCGACACCCACGGCAGCGCCCTGATCGACCACGCCGATGTGGTCATCCCCGGGGCCACCTGGGCCGAGAAGGCGGGCACCTTCGAGAGCGCCCGGAAAATGCTGCAGGCCTTCGAGCAGGCGATCCCCGTGATCGAGCTGGCCAAGACCGAGGGGCAGATCGCCCTGGACCTGATCGCCGAGTTCCACGGCACCCCCGGCATGGCCGAGCACCGGGCGAGCGTGGTAATCGTCGACGAGCAGCCCGGCCAGGTGCCGCAGGCGGTGGAGGTGGCCCCCCCGCGGGCGAGGCTGTTCAACGCGGCGGACCTGCGGGTAGAGATGGCCGAGCGCTACCCAGGCCTGGCGGCGTTCGCGAACGAGGTGCTGCTGCCGGAGGTGGAGAAGGGGCGGGTTGAGGGGGTGGAGATGGTGGAGATCTAGATTTGGGCTTATTTGGCCAATTTTGACAAAACATACTTGTCTTACAGACGAGATTTTGCCAAAATGCCCGCATGTCTGTCCCACCGAGCGACATCCTGGGTGTCCTCCAGCAGTTCAATCCTTGGTGGAGTAGCCGTACATTTTCCGAATTACCATCGTGGAAACGGGCGGCGTTCGGTGAGCTACGGCGATGGGTAGTTGACCCCCCCTCCCGACGCGCCATCCTGATGAGTGGAGCCCGGCAGGTCGGAAAGACCACGCTGCTGCTGCAATTGGTGGAGGAGATTCGGGCGGGGGAGGTCGCCCCGGACCGCATTCTCTACGCGACATTCGATCACCCGCTGCTCAAGTTTGCGGGGATCGAGGGCGTGTTACGGGTCTGGGAGGAGTCTCGTGTCTCATCGGGCGGCCCGGAGGTTCTGCTCCTCGATGAGGTGCAGCACGATCCCCACTGGGCGGTGTGGCTGAAGCACCAGGTGGACTTCTCGCCCGGTCGGCGGATCGTGGTCACCGGTTCGGCTCTGCCGCTCGCCGACGCGGCGACGGAATCGGGGGTGGGTCGCTGGCACACCATTCGGCTGCCGACCCTGTCGTTCTACGAGTACCTGCAGATCCGTCAGGCCGAGCCGGTCGACCTCCCGCGGCCAGCCTCCCTCACGGCAGCGTTCGGATGGAGCGACGCGGAGAGGGCGCGGGTCGCAGCGGTCGCCAAACCGTTGGTGGGCCACTTCCATGAGTACCTGCTGAGAGGCGGCTTCCCGAAGGCGGCGCTGATCGACGACATCCCGCTCGCCCAGCGGCTGCTCCGAGAGGACATTGTCGATCGGGCGCTTCACCGCGACATGACGCTCCACTTCGGCGTCCGCCATGTCGCCGAGTTGGAGCGGCTCTTTCTGTTCATATGCCTGCACGGTGGGGGCATGATCGACCCCGGCGCCGCATCGAGCAATCTCGGAGTGAGCAAGCAGACCGTCGATCGGTACATCCGGGTATTCGAGGCCTCCCATCTGGCGTACCTGCTGCGACCCTTCGGGTACGGCAAGGAAGTGCTCCGCGGGCGCACGAAGCTGTATCTGGCCGATCCGGCGATCGCGGGCGCCGTCCTGCTCCGGGGCCGCTCCCTGCTCGAAGACAACAAGCAACTCGGTGAGGCGGTCGAGACCGCGTTCTTCAAGCATGTCTTCGGCCACTACTACGGGCTCAGCATGGGGTTCTCGTACTGGAATCGGGGCGGGTCGGAGGTTGACATCATCGCGGAGGTGCCTGGAAAGGTCGTCCCCTTCGAGGTGAAGTACCGGAACCAGATCCGCCGTGAAGACATGGCCGGGCTCCGCGATTTCTGTCGCGAAAGGTCGGTGAGCCGGGGGTACCTGATCAGCCGTGAGCTGCGCGACTTCCGCGTTCACAAGGAGGGTGAATCGGAGTTCCTGGTAATCCCGGCGTGTCTGGCGTGCTATTGGCTCTCCCGAATGGAACTGGCGCGGGCGGGTATCTGAGCTGTTGGGTCACCACGCGCCGTCTCCGCCTCGCGTCATTCGCCAACCCATTGCGCGGCATCTCGTCGCAGGTACCGCCTTCGAGCGTTCGTCCTGTCGCTTTCTTGTTCGTCCCCCCCCACTGCTTGAAGAAGAACGGCACCCCCCTGTCCTCGCACTGCCCCTTGATCTCCATCACCCACGACCCCGCCATCGGCCTGGCCCCCGGGCCCGACTCGCCGCCGACGATCACCCAGTGGATGCCCGCCAGCGGCATGCGCTTGAGCGGGCCCAGCAGCGGCTCGCAGGAGAGGAACCGGATGTGCGCGGGGATCCGCTGCAGGATGCGGATGCGCTCGTAGTACGCCCTCGACTCCACGCTCGTCCCCATCCACACATGGTCCGGCCACGCCAGGCGCGGCGCGAGGGCCAGCGCCCGCTCGGGGCGCTTGGTCAGCACCTGGAACCGGTGCTGCGGGCACGACTCCATGACCTCGAACACCCGGCGGATGTACCCGTCGGGCACGCCGTCGTGGAACAGGTCGCTCATCGAGTTGACGAAGATCGTCCGACCCAGCTTCCACG
>CAYJPX010000175.1:0-3910 GCA_964372195.1 uncultured Phycisphaeraceae bacterium
TGTTGAACTCGGCGGTCATGCCGACATGGGCCATCTGCTCGGTGAGGTTCTGGTAGGCGGTGGCGAGGTCGGTGTCGAGCTCGGGGGTGTCGAGCGCCGGCTCGGCGTGCGGCCCCCGGGGGATGTGGGCGTTGACATCGCGGCAGACCCGGCGGAGCCGCTCGGCTCGCTGCTGCTCGGTCCGGTGCTGGCGGGCGCGGGCGACGGCCACCTCGACCCGTGTCGCCAGCGCCGCGGTGTCCACCTTGCCGATGAAGAAGTCGAGCACGCCGGCCTGCATAGCCCGGACGGCGTCGTCCAGCTCGGCCTTGCGGGCGAGCATGATGATCCCCAGCGCGCCGTCGAGCTCGCGGAGCCCGCGGACCAGCTCGAGCCCGCGCCCCGAGCCCATCGAGTTCTGCACCATCGCGAGGTCGAAGCGCTCCGTCGCGATCGCGGCCAAGGCGTCGGCGGGGGTCGCCACGGGCTCGACCTCCATACCCCGGCTGGCCAGCTTGGCGGTGAGCGATTCGCGTTCGACGCGGGACCCGCTGACGACGAGCACCCGCGGCGCCACCCGGCCGTGCGGCCAGAGGTTGTCGGCGGCCCCTGGGTCGGCGGTCGGGTCCACCGGCGCCGGCTTGGGCTTGTGGTGGTTGTCCGAGGTGTTGTGGGGTCCGCTGCTCATGCTGCTCGACCAGCCTCTCGCTCCGCCGCGGGTCGCCAGTCGGGGAGACTGACGATCGCGGTCGTACCCGCGGGCTCGCCCGGTTCCAACCGGAGCGATCCGCCGTGGAGTTCCACCAGGCGCTTCGCCAGGGGGAGCCCCAGTCCTCTGCCGCGCCCCGCCGGCCGTTCGCTGAAGAACGGGTCGAAGGCGTGACGCACCGCCTTGGATGACAGGCCGGGCCCGTCATCCTCAATCCGGATCACAAGTCGGTCATCGGCGGGGTCGATTTGAACCCGAGCGCGCACAATCGACTCGGGAGCCCAATCTCGGGCGTTGCGCAGGAGTTCTGCAACGGCCTTCGCCAGGCGCGGGCCATCGACATCGACGACCAGCGGCGTGGGCAGGTCGGCGGGCAGGTCAAGCCTGACCTTCCCGGACGCGCCATCCACCATCGCGATCGCCCGGCCGAGAACCTCGGTGATCGGCGTCGGCGAGCGGTCGGCCTCCCCAGGGCGAGAGAGCTCGTGCAGGGCGGTGACCAGATCGGACAGATCCGCCGCGGCCCTGGCGATCGTGTCTGCGGTCTTGCGGTCGCGCTGGTCGGTGAGCGCCTCGGCGAGAATCTGCGACCGCCCGCGGATCACCGTTAGGGGATTGTTCATCTCGTGCGCCGCCCCCGCGGTCATCTCGCCCAGCCGGGCCATGGCCTGGGCCTCGGTGAGCTTGGCCTGGGCGGCGGCGAGGGCGCGGTTCGAGTCGGCGAGGCTATCGGTGAGCCGCTCCATCGAGCCCCGGCTCACCGCCGCGCTCAGGGCGGCCGACCAGGTCGCCCGCAGCGGCATCAGGTGCTTGGGCTCGGGGGCCTCTTCGGGCTCCGGGGCGTCGGTCAGGAGGACGCACCCCGGCACGCCCTCGCCCTCGCAGGCCACGACCACGCGGAGCGAGGAGATCTCGGGGTCGAGCCCCAGCTCGCCGCCCGCCCACCTGCACAGGGCCGATCGCACGCCGGTGCGTTCCATCCAGCCCGAGGCGTGGCGGAGGCTGATGCCCCCGAGCGACTCGGGCGGGCGGCAGGTGCTCGAACGGGCGAGCGAGCCCTCGGCGTCAAAGAGACAGAGCAGCCACGACTCCCCGTTGCCGCGCTCGAAGACCGCACCCCACCGGCCGTTGCCCAGCACGCGGGCGGCGCTTCGGGCCAGCGCGCCGAGGGTGCGGAGTACATCGCCGCTCCCCCCGCCCAGACGCCAGAACTCGGCGATCGCGCCGAGCACCTCGGCCACGCGACGCCCGTCGTTGGCCCGGGCCTGCAGGTCGCCGGAGAGCCGGGCGAGGCTCCGGTTGGCGGCGGTGATCGAGCGGAGCAGGAGCTCGGGCGGCGCCTGCTCGTCGAGGCCGAGCACCTTGGAGCGTTCGCTGACGGCCTCGTGGAGTCGGCGTGTGGCGTTCTCGAGGCTCTTCTGGCTCAGCCCGGCGATCTCGCACGCCGCCGCCGCCGAATCGATCGGCCCGTGGTCGCCGCAGACGCCCACATGCAGCTCACGGCAGAGCGCCCGACCGACCGCGACCACCCGGACCACATCGGCCGCCACACCCTCGGGCAGGCCCGCGATCGGGTGGTCGTAGAGCCAGACCACATCGCGCAGGGCGCCCGGCAAGCCCCATCGCTCGGCGATCCGCCGGGCGGCGGCGTGGTGGTCGATGCCGAAGACCTCGCGCTCGATGGGGGCCATGTCCGAGCGGCGCTTCTCGGCGATCTCGACCACACGCCCGTAGGCCCGGGGCAGCAGCAGATCGAGGATCGGCTTGCCGAGGCCGTGGACCAGGCCCGCGACGAACGCCTCGTCGGGCTTGACATGGAGCTTGCGGTTGCCGTCAGCGAGCAGCTCGGCGGCCGAGGCCACGCCCACCGAGTACATCCAGAAGCCGACACGGTCGAACGCCCTGCCCGGGGCTGTCCCGATCTCGGCGGCGAGCTGGCTGTCGCGTTCGGCGGCCTCGCCCGAGAGCAGGTCGTAGACGCTGACGCTGAGCACCGCGGCACGCACCGCGTCGAAGCCCAGCATGACCAGGGCGCGCTTGACGGTCGTGATGCGGTCGCCCAGTCCCAGCGCCGCACGCCGGCAGAGGCCGAGGATCTTGCTGGTCAGGGCCGGGTCGGCCTCGATGAGGCGGGTGAGCTCGGCGAAGTCGGCGCGGTCGCTCGAGCCGATGCTCAGCACTCGCGTCGCCACGGGCGTGAGCGTGGGCAGGCTGTCCACCGACTGGAGGATGACCTCGATCTGGTGGCCCGGGTTGCTGTCGTGGCTGGCCATCGCGCCGGGACTCCCCCGCCGGGTTGCTCGGGGTCAGTGCCCCGTGCCGTTCCCCGCGGCGGTGGGCTGCATGCCGAGCAGGTCGCTCATGCGTGACACCACCTCGCGGATGTCAAAGGGCTTCTTGACGAAGTCGTCGGCCCCGGACCGCTTGAGGTCCTCGATCTCGGCCTGGTTGACCACGCCGCTGACGCAGATGACCTTGGTGTGCTGGGTGTGGGGCATCTGCCGCACGCGCTCGCAGACGATGTTCCCGTTGATATCGGGCAGCATGTAGTCGAGAACGATCAGGTGCGGGCGGAAGCTCTCGGTGAGCAGCCCGGCGTCGTAGCCGGTGCAGGCGGTCTTGACATCGAAACGCCCATCGCGCCCGAGCAGGTCCTCGAAGAGCTCGAGGATGTTGGCGTCGTCGTCGACCACCAGGATGCGTCGGACGGCGCCCTCGAGCGCCTCGGTGGGGATGCCGTTGCCCCGCATGAACTTGATCAGCTCCTCGCGGGGGATGCGCCGGAACTTCGACCCCGGGACGCGGAAACCGCCGAGCCGCCCGGCGTCGAAGCACCGGATGATGGTCTGCTGGCTGACCTTGCACACCTCGGCCGCCTCGCCGGTCGTGAAGATCTTCTTGTCCGCCCAGGGGTTGGTTTCGCCGGTCATGGCGAGGCCCTCACAAGGGGTGTGCCGTCCGGGCCGCGCGGTCGTCCGTGATCGCTGGGCACGCCGGTGCCCTCGGCCTCTGGCGGGGTCATCGACGCGAAGAGCGCCCAACTTCACCAGAGTTCCAGACCGGCACGGTCGGAACAACCCGCCGGGGCGCTGGTCCGACGGGGTTATCCGCCCCGTCGCCTCCGCTCCCCACCTCCCTGCCTTCCAACCCACTCCTCCTTCAGGAGGGGGGAATGGCGCCGTCGCTGCGCTGGGCGCTGGCGCGCGGTCCAACCCCCTCCTC
>CAYJPX010000176.1:0-3806 GCA_964372195.1 uncultured Phycisphaeraceae bacterium
GGGCCGCCGGGGGGGGGCGGGGGGGGGGGGGGGGGGGCGGAGTTGGGGGGGTTGGTGGGTGGTGGTCATGGCGTGGCCCCCGCCGGGGCCCAGTCGCTGAGGACGCCGATGGCCTGCATGGCCGAGGCGAGGGCGTTCCACTGCTCGGTTTCGGTCTTGAGGCGTTTCTTGCCCTTGCCGGTGAGGCGGTAGTACTTGCGGTCGCGGCCGTTGTCGGCCTCGTGCCAGGTGGCCTCGATGAGTCCCTTGGCTTCGAGGTTGTAGAGGAGGGGGTAGAGGGTGGACTGGCCCATGGCGAGGACGCCGTCGGTCTGGCGGGCGAGGGCCTCGACGAGCTGGTAGCCGTACATCTCGGAGGCGGCGAGGAGTCGGAGGACGGCGGTCGGGCCTGCGCCTCGCATGAGTTCTCGTTCGATTCGCATGGGGGGGCTCCTGGGGCGGGAGGGCTAGGCCCGGCGTGGCATACTATGTGTGGCAGAGTATACGGGCGCAGCGATTCGAGGTTGCACTAACCAGCGAAGGACACAGTGGGGATTACTGACCCAGCCCGTCCTTACTCGTTCGGGTAGGGCACGGGACGGGGGCTGGGCAGAACGATCCAATCACCCGGGGGGAGGAGTCTCGCCTCGTCCGGCGGGTACCACTCCATGGCTTTGTCGCCATCGACATCCGCCTCTCGCGCCACGCCGCCGTCGTCGACCCGGTCCGACCCGATCGAATACAGGATCGGCATCCCGGTGTCAGACATTGCGATCTTGAGGGGCCCGCCGTCATAGCGGTCCCGGGGCAATTCGGGCAGGTAGCCCGGGACCAGCTCCGAGATGGAGCCCGGGTAAAGGGCGTGGTCGAGCCTGTACAGCGCGCACCCGATCATCGCCAAGGCGGCGTCGCGGTGCTGGTTCGCGAACTCGTGGGCTGTGATCGCCTTGCCGAGAGCGGGGAGCAGGATCTGCAACATGCGGAACCTGTGGGCGTCCACCGTATCGCCGAACATCTCCGCTTCCAACCTCTCTCCGGGGAGGGCGGACCACTCCCACAGCGGCGCGGATCCGACCTTCTCGAGCTTGGCAAGCGCGGCGGTGTACTTGTCGGTGAACTCTCTGCGCGAGGGCAGGAACTCGGCGTTGATGGGTCCGAGCAGCCACCCTGTGGCGCCGAGGCGCCCGTCTCCTCCAGCGATCCGGTCGAGTTGCCGGGACCCGGCCGCACACATGCGCCCGCCGCCGCTCCCGTTGTCGGTGTACAACCGCTGGGTGACATCCGCGAGGAAGTCCTCCTCAGGGGCGAGGTCCGCGCGGATCCGGCCGCCGCGATACTTCTGGAAGGCCGTCAGAAGCGTGGACAGGTGCTCGCGCCGGAGGAGGTCAGGGTGGTGGGTCTGGATGTCGCCGAGCGAGGTGGCCGCGAGATCGAGGATCGCGAGCGAGACCAAGTCCGCGATCAGCGTCTCGTGCTCTTCGGCGTGCCGCGCGAGCCCGAGCATCGCGGTCAGGTCCTCGGTGCAGCGTCGTGCGTCCCCGGACTCGGCTGTGGCCCGGGCGTCCACGCTCAGGAGCCGGGCGAACGACCGGTAGGGGCCGAGCGAGTCGAGGACGAGGTCGAGGACGGGCGGGTTTGCGGCCAGCGCGGGGTCGATCTCGGGGCCGGCGTCCGGGGCGGCTTGGAGGTGCGGGCGCAGCGAGAGCCGGAAGCCCGCGAACGGTCGCGAAGTCGCCCGCCACAGCATCTCGACCACCGGCTCGTTGCGGTCCAGGTAAGCGATGGCTTCGGGCCAGAGCGGGTCGCCCGGGAAGATCTGGGGCCACTCCCGATCGAGGGTGCCGCGATCGGAACCGGTCAGTCTCTCGAGGCGCTCGTAAGCCTCCCGGTACAGATCGCCCGCGAGCTCGGCGTCCGGGACCGCTTCCCAGCGGGCGTTGCGTTCGGCCGCGAAGTTACGCGACAGGACGGGCTTTCCGGTGTGGAACCTCCAGAAAAAGAAGGGATAGGCGACCGCGAGCGCCAGCAGGCTGACCACGAGCGATCGCTTGTACCAGCTCAGGACCACCCACCAGAGCCTCCGCGCCGGTGATCCTCGCAGCAGCTCGCGCCGAAGCTGACGAGCGACCTTTACCTTCGGTCTGAGCGTCGCGAGGATCGAGGCCTCGCTCTCGCCGGCCCCGAGGCGGTCGATCGCTTCGACGGAGAGCAGTTCCGCGGCCATCGCCCGCTCGCGGTTGCGCAATCGCGTACGGTGGGCGAGGGCGCGGATTCGGCTGCGCAGATTCGGCGGGAGCGGGCTGTCGGCGAGGATCTGGTTGAGGGTTGGCGGGGGCATGGGAGAGAAGATAGCGGAGGGCAAGGGTGCAAGGGAGGGGTTTAAGGGCCGCATGCGGCCGGATCGGCGGCTCCCGGTTACCCCGCCGCCTTCAGCACCACCTCGGTCTCCTGGTGCAGCTTCGCCCGGCGGTAGCTCACGGTCACCGTCTGCCCGGGCTCGTAGCTGGTCAGCACGCGGACCAGTTCCCAGTAGTCGCGGACGGGGCGGCCCTCGATGTGGGTGATGATGTCGTTGAGGCGGAGGTCGCCGGCGGTGCCGCGCCGGATCTGGGTGGCGACGCGGAGGCCTTCGCCGGCGCCGGTGGCGTCGATCTCGACGCCGAGGCTGGCCATGCCGTGCGTCACATCTTCGGGGACTTCGGGGAGTGCTCGGCAGAAGTCGGCGTAGCGTTCGTTGATGGCTTCGAGGTCGCCATCGAGGACGGCGACGATGGAGGCCAGGCCGGAGGGGTCTTCTGCGAAGTGCTCGGTGAAGTGGGTGTACCAGTCGCGGAGCTTGCCCTCGCGGTAGATGAAGAGGAAGAGCACGCGGGCCTGGGCGTACATGGCCAGGGGGCGGGAGCTGGTGAAGCGCTGGCGGGAGAGGCCGCAGAGGTCCTCGATTTTGAGGAGGTGGCCGGTCTTGGCGAGGAACTGGGCCTGGTTGGTGCGCCAGCTCTCGACGGGGACGGGATCGCCCTCGGGGCTGAGGTCGTAGTCCTCGATGAGCGAGCAGAGGCCCTCCTGGACCCAGATGGGGTGGAGCTGGTTGTGGCGGGTGTTGCTGCGCCAGTGGAGGACATGGAGGAACTCGTGGCGGGTGGTGGCGCCGAGGTCCATGGTGACGAGTTGCTTGTCGTCGTGGGAGTAGTGGCCGCCGATGGCCTGGTTGAAGTTTCGGGCGGCGGGGCCGTAGTTCTCGGCGGCCCAGCGTTGGAAGTCCTCCTGGTTGGGGAGGACGACGAGGACCCAGGCGTCCTGGGGGCCGGCGAGCTCTTCATCGACGCCGCCGAAGATGTTGGCCATGGCCCAGGTGTTGAGGCGTCGGACCTCTTCGCGGACCTCGGCGAGGGTTTCTTCGTCGTAGGCGCAGGCGTAGGCGATGCGGAGGTCGGGCTCTTTTGTGTACCAGTAGCGGCTGCCGTACTGCTCGCGGGCGCGTTCGAGGTCGGTGTCGATGCGTCGCTCGAGGATCTGGTCCCAGTTGTCGAGCATCTTCTGGAGTGTGGGGCTGGTGCGGGCGTTGGCGAGGGAGGGGTCTTTGCGGAGGAGGGTGACATCGGTGAAGCCGTGCTCGACGGCCTGGATGAGCAGCTCGGCGGCGGCCTCGGGCTGGCTCTGGACGCTGCGGATGCAGGCGAGGTTGTAGTAGTGGACGAAGTTGTCGGGCTCCCAGCCGAGGAGCTGCTGGAGCTTGTCGGCGGCGGTGTCGAGGTCGCGGGCGGCGAATGCGGCGACGGCGTCCTTGGCGGTTTGCTCGAGCAGTTCGGGGGTGGGCTGGGGTTGGG
>CAYJPX010000177.1:0-3797 GCA_964372195.1 uncultured Phycisphaeraceae bacterium
CCCACTCACCCATTCACCCACTCACCCCACACCCCACACCCTACACTCGCCCATGCACCCCCAGCTCCGCGAGGCCCAGGAACTGCTCCAGGTCGGCCGTGTCGTCGAGGCCGAGCCCGTGCTGCGCGGCCTCCTCGCCCTGCAGCCCGACCTGGTCCCCGCGATGATCCTCATGGCCAATGTGCTGGAGATCGGGGGCAAGCTCGACGAGGTGATCACCCTGATGGGCCGGGCGCTCGAGCTCGAACCGGGCCTGCCCGCGGCGATCGGCGCGATGGCCAGGGCCCTGCGCGCCCAGGGCAGGTACGACCAGGCCCTCGCCCTGCTCGAGCCGCTGGCGCGCCACACACCCACCGCCGAGACCGCCCAGGCGATCTGCCCCATCTACAACGCCCTGAAGCGATACGAGGAGTGCCGCCGACTCGCCGAGCCGCTCGTCGCCAACCAGGGGCTGCCGCAGCAAGCCCGGGCGGCGCTCGGCTTCCACCTGGGCGATGCGCTCCACGCCCTGGGCGAGTACGACGCGGCGTTCGCGGCGTACAAGCGGGCCAACGACAGCTTCCCCAAGACCTTCAGCCGCCCACGCCAGCTCACGCTGTACAAGTTCCTGCGCGACGCCTTCGGCGCCGAGCTGCTCGCGACAGGCCCGCGCGCCGGCCTCGACGCCTCCCGGTGCGTCCTCATCGTCGGCATGCCCCGCTCGGGCACCACGCTCGTCGAGCAGATCATCGACGCCCACCCCCACGCCCACGGCGGCGGGGAACTCCCCGACCTGCGGTTCGTTATGACCGAGCTCGATTCGGCGTTGGGCAACCGCGGCGCCGCCGCCTTCGCCGAGGTGACCGCGGAACTTCTCGACCGCGGGGCACGACGCTACCTCGACCGCATGGCCGAGGTCGCCCCCGGGGCGCGGGTCGTCACCAACAAGCTGCCCCACAACTTCGAGCTGCTCGGCCTGGCCAACCGCGTGCTGCCCGGCTGCCGGGTCATCCACTGCCTCCGCGACCCGGTCGACACCTGCCTGTCCTGCTACTTCACCCACCTGGGCCCGGCGCACAGCTACTCGAACAGCCTCGCCGACCTGGCCTGGGCGTACGCGCAGTACCGCGGGCTCATGGACGACTGGAAGGCCCGCTGCGACCTGCCCATCCTCGATGTGCGGTATGAGTCGGTCGTCGCCGACCCAGAGAAACACGCCCGGCGCATCATCGACTTCGTGGGCCTGGAGTGGGACGACCGCTGCCTGCGGTTCTACGAGACCGACCGGCCCGTCATCACCGCCAGCGTCGACCAGGTCCGCCAACCAATCTACACCACCTCTGTCGCCCGCTGGAAGCGCTACGAACGCCAGCTCAAGCCGCTGATCGAGTCGCTGCGGACCGCGGGTGTCGAGGTGCCCGGGGAGTGAGTGGGTGAATGGGTGAAGGGGTGAATGGGTGAGTGGGTGTGGGGTGACGAGGGTGAGGTGTGGGGTGTAGGGTGTGAGGTCTCGGCGCGCCGCCTGACGAACGAACGGCTCGGCCGCGCCGAGAGCAAGTGTCCTGCGCCGCCGGGCCATCCCAACCCAAGACAATCGCCTTTCACCCATTCACCCACTCACCCACTCACCCACTCACCCCACACCCCACACCCTACACTCGCCCATGCCCCGCGCCCAGCTCGCCAACGCCCAGCGACTCTTCGACGCCCGCCGGTTCAGCGACGCCGAGCGTGCCTGCCGCGAGGCGCTCAAGGCCAAGCCCGGCGACATGCAAGCCACACGGCTGCTCGGCCAGGTCACCCGCCAGACGGGCAAGGCCGCCGAGAGCGTCACGATCTTCCAGCAGCTCCGCCAGGCCCGCCCCAACGATGTGCAGCTCCTGGGCGAGCTCGGGGCGAGCCTCACGCTCGCCAACATGCACGCCCAGGCCCTCCCGCTGCTCCAGCAGGCGGTGCAGGCGATGCCCAACGCCGCGCCGTGGCACATCTGGCTCGGGCGCTGCCTGCTCGGGATGTTCCAGATCGACCCGGCGATCCGCACGCTCGAGCACGCCCGCACGCTCGCGCCAGACGACCCCGAGGTGCTGTTCCACCTCGCCAACGCGCTGCTCAACGCCGCCAGAGAGAAGGACGCCGAGCCGCACGCCCGCGCCTTCCTGGCGGCCCGCCCCGACTCGATCCCCGGCCAGACCATGCTCGCCAAGATCCTCGAGTACCAGTCGCGGATCGACGAGGCCATCGACATCCTCCGCGACCTGCTCGGCCCCGCCCCGGGAGAGTCGGCCGACGCCAACCTCGACCACGCGCTCGGCGGCCTGCTCCGCTGCCTCAACGCCAAGGGCCGGGAGGACGAGGCGATGGCCGTCTGCGCCCGCGCGGCCGCCCGCGCCCCCACGCCCAACCTCGTCACCGCGATGGCGCCGATCTACCTCAAACAGCAGCGCGACCAAGAGCTCCACGACCTGATCGAGGGCGTGCTCACCAGGGAACGCATGCCCGAGCCCGTGCGCGCCGGCCTGCTCTTCAGCCAGGCCGAGGCGCTGCGCCGCCTCGGGGAGCACGACCGCTCGTTCCGCGCCTTCACCCTCGCCAACAACTGCTACCCCGACTCGTTCAGCCGCGAACGCTGCGCGGGGCTCTACAACGCCCTGCGCGAGACCTTCCCGGCCGAGTGGATCAGGACCGCCCCGCGCGCCACCGTCGACGCCTCCCGCTGTGTCTTCATCGTCGGCATGCCCCGCTCGGGCACCACGCTCGTCGAGCAGATCATCGACGCCCACCCCGCCGCGCACGGCGCCGGGGAGCTGGGCGTCCTCCGGGGCCAGGCCGACACGCTCGCCCGCACCCTCGGCGGCCCGCCGCCGCCGTGCTTCACGAACGCCACCACCGACCTCCTCAACCAGGCCGCGGCGGGCTACACCGAGCACCTGCACGCGCTCGCGCCCGACGCCGCCATCATCACCGACAAGATGCCCCACAACTTCGAGCTGCTCGGCCTGGTCAACCTCATGCTGCCCGGCGCACGCGTCATCCACTGCACCCGCGACCCCATCGACAACTGCGTCTCGGCGTTCTGCACCCAGCTCTCCGCCTGGCACGACTACTCCAACCGCCTCGGCAACCTCGGCTTCGCCTACAGCCAGTACGCCGCCCTGATGCGCCACTGGCGGAGCGCGTGCGACCTGCCGATCCTGGACATCCCCTACGAGGAGGTCGTCGCCGACCTCGACACCCACGCCCGCCGGATCATCGACTTCGTCGGCCTGGCGTGGGACGACCGCTGCCTGCGCTACTATGAGTCCGACCGAGCCGTCACGACCGCGAGCGTCGACCAGGTCAGGAAGCCGATCTACGCAAGCTCGGTCGCCCGCTGGAAACGGTACGAGGCGCACCTAGGCCCGCTGCTCGACGAGCTCCGCGCCGGCGGCGTGCCTCTGCGGGGTGTGTAGCGCGGGCGTCCAGCCTGCTCACTCCCTACCGCACCACCACCCGCTTGATCGTCCCCGGCGCGCACCCCGCGAGCATCGCCCGCCCGCCGCCACGCAGCCACTGCTCCACCAGGTACCTCGTCCCCGCGTCCGGCGTCTCGATCGTCAGCACGCCGCGCTGGAACCTCTTGACGCGGGCCCGGTCGCGCAGGGTGTCCGGCGCGACGGCCCGCCCCGCCTCGCCCCGCCCCCCCCCCCGGGGGCGCGCCCGCGCCGCCGCCGCCCGCCCCACCCCCCCCCCCCCCCCCCCCCCCTGCCCCGCGCCCTGGCGGCGCCCGCCGGCCCGGTCGACCTGGGGCGGGTCCCATGACCACGCCGTGGCCGGTGCCC
>CAYJPX010000178.1:0-3780 GCA_964372195.1 uncultured Phycisphaeraceae bacterium
GCTTGGAGTCGAAGAGCGCGCAGCGTTCGACATAGACCGGGCCGTCGATCTGCGCGACGATCTCGGCCATGCGCAGCGGCTGGCCGGTGATCGGCGGGCGCCCCTTGGGCGTGGTCATCGTCTTCTGGCCCGGCAGGGTGGTGGGGGCCATCTGGCCGCCGGTCATGCCGTAGATCGCGTTGTTGACGAAGATGAAGGTCATGGGCATGCCCATCTGGCACGCCTGGATGATCTCGGCCAGACCGATGGAGGCCAGGTCGCCGTCGCCCTGGTAGGAGACCACGATCGCGTTGGGGTTGGCGGTCTTGTGGCCGATGCCGACCGCCGGGGCCCGCCCGTGGGCCGCCTGGGTGTTGCCGACATCGAGGTAGTAGTACATGAACACCGCGCACCCCACGGGCGAGACCGCGATGGTGCGGTCCTGGATGCCCAGCTCCTCGATCGCCTCGGCGATGAACTTGTGCACGAGCCCGTGCCCGCAGCCCGGGCAGTAGTGGGTCGACTGGCCCTTGAGCCCCTCGGCGTGGGCGTGGCGCTCGAACTTCTCGTAGAACACACTCACGACACACCTCCCAGCGCTCCGGCCATGGCGCCCGCGGCCTCGACGATCTCGTGCTGCTGGGGGAGCACCCCCCCGAAGTGCTGGAGCCGCGCGATCGGCGGCAGGTCGGTCACGCCCGCATGGCTCATCGCCAAGCGCATCTCGTCCTCGAGTTGCCCGGGCCCGGCCTCGACCATGAGCACGCCCCGCACCCGTTCGAGCACCGGGAGAAGGCCCCGGATCGGGAAGGGCCACAGCGTGACCGGGCGGAAGAGCCCGACCTTGAGCCCCTGGTCACGCAGCTCCTGCACCGCGCCCTTGGCCATCCGCGCCGGGGTGTTGCACGCGACGATCAGCCACTCCGCATCATCGCAGCGGAAGCAGTCCCACCGCTGCTCGTGCTCGGTGATCTCGGCGTACTTGGCGTTCAGGCCGATATTGTGCTTCTCGAGGTCCGGCTCGATGAGCAGGATCGAGGTGTTCAGGTTCCCGCGGTGCGCCGCGTCGCCATACACCCCCCACGACGGCAGGCCCGGCACGACCATCGAATCGGGCAGGCTCACCCGCCCGGTCATCTGCCCCAGGTACCCATCGCTGGCCAGGATCACGGGGTTGCGGTACTTGTGGGCGCGGTCGAAGGCGACGAGCGTGAGGTCGAGCATCTCCTGCGGCGTGCTGGGCGCGAGCACCAGGGCGTGCGAGTTGCCGTGCCCCAGCCCGCGGCAAACCAGCTTGATGTCGGCCTGCTCGGGGCCGATGTTGCCCAGCCCCGGGCCGCCGCGCATGACATTGAAGAACACGCCCGGCAGCTCGGCGCCGATCATGTACGAGATCCCCTCGAGCATAAGGCTGAATCCGGGCGAGGAGGTGAAGGTCATGCACCGCAGGCCGGCCCCGCCGCAGCCGTACATCATGTTGACGGTGGCGACCTCGCTGACGGCCTGGACAAACACGCCCTCGAGCTCGGGCAGGAGCTTGGCGAGCAGTTCCGCCCCCTCTGTCGAGGGCGTGATGGGGTAGCCGAAGAAGTGACGGCACCCGGCGAGGATCGCCCCGATGGCCGAGGCGTGGTTGCCCTTGAGGATCATGGGCTCGACCCGCGGCAGGGCGATGCGCCGGTCGGGGATCTCCACCGGCGTCGGCGCGGTGGTCTGCCGATCGCCGAAGAGCTCCCTGGGATCGACCAGTTCGAAGTCGACCTCGTCGGGGTTCACGCCGGTCAGGCCGTAGGGCTCGGGGCAGGCGGTCAGGCAGAGCCCGCACCCGTTGCAGGTTTCGAGGTCGATGACTACGGGGGCAAGACCGGTCAACGGGTTGACTTTGTCACCGACCGTGATGCAGCCCTTGGGACAGGCGGGGATGCACCTGCCGCAGGACTTGCAGAACTGGGGGAAGAGGAAGGGTCTGGGTTTCTGGGCCTTGTCCTGACTGACCATGTCGTGGAGCCCTCCGTGCCGAGCGGGGGGTGCCTGCAACGCAGCCAGCCGACTGAGCCAGGGCCGCGGGCAAGCGCCCGTGCCTGTGCAAATCTCGATAACCGGATGATGATAGCCAGCAAGGAGCCTTCGGGCGACGCCTGGCTCACGGAGAGTCGCATTCTCCGGGTGGTATTGGTCGGGCAGATAGGGGGTCGTCGGGTCTCCACGGCGGCGGCCCACTCTCCACTACACTCCGCCAATGGACCCAGCCTCTCGGCTTGCCGCTCACATCCGTGCCCGACACCCCGCGGTCCACATCGTGACCGCCGAGGAGCCCGAGGCGGTGGAGCATGTCGTCGAGGCGGCACGCCGGCTCGGGGCCCACCTCTGGCGATGGGACGCGGTCGACGGGCTCAGCGCCCCCTACGCCGCGGACTCCCCGCCGATCGAAGCGACCACCCACCCCGCGGCCGCGATGGAGTGGCTGGTCATCAACGACCTCTCGAGCGTGGTGCTCCTGATCGATGTGGCGTCCCACCTGGACGACCCGCGGACGCTGCGGACGCTCCGGCGGCTGCTGGTCCACGCGGCGCGAAGCGGGAGCTGCGTGGTGCTGCTCGATCACGAGTCGGAGCTGCCCGACGCGGTGGCCGCGTGGGCGACGCCCCTGCACATCGGGTATCCCGACGACGACGAGATCGACAAGCTGGTGCGGGGGACGCTGCGCGAGCTGCACCAGCAGCAGGATATCGAGGTCGACATCTCGCCCGGGGATTACTCGCTGATCCTCAAGAACCTGCGGGGCCTGGCGCGTCGGCAGTGCGTGCAGATCGTCCGCGATGTGGTCGCCGACGATCGGCGCTTCGACGCCGACGACCTGAACCATGTGCTCGCCAGCAAGCGGCGCTTGATCGGCGAGCGGGGGGTGCTCGAGTATGTCGAGAGCCCGACGAGCCTCGACCAGATCGGCGGCATGACCCGCCTCAAGGGCTGGCTGGCCGAGCGGGAGCGGGCGTTCGGGTCCAAGGCCGCCGAGTTTGGCATCACCCCGCCCCGGGGCATCCTGCTCCTGGGCGTGCAGGGCGCGGGCAAGAGCCTCTGCGCCAAGGCGATCGCCACGGCGTGGCGGCGGCCGCTGCTCCGCCTCGACCCGGGCGTGCTCTACGACCGCTACATCGGCGAATCAGAACGCCGGATGCGCGAGGCCTTCGCCCAGGCCGAGGCCATGGCCCCCATCGTGCTCTGGATCGACGAGATCGAGAAGGGGTTCGCCAGCGCGGGCGAGTCGGGCAACGACGGCGGGCTCAGCCGCCGCATGTTCGGCAGCCTGCTCACCTGGATGCAGGAGCACAGCTCGCCGGTGTTCCTGGTCGCCACGGCCAACGATGTGCAGAGCCTCCCGCCGGAGCTGCTGCGCAAGGGCCGCTTCGACGAGATCTTCTTCGTGGACCTGCCGGGCGAGGCGGCCCGTGCGGCGATCTTCCGCACGCACCTGGCTCGGCGCAAGCAGGAGCCCGAGCGGTTCGATATGCCGACGCTCGTCGCCGCCGCCGACGGGTACAGCGGGGCCGAGATCGAGCAGGCGATCCTCTCGGGGATGCACGCCGCGTTCAACACACAGAAGAAGCTCAAGACCGAGCACATCGTCGACGCCCTGCGGGGCAGCCCCCCGCTCTCGGTCATCATGGCCGAGCGCATCGCGGCGCTGCGCCACTGGGCGGCGAGCCGGTGCGTGCCGGCGGAGTAGGTGACGAAACATGCCCGCAAACCCACAGGGTTATGGAAAACATGCACCCTTTCACCCACGGATATGTTTCTGAC
>CAYJPX010000179.1:0-3777 GCA_964372195.1 uncultured Phycisphaeraceae bacterium
ATTGGGGACGCACCTCCCCCTGGCTCGCGCTGCGCTTGAGCCTGTCCCCCTCCGCAGGGCGGTGGGGGACGGGGAGCCTCACTCCGCGGCCTCGCGGGCGATGGCGGTGAAGCGTTCGCGGTCGGCGAGGACTTGGTGGGCGCAGAAGTCGAGGATCTCGCGGTCGGGGCCGATCAGGAACAGCTTGATGGGGTGGCGGATGTTCCGCATGGTCTTGCCGTCGCTGAGGGGGATGACGGCGCTGGCGTCGGGGTCCTCGGAGATCTCGAACTTGAGGCTCTCGTTGCAGACGCGGGTGGCCTCGCCCTCGGTGCCGGTGAGAAACATCCAGCGGTCGGTATCGACGCCGAGGTTGGCGGCGTACTCGGCGAGGCGTTCGGGGGTGTCGTGCAGCGGGTCGACGCTGATGCTGACAAACTGCACGGGCGTGCCCTTGAGGTTCGCGTAGATGCTGCTCATGTTGGCGTTCATGGGCGGGCAGGCGGTGATGCAGTTGGTGAAGATGAAGTTGAGGATGGTGATCTTGCCGTCGAAGATTGCTTCGGTCACCGGCTCGCCGTCCTGGTTGACGAGGTGGAACTTGGGGACGGCGTAGCCCTCCATGCCGGCGCGGGGGGAGAAGACCCGCTTGCCGGTCTCGGCATCGCGGGAGATGACCGCGGCGTTGGCGCCGCTGGAGGGGGTGTAGATGCGGGCCCTGGCGCCGGCCTGGGAATCCACGGCGGTCATGCGGTCTCGGCGGAGCGATGCCCCCTGCTGGAGGGCGACGAGCGTCATCGCGGCGGTGAGGACCGTGATCAGGGCGATGATGGCGAGGATCCACTTGGGCATGGGGCTGCCCTCCTTGGCGGCATCCTAGAACCGCCGGATGCCCCGGCCGAGCGTGGTCCAGCCCAGCACGATCCCGAAGCAGGCAAAGCCGATGGTGACCGCCCAGGCGATGATGGGGTCGCCCGCATCGTGGCCCAGGGCGTTGTGGAGCACGATGGTGCACCAGGTGACGGGGTTGGCCATCATGATGAGCTTCATCCAGCCCGAGGCGCCGGCGAGGGGGAAAACCGAGCCGCTGAGCAGCCACATGGGCAGGAGGATGAGGTTCATGATGCCGTGGAAGCCCTGCGTGGAGTTGACCCACCAGGCGCAGGCGAGTCCGAGGCCGGCTATGCCGATGGCGGTGCAGAGCAGGGCGATGGCGGCGAGGCCGGCGCCGGGCAGGCCGATGCCGTCGCCGAGGAGGAACGCCGCAGGGAGCAGGCAGAGTGCCTGGAGCGTGGCGATGATCGACGAGCCCAGCAGCTTGCTGGCGGCGATGGCCCAGCGCGGGGTGGGGCTGACGAGGACCGACTGCAGGAATCCCTCGTTGCGGTCCTCGATGAGCGACATGGCGCCGAAGATCGAGCTGAAGAGCACGGTCATGGTGACCATGCCGGGCAGGAGGTAGGCGCCGTAGTCCATCCCGGCGGGGAGTGTGCCCTCGGCCGGGGCGCGGAAGGACTTGGCGAACCCGCTGCCGAGGAGCACCCAGATGAGCAGGGGCGTGGCGATCGAGGCGAGGAGGCGCGAGGGCTGGCGCACGATGCGCACCAGCTCTCGACGGGTGAGGGCGATGGTGGTGGGGATGCCCGGCGAGCGGAGGTTGGTGGCGGCGGTGGTCACGCGGCGTCTCCGCTGAGGTCGGTCAGGGTCGCGCCCGTGGCGGCCAGGTACGCATCGCCCAGCGTCGGCGGGGAGATCTCGAAGGCGATGCCCGCGTGGGCCAGCTGCGAGGCGATGCGGGCGATGGTGTCGGAGGTCTCGGCCGAGGAAGCGAGGGCGATGCGTTCACGCCCGCGGATCGTCGAGGCGATCCCGGCATCGCGGAGGATCCGCTCGGCGGCGTCGGACGATGCGGGGCAGCGGACAGAGGTGCCGCCGACCTGCTGGCGCAGCGCGGCGGGGGCGCCCTCGAGGACGACCTTGCCCTGGTGCATCATGACGACGCGTGCGGCGCGTTCGGCCTCGTCCATCAGGTGGGTGGTCATGACGATGGTCATCGACCCGGTCTGGCCGGACTGGTGGAGCGCGGCGAGCTGGTCGAGGAAGCTGATTCGTGAGTCGTGGTCGAGCCCGGTGGTCGCCTCGTCGAGGATGAGGAGCGTCGGGCGGGGCAGGAGGGCGCGGGCGAGGTCGGCGCGACGGGCCAGGCCGCCGGAGAGCTCGCCGATGCGGTCGTGCAGGCGGTCGGCGATCTTGAGGATGTCGGCGACTCGGGCGATGGCTTCGGCGGCGCGCCTGCCGGTGAGGGCGTGCAGGGCGGCCTGGGCGGCGAGGTTCTCGCGGATGGTCAGCAGCTTGTCGAGCCCGGCGTGCTGGAAGACCACGCCCAGGTCTCGGCGATAGGCGGCGAGGTTGGCCGGGTCGCCGAGGTCTCGGCCCGAGGCGGTGACGCGGCCCCCGTCGGGTCGGTCGAGGGTCGCGAGGATGCGCACGAGCGTGGACTTGCCCGAGCCGTTGGGGCCGAGCAGGGCGACCCACTCGCCGGGCGCGATGGAGAGCGAGAGGTCGTCGATCGCCCTGCGCGGGTCCTGGCCGCGCCGGCCGGGGTAGGTGCGGGCGAGGTGCTCGACCTGGAGGGCGGGGCGGGCCTGGGTGTTGGCGGCGGACTCGGCGGACTCGTGCATTGGTGTGCCTAGCGGAGCGTGTGCACGAACGCGTCGATGACCATGACGACGAGCAGCACGGGGAGGTGGATGATAGAGGCGAAGAAGACCGCGCGGGCGTGCTCGCGTCTGCGGGTGCGGAGCAGGCGGCCGACCAGGGCGGCGAAGCCCACGCCCGTGGCGGCGGCGGTGAAGAGGGTGGTCATGCCGAGGACCCGAGGCATGGCGAGCACCGGGGCGATGGTGGCGGGGATGAGCAGGATGGTGCAGAGGGCGATGACGATGCTTGTGCGCGCGCCGGTGCGGTCGACGACGGGCAGCACCGCGCAGCCGCCGAGGGCGTAGTCGTCCTTGAACATCCAGGCGATGGCGAGGAAGTGGGGGAGCTGCCAGACGAACATGAGCATGAACAGCGCCGCGCCGCCGGGGTCGACGACGGACGCGAAGCCGGTGTGGCTGTGGGCGGCGGTCCAGCCGATGAGGGGCGGCAGGGCGCCGGGGATCGCGCCGACAAAGGTGGCGGTCCAGGTCGCGGCCTTGAGGGGGGTGTAGAGGAGGACATAGACCAGGACGCAGGCGGCCGAGACGCTCATCGCGGCCGGGCCGCAGGTGGCCCAGAGGAGCGCCAGGCCCGCGACGACCAGGGCGATGCCGGCCAGGAGTACGCGGGCGGGGGTGAGCGCGCCGGTGGGGATCGGTCGGCCGGCGGTGCGGGGCATGAGGGCGTCGCGTTCGCGCTCGGCCCACTGGTTGAGGGCGTTGGCGCCGCCGGCGGAGAGGGCGGTGCCGAGGATCGAGCCGAGGACGATGCCGGCGAGCGGGCCGAGGGGCCAGGTGCGGTCGCCATCGACCCATCGCTGGGCGAAGCCCATGCCCAGGCCGACCATCGAGGTGATGGTGACGAGCTTGGTGATGCCGGGCTTGGTGGTGAGGAGGTAGGCGCGGAGGGTGGCCCGCCAGGCGGCGGGGTCGTTCGCGGTCTCCGCGGATATGGCGCCGGCCCCGAGGGGGGCGTTGAGCGGCGGGTGCATCGTGTGCTGGGCCGGGGCAAGGCGGCTCAACTCGACCTCCGTGCGGGGAAACCAGGTGGCGCCGGGTGGCGGGATGGGGGTCACTGTAGGCGATTGTCGGGGAGGGG
>CAYJPX010000180.1:0-3765 GCA_964372195.1 uncultured Phycisphaeraceae bacterium
CCTGAGGGGTTTCTCCCGCGTCGGTTGTTGGCGCGGGTGTTTGTTTGGGGGGTTTGGCGAAAGGGTGGGGGGTGGTTTGCGAACAAGGGGGTGAGGGCTTCCCGTGGCGGCAGTCGGCACGGGTATGCTCACCGGGTGGCAGGGAAGGAGCGTCGCTGATGCGCGGAGCAATGGTGGTGTTGGGGGCTGTCGTGCTCGCCGGGGGGGTGGCGTGGTTTGTCGTGCAGGGGCGGCAGGGGGTCGGCACCGCACAGCCGGTGGGGTCAGGCGCGACGCCGGCGGCGGGCGACGCGGTGGCGCCCGGATCAGGATCGGGGCCGGAGTCGGGGGAGTTGCCGACCATCGACCAGCAGGCGTTGGCCGAGCTGCGTGCCGAGCTGAGCAAGGCCGAGCCGGTGTCGTTCCGCTCTGATGAGCAGCGGCTGGAGGATGCGAGGGCCTGGGTGGCCGCCAACCGGGAGCCGGGCCGGCCGTACAACGAGATCGAGGCGCAGATCCTGGCGCTGATGGATGTGCTGCTCGACGGCAAGGAGCGGTCGGCGGAGTGGATCATGAACGCGTCGCAGATCGAGATCGAGATGATCCGCGCCCTCGACGCCGACGGGGACGGGCAGGTCTCCGACGAGGAGGTCGTCCTGTTCATCGACGAGAATGTCGCCGGGATGTTCAACCCGATGGAGCACCCGTACCTGCAGGAGCGGTTCGACACGAACGGCGATGGCGAGCTGGCGCCCGAGGAGATGGCGGGGTTCGCCGCCGCGATGAACGAGGGGGCCATGGCCGGGGCCTTCGAGCGGGGCCGGCTCGAGGCCTGGGACACCGACCACGACGGCGTGATGAGCGATGGCGAGCGGGTGGCCGGCGAGCAAGCGGCGGTGGTGGCGGCGCGGGACATGTACAGCGCGATGATCGGCGAGGAGGGTACCAAGGCGCTCTTCGGCGACCCGGCGCTGTCGGCGGAGGAGCAGGCGGCGGCCCGGGCGACCCTGGCCGAGCAGATCGGCGCGGACCAGATGCAGATGATCGACGCCCAGCGGGACATGATGCTCGCGCAGGTCACGAGCCAGGCGCTGCTGGAGGCGATGCGTCTGGACAACCTGCCCTCGCCCGATGTCAAGGAGATCATGGCCCAGATGCCCCAGCCGCCCGACGCGGCGTCCTTCGACGCCGACGGGGATGGGAGTTTCAGCGACGAGGAGACCGCCGCCCAGGCCCAGGCCATGGCCGACTACCAGGAGGAGATCGCGCACTGGGGTTCCGAGCTGACGGCGTTCCGCCTGCAGGCCCAGTTCGAGAACGCCGTCGCCCAGAGCGATACCGACGCCGATGGGCGGATGAACCCCAGCGAGTGGGAGCAACGGATCGATGACCTGCTCTACCAGCGCGATGCGCGGCTGTACCTGCGGAGCTACGACCTCGATGGCAGCGGGCGGGTGGAGGGCGGGGAGCTGGTGACCTATCTCGAGTGGTACCGCGATGGGAGCCTGCGGGCGGATGTCAACTACGACGGGCGGCTGGACGCGATCGACCTGGAGGCCATGGCGAGGAACTTCCAGGGGCAGGGGGGGTGAGCATTCGGTTTCGCGGGGCACGGAGAGTCTGGTAGAATCCGAGGGCGGCGACTCTTCGGGAGACTCTTGGTGCGGCGAGCCGTGTACATATCTGGGGGCGCGGGCGTGCTCGGGTTGCTCGTGCTGCTGATGGTGCTGCGTCCTGGGGTGGAGCGAGAAGGGGCGGCGCCAGACGGCACGGCGCCGGGATCGACAGCGATCACGGACTCGGAGGCATTGGAGCAACTCCGCCGCGAGATGGCGGGAGCGAGGCCCATGGCGCCCGCCGCCGAGGGGCTCCGCCTGCAGGCTGCACGGGAGTGGGTCGCGGCCAACCGTCCGGCCGACTGGCCCTATGCCGAGTATGAGGCCTACTCCCTCGCGGGCTTCGCGGCCAGCGTGGACGGTGAGCGACCGACCGTGGCGGACCTCCTGGAGCGGTTACACGCGGGAGACCTGATGGACCAGGCGATTGATGCCGACCGAGACGGGCGGGTCTCGGATGATGAACTCGCGTCGTTCGCAGTGTTCGCGAGCGAGCTGGACTACCGGCAACACCCGTACATGGTTGCCCTGCTGGACACCAATCGTGACGGCATGCTCAGCAGCGAGGAGGAGGCGAGGGCCTCGCAACTCCGAGCGAACGCCGCCGGCTTTCACGAGATGACGGAACGGACCAAGCTGAGGACCTGGGATACCGATGGTGATGGCCGTCTCAGCGAGGTTGAGTCCGCAGAGGGCATGGAGGGCTTGTTCTCGAGGATCGAGTTGCACCCCGACGGCACCATCGAGTGGCTTACCCAACCCGGCGCTCAGACTCAGGCAGATCATGAAGCCGCCCTCGCCGCAATGGAGAAAGAGCAGGGACAGTACCGGGCCGACACCCGGAGAGCGCAACGGGATGATCTGCTCGACCAGATGCTGGCTCGCCCATACATCGAGGCCATGACTGTCCAGCCCCTCGGGGGGGTGATGCCCGAGAGCATCGAACGACTCCCCGCTCAGCCCGACCCCGCGGCGTACGGGGCCGACGGCGCCATGAATCAGGAGCAGCTTGCGGCGTTCATGCGGGCCATGGAGACCTGGGAGACCGCGGTCGGCGATAGGCGTGCTCTCCAGGCCGCCTATATCGCACTCGCGACCTTCGAGCGTGCCGCGGCCGAAGGCGACACCGACGGTGACGGGCGTCTGTCGCCGGAGGAGTGGGAGCTCCGGGCCGCCACCCAGGCGGAGACCAGGGCCAAGCGCCTGCTCGGTCTCGAGTACGACCTGGATGGCAGCGGGAAGATCGAGGGCGGGGAGCTGGTGACCTACCTCGAGTGGTACCGCGATGGGAGCCTGCGGGCGGATGTCAACTACGACGGGCGGCTGGACGCGATCGACCTGGAGGCCATGGCGAGGAACTTCCAGGGCCAGGGGGGGTAGGCGAACCGCCGGCGGGGACGAACCGCGGACGGGGATAAACTGCAAGCGGCGGGGACGAACCGCGGGCGGGCGGGGGCGGTAGGAGAGCCGGTGCCGGCGAACCTCTGCGCCCGGGCTTTCGCTCGGGGTGCAGAGTTCCTAAGATGGTCCCGCTATGCCCGCGATCCTCCGATGGCTGCTGCGACTTGGTCCGATCAACCCGATCGCGGTGCGCCTGGTGCAGAACGGGTCGCGGCGGACGCGGCACATGTATATCCGCAGCGCCTACCTGGCGGTGCTGGTGATCGTGCTGCTGTGGTCGCTGCTGCTGGGGGCCAGCTCGGCGCAGCTGGGGTACCGGGAGCTGGCCGAGGCGGGGGCGAGGAGCTTTATCAATATCGCGTACCTGCAGATCGGGCTGATCTGCGTGATCGCGCCGGTGTTCATGGCCGGGGCGATCGCCCAGGAGGCGAGCCCCCGGACCTGGGAGGTGCTGCTCACCACGCCGCTGACGGCCGGGGAGATCGTGCTGGGGAACCTGTTCGGGCGGCTGTTCTTTATCCTGGCGTTGCTGCTGGCGAGCCTGCCGTTGTTCGCGTTGGTGCAGTATTTCGGGGGCGTGCCGGGGCGGTCGATCTTTGCGAGCTACCTGATCGCGGGGTGCGCGGCGGTGCTGGTGGGGACGATCGCGATCGCGCTGGCGGTGAGCCGCATGGCGGGGCGTCGGGCGGTGTTCACCTTCTATGTGTCGGTCGTGAGCTATCTGGCGGTGACGATGGCGATCGACGCGACGCTGCGGCGGAGCAGCGGG
>CAYJPX010000181.1:0-3548 GCA_964372195.1 uncultured Phycisphaeraceae bacterium
GCCTCTATGTATTCTTTGTGTTGCTCCTCGGTCATACCTATTTCATTATTACTTGGGGGGGGGGGTTGTGGGGGGGGGGGGGGGGGTGGGGGGGGGGTGGGGTGGGTGGGGGGGGGGGGGGGGGGCCGGCGGGCACACGCCCCGGGGGCCCACAGTGCCCCGCCCCGGAGGCGGTCACTCGGCGGTCGCGTAGGGGGCGAGGTCGGCGATGGTCTTGGGGCCGATGCGGGTGATGTTGTCCAGGTCGTCGAGCGATCGGAACGGGCCGTGCTCGTTGCGGTACTCGATGATGCGATCGGCGGTCACCGGGCCGATACCCGGGAGCAGGTCGAGGTCGGCGGCGGTGGCGGTGTTGATGTTAATCAGGCGGGTGGGACTGGAGGGCGTGGGCAACGAGGCGGTGTCGGCGTCGGCGGGCGACGCGGCGGCATCGTCGATGCCGGGCGACGCCGGCGGGGTGTGGTCCGCCTGGGTTGCGCCCGGGATAGGGTTGAGCCCCTGGGGCTTGGGGGAGACCAAGGCCCGGGCGATGCCGAGTGTGCCGAGGATGGCGAGGAGGAGTGCTGCGGTCCAGCGGGCGGCGGGGGGCATCGGCGGAGGATACCAGAGGGGGATTCGTGTCGGGGGGGTCTACTCGGGGATGATCCAGGTCCGGCTCTCGAGGAGGGCACGCCGGATGCTGGCGAGGCGATCGAGGGCGGGCTTGGGTGTGCCGTCGGCGTTGACCAGGCCCAGGCCGGGCGGTGAGCCCGGGGCGTCGGCGAGTTCGGCCCAGCAGAGACCGAGGATGAAGGGCTTGGCGAGGGCGACGGAGGCGACATTGGCGAGCCAGGCGGTCTGCATGTGGTCGGACCAGGGCTCGCGCCAGAACCCGGGGTCGGACTCGGGTGTCTGCTCCTTGGCGGTCATGGGCGAGCTGGGGGCGGCGCAGGCGGTGACGATGATCGGGCGCTCGAGGGCGGCGTAGCGGTCGAGGAGGTTGGAGAGCTCCATGAGGTCGCGGGTGGAGAGGCCGCGGCCCGGGGCGCCCATCGTGAGGCGGATGGCGAAGGCATCGACGGGTATGCCGGCCTGGGCGATGGTGTCGGCGTAGAGGACGGGGGGGATGGACTGGCGGCTCTGGGCGTAGTGCTCTCCCCAGGGCTGGTCGATCTCGATCTGCACCTTGGCGCTGGGCTGGAGTTTCTTGACCAGGAGCACGCAGAGGCGCGTGAGGTCCATGATCTGCTCGTAGCTCATGCGGAAGTTGCTGTTGACATGGAGGCCCGAGGCGATGGTCCATCGACTGACGGTGCGGCGGTAGCGGGTGACGATGGCCTTGACATGCTCGTAAACCAGTTCGCGGAGCGTCTCGTAGTCGTTCTCCCAGATGTAGATCCACTCGGGGATGTCGGCCGAACGGAAGTCGATGACCGGCCCGGCGTGGACAGGGAGGCGTGCCTTGCGGACGGCCCACTCGATCCACCGGTCGGTGCCGGCGAAGCTGTAGGCGCCCTCCTGCGGCTCCATGTCGATCCAGCGCATGGGGAGGTTGACGAAGTCGCAGGCGGCGGCGACGCAGCGTTGGAGCGCCTCGCTGGAGCGGGCGGGGGAGACCGAGCAGCCGACGACGGGCCGTCCGGGGAGCGTGACGCCGAGGGAGTTCTGGACGATGATGGGGACATTGGGCGGGGGCTTGTCGCCGCTGGCGTGGAGGTAGGCCTCGACTGCCTCGTTGTAGGTTTCGCCGCTGAGCCTGGGGAGGATGTCGCGTGCGGCGTCTCGGAGGGCGAGCTGCTCGCCGGCGTCGATGGCGAGCGCGAGGGCGCGCCAGGCGAGGCGGTCGGCCTCGGCGGTGTGGCCGCCGGGGGATTGGTGGTCCTCGTCGGAGCGTTCGGCGACGAGCGCCTGGGTGAAGGTCTGTCGGGCCTGCTCAAACTGGAGGAGGATCTGGTCTTCGGCGGGGAGGTCGAAGAGGGCCCAGTCCTCGAGCTTGTTGAGGAAGAGCATGATGCGGTGCCGGGCGAGTTCGAGGCTGAGGAGGTAGGGGCGGTCCCGGGCGGGCAGGAGGCAGGTGCGGAGTGTGAGGCGCCCGAGCTTGGGGAGGGCGGGGTATCCGGTGTCGGCGGTCTGGTGGGCGAGGCGGATCTGGGTGAGAGGGACCTGGAGGGCGAGGGCGGCGCTGGCGCGGTCGGGGAGTTGGCAGGTGATGACGCCGTCGTCGGCGAGGGTGACATCGGTGCCGAGGCCGATGGATTCCGGGCCGAGGAGGAAGGCGTGCCGGAGCGGGAACGCGGGGCCGGGGGAGTCGCCTTTGAAGAGGACGAAGTTGAGCATGCCTGGGTGGATCCTCCTGGGGTCGTGCCCGGACGAGAATAGGCTATTGGGGGTTGGTGTGCCCGGGGCGGGGGTGCGGACACGGGGAAGCCAGGGTGTTTCGGAGGGTGGTTTGGGGGTGGCGTGGGATGGAGATCGTGGTGTTGGGCGGTATTGTTGGGGCATGAGCCAGACACGCACTTGGTCGGGATCGGACGCCACGGTCTTTCGGACGACGCTGCGATTGCCGGGCGAACGCTCGGGGAAGGTGCGGGACACCTTCATACTGCCGGGCGAGGTGGGGCTGGGGGCGGGTGATCCGGCGGGGTTGGACCGGATGCTGATGGTGGCGAGCGATCGGCTGAGCGCGTTCGATGTGGTGCTGCCGACGCCGATCCCGGGGAAGGGGGCGTTGCTGACCCGGATCGCGTCGTTCTGGCTTCGGTGGATCGAGTCGCGTGGGTTGTGCTCGACGCACCTGCTGTCGACGGACGCGGGGGACATCCCCGAGTCTGCGTTCGGGGAGGGGTGTACGGCGCGGGGGGCGCTGGAGGGGCGGATCACGATCGGGCGGTTGTGCCGTGTGGTGCCGATCGAGTGCGTGGTGCGCGGGTATCTGGAGGGTTCGGGCTGGAAGGACTATCAGAAGACCGGCGAGGTGTGCGGGGTGAAGCTGGCGTCGGGGCTCAGGCAGTGCGACAGGCTGCCGGAGCCGATCTTCACGCCGGCGACGAAGGCGGTGGAGGGGCACGACGAGAACATCAGCTTCGAGCAGGCGGCCGAGGCGGCCGGGGCGGAGCTGATGGGGTGGCTCCGGGAGAAGTCGCTGGCGATTTATAACGCGGCGGCGGCGTACGCGCTCGAGCGGGGGATCATCATCGCGGACACAAAGTTCGAGTTCGGGTTGCCGTTGGGCGCCGATGGCGAGCCGGTGGGTGGCGAGCCGATCCTGATCGACGAGGCGTTGACGCCGGACAGTTCGCGGTTCTGGCCGGCGGCGTCGTACGAGCCGGGGCACAGCCAGGCGAGCTACGACAAGCAGTTCGTGCGTGAGTACCTGGAGGGGTTGGTCGCCGGGGGCAGGTGGGATAAGACCCCGCCGGGGCCCGAGCTGCCGTCGGAGGTGGTGGAGGGGACGATCCGTCGTTATCGGGAGGCGGGGGACCGGCTGACGCGGTAGGGGTTGGAATTGTCTTGACTGGCGGGCGGCGGGGGGTAGAGTTGGAGTACATGTCACGCACCCAGGCCCATCT
>CAYJPX010000182.1:0-3431 GCA_964372195.1 uncultured Phycisphaeraceae bacterium
GCGGGTGTCACCCATGTGCCTGATCCAATCTGTCACCCATGTGGCTGTTCGGACAGGACTCACGCCCCACACCCCACACCCCACACCTCGCCCCCCCTGCTGCTGAAACCTGGCCCCCATCTCCCGCAGGTCCCGAGCATCCACGGCCCCATCAAAATTCACATCCGCCCGCAGGCTCCCAACCCTGAACCAGTCCACAAAGGCGCCCAGCTCCCCCGCATCCACCCTGCCGCTCCCGTCCAGGTCGTAGCCCCGCAGGAACAGCCGCTCGTCCCGCTCGGCCAGCAACCGATCGATGCGCCCCTCCCACTCATCCGCTAGCAGCCGCCCATCACCATCGCTGTCGCTCTGCGCGACGGCCCGCTCGAACTCACCCCGCTTCCGGAGTGCCTCCACCAGCCCGTTGCTCACAACGAGTTCCTGGCTGAATACCTCCCATGCCCGCGTGTACGCGCCGAGCTGCGCCTCGTCCACGCGCCCATCGCCATCGAGGTCGAAAGCGCTCATCTCCGGTGGATTCAGCGCCGGCAAGGAGTCAGGCCGCGGAGCCGGCCCGCGCTCCTCCAGACGCATCGCCTTCGTGAGCGACAAAGAGAGGTGATACGGCCACGCAGAGTCCTGACGCGCCAGCGTCCCCTCCACAACTCCCTCCCCAAACAGCTCGATCATCCTCGCCAGAGCCGCCGCGTTCTCCTCCGCCGCATCATCCGCCGGAGTCTCGACATACTCGATATGCCCGTCATCGAAGATCTTGGCGTGGAGCAGCGCCTCCTCTCGCCCCGCCCGACTCTCCCCCTCGCCCAGCAGCCCGTCGCCGTCGGTGTCCCAGCGGTCCGCCTTCACCCTCGCCACCACGCCCTCGAGCACATTCAGGTCTGTAAGCATGTTCGACAGGTCCCTGAGCCCCGTGTGACCGTCGCCATCGGGGTCGAACCGCTCAAGCAGGTAAGGGTGGCCATCGGGGTCGAAAAGCAGCACGGCATACTCGGCGAACGCGCCGACCTCCGCGTCGGAAACACGCCCGTCGCCGTCGGCGTCGAGCGCCCGGATCGTCGCGACCTCGAGCCGGGCGTGGTCGAGCACCCACCGGGCCGACTGCTTCTCCGCATCGCCCATCGCGTCGTACGCCGCGAGCATCTGCGCTTCAAGCTCCGCGTACGCCCAGTCGCCCGGCCGGTTGGCCGCGACCCACGCGCGGGCATCGGCCAGACGCTCTTCGTCCGACCGGCCCGTCACCGGCGCCGCCCGGGCCAGTTCCTCATGGAGCCGTGCCAGCGCCGCCACATCCGCATCCGAGGGCGGCCCGCCAGCATCACCACCCGGCCCCGCCACCCGCGGCGCACCCGCCACGGGCCCCGACCGCACCGCAAAGAACACAATGCCCCCAACCAGGACCACGACCCCCAGGACAACCAATGCCGTGCGCATAGCTGCGGCTCCGCCCCCAAACCCGAGCAGTCTACTGGAATCTCCGGCCGCGAGCAAGGCCCCCGCCACCGCCGCGCAACACACCCCACCCAGCGCCCACCACCGTACTCCAAACAAAACACCCGCGCCGACAACCGACGCGGGTGAGAAACACTCAGGACTCAAGACTCAAGACTCAGGACTCCCCCTCAGGTACTCTGCGCCTGCGGCTCCGTCTCCCGCTTGCTCTCCTCACTCCCCACGGCGACATGCTCGCCGCGGAAGCTCAGCTTGTCCTCGCCCTCGACCCGCCCCACATGCACGGTGTTCATGCCGTGCAGGTCGCCCGAAAGCAGCATCTCGCTCAGCGGGTCCTCGATGAATGACCCGATCGCTCGGCGCAGCGGCCGCGCCCCATAATCGGGGCTGTAGCCCTTGTCGATCAGGAAGTCCTTGGCCGCCTGGTCGAGCACCAGGTCGATCGCCTGCTCCTTGAGCCGCTTGAACACCTTGGCGACCTCGTAGTCGACGATGACGACCAGGTCCTCGCGCGTCAGCGTGTGGAAGACGATGATGTCGTCGAGGCGGTTGATGAACTCGGGGCGGAAGAACCGCTCGATCTCCTTCATCAGCACGGTCTTGGTGTTCTCGTAGTTGATCTGGTCCGACCGCTTCTGGAAGCCGAACCCGCCGCCGCCGCCCTTGATCAGGTCGGCGCCGATGTTGCTCGTCATGATCAGCACGGTGTTGCGGAAGTCGACATTTCGACCGAACGAGTCGGTCAGACGACCCTCCTCCATGATCTGCAGCAGCATGTTGAAGACATCCGGGTGCGCCTTCTCCACCTCGTCGAGCAGCACCACGCTGTAGGGCCGGCGACGGATCCGCTCCGTCAACTGCCCGCCCTCCTCGTACCCCACATACCCGGGGGGCGCGCCGACCAACCGGCTCACATTGTGCTTCTCCATGTACTCGCTCATGTCCAGGTGGATCAACGCGTCCTCGTCCCCGAACATGAACTCCGCCAGCGCCTTGGAGAGCAGCGTCTTGCCCACGCCCGACGGCCCGACGAAGATAAACGAGCCCATCGGCCGCTTCGGATCCTTGAGCCCCGCCCGGGCGCGCCGGATCGCCTTGCTGATCGCCTTGATCGCCTCCTCCTGGCTGATCACCTTCTTGTGCAGCTCGTTCTCGAGGTCCAGCAGCCGCCCCGCCTCCTCCTTCTCGAGCCGCGTCAGGGGCACGCCGGTCATCTTGCTGACCACCTCGGCGACGACATCCTCATCGACCACGCCGTCGACCTCCATCGCCCGGGCGCGCCACTCCTTCTGGATGTCTTCCTTCTTCTTGCGAAGCTGCTCGGCCCTGTCGCGCAGCTCGGCGGCCCGCTCGTAGTCCGCCGCCTTCACCGCCTCGTCCTTCTCCACGCTCAGGCGCTCGATGTCGCCCTCGATCTCGGCCAAGTTCGGCGGCTTGGTCATGCTCTTGATCCGCACCCGCGCCCCCGCCTCGTCGATCACATCGATCGACTTGTCCGGCTGCACCCGACCGGTGATGTACCGGCCGGAGAGCTCCACCGCCGCCCGGATCGCCTCGTCGGTGATCTGCGCCCGGTGGTGCTGCTCGTACTTCTCGCGCAGGCCCTTCAGGATCTGGATCGTCTGGTCGTGGCTCGGCGGGTCGACCGGGATCGACTGGAACCGCCGCGCCAACGCCGCGTCCTTCTCGATGTACTTGCGGTACTCGTCGAAGGTCGTCGCGCCGATGCACTGGATCTCCCCGCGGGCCAGCGCCGGCTTGAGCACATTCGAGGCGTCGATCGCCCCCTCCGCCCCGCCCGCGCCCACCAGGGTGTGCAGCTCGTCGATAAACAGGATCACATTCTTCGCCCGACGGACCTCGTTCATCACCGCCTTGATCCGCTCCTCGAACTGCCCGCGGTACTTGGTCCCCGCGACCATCATCGCCAGGTCCAGCACCACAAGCCGCCGCTCGTGCAGGTTCTCCGGCACATCGCCCGCGAT
>CAYJPX010000183.1:0-3426 GCA_964372195.1 uncultured Phycisphaeraceae bacterium
GCCAAGCAGGGCGCCCCAGTTGAACGCCAACCCCAGAAAGAACTGCGGCCACCAAGTGACCCGCTTCATGAACGGATAGATCGCCACCAGCACCAGCGAAGCTATTCCCAGCAGCACGGTCGTACCGTTGAACTGCAGCAGCACGAGCAGTCCCAGAAGCGATTGTGCAACGAGGAACAGCGCTGCCTGACGCTTGGTTACCTGCCCCGAAGGGATCGGTCGCGATGATCCCCGCACCCGACTCCTCCAGCCCCATCAACGCAAAGCCCATCAGGTCGATCGTCACGACCCCCGACTCGATCACGATCCCGTGCTTGCCCGCCACACCCGTCACATTCCCCGTCAGGTAGTACGACCCCGGCTGCGTGATCCGGAAAAGGCAGGTCGCATCGCCCGGCGTGTTCGCCTCATTGATCGCGATCCGCGGCTCGACCTCCGCGAGCGTCTTGTAGGTCGGCCCCACCGGCCCGTCCGGCGGGTCCGGTGGCCCCGCCACCAGGCCCATGCACACAACCATCCCCGCGACCGCGAGCACGGTGAACCACTGGCGTGACATGTTCTCTCTCCTTCGATGGACGGGCGCGGCCCGCTCAGCACCCCGTCGACCACAGGTTCAGGAAGCAGAGCACATCGACGGTGTTGATCGCCCCGTCGGCGTTGCAGTCCGCGGCCGGGTCGCCGCCGCTCCAGGCGTTGAGGAACGCGAGGACATCGAGCGTGTTCACGCTGCCGTCGGTGTTGAAGTCGGCCAGGCAGATCGGGCCCAGGCGGTTGAGGTAGAGCTGGTTGCCGTTCTGGGTGTCCCAGTTCGAGACGGCCATGTCGGGGCGCTGGCTGTATTGGTAGGTAATCGCAAGCCCGGTCACGGGCGCAGCGCCGACCGAGATCCAGCCGTCCTGGTAGCTGAAGGTGTACTCGCCGGGGCCGAGGGGCACGCCGTCGCGGGTGACGGCCGCGACGCGCTGCACCGGCTGGTGGGCGAGGGAGTACATGCTGCGCGTCGGGTCCGCGAAGGTCTCCGTCACCGTCCGCAGGCCGTCCCTGTTGACATCGGCGAAGACGATCTTCTCGACGACTGTGGTGCCGGTGCTCCGCCAGGAGTCGCCGGACCCGAAGCCGGCGCCGGTGTTGAGGAACAGGCGGGTGTAGTCCCACCACGCGCCGGTGGCGAGGTCGAGGTCGCCGTCGGCGTCGACATCGCAGAGGGCCAGCGCCGAGCCGTAGCCGTCGAAGTAGCTCCAGTTGTAGGTCTGGCTGAACCCGCCCTGGGGCAGGCCGTTGTACTGGCGGAACCGTCCCGAGCCGCCGAGCTGGGTGTTGTCGGTGATGAAGAGGTCCCGGCGCCCGTCGCCGGTGACATCGCCCGCGGCGAGCATGATGGCGTCCTGCGCCGTGCTCTCGTTGGTCCAGGTCGCGGTCGTCTCGAGCACGCCGCCGAGGTTGCGGTAGATGCGCGAGTAGGTCGCCGAGGCGGCCATCGCCAGGTCGAGCCACCCGTCGTCGTCGGCATCGACCCAGATCGCCCCCTGCGTGTCCCACGAGTCCGCCGACTGCCAGGTGGCGCTGGCCGGCAGGCCCGAGCCCGTGTTGACATAGACGAGGTTCTTGAAGAGGTGCGGCGTGCCATAGGCCCAGCCGGTGGCCACGGCGAGGTCGGGCTTGCCGTCACCGTTCATGTCGCCGAACGAGCACCCGAACGCGGGCATCGTCTCGCTGGAGATCCAGCTGGGGCTACTGCTGAGTGTGCCGGCGTTGTTGAGGTAGAGCTTGGCCGCGGGCCCGTACTGCGAGCCGTTCCCCAGCACGGCGACCGCGACATCCGGGTATCCGTCCCCGTTGACATCCGCCACATCGAGGTGGCCGTTGAAGGCCGAGTCGGCCGACTCCCAGTCCGCGGTGGTGGGCAAGGTGCCATCGCCGTTGTTGTAGTAGACCGAGAGTCGCTCCTGGCGCATGTCGTTGCCGTTGGCGATGACGAGGTCGACCCAGCCGTCGAGGTTCAGGTCGACGAGGGCTGCGCCGGTGCCGTAGCGGGGCTCAGCCGAGACCCAGTCGGGGGTGGCCGGGTAAACCTGCCCCCACGCGGCCGCCACGGCCACGACCGCCGGAACCAACCCCAGACGCTGCGCGATGGTGCTCATGACGCTCCCTCCTGGCATGGCGCGCTGACAGACCCCGTGCCCCGCCCGGAGCCCGGGATTACTGATGAGCATATCCACAATCAGCCCGAATCGGAAGCCCAACCCGGCCGCTACACCGGCGAGCCGCCCCCGCCCAGCACCAGCCAGACCGCCAACACCCCGGCGGCCATCGCCAGCAGCACCGCGATCGCCAGCAGCCCACGCCCCGAGGAGCCCCGCTGATCCCGCGAGAAGGGGTCCCGCCAGTCCTGCGTCGCGACGGGGGCGCCCCGGCCCGCTGCCGGAGGGGCCGCCGCGGACGCCAGCGCCCCGCCGCCCGCCCCACCTCCAACCAGCGCCCGTGCCGACTCGGGCAGTTCCTCGAGCGAGCGGCACTCCAACTCCGGGCCACCGTTGACGCTGACCCAGTGCATCGTCGTCTCGATGCCGTGCTCGGTCACGACCTCGCTGCGCACGCTGACCGAGCTCCCGGTCACGATCCCGCCGCCCTCGGCCAACAACGACTCGATCGCGCCGGGCGGCAGCACTCGCTCGAGTTTGGCGCGCACATGCTCCGGCTTCGTGTCGATGCCCGCCCTGAGTCGCACGCCACCGCGGCCGAACGCAACCCCGAATCCCGTCCCGAACCGGCTCGTTCCCATCGCCCTGACTCCCTTCCCCTGGACACCAGAACGCCCCCCGGCTGCCGGGGGGCGTTCGATGGTTCGATGCGGTGCGGTGTCGCTCACGCCGCCATGGCGCGGTCGTCGCGCTTGCCCCCGAGGCTCGCCGAGCCCGCGTTCTGGTACTCGGCCGAGCCGAACGCCAGCATGGGGTAGAAGACGAACCCGAGCAGGAACAGGCCCAGGCCGAAGCCGGCGCCCTTGCCGAACGACTTGGCGATGTCGAAGGAGATCACCCCGAAGGCCAGGAAGTTCACGAACGGGATGAAGAACAGCACCATCCACCACGCCGGGCGGTTGGCGATCTTGGTGAGTAGGTAGAGGTTGAAGACGGGCACGATCGCGCCCCAGCCGGGCTGGCCGGCCTTCTCGAAGACCTTCCACATCGAGGCGACCACCACGCCGACGATCGCCAGCCAGATGAGCATGCCGAACATGCCGCCCCCGCCGCCGCCCTGCTGGGCCAGAACCAGAATGCTGTCCATCGTGACCTCCCTGAGTCCAGGCCCGACGGCCGACAAGGCCCGGGCGTTGGGCACTGCATCGTCCCCGAAGCGGCCCGACCCCAGGCGAACAACGGGACCAGCCCCCCCACCCCCCGCGCCACGCGCACAACCCGACCG
>CAYJPX010000184.1:0-1050 GCA_964372195.1 uncultured Phycisphaeraceae bacterium
CGCCAACCCCCCGCACCCCGCGCACGGTCGCCCGCGCCGAGATATACACATGCAGGCCGCGAGGAGTGCGGCTATAGGAGAATCGACGATGGCGAAGAAGACCGCGAAGAAGGCAGCCAAGAAGACGGCCAAGAAAGCCACCCGCAAGAAGGCCGCGAAGAAGACCGCCAAGAAGGCGACCCGCAAGAAGGCTGCGAAGAAGACCGCGAAGAAGGCCACCCGCAAGAAGGCCGCCAAGAAGGCTGCGGCCCCCGCCGCCCCCGCCGCCGGCTGAGTCCCCCCGCCACCCCCTCTGGGGGGCGGCCGAGTCAATCTCACGCCGGACACCCTCCGCTTCGAGGGCCCGGCGTGCGGCCGTTTTGGACGGATTGCGCCGGCCCACCGGCCGCGCCCGACCCCCCCAGCAGGCCCGGCCCTCCGCAGGCCAAGACTGGGCCGACCCGGACAAGGCCGACCCGGGCGGACCCGCCCGGATCGGCATCTCAAAGACGCCCGGACTCAGCGAGCCTCTCGCCGACGCAGCCGGCTCGATGCCGCCGCGCATCCGAGACCGAGCACCGCGAGCGTGCCGGGCGATGGAATCACCCCCACCACGATGTTGTCGATGAAGGTGCTCTGGTGGAACGGGTCCTCCCCGCCCCGGAACTTGATCGACCAGATCTCCGTCCCCGCCGGCGCCGTGAACGACACGCTCGTCGGGTCGTCCCAACGCATGTCGCTATCCCCCATCTCACCCGACGACATGCCCAGCAGAGCCCCGTCGGCGTGCAGGCCGTCGTACGCCCAGACCTCCGCGAGGTCGTGGTCCTGCCCGTAGTCGCCGAACTCGATGGCCACCCAAGCCAGCGGCTGGGAGAAGCTCATCACCAGGTAGTCGTCCTCGAACAGGTTGAACACCGGCGAGAGGTGCTTGGCGCCCCAACCCCCCGGCACATTCACCCCGTGCGAGTTCCACACCGTGAACCGCTCGTTGCTGGTCCGGGTTACGACCGCGTAGAGCCCCCCCGCCTCGAGGCTCAGCACGCGGAAGTCGCCCGCCCGGTTGTCCTC
>CAYJPX010000184.1:1060-3279 GCA_964372195.1 uncultured Phycisphaeraceae bacterium
TCCTCATTGCCCGCCAGGGCCTCGAAGTCGAAGACCACATCGCCCCGGGCCATCGACGCCGAGACGAGCAGCCCAATCCCCGTCGCCGCGAGTGTGCATCCGCGCATGCCGAGCCTCCGCCGTCCCCCACACCGGCCGCAGCGGCCCGCCCTCCCAGCGGCGCCACCCGAACAACGCGGCCAAGGTCCGATACGCCCAGACTCCGTCCCGGTTGCCCCCCAGGCTACCAGACCGTCTTGCCCAAGTCACCCCTTTTTCCTGGGTTTCGACCACAAGCCCCGCCAGAGCCCCTGGGATGCCCAATTAGCCCCTCCAGGTCGCCCCTACCGCCCCCGTCGGGCCCCGACCGCCGCCACCGCCTCGGCGATCGCCCGGGGCAGGTCGTCGTTGGTGATGAAGAGGTCGTAGATGCCCCCGGCGCGGGCGGTGGCGATCTCCCGCTTGGCCTCGGCGAAGCGCTTCTGGATCGCCGCCTCGCTCTCCCGGCGCCGGTCCCGCAGGCGCCGGAGCAGGACTTCCTCGCTGGGCGGGAGGACGAACACCCCGAAGGCCCCCGGCATCTTGGCCTTGACCTGGCGGGCCCCCTCGACATCGATCTCGAGGATGACCAGGCGGCCCCGGCGGAGCTGCTCGTCCACCCACCTGCGGGGCGTCCCATATCGCTTGCCGAAGACCGGGGCCCACTCGAGCAGGTCGTCCTCGGCGACGAGCCGGTCGAACTCCGCCTCGGTGACGAAGTGGTAGTCGACGCCCTCGACATCGGCGTCGGTCTTGTCCCTGGTGGTGGACGAGACGCTGAAGACGCTGCCGGCGATGGAGCGTTCGACGCCGCGGGTGATGGTGGTTTTGCCGACGCCGCTGGGTCCGCTGATGATGAGGAGCAGGCCGTTGGCGGTGTCGGTGGGCAGCGATCTCGGGTGATCGGACATACGCCCACAGCGTAGACGCGGGACAGCCCCGGCGTCCGGGAAAGGCGTGGTCCGGGGGCCGCCCGGCGGGTTGGCGGGCGATGGCGGGTGGGGGTGGGGTTGCCCGTCCGTCGCAGTCGGCACGGCCGCCACGACCGGCTGGGCACGGCGGAGCGCCCGTGCGGGCTGTTCCGGCGGATGGGTGGCCATGGCGCCCAACACGGTGCATACTCGGGTGGCGATTGACGATGTCCACCTCCGCGGCCGCGGGCCGCATCCCCCTCGCTTGTTGCTCGGCGCTTTGCCGGGGCACGCGGAGGGAACCGACCCGCGGATGAGGAGGGAGTGGCTATGTCAGGGATGCCAGGAGAGCCGGAGGCGTTCGCGCAGCAGGTCGCCGAGATGCTGCGGGATATCAAGCCCGAGTGTGAGGTCGAGCTCACCGGCCCGCGAGAGCTCCTGGTGAACGGGCGACGGCTCGACCTGGAGAATGTGTTCCGGATGGTGTCGACCGAGCCGGACCGCGGGTCGGAGATTGTGCGGCACTACCTGGGGCAGCTCTTCGCGACCGAGGCCGAGTCGGTGTCGACGATGGGCCTGGACTTTGCGCGGCCCCGGATCATGCCGCGGATCCAGCCGGTGAGCATCTTCGAGCACCTCGACCAGCAGATGGTGGCGCATGTGCCTTTCGTGAACGACACGGTGGTGGTGTTTGTGACGGACCTGCCGCAGATGACGGTGAGCATCACGACCGAGCAGATGCTCAAGTGGGGCGTGGAGATCGAGGAGGTCGAGGGGATGGCCTTGGAGAACCTCGACCGGTACACGCCCGAGCTGGAGATCCAGTTTGTGGAGAGCAAGGAGGGGGGCAAGGCGGCGATCATCAGCGAGCAGGACGGGTACGACGCGGCGAGGTTGCTCTTGCCGGGGTTGTATCGGCGGCTGGCGTCGCAGCTCGGCGGGAACTTCTATGTGGCGATCCCGGCGCGGGACATGTTCGTGGCGTTGTCGTCCACGCCGCCGGACTTTGTCGATCGTGTCGCCGAGCGGGTGTCGCAGGACCACCAGCGGCTGCCGTACCCGATCACGAAGGAGTTTTTCTACATGACGCTCGATGGTGTGGCGGGGAGAGTGCGGTGGCTGGCGGCGTAGGGGCCGCGGGCATCGAGTGTGTGTGCGTGGTGTGCGCCCCCGAGCGGTCGGGGGCGTTTCTCATTGGAGGGGTGTGGTTGCGTTGCGGCGTGGGGTTGGCGGGGGTTGTGGCCCCGTTTGCGCGGGGGGCTCTACCGGGCGCGGTGGGGGCGTTGGGGG
>CAYJPX010000185.1:0-3095 GCA_964372195.1 uncultured Phycisphaeraceae bacterium
CCCCCGGCCCACCCGGCCGGGGCGCGATGGGGGGGGGGGGGCCGCGGGGGGGGGGGGGTGGGGGTGGGGGCCTACGCGTCGATCGTCACGAGACTATCCGACACCAGGACATTCGCCTCGGTCCTCCCCAGCACCTCGTCCTTGCTCACCCCCGGCGCCAGCTCGGTCAGCACAAACCGGCGCTTCTCATAGTCCATCTGCAAGACGCAAAGATCCGTGATCACCATGTCCACGCACCGCCGTCCCGTCAGCGGCAGCGTGCACTCGCGCAGGATCTTGGCCTCGCCCTTCTTGTTGCAGTGGTCCATCATCACGATGACCTTCTTGACCCCCGCCACCAGGTCCATCGCCCCGCCCATCCCCTTGACCATCTTGCCGGGGATCATCCAGTTGGCGATGTCGCCCTCCTCGCTCAGCTCCATCGCCCCCAGGATGCACATGTCGATGTGCCCGCCCCGGATCATCTGGAAGCTCTCCGCCGAGCTGAAATAGCTCGCGCCGACCCGGGCCGTGACCGTCTGCTTGCCCGCGTTGATCAGGTCCGCGTCGATCTCCTCCTCGGTCGGAAAAGGGCCGATCCCCAGCAGCCCGTTCTCCGATTGCAGCCACACATCGACCCCCGCGGGGATGTGGTTGGCCACCAGCGTCGGCATGCCGATCCCGAGGTTGACGATGAAGCCGTCGCGGAGCTCCCTGGCGGCACGCCGAGCGATCTGATTGCGGTCCAGTGGCATGACGCCATGATAGCGGCGCCGCCGCTCAGCCCGGGAAATGCTCGAACGCCATCCGGTACCCCGCCCGCCAGATCGGGTACGCCACCTCGCACCGGAACCCCACGAACCGGTCTGGATCGAGCCCGAGGCGCTCGAAGAAAAACCGCGTGAGTTCCGCGTGACGCCCGTACGCCCGCGAGCCGGCGCGGGAGAGACCCCGCCCCAGCAGCTCCAGCCCCGGCTGGCTGGGGAAACGGGTGATCCACCGGTCCCCGCCCGGGCTCGACAGGCTCGGGTACCACATCTGGGCATCGACACTGGGCCGGTACCGCCGCTCCAGACGCTCCTCCAGATACACATCCAGCAGCAGACGCCGGGTCGGGGCGTTCACCAGCGTCCACACCTCATCGAGCGTCGGATCGCCCCGCTCATCGAACATCGGGTGCGCCGAGCGCTCGCCCAGTACGATGTCCAGCTCGATCTCGCTGTCGAGCGTCTCGGGGTCGATCACCTGCACCAGCCGGCCCTTGCTGCCACGGCTGGTGACCGTGGGCAGCGGGTGGGTCGTGAACGGCGCGAGGATCGCCGACTGCGTGCGCCCCACCGCGGGGGCGTGGTCGAGCAGCCGGGCCGGGCCCTCGGGCTGCTCGAAGGTCATCGTGTTCCCCGAGCTGAGCACCATCGGCATGCCGCCCGGACGCACACGGCTGCCGATCTGCCCGTGGCACAGCATCCGCTCGAGCTGGTCGGGGTGCTCCGCCCCGGGCTGGAAGATATAGAGGCTCAGCGCGGTCTCGATCCGCCGTCCCATCACTCCCGCGGCCGCCTCGAACAGCGCCGCCCGCCCGGCCTCGGCCTCAAGGCTGCCCGCCTCGGGCGTCGAGCGCTCCGTCCCCAGCCGGGCCGCCAGCTTGGACTGGCTGCCGCCGGCCTGGGAGAGAAAAGCCGCGAACTGCCCGACCGCCGCCGCCGCTATGTCCAGGGCGCCGGGATCCGCTCCCACCCCCCGCAGCGCTTCGAGGAACTGCTCCAGCCCCTGCACCCCCGGCAGGCCGATCAGCGTCTCCGCCGTGGCCTCGGGCTCGGCCAGGGTCTGCACCACCCGCTGGCAGGTGGGGCGGACCAGCCCGAGGTGCCGAGCCATGCCGCTGGCGCCCTGGGCATGTTCTGGGAGCGCCCCGACCAGCCGCCCCAGCTCGGCCCGCAGGCGTTCGGCCACCCGGACCGCGTGCCCCCGCTCATCCGAGGTCAGGGGTGTCGCTCGCAGGCGGCGCGGGCTGATCTGGGTCGGTGACACGACCCGGACCATACCAGCGCCCGCCGGGCCTGGGACGACTCCTGGTGGGTGCCTGGCTGGTTTTGGTGCCTTTGGCATGAGATCCTCGGAACCGGTGGGAAGAATCTCCGAATCATCGGTGTTGACTATTGACCTGGAGAACGATCTCGGTATTGTTCTCAGAACAGGTCGGCGTGTCCAGCGCTTTCTGCCAGAATCCAGAAAGCCATACCAGGAGGCTCACCCATGCAGAAGATCAACTTACTGACCGGGACCGCGCTCGGGCTGTGCCTCGCCGTCGGCTCGGCGACGGCCGGGGATATCACGATGCTGCCCAGCCTCGGTGGGTCGTGGTCGCTTGCCTACGCCATCAACAACGACGGGCTGGTCGTTGGCGAGGCGGACCTCACCGGCAACACCGCGACCCACGCCGTCGCCTGGATCGCCGGCGCCCCGACCGACCTGGGGTCCATCAGCGGCAACTCCGTCGCCTTCGGCGTCAACGACCAGGGCCAGATCGTCGGCGCCAGCGACTCGGGCCCGCTGCAGACCGCGATGCTCTGGCACGACGGCGCCTGGACCGACCTCGGCGCCGACATGGGCGCCGTGGGCAGCTCCGTCGCCTGGGCCATCAACGACGCCGGGCTCGTCGCCGGCCAGGCCTCCCTCAACGGCGGGTTCTCCAAGGGCTTCGTCTGGAACGGCCCGGGCACCGGCTCGGCACAGGGCACCGCCCAGGGCTACCAGGGAGGCGCCAACAAGGGCGTCAACGACGCGGGCACGGTCGTCGGCCACGGCTTCTTCTTCGGCGACCCGGACATGGCCATGATGGGCGTGCCCGACGGCAACGGCGGCTACGACGAGTTCGAAATCGGGCCCACGGGCTATGTCTTCAGCATCGCCACCGACATCAACGACGCCGGGACCATCGTCGGCTTCGCCAACGACGGGAACGGCCCCTGGAACGCCGCCATCTTCACCCTCGACCGCGACAACCCCGTCCTCTCGCTCGGCACCCTGCCGGAGCTGGAGACCAGCGAGGCGTACGCCATCAACCAGGCCGGCGTCGTCGTCGGCAGCGCCTGGGACGAAGACTTCCTGCTCGA
>CAYJPX010000186.1:0-3030 GCA_964372195.1 uncultured Phycisphaeraceae bacterium
GGCTGGTAGAGCCCGGCGACCCTCAAGTAGGTTCTATCGACCGCCAGGGAGTACTGGACCAGATCGTTTGTCCCGATCGAGAAGAATTGGACCTCCTGGGCCAGGGTCTCGGCGATCAGGGCCGCCGAGGGCACCTCGATCATCACCCCGACCTCGATCTGGCGGTCAAACCCGACCCCCTCGTCCCCCAGGTCCTCCATGACATCCCGGAGGATGAGCTTGGCGTGCCGGAGCTCGCCGACCGTGGTGATCATGGGGAACATGATCTTCACCGGCCCCGAGGCGCTCGCCCGGAGGATTGCCCGCAACTGCTTGCGGAACATCGCCTTCTCCGTCAGGCTGTAGCGGATCGACCGCAGGCCCAACGCCGGGTTGCGCTCCGGGGTCTGGGCCCGCGAGGCCGCGTACTTGTCGGCCCCCAGGTCCACCGTGCGGATTGTCAGCGGCCGCCCCCCGAGCAGTTGCATGCACCGCATATACGCCCGGTAGTGCTCCTCCTCCGTGGGCTCGGCGTCGCTCGCCAGATAGAGAAACTCCGACCGGTACAGCCCCACCCCCTCGCCGCCCTGGTCGACGACGGTACGGCACTCCTCGGGGAACTCGATATTGCCGACGATGCGCACATGCGTGCCGTCGCGGGTGATGCTCGGCAGACCGGCCACCTCGGTGAGCGAGAGCTGGTAGGTGCGGCGTTGCTCGATATACCCCTTGTATTTCTCGAGCTCCTCGCGCTCCGGGTCGAGCAGCACCAGCCCCCGGTCGCCGTCGATGATGACCGTCTGCCCCGGCTGGGCCGCGGCGGTGACATTGCGGCAGCCGACGACCGCGGGCAGGCCCAGGGCGTTGGCGACGATCGCGGTGTGGCTGGTTCGGCCGCCCAGGTCGGTGACGAACCCGACGACCTTGGCGCGGTCGAACCCGGCGGTCTGGGAGGGGGTCAGGTCCGTCGCCACGATGACCGCGGGGTGCTCGAGGTCGGCCAGGCGCGCCGGCCCAGAGCCCATCAGGTGGTCGAGCAGGCGGGTCGCGAGGTCGCGGATGTCGTCGGTCTTGGTCCGGAACGCCGAGTTCCGCTGGCGCCGGAAGGCCTGGGCGAGCGCATCAAACGCCACCATCACCGCGTGCTCGGCGTTGACCCGCTCCTGGCGGATCATCTCGCGGATGGGGGAGATCAGCGAGGGGTCGCTGAGCATGCCCTTGTGGAAGAGGAAGATCTTGGCCGCCTCGATGCCCAGCCCGCTCTCGGCCTCGGAATACACGCCGTCCAGGTCGGCCAGGGACCGCTGGATCGCGGTATCGAGCCTTTCGATCTCGGTGTCCACGCCCGCGGCGGGGACCGTCCAGCGGGCGACCCGGTGGGGGTCGTGGTCGAGCACGAAAACCCGCCCGATGACGATGCCCGACGAGACCGGGATGCCGGGGAGGATCTGCATGGGGACTCCGGGAGGCGCTGGGAGTGGATGGTAGCGGAAGTGGTTGGCGGGGGTTGGTTTGGGGCCCCGGGCTTGACAAACGCCCTCGGGTCGGGTCTGATTGTCGTGTCGGCGGGGGTGGGACATGTTCGCCCCGGGCCGACTCTGAAGGGTGGGGACTCGCCCCGCTCTCGGGTGGCCGACTTTGGCCGCACGGTCGACAGAGCAGAGATCGCATGGAAACGCTGACAGGCATCCTTGAGTGGCCTCAGCGCGCCGAGGGTCGTGTCCGCCAGCTGCGGGACGCGGCCATCCTCGAGAGCGCCGATGACCCGTTCGTCCCCGTCGCCTTCGGCGATCAATACAATCTGCGCAACGGGCTCGAGGTGACGGTGACCGTCGCCATGCGCAAGTCCAAGCGCCGGCGTCGGGGCGGGAACAAGCACGCCGGGCCCAAGCCCTCGAGGCCGGTGGTCGACTCGTTCGTGGCGATCGAGGGGCTCCCGCCGGAGCAGTTCAGCGACCGGCCCCGCTTCGACGAGCTGACCAGCATCGACCCCCAGCCGATGCTGACCCTCGAGTACAAGGGCTGCCCGGACTCCTGCCGTCTGATCGACCTGTTCTGCCCCATCGGGCGGGGCCAGCGGGGGCTGATCGTCAGCCCGCCCAAGGCCGGCAAGACCACCCTGCTCAAGGACATCGCCACCAGCCTGCTGACCAACCACCCGGACCTCTTCGTCTTCATGCTGCTTGTCGACGAGCGCCCCGAGGAGGTCACCGACTTCAAACGCTCCTTCCTCGGGCCGATGAAGCGCGACCCCGAGACCGGCAAGCAGGTCCGCCAGCCCATGCCCTGGGGCGACCGGGTGCAGGTGATCGCCTCGAGCAACGACCACGACACCGAGCGGCATGTCGCCGTCAGCACCACCACCGTGGAGCGCGCCAAACGCATGGTCGAGGCGGGCAAGCATGTGGTCATCATGCTCGACTCGCTGACCCGTGTCGGGCGGGCGTTCAACCGCTCGCGCCTGCATTCGAGCAGCGGCCGCACCCTCTCCGGCGGCATCGACTCCAAGGCCCTGGAAGTCCCCAAGCTCCTCTTCGGCGCCGCCCGCAACACCGAAGAGGCCGGCAGCCTGACCATCCTCGCCACCTGCCTGGTCGACACCGGCAGCCAGGGCGACCAGGTCATCTTCGAAGAGTTCAAGGGCACCGGCAACATGGAACTCATCCTCGACCGCAAGATCAGCGAGAAGCGGCTCTTCCCCGCCATCAACCTCGCGGCCAGCGGCACCCGCAAGGATGAACTCATGATGGACCCCAAGACCCACGCCACCATCACCGCCCTGCGGCGCAGGCTCATGAACATGAACCCGCCGCAGCAGGTGGAGCAGTTGCTCGCGGCGATGAAGCGGTTCGAGAGCAATGCGCAGCTGGTGGGGTCGGCGGGGGGGGGCTGAGGCCCGAGCGACCGTCGGGGCCCGGTGGGTCGGATCTTGAGGTGCGCGCCATCCCGGGCGCCGTCCCGCTCGTTGTCTCGGTCAGGCCCAGTCTACGCCGTGGAGTCGATTCCAACCAAGCACCCGGCCGACCGATCGGGCCTGATCCTCATCCCCAC
>CAYJPX010000187.1:0-2942 GCA_964372195.1 uncultured Phycisphaeraceae bacterium
TCGAGCGGGTCTACGCCGAGAACCCCGAGGTCGGCCCCGGCGAGGTGCTCGGGCTCCTCAACCGCTATGTCCACCTGACGCTCGCCTCGCACTCGATCTATGTCACGGCGCTGTGCCTGCGGGTGGACACCGAGGCCTCCACGCTCGAGTTCGCCTCCGGGGGCCACCCGCCGGCGTTCCTCCGTGCCGTCGACGGCACGGTCGAGGAGCTGGTCAGCACCTCGTTCGTGCTCGGCGCGGCGGCGTATGCCGACTACGACCCCGCCCCGCGCACGCTGCGCTTCGGGCCCGGCGACACGGTCCTGGCGTACACCGACGGCGCGATCGAGGCCCGCAACGAGACGGGGCAGATGATCCGCATCGACGGCCTCCGGCGCATGATCGCCTCGGCCAACGGGATCCCGCCGACCAAGTGGCCGGCGGCGTTCCGGCACGAGGTCACCGAATTCCGGGGGGGGCCCGCGGAGGACGACACGCTGCTCTTTGTGGTGCACCGGGTGGTCGGCGGCCGGGCGCCCAAGGGCGCGCCGGAGACGGTCGCGGCCGGCGAGGCGCGTTGATCGCCAGCCCCGGAACCCCCGCCGCGACCGGCGGCGACCGCGGGGCGTGCCCGACCTCAGTGCTTGACGCCCTCGACCTTGCCCTCCTCGGTGTACTTCACCAGGGCGGCCTCGAGGTCGACCCCGGCGATATTGGCCAGGGTTGCCAGCCAGGCCAGGACATCGGCGAACTCCTCGGCGAGGTTGGTCCGCTGGGCTTCGGTCGGGGTGCGTTCGGGGGCATTCTCTTGCAGGGCGGTCGCAAGCTCGCCGACCTCCTCGATGAACCACATGAAGGTGCCCGGTACCCCCCGGGCGGCGTCGGTGGCGAGGTAGCGAGTCCGGATGAGCTGCTGAAAGGCCGAGATGGTCAGCCCCGAGGGGTTGGCGTCGGGGGTCTCGGGGCGGGGCCGGGCTTGGGGTGGTTGCGACATGACGGAGCGTAGGGGGCTTGCCGGGCGTGGCTTGATGCCTAGACTTCCCGCCCCCAAGTAGACAAGGGAATCGATAGGTATGCCCACGATCAACCAACTCGTCCGGAACCCCCGCCGTTCGCCCAGAGCCAAGTCCAAGGTCCGCGACCTTGAGGCCTGCCCGCAGCGGCGCGGCGTGTGCCTGCTCGTCAAGACGATGACGCCCAAGAAGCCCAACTCGGCGCTGCGCAAGGTCGCCCGTGTGCGGCTGAGCAACGGCAAGGAAATCTCGGCCTACATCGGCGGCGAGGGGCACAACCTGCAGGAGCACTCGATCGTGCTCGTCCGCGGCGGGCGCGTGCGCGACCTCCCCGGGGTGCGGTACCACATCGTCCGGGGCTCGCTGGACTCCCTCGGTGTCGACGGGCGCAAGCAGGGGCGGTCGAAGTACGGCGCCAAGCGCGCCAAGGCCGGCGCCAAGAAGAAGTGATCCCGCGGTGGCACGGCTCTCCGAGCCGTGAGCAACAAGAACGATCTGCCGGGCATCGTGCCCGGCAGCAGGCAAGTAATCGAGCGGCCCGACCCGTCGCCCGGTGAACACACGGCTGCCGCCCGCACACGGGGGCAGCGGATGAGCCAAGGAGGTTCACATGTCCGGTCGCATCACCAAGGCTGAAGCGCAGCTCCGTCCCGACCCCAGGTACGGCGACAAGGTGCTGTCGCGGTTCATCAACTGCATCATGCACGACGGGAAGAAGTCTGTCGCCCAGCGTGTCGTCTACGACGCGATGGAGGAGATCCAGGCCCGCCTCGACAAGATCGACAACCCCGAAGCCCCCAAGACCGCGCTGGACTGCTTCCAGCGGGCGATCGAGAATGTCAAGCCGCATGTCGAGGTCCGGTCGAAGCGCATCGGCGGCGCCAACTACCAGGTGCCCATGCAGGTCAACCGGCGCCGCCAGCAGTCGCTGGCCTTCCGGTGGATCATCACCGAGGCCCGCAAGGAGAAGGGCCGCCCGCTGGCCCGGCGTCTCGCCGACGAGCTCTTTGCCGCGGCCCGCGGCGAGGGCAAGGCGATGGCCACCCGCGAGCAGGTCCACCGTATGGCCGAGGCCAACCGCGCGTTCGCGCACTTCGCCTGAGCCGGTTGCTCCGGCACGATTTCGCCCCAACGAGCCCCTCGCGCGAGCGAGGGGTTTTTCATTCGCCGGCGGCGGGCACGGGGTTCAGCCGCGCGTGCGCATCCGCGCGCAGTCCCACTCCCCCGCGAGCACGCCCCACCCCAGCCTGTCGGTACACCCGTGGCCCGGCACGAAGTAGTCCTCCCGCTGCTCGACCTCCTTCCGGAGGCGGAGCTTCTCGGGGATCCGGCTCGACGCCACATTCTCCGCCGAGCAGTAGATGACGATGCGGCGGAGCCCCAGGCCGCCGGCATCCTGGCCGCGGAACGCCCACGACAGCACGCCGGCGGTCGCCTCGGTGCAGTAGCCCCGGCCCGTGGCGTCGGCACGGATCCAGTAGCCGGTCTCGGCGCAGGCGGTGTCGCGGTGTACGCCGTGGACGCCCGTGCCGCCGAGGAGCCGGCCGGGGTGCTTGTCGAAGATGCCGATGCCGACGGCGTGGAACGCGGCGCGGTCGCGGAGGGCCATGATCTGCGTGGTGATGTAGTGGGCGCTGGCGGCGAGATCGGTGTGGCCCTCGCGGGCCCAGGGCATCCAGGGCAGCAGGTGGTCGCGGCTTGTCGAGACGGCGTCGAAAAGGGCGGCGGCGTCGGTCAGCTCGTAGGCACGGAGGACGAGGCGGGCGGTCTCGAAGCGGATGGTGAACGGCTCGGGTGGGGTCCAGCCCAGGCCCTGGCCGGTGTCGGTCTCGTTGGCGCAGCGTGGCATGGGTGGAGTCTACCGAGATGCCGATCGGCCCGATGCCCCTTCACCTCTTCACCCCTGCACCCCTGCACCCCTGCACCCATTCACCCATTAACCCATTCACC
>CAYJPX010000188.1:0-2923 GCA_964372195.1 uncultured Phycisphaeraceae bacterium
TTATGAGGTCCTGGGGTGCTTTATGCGGTTGGGGACGGTTGGGGAGAGTCTGGAGGTGGGTGAGGCGTGTGCGACTCCCGTGGCCACCCAGGGCGGTCCGCCTGCGGCGGATGCCACACGGGCGCGGGATGGTGTGCGGGATGGGGTGCAGGGAGGCGTCTCGATCTCGCACCGGGGGTGCTGCTCGGTGTCGGACGCGGCGGACGCGCGGATGGTGGCGGGGCAGTTGGGGATCCCGTTCTATGTGTGCAACTTCAAGCAGGACTTCGGGCGGATCATCGAGTACTTCACCGACGAGTACGCCGCCGGGCGGACGCCCAACCCGTGCGTGCGGTGCAACGACTGGCTGAAGTTCGGCAAGCTGCACGACTACGCGCGGGAGCTAGGGTGCGGGTTCGTCGCCTCGGGCCACTACGCGCGGATCGTGCGGGGTGGCGACGGCGGGCCGCGCCTTGCGCGGGGGCTCGACGCGGGCAAGGACCAGAGCTATGTGCTCTTCGGCGTGGACCGCGAGAAGCTCGGCTCGATGCTGCTGCCGATCGGAGAGATGCACAAGCCGGCGGTGCGGGCGATGGCCGAGGAGCTCGGGCTGCCGGTCTTCGACAAGCCCGACAGCCAGGAGATCTGCTTCGTGCCCGACGACGACTACGCGGGGCTTATCGAACGGCGTCGCCCCGACCTCGCGGCGGCGAGCGGCGAGATCATCGACACCGCGGGCCGGGTGCTCGGCCGGCACGATGGCCAGCACCGCTTCACCATCGGGCAACGGCGGAAGATCGGCATCGCCCTCGGGCACCCGGTCTATGTCGTGGACAAGGACCCGGCGACCAACCGCGTCACGATCGGCGGGGAGGCGGACCTGCTGGTCTGGTCGTGCCTCGTCGGGGAGGCGAACTGGCTGACCGCCGTGCCCGACGAGGGCGAGCCGCTCGACTGCCTCGTGCAGTATCGCGCGCACGGCACGGCGGCGGCGGCGATGATCGAGCGGGTGGTGGATGCCGATACACCCGGGCCCTCGGGGAGGACGGGCCGCTTCGTCGTGCGGTTCGCCGAGGCCCAGCGTGCCGTGGCGGCGGGGCAGGCGGTGGTCCTGTATGACGGGTCGGGGGTCGTGCTGGGGGGTGGGTGGATCGTGGGGACGGGTTGCGCCGAGGGGTGATGGGTCTGGAGCTTTTCGGGCCTCAGCTTCGGCGGCCGACGGCGCCGCCTCGGCGCGCTGCGGCCGGGGGCTTCTGCATGATGAACAGGTAGTTGAACCCGCGCTCGAAGGCGTTGGTCGCGACGGCCTGTTCCCGGCGGGGCTGCTGGCGGAGCTTGGCGTTGCGGCGGACGACCGCGATGATGTCGACCGGCTCGAAGTGGTTGCGCAGGATGGCGAAGAGCTCGAAGCCGATGGGCCTGAACGCCGGGCCGGCGCGGTCGGGCTCGCGCCGGGAGTCGCTGACATAGAGGGCCATGTGGCGTCCGGGCCGCAGCACGCGGTCGATCTCGGCGATCACGCGCGACATCGCCTGGTAGTACGCCCGCCCGTGGTCCGGGCCGCCGGCGTCGAGCCTGCCGATGCAGTCGGGCTGGTCGGAGTAATGGATGTGCGTCGAGTAGGGCGGATCGACGAACACGAAGTCGGAGCAGGCGTCGGGTAGCGGCAGGGCGCGGGCGTCGGCACGGTCGATGTCGCGGCGGGTGGGGTTGATGTCGAAGCCCTTGCCCTCGCGCCCGAGGTCGGCGCAGACATCGAGGGTGGTGCCGCTGCCGCACATGGGGTCGAGGACCCGTTCGCCGGGGGCGGTGTACCGCTGGAGGAGTTGCCAGATGACCCAGCTCGGGGTGGCGCCGGTGTAGTTGGGGTCGCCCTGGACGGTGGGGCGGCCGCCGGCGCCCTGGTGCTCGGGCATGTAGTGCTGGCTCGGGTACTCCCAGAGTGTGGTGGTGGAGAGTTCGAGAGCGGGCTTGTGGAACGAGGTGCCCTTGGGGGTGTTTGGGACGAACTTGGGGCGGTTGCCGCGTCGGTCGGGGCCGGGTTGGTTGGGTTTGGGCGGCATGGCGGCTATACCGGAACCCCGAGCGCGGCGAGGACGGCCGCCCGAGACTCGGCGAGGGTGCCGGCGTGGCGGGCGCCGGCGGCCCGGGCGTGGCCCCCGCCGCCGATGGTCGAGGCGACGAGGTTCACATCGATCGCGTCCGGCCCGGGCTTGGAGCGCATGCTGATCTTGGTGACCTGGCTGCCCTCGTGGTCGTGCGATTCGTTGAGGACGACGGCGACGAGGACGGTCTCGAGGGTGAGCAGGCGGTCGGCGAAGCCGCCGGTGTCGCCGGGGAGCGCCCCGGACTGCTTGAAGTCGGCCTCGGTCAGGGTCATGAGGGCGACGCGGTCGTGGTCGAGCAGTTCGAGCGAGTTGAGCGCCCGGCCGAAGAGGCGGATGCGGCCCGGGCGATCGCGCTGCTCGGTGATGCGGAACAGCTCGGTGTGCGGCACGCCGGCCTCGACCAGGTCGGCGGCGAGCCGGAAGACCGCGGGGGTGACATTGGAGTAGCGGAACCAGCCGGTGTCGGTGGCGAGGCCCAGGTAGAGGGGGGTGGCGATCGGCTCGGGCAGAGTGGCGGGAGTGCAGCCGAGGAGTTGGCAGGCGAGGTCGGCGATGAGCTGGGCCGCGGCGGCCGCGGCCGAGTCGATGACGCGGCGGTCGGCGACCTCGGGGTTGCCGCCGAGGTGGTGGTCGACGATGAGCGTGTGGTCGGCCTTGCCTTGCAGGAACTCACGCACCGGGGCGAGCTGGGACCAGGCGCCGGTGTCGACCACGACGATGGCGTCGGGGGTGTCGGCGTCGGTGGGGGGGGCGCGGTCGAGGTGGCGGTGGGGGGTGACGCCGAGGATCTCGGGGAGGAAGTCGGGGAGAACGCCCGAGTACCAGAGCTCGACGCG
>CAYJPX010000189.1:0-2862 GCA_964372195.1 uncultured Phycisphaeraceae bacterium
GGTAAACCGCACCTGCAACCCCCACGGGTCCAGGTACGCCCCCGCCGGCGCCTCCAGATCCTCCATCGACCGCGGCAGCGCATCGTTCGCCAACTGATACTGCGTCACGCTCGTCAGCAACTGCTGGGCCTGCATGTCGAGGTTGGCCTCCTGCCCCCGCTCCTTCCCCTTCTTCACCTCGTCCATGTAGGTCGTCCCGCCCATGTTGCCGAACAGCAGGTACAGGACGATCGCCATCACGACGAGCACGCCGATCAGGCCGAACGCGGCGTTCCCCCTGTTCCCGACCCGCGATTCCCGTCTGTGGTTGTTCATGCCTTGAACCTCCTGCGCACAGTGTAGCGGAAGCACGCCGGGCGCCCAAACCCCGGGACGCGCCGCCCGAGCTCCTGTCCCTTCCCGGCCCCCTCTGTGGGCTCTGGGTCTCTGTGGTGAACCTGCCCTCCTGCCCCCCTCCGCGTCCTCCGCGCCCTCCGCGGTAAACTGCCTCCCCCGCCGCCCCGCGAGAAATCTCCCAACCCCGGAACCCAGCGCCCCGCTGGCGCATTGATACCCACGATGACCCAGGCCGCGTGCACCATCCCGACCACCCAGGACCCGGCCGCCCAGCCGCTCCCCCCCTGCCCCGACGCCGCTCTCGCCGCCCGGGCCGCGGGCGACCCCGAGCTCTACGCCACGCTTTACCGCCGCCACTTCGAGCCCATCGCCGGCTACCTCCTCCGCCGCACGGGCAACCCCGCACTCGCCGAGGACCTCGCCGCCGACACCTTCCTCGCCGCCTGGAAGGCCCTGCCCACCTACCAGAACTCCGGCATCCCCTTCCGCGCCTGGCTGCTCCGCATCGCCACCAACCGCGCCAACGCCGTCGCCAGGCGCGAGCGCACCCGCCGGCGGATCTACGCGTTCCTCCCACGCCCCGCGAGCCACCACGCCCCACAGGCCGCGCACCCCACCGACGAAGCCGACCACCTCTACACCGCCCTCGCCCGCCTCCGCCCCGAGCACCAATCCGTCATCGCCCTCGTCCACCTCGAGGGGCTCAGCGTCGAGCAAGCCGCCCGGATCCTCGACACCCCCGAGGGCACCATCAAATCCCGCCTGCACCGGGCCCGCACGGCGCTCCGCGCCGAGCTGACCCGCACCGGAGGCCGCCCATGAATACCCACGACACCCGCCACGACAACACCCACGACGACACCACCATTCACGCCGCGGACCACCGCATGAACCAACTGCTCGACCAGGCGCGCCGACGCACCTGGACAGGATCGGACCATTCACCCAGGGTCGAGGAACGCCTGAAAGGAATCACGATGAACACACAGTCCAAGCTCCCCCGCTCCCGATCCGCCCTGATCCTGCTCAGCGTCGGCGTCGTCGCCGCCGGCAGCCTCGCCGCCGCCGTCACACAGAACCTCATGGGCCGCCGCGCCACCCTCATCACCGACGACGGCACCCAGTACGATGTCGAGCTCGTCGAAGGTGCCGACGGCGCCTCGGGCACCTTCGTCGCCGAGGACGGCACCATCTTCGAGATCGAAGCGGTCGATGGCGAAGGCCAGAAGAATGTCACCGTCGATATCAACTCGCCCGCCGGGGGCACCTCCACCGTCATCCTGGATGGCGCCGCCCCCCGCGTCACCACCCTGCCCGGCCAGACCGCCCGCATCGAGGTCAGCTCGCAGCCGGACGACCAGTCCCAAGCCACCGACGCCCCCGCCACGGACGATGCCGCCAAGGACAAGGACGCCCCCGTCAAGGACGACGCCCCGGGCGAGTGACCCGCGGCGGGTGATCCGCACCGCACCGACCAACCCGACCTCAGCGTCACGCGGGTGATTCGACCCTCCCGCGCGCACGCGGTCCGGCCCGACGGGATGTGTCCCGCCGGGCCGGGCTCTCGTTTTCACCATGCCCCGCGCCCCGCTGCGGATCCCGTCGGGCTCCCCAAAACATTCTCCCCGAGCGCGTGAGCACCCGGCGTCAGCGACGCTCCCCACACACCGGGGCAGCCCCGAATGTCTGGGCTACCGCCGGAGCCTCGCCCAACTAGAGGAGTTCACCATGCAACGCCGCACCACCTCCCAAGCCCTTCTCGCCCTGCTCTCCGCCTGCGCCGCGACGGCCCAAGCCCAGGACCTCTTCTTCGGCTCCGCCGGCTTCAACGGCAGCCAGAACGCCCTCTACACCGCCGATCTCAACGGCGGCGGCCTCGCCAACATCCTGCCCAGCCCGATGGTCGTCTCCGGCGTCGCCGTCGACGCCGGGGCGGGGCGGGTGTTCTGGCAGCAGCCCCACCACGGCTCCGGGCAGAGTCAATGGACCATCCACTCGGCCAACCTCAACGGTTCCGGCCATACCGTCCTCTCGACCTGGACCCAGACCAACGGCAACACCTACGGCGTCGCCGCCGATCGCGTCAACCAGCAGCTCTACTGGACCGACATCAACGGCATCAACCGATCCAACTACAACGGCACCGGCGTCACGAGCGTCGTCAGCTACTTCCACGCCACCGATGTCGAGGTGGACGCGAGCGCCAACAGGCTCTTCTGGACCGGCAACGACAGCAGCGGCACGGTCGGCATCTGGACCGCCAGCCTCAACGGCGCCAATCCCATCGCCCTCGCCACGCTCCCCGCGAACCCGGGCGTCTATGGGCTCACCGTGAACCCAGGCACCCAGACCGTCTACTGGTCGAACTCCTCCGGGGGCACGATCTCCGCCATCCCCTACGCCGGCGGCACGCCCACCACTATCCTCAGCAGCTCCTGGTACATCCAGGGCCTCGAGTACGAGGCCACCACCAACCGCCTCTACATGGTCAACAAGGGCACCGCATCGGTCGCGTGGATGAACCCC
>CAYJPX010000190.1:0-2826 GCA_964372195.1 uncultured Phycisphaeraceae bacterium
GTCGCTTCAGGAGCCACCCCATGACCTGGCTCACCCCCGCCATCGCCGGCATCGCCGCCGCCATCGCCGTCCCCTCCCTCATCATCCTCTACTTCCTCAAGCTCCGGCGGCGCGATGTCGAGATCTCGACCACGCTGCTCTGGAAGAAGACCATCCAGGACATCCAGGCCAACGCCCCCTTCCAGCGGCTCCGCAGGAACATCCTGCTGCTCCTCCAGCTCATCGTCCTCGCGGGCATCCTCGCGGCCGTCGGGCAGCCGCAGTTCCACGGCGAGGTCACCTCGGGCAAGCAGCGGGTCATCCTGATCGACCGCTCGGCGAGCATGTCGGCGACCGACGGCGACCCGGACAAGGTCGGCGAGGAATCCGGCGCGATGACCCGGCTCGACAAGGCCAAGGAGACCGCCCTCAAGCTCGTCGACGCCATGCGCGAGCCCGGCGTGCTCGGCAACGGCGAGTCCGACGAGGCGATGCTCATCGTCTTCGACACCACCGCCGAGGTCCGCCAGCAGTTCACCACCGACAAGGCCAAGCTCCGCGCCGCGATCAACTCGATCGAGCCCTCCGATGCGCCGAGCCTGCTCTCCGAGGCGCTCCGCCTCGCCCGCGCCCACCTGCCCGACCGCCTGCTCAACGATGTCGTCAAGAACGAGGCCGGCGAGGTGGTCTCCGAGGAGAACATCACCGTCGAGGGCGTCAAGGCCGGCGGGGCGACCATCCACCTCTTCTCCGACGGGCGCCTCCCCGACGCCGAGCAGGCCATCACCAGCCGGGAGGACACGGTCACCTTCATCCAGGTCGGGCGCACCGACGCGGCCAACATCGGCATCACCGCCATGCGCGCCGACCGCGCCTTCGACTCGCCCGTCGAGGTCTCGCTCTATGTGGGCCTGCAGAACACGGGGCGTGCCGCCCAGGATGTCGAGCTCGAGCTGCTCATCGACGGCGTGACGGCCCGGGTCACCACGATCACCGTCCCCGGCGCCACGCCCCCGGTCGACCTGGGCGACGACGCCGACGAGGACGCCCGGGCCCTGGCCGCCACGCTGCCCTGGAAGCCCGGCGTGACCGGGCGGGCGTTCGAGTTCGAGCAGGGCGAGGGCGGGGTGTTCGCGGTGCAGATCAAGGCCGCCGACCCCGCCGCCGACCTGCTGGCGGTGGACAACCGGTCGTGGATGATCGTCCCGCCGGCCCGGCGTCTCTCGGTCGCGGTGGTCTCGACGGGCAATGTGTTCCTGACCACTGCGCTCGAGGGGCTCCCGCTCTCGCGGCTGGTGCAGTACGAGCCGGGGCAGTACGACGCGGCGGCGGCGTCGGGCGAGATCGCGGCCTTCGATGTGGTGGTCTTCGACGACTGGCTGCCGATGATCGGCACCGGGCCGGGCCTGCCGGCGGGGCGGTTCTTGGTGCTCGGCGCCATCCCGCTGCCCCTGGGCGAGGCCGCCGGCGCCGAGCGCAGCCGCGCGGTCATGCTCGACTGGCGCCGCGACCACCCGGTGATGGGCATGCTGCTGCTCGACAAGCTGCAGATCCTCTCCCAGCCCGATCTGGTCATCCCCGAAGACTCGGGCGCGATCGTGCTCGCCGAGACCGACCAGGGACCGGCGATCGTCGAGCTCACCGGCGCCCAGACCCGCGCCATGGTCGTCCCCTTCGACCTCTTCGAGAGCAACTGGCCCTTCGATGTCAGCTTCGTGGTCTTTGTCGGCGCGAGCGTCAACTACCTGGGGCAGGAGGGCGGCGTGTTCGGCGGCTCGGCCGACGCCCTGCGCCCGGGCACCGTGCTCACCGACCGCCTGCCCATCGGGGCGCGCGGAGTGCAGCTCGAGATCCCCGGTGAGTCGGGGGGGGCCCAGCTCCAGCCGGCGGAGGACGGGCGCGTCGCCTATGGCCCGATCCGCCGCGCGGGGCTCTACGCCGCCAGCTGGACCGGGCCCGCCGGCGCGGGCGACCGCACCGACGGCTCTCGCGTCACCCGCACCTACGCGGCCAACCTGCTCGACGCGGCCGAGTCGGACATCGCCGCGGCCCCGTTGCTCCGCCTCACCGGCCAGCCGATCGAGGCCGAGGCCGCCACCGACGCCAAGGCGATGATCCGCCTCTGGCCCTGGGTCATCCTCGCGGCACTGGTGGTGCTGACCCTCGAGTGGTACATCTACAACCGCAAGGTGCATGTCTGATCCGGGTCGAACGAATTAACTCAGGGGGTATTTGAATCGACCCCCCCCGTGTGCCACGGCCGTGCCGGCCGTGAGGGTGGTGCAGGGGGGAGCACATGGAGCACGGGCCTCGAAGGGCAAGGGGCAGGGGAACACGGCTCACAGAGCCGTGGCACACGGCCAGTGACCCCCCCCGAACGAATTAACTATGGGGGTATTTGATTCGACGCCCCCCCTTGCAGGCACGACCCCGTCTGCGCGCACGGGCGCGTCCGATGCGGGCTGGTGTCCGGGGATTCTCGAAGGTTTTTTCTTTCTACTGGCGCAGGGGTTTGCGCACGATCGGCGTCCGGGGCCGCCCGCGTCTGTGCGCACCGGGATGGTCGGCGGCGGGAGAGGTAGAGGGCCATCACGGCCCGCCGACAACCCGCGCCCTGGCGACTCGCGCTCACCGAGAGGGAGGGGGAGAAGGGGGGGTGCATTTTTGTCGGAGACCCGACGAGGTCCGAATGCCCACACCCGGAGCGACTCCCGCCTCGATGCGCCGGGCGGGGCTCGTGGGTGTCGGCCGATTGTGGTGCGGGCTTCCAGCTTGCTCAGCCTTGTGGTGCCGGCTTCCAGCTTGCTCAGCCTTGTGGTGCCGGCTTCCAGCTTGCTCAGCCTTGTG
>CAYJPX010000191.1:0-2822 GCA_964372195.1 uncultured Phycisphaeraceae bacterium
CCCCCTTCGGGCCTTCGTGCCTCCGTGCCTCCGTGCCTCTCCCCCACCCCCCCCCGCCCCCGGCCGAACCGCCCCGTCCGCAGCATCTGGGCGATCTGCTCGTCATCCCGCGTGATCCCCGCCTGGGCGTCGACCGCGAAGAGGATCACATCGGCCGTCGCCACCGCGTTGGCGATCTGCAGCTCGATATCCGCCCGCAGCGTGCCCAGATCGGCCCCGACATCGTCGTACCGCTCCCCCTCGGCCGTGTAGATGCCGTACCCGCCGGTGTCGGTCACCTCGGCGGCCTTGACCGGCCCGGCCCCGTCCGGCGAGTCTATATCGACCACCACCGAGATCCGGTCCCGCGTGACCCCCGGCGTCGGGTCCACGATCGCCACCTTCCGCCTGGCCATGAGGTTCAGCAGGGAACTCTTGCCGACATTGGGACGGCCGATGATGGCGATACGGGGGACGGGCATAGCCCAATCGTAGACAATCGCCGACGCAGAACGCAGAGGACACAGAGGGGCCGCAAAGCCCGCAGAGACCAGGACCACACGCAGAACCCAACCGCCTGACTCCCTTGGACTCCACTCTGCGCCCTCCGCGCCTTCTCTGCGCCCTCCGCGTTCCCGCCTTAGAGTCCACCGAGATGCCCCCACCCCCCCGCATCCCCGTCATCGTCGGCCCCCCCCCCCCCCCCCCCCACAACCCGCCCGCCCCGCGATCCCGCCGTAGAGTCCGACGATGCCCCCGCCCACCCGCATCCCCGTCATCGTCGGCCCCACCGCCGGCGGCAAGACCGCCCTGGCGGTCGAGGTGGCGATGGAGTTTGGCCGCCGGGGGCTCGGCAGGGCCGAGATCATCTCCGCCGACGCCTTCCAGATCTACCGCGGCATGGACATCGGCACCGGCAAGGCCACGCCCGCCGAGCAGGCCGGCATCCCCCACCACCTCCTCGACATCCTCGAACCAGACGACCCCGAGCCCTTCAGCGTCGCCCGATGGCTCGAACTCGCCGAGCGCACGATCGCGGACATCCGCGCCCGCGGCGGCGTCCCCATCGTCGTCGGCGGCACCCACCTCTATATCAAGGGCTTCATGGAGGGGATGTTCGAGGGACCGGGCGCTGACGAGGCTCTCCGTTCCGACCTCCGCGGGCTTGCGCCCACCGCTCTCCGGGCCGAACTCGAGCGGGCGGACCCCGCCGCGGCCGCCCGGATCCACCCCAACGACCAGCGCCGGACCGTCCGGGCCCTCGAGGTCTTCCGCCTCACCGGCACCCCCATCAGCGAGCACCAGGCCCAGTGGGACCGGGCCGACCGCGTGCGCACGGACGCGGTCGTCGTCGGGCTCGACTGGCCGAGCGGGGCGATCAACCCCCGGATCAACGCCCGGGTGAAGGCCATGATGGACTCGGGGTTTGTCGAGGAGGTCCGCGGGCTCCTGGCGGCCGGTCGCCTGGGGCCACAGGCCCGCGAGGCGCTGGGCTATAAGCAGTTGGCGGCCTGGCTCGAAGGCGGCGGCGGGGCGGCCGCCCTGGTTGAAACCACCGAGCGGATCAAGATCGAGACCCGGCGATTCGCTAAGAACCAACGAACCTGGCTCCGCAGATTGAGGGGTATCCCCGGGTCCGTGTGGCTGGATCCGTGCCAGTCCGGCCCGAGTGAAATGGCGCAATCCGTTGTGGAGCAAGCACTTAAGATTGCTTGAACCCGCTCGTCCTCGGTCAGAGTGGATAGGGAGAATTCCCGACCCAGGAGTACGAATCTCCGACAATCTGCATGGCTTTGCCCCCGCTCGGGCTTGACACTCTGCCCGGACGGCCGTTTTCTCCCCGGCGATCAAGCCGGGGACGAGAGAAGACCGAGACACCATCCGACGAACGCCGGACGGGGAGCACATGGCCAAGAAGGCAACCAAAAAGACCAGCAAGACCGCCAAGAAACCGGCGGGCGCCGCGGTCAAGACCACCAAGGCCGGCGGCCGGCGGTCGGGCCAGAGCTACACCGCCGGGGCCGCCAGGGGCAAGCAACTGGTCATCGTCGAGAGCCCCTCCAAGGCCAAGACCATCAATAAGTACCTGGGCTCGGAGTATCTCGTCCTCGCCAGCGTGGGGCATGTCCGCGACCTGCCCAGCAAGGCAGCCAAAGGCGACAAGAGCCCCGTCCCCGGCGTCAACCTCGAGAACAGCTTCGCCCCCACCTACGAGATCGTCGAGGGCAAGGGCCAGCTCATCCGCGACCTCAAGCGGGCGGCCAAGGATGTCACCGAGTCAGGCGGCGAGGTCTGGTTCGCCACCGACTTGGACCGCGAGGGCGAGGCCATCGCCTGGCACCTCGCCCAAGAGCTCGGCATCGAGAGCAAGCTCGCCAAGCGGGTGATCTTCTCGGCTATCACCAAGGCCGAGATCACCAAGGCCTTCAGCCACCCCCACCCCATCGACGAGGACCGCGTCAACGCCCAGCAGGCACGCCGGATCCTCGACCGGATCGTCGGGTACCAGGTCTCGCCGCTGCTGTGGAAGAAGGTCGCCCGGGGGCTCAGCGCGGGGCGCGTGCAGAGCGTGGCGGTGCGCCTGGTGGTCGACCGCGAGCGCGAGATCAAGGCGTTCATGCCGGACGAGTACTGGGACATCGAGGGCGTGTTCGTGCTGACCCAGGCCGAGGCCGCCAAGCTCGGCCCGCGGTGGCGCGAGCTGCTCGGCCAGAAGGACGAGAAGGGCGCGGGCCCGACGGTCAAGGTGCAGAACGCCTGGCTGGGCGAGCGCGGCGCGTTCCGGGCGTCGCTGGTCGAGGTCGGCGGCGAGAAGTTTGAGCTGCGCAGCGACGGAGCGACGG
>CAYJPX010000192.1:0-2766 GCA_964372195.1 uncultured Phycisphaeraceae bacterium
CCTCCACCCGGATCACGCCCCCGCCCCCCGCGCCGCGGCCACCAGCTTCCGAGCAAGCTCCGCCGCCTCTTCGAGCTTGCCCCGGTCCACGCCGTGTGCAAACCCCGCCCGCTCGACCGCGTCGAGCAGCGTCGCGGTTGCGATGTTCCCCGGCGCCCGGGCCCTCTCGGTCCCCGCGTAGGGGCACCCGCCCAGCCCCGCCACCGAGGCGTCGAAGCTCCGGATCCCCAGGTCCAACGCCACCCGCACACAAGCGCCCGCGAGCCCGTGCGTGTCGTGCAGGTGCAGCGTGACAGACTCTCCCCAGTTGGCACGGCTCCCCCCGGCGTGCGCCTCATCCAGCGCCTCCAACACCGTCGCCAGCATCCGCCCCACGCTCTCCGGGGTGCCCGCCCCGATCGTGTCGCCCAGGTCCACCTCATCGACCCCCAGCTCGACCAGCCGCCCCGCCACCGCCGCCACCGCCAGCGGCTCGATCGCCCCCTCGAACGGGCACGCGATCGCGCACGACACATACCCCCGCACCGCGATCTCCTGCCCCCGCGCCAGCCGCACCACGGGGCCAAACCGCTCCATCGCCTCCGCGATCGACGCGTTGGTGTTCTTCCGGCTGAAGCTCTCGCTCGCCGCGGTAAACACCCCGACCTTGTCGATCAGCCGGAACCCCGCCCGCCGGTTGGCCTCGAGCACGCCGTCCATCCCCCGCTCGTTCGGGACCAACGCCGAGTAGACCACCCCAGAGGGCTTTCCCGTCGCCAGCAGGTCGCACAGCTCCGCCGCGTCCCCGAGCTGCGGCACCCACCTGGGGCTCACAAAGCTCGTGACCTCAACCTCCCGAACCCCGCACCCCGCCAGCGCCCGCACCAACGCCGCCTTCTGGGCGGTGGGCACGAACCCCGTCTCGTTCTGCAGGCCGTCCCTCGGACCGACATCGGTGATGCGCACGCGCTCGGGCATAGGGCAGATGCTACCCGCCCCTACTCGCCGCGGAGGGCGGGCTCAACCTCTGGCGGCTCGGGCATCCGGAACGCCGACGCCGAGAGCCCCGCCACGCAGCCCACATCCACCCCCTCGGTCGTCCCCCGATCGAGCACCTCGGCCATGATCGCCTCGATGCACGCCCCACCCTGCCCGAGCGACCCCGGCCCCACCACATGCAGCCCGCGCGGCAGGTGGCTCGCGGCTTCCTCGCCCCACCGCGGCGGCGTCACCCGGTCGTACCGCCCGCTCAAGAGCAGCTCCGGCACAGCCCGCGTCACCACCCCACCCGCGCCCCCGCCCGGGTCCGGCAGATTCCCCGCCCGATCCCTGAACCGCGCCCCCCGACCCCCGACAATGAGGGTGGCATGACCCGCACTCCCCAGGCTGTCCTCGACGACCTCCTCGTGATCGAGGCCCAGCGCGGGCACGCCGCGGCCTGGCGAACGCTGGTCGAGCGGTGGCACCCGCTGCTGCTCCGCAGGGCCGCCCGCCTGCTCGGCGACCCGCACCTCGCCGCCGACGCCGTCCAGGACGCCTGGGTCTCCATCGCCCGCGGGCTGGCCAGGCTCGAAGACCCGGCGCGGTTCGCGCCGTGGGTCTACCGCATCCTCGCCCGACGCTGCGCCGACCAGGTCGGCCGGGCGGTCCGCCGCCGTGAACGGGTCGCAGACATGGGCGCCGTCCACGGGCGGCCAACCGCCGACGAGCCGGAACAGGCGGAGGACACCCGCCGCCTGCGGGGTGCCATCGACAGCCTGCCCGGCGACCAGCGCCTGCTGCTCGGCCTCCGCTACGCCGACGGCGTGCCGCTCTCGGTCATCGCCGACATGCTCGCCATCCCCGAGGGCACCGTCAAATCACGCCTGCACACCGCGCGCGAAGCGCTGCGGCATGTGCTCGAACCCGACCCGATAGCACCAACGCAAGGAGCAAGTCATGGAAGAGCTTGATCGCCGGATCACCCAAGCCCTCCGCGCCGACGAGGCCGAGCAGTACGCCAAACTCGAACCCGACCTCCCCCCGTGGGAGATGGTCTTCGACACCTTCCGCGGCAAGCACCGGTGGCTGACCGTGCTCATGGGCTTCTGGATGGTGGTCTTCATGGTCGTCGCGGTGTGGTCCGTCGTCCGCTTCGTGCAGGCCGACGAGGTCAAGGCCATGCTCGGCTGGGGGCTGCTCTCGCTGCTCACCATCCAGGGCGTCGCCTTCGCCAAGGTCTTCTGGTGGATGGAGATGCAGAAAAACGCGATCATCCGCGAGGTCAAGCGCGTCGAGCTGCAGCTGGCCAGCATGGCCTCACGCGCCGCCGGCTGAGTGGCCCGACCCCGCCCCGCGCGGCGAGTGAGTCGCCCCGCGACGAAACCAGCCCGGTCCGATGGACCGGGCTGGTGTGGTGTGCGGGGTGTGCCGCGTGTCGGAGAACCTGGGCGGGCGGAGGGCGTTAGGCCGCTTCACGCCCGCCGCAACCCGCCGTGGCATTGTTCGTGTTGGCGAACGGCGTGGAATACCCGCCGGCCTGGGTGGGCATGGCGCCGAAGTGGGGCGTGTTGTAACCGACCGGTGTGGAGGTCGGGTAGGTGTTGAAATAGGGGGCATACCCGGTGCCGTTGTAGCCGGCGTAGTTTAAGTTTGGGGTGTTGAAGCCGGGGACGGTGAAGTTGGGGGTGTTGGAACCGGGGATGAACTGGTTCCAGGGCATGTTGTTCCAGTACGGGGTGGTGTTCCAGGGCGTGTTGAAGGCCGGGATGTTGAAGGAGGGCGAGTTGTGGTTCGGGGTGTTGAAGC
>CAYJPX010000193.1:0-314 GCA_964372195.1 uncultured Phycisphaeraceae bacterium
TGGTCGCCGACGCGACGAACATGTCGCGGAGCCTGATGCTGGTGGGCGAGGCGACGCGCCGGGGCCTGCCGATGGTGGTCGCGATCAACATGGTGGACCAGGCCCGCAAGCGCGGCATCCACGCCGACGAGCGGGTGCTCGCCGAGCGGCTGGGCATCGAGGTGGTGGTCTGCAGCGCGCGCACGGGCGAGGGTGTCGACCGGCTCGCGAAGGCGTTGCGCGGCGCGCGGATCCCCCGCGAGAGCCCGCCGGGCACCGAGGAGGGGCTCGACGCCAGGGCCGCAGAGCAGTAAGCGCAGAAGGCCGCGGGCCTG
>CAYJPX010000193.1:324-2703 GCA_964372195.1 uncultured Phycisphaeraceae bacterium
GCTCGAGGCCTGGGCCTTGTCGCTGTCCGCGCAGAGGGCGGGGGGCGGCGAGCCCCCGTTGCCCGACACGCTGACCGACCGGCTCGACCAGGCGTTCACCCACCCGGTGCTGGGCGTGGTGTCGTTCGTGGGCGTGATGACCGGGCTGTTCTGGGTGATCTTCAAGCTGGCGGCGTACCCGATGGACTGGATCGATGTGATCTTCACCCACCTGGGCGGGTACCTCTCGGGCGTCATGCCCGCGGGACCGGTGCGGGACCTGCTGATCGACGGCGTGCTGGCGGGGGTGGGCTCGGCGGTGATCTTTGTGCCGCAGATCTGCATCCTGTTCTTCCTGATCACGCTGCTGGAGGACACGGGGTACCTGGCGCGGGCCGCGTTCGTGATGGACAAGGTGCTGCGGCCGTTCGGGCTGACGGGGCACGCGTTTGTGCCGTTCCTGTCGGGGCACGCGTGCGCGATCCCGGGGATCATCTCGGCGCGCGGCGTGCCCGACCGTCGTGACCGGCTGGCGACGATCCTGGCGACGCCGTTCATGAGCTGCAGCGCGAGGATCCCGGTGTATGTGCTGCTGACGGGGCTGCTCTTCCCGGGCAAGCCGTGGATGCAGGCGTTGGGGTTCAGCGGGTGCTACATGATCGGCGGCCTGGCGGGGCTCCTGAGCGCGATGATCGCCAGGCGGACGATCCTCCCGGGCAAGAGCCGCCCGATGGTGATGGAGCTGCCGTCGTACCGCACGCCGAATGTGTGGAACGCGCTGCTCCTGGCGCGGGACCGGGGCGTGTCGTTCCTGCGGAACGCGGGGACGGCGATCCTGGCGATCTGCATCGTGCTGTGGTGGCTGGATGCGTTCCCGCGGGTGGAGCCGCCGGTGCAGGCAATCGAGCTGCGGGAGCAGGCTTACGAAATGGCCAAAGGGCCAAATGGCCAAATGGCCAAAGAGGAGGAGGCCGCGGAGTTGTTGGCCCGGGCGGATGTGCTGGAGGTCAAGCACGCCAAGCGGCGGAGCTTCCTGGGGCGGGCGGGGGCGACGCTCGAGCCGGTGTTCCGGCCTTTGGGCTACGACCGGCAGCTGACGATCGGCGTCCTGGCGAGCTTCGCGGCCCGGGAGGTCTTCGTCTCGACGATGGCGGTGCAGGTCGCCGGCAGCGACGATACCGAGTCCGAGACGATGCGCGAGTCGATCGCGACCGCCGTGCGCGATGACGGCCGGACGCTGATCTTCACCCCCGCCACGAGCTGGTCGCTGCTCATCTACTATGTGCTGGCGATGCAGTGCCTGCCGACGCTGGTGGTGACCGCCAAGGAGGCGGGGCACTGGAAGTGGGCGTTCCTCCAGCTCGGGTGGATGTCCGGCGTGGCGTATGTGGCGTCGTTGGTGGTCTTCCAGGTGTTGGGGTGAGGGAAATGGCCAAAGCGCCAAAGGGCCAAAGGGCCAAACCAACCCGGGGGTGCGGCGCGACCGCGGCTGCGGCGTGCGCGTTTGTCCTGGGCGTGTGGCCCGTGGCCGCGTTGGCTACGACTGGCAACGCTCCCCCAGCGCCGGCCCCGCTCCCCCTCACCGACCCGCAGTTCTGGATCGTGACGATCGCGGCGGTGTGCGCGGGGGCATGGATAGTCTGGCGGATGCTGCCCAAGTCGCTGCTATTCAAACACCGCAAGCCCCCGGCCAAGCCCGCCACGCTGACCGTCGGCGGCAAGGCGGTCGAAGCGAAGCCCAAGCCCCAGCCCAAACCCAAGTGCCATTGACCCGGTAGGGGCGCAGCAGAACGGCCCCGCTCGCACGAGCCGGGGCCTTCTGATGAGAGGATCTGGCCGCGCGCCCGACACGCGCCGGGCGGTGTGCGGGCTCAGGCGGCCTTACGCCGTCGGTCGAAGTGCCTCATCGCCTCGGCGGTGTCCTTCGAGAGGTGCAGGTGCTGATCGAGCCCCGTGCCCTTGAGCAGGCGGCGCATGGGCTTGCTCAGCCCGACGACATACATCCGCCCGCCGAGGGTCTCGCAGCGCTGGCTCTCGTGGATGAGCTCGTTGAGGCAGCTCGCGCACAGCTCGGCGCCGTCGCTGAACCGCAGCAGCACCCGGCCGCAGGAGTGGTCGACGACATCGGCCAGCTCGTCGTGGAGCAGCGAGGCCTGGTGCTCGCGGAGCGACTCGGGCCGGACCTTGACCATGGCGAACGGCTTGAGCATGCCGATCTCGAGCACCGAGACCAGCTCCGACGCCGCGGACGATGTTTCGAGCGTGTACATGCGGGACCCCTCCCCGAACCAACCCACCCAGGCCGAGCCCGAAGCCCGACACGCAAGGGGAGAGTGCCAAACGGCGCGGGGCGGGGCGAGCGGCCTGCGGGGTTGGTCGCGGTCGGTGGTGGGGTTGGGG
>CAYJPX010000194.1:0-2581 GCA_964372195.1 uncultured Phycisphaeraceae bacterium
GTGCGGGGGCGCGGTTCTCGGGGGTGGCGCACGGGTGTGGGGCGTCGGTGGGATTCGGGGGCGTCGGTGTCTAGAGTTGTCCCCCCGGCGTGGGGGTCAGGTGGGGTTCGTTGCTCGAGCGCGTCACAGCATCGCCTTGTTGAGGAGTCTGGCATGTCCGGTTTGATCGCCCCGCACGGCGGGAAGTTGGTGAACTGTCTGGTGGACGATGTTCGGGCCGGGGCCCTGCGGACGCAGGCCGCGGGGATGGCGCGGATCGACCTGACGCCGAAGCAGTCGTGTGACCTGGAGCTGATCGCCAATGGGGGGTACAGCCCGCTGACGGGGTTCATGAGTCAGGCGGACTTCGAGAGCGTGTGCGCGGGGATGAAGCTGACCACGGGCGAGGTGTGGTCGATCCCGGTGCTGCTGAGCGTGGCGAAGGGCAAGGCTCCGGCGGTCGGAAGTCGTGCGGCGCTGTACGCCCCGAACGGGGTGCTGCAGGGCGTGATGACGGTGAAGGAGGAGTTCGTCCACGACAAGGCGCTGGAGTGCAAGAGCGTGTTCCGGACGGACGACCCGGCGCACCCGGGGGTGGCGCAGGTGCTGGCCGAGGGGGATGTGTGCATCTCCGGGCCGGTCGAGGTGCTGACGCTGTGCGTGGACCCGACGGGCGACGAGGCGTTCCTGGACCGTCGTCTGACGCCGTCGCAGACGCGGGCGGCGTTCGGGGCGAAGGGGTGGAAGACGGTGGTGGCGTTCCAGACGCGGAACCCGATCCACCGGGCGCACGAGTATGTGGTCAAGTGTGCGCAGGAGATCACCGACGGGCTCTTGATCCACCCGCTGGTGGGGGAGACCAAGAAGGGCGACATCCGCGCCGATGTGCGCATGAAGTCGATCGACGCCCTGACGGAGAAGTACTTCAACCCGGCGGCGACGATGGTCACGGTGCTGCCGGCGGCGATGCGGTACGCGGGGCCGCGTGAGGCGATCCACCACGCGATCATGCGGAAGAACTACGGGTGCTCGCACTTCATCGTGGGGCGCGACCACGCGGGGGTGGGGAACTACTACGGGACTTACGATGCGCAGCACATCTTCCGCGAGGTCTGCCCGGAGAACCTCGGCATCATCCCGCTGATGTTCGAGCACTCGGGCTGGAGCAAGGCCTACGGCGGGATGGTCTCGTTCAAGACCTTCCCCAAGATCGAGGGCGACATCGTGATGCTCAGCGGGACCAAGGTCCGCGAGATGCTCGAGGGCGGCCAGCGCCCGCCGATGGAGTTCAGCCGTCCCGAGGTCGCGGATGTGCTGATCGAGGCGGCGCAGGCGGGCAAGCTGTTTGTCTGATCGGTGACGGGACAGAATGACTCTCAACCCACGAAGACCCCGGACATGTGTCCGGGGTTGTTTTTTTCGTGCGAGCGCACGCATCGGTTGTGGCGCGTGTTGCGCCCCTTCGGGGCTTGTGCGATTGCCGGGTGTCTCTTTCCCCGGGGCGGCACCCCGGGCTCGGGCTCTGTCACGCCGTTGGCGTGGAGGAGCGCGTCGCCGGGATGCGGGGGCTGTTCACTGCGGCCTGCGCGGGGCTGGATGATGTGCGGGGGATGCGGGCGGTTCTCGTCAGAGGAGCAGGTCGGCGATGCCGGCGGCGCCGAGGATGCAACTGACGATGCCGTTGAGGGTGAAGAAGGCCAGGTCGAGGCCGGCGAGGCCCTTGCGGACGAGCACGACATGCTCGGCGACGAGGAGCGCGAGGGTCGCGGCGATGGCGGCGGCGAAGAGCGGTCCGAGGCGGGGGTCGCTGCGCCAGGCTGTGACCAGGCACGCGGCCGCGCCGGCGTGGAGGCCCCGGCTCACCCAGGCGGCGCCGCGTGGCCCCAGGGCCGCGGGGATGCTGGAGAGGCCGGCGGTGCGGTCGAAGTGGAGGTCCTGCAGGGCGTAGATGACATCGAACCCGGCGACCCAGCAGAGCACCATCGCCGCCAGCCACCAGAGGGCGGGGGTGTGGGCGAGGGAGGCGGGGTCGATGGCGAGGCCCGCGCAGATCGGCGCGGCGGCCAGGGCGCCGCCAAGGAACAGGTGGCAGAGCGCCGTGAAGCGCTTGGTGAATGAGTAGAACCCGATCCATGCCAGCACGGGGACCGCGAGGATCGCGGGCCACCAGTTGGCGAAGCACACACCGAAAAGCGAGGCGAGCCCGACGAAGGCCGCGGCGGAGACGCCGGCGGCGAGGAATCCCTGGGTGGTGCTCAGGCGCCCGGCGGGGAGGGCGCGGCGGGCGGTGCGGGGGTTGGCCGCGTCGATCCGGCGATCGGCGAGGCGGTTGACGAGCATCGCCCAGGTGCGGGCGAAGACCATGCACCCGACGATCAGCCCCAGCTTGGCGGCGAACCGGGCCGGGGTGTCGGCCGGGGGGCGGGCGAGGAATGCGGCGAGGAGGGCGAAGGGCAGGGCGAAGACCGAGTGGGCGAGCTTGATATCGGCGGCGACCGCCCGGGCGACGCCGAGGGGGCCTTGGGCGCGGGGTGTTGGCGTGGTGGGGACGGTGGGGGTTGTGGGGGTCTCGGCGCCGGTCATGCCCCGGGAGCGTAGGGCC
>CAYJPX010000195.1:0-2512 GCA_964372195.1 uncultured Phycisphaeraceae bacterium
GGGGGTGGGGTTGGGGGGGGGTGTCGGTCGTCTGGGCGCGGGCGGGGTTGAACAGGATGGTGAGGGCGAGGAGAAGGAGGCAGGCACGGGCGAGGGGGCCGGATTGGCGTGGTGTGCGCCGGGGCTGGCCGAGCTTGGCGTGCGGGTCGTTCATGGGGTGGGGGCTCTTCCGGCCGGCAGGTCATTGCCCTGGCTCGCGATGAGTTGTCGCAGGGCCTCGGGGTAGGCGAAGCACTCCTGCTCGAAGACGCGGGCGGCGAGGGTGTCGGGGGTGTCGGTGGGGAGGACGGGGCAGCGGCGCTGGAGGATGGTGGCGCCGTGGTCGTATTGGTCGTCGACGAGGTGGACGGTGCAGCCGGACTCTGTTTCGCCGGCTGCGAGGACGGCCTGGTGGACACGGTGCCCGAACATGCCCTTGCCGCCGTGGCGCGGGAGCAGGGCGGGGTGGATGTTGACGACCCGGCCGGCGAAGGCCTGGGGGACATGGACGAACTTGAGGTATCCCGCGAGCACGACCCAGGCGATTCGTTCGCGGCGGAGGGCCTGTTCCAGCCTCTCGCCCGGTATGACGCCGGGTGTGACCTCGACGGGCAGCCCCCTGGCCCGCGCCCGCTCGGCCCCTGGGCACTCCTTGGAGGCGATGACCAGGCGGACCTCCGCCGCCAGGCGCCCTGCGTCGATCTCGTCGAGGAGGTTGAGCAGCGTCCGCCCGCCGCCGGAGAGCAGCACCGCCAGGCGCGCGGGGCCGGCCCCGCCCGGCCCGCTCATTCGAGGGCCCTCAGCGCGGCGTCGCGGTCGGGGCGGATCTGCAGCACCTTGTCGAGCTTGGTGAGCTTGATGACGCCCAGGAGCTCCTCGCTGAGGCCGAAGACCGCCAGCTTCCCGCCGCCGGACTTGCACTGCTTGTTGATGGTGAGCAGCGCCCCCAGCCCGGCCGAGGCCAGGAGCATGACCTCGGAGAGATCGAGGGCGACCTTCCAGCCCGCTCCCGGGGCGGCGGCCTCGACCTCTTCGCAGATGACGCCGGCCTCCCGCTCGGTGACCTTGGTGGGCACGATTAGCCCGACCATCGCCGCGCCGACCCGCTCGAACTCGATGAACTGGGCTGCCATCGCGGGGAGTGTAGCCGGAGGGGTGGATCGGGCTTACACGGTCGGCGGGGCTCGGAAGGGGATGGGCTTGCCGTCGGCGTCGATGGCGACGAGGGTGATGGTGGCGGTGGTGACGGGGACATGCTGGTTGCAGTCGAAGCGTTCGGCCTCGACCTCGACCTCGACGGTGATGCTCTTGGTGCCCTCGCGGACGGTTTTGGTGTAGAAGTTGACGACATCGCCGAGGTGGACGGGGCTTTTGAAGTCGACGCGGTCGAGGGAGGCGGTGACCCAGCGGTGGGTGCCGTGGGTGCGGGCCTCGACGAATCCGGCCTGGTCGATGTAGCTGAGGATGACCCCGCCGAAGATGGTGCCGTAGTGGTTGGTCTCGCGGGGCATGGTGACGACGCGGAGTGCGAGGCTGCGGCCCTGGTGGTCTCGGATGGGCGGGGGCTTGGTCATGGGTTGAGGCTAGGCGGGTTGGGGTTGGAGACTGGTCCGGGGCGTCGGCGGGGCCGGGCGTGGGCGAGCTTGGCGGGCGGGGTGGGATCGGCAGATGAAAAAAGCCCCCTGCCCGGAGGAGATGGTGGGCAGGGGGCCGGAGGAAACGGGGTGCGTGCCCCGTCTCCGGTCGTGCGGGCCTGGGCCCCGGCGGGGGGGCCGATCTCCTCCGTGAGATCTGGGCGGGTTATAGCAGGGAGTGGCCCGGCTGTCGACTCGGGGCCCCGGGTGGTGAAGGATGACCCCAGGGGAACCGGCCCCGCGGGCGTATGTTGCGCGCGGGGGGCGAACTGCACGGAAGGAGCGACCCAATGGCAGGCGGCGAGTGTTGTGGCGGGACCGGGGCGTGCGGCACGACGGCGGAGCGCGAGCCCAGGCTGCACGAGGAGCTGATCGTCCGCTACCTCCGGGGCGTGGAGAACTTCGACCCCCGGCTGTTCGACCTGACCGACGCGCAGACCGACACGGCGTTCCTGGCCGATGCGGGCGTGGGGCGCTGGCCGGTGCGGGTGCTGATGGGGCACCTCGCCGATGCCGAGCTTGTGCTGACCTACCGCATCCGGCGGACGATCGCCGAGGATCGCCCGGTGCTGGCGTTGTGGGATGAGGAGGCGTTCGTGGACGGGGGGCTGTACGGCCCCGAGCTGCGGCCGCCGGTGGCGGGGTTCGTCGCGGCGATCCACACGATGCGCCGCTGGACGGCCGAGCTGCTGATGTCGCTCTCGGAGGAGCAGTGGGAGCGCAAGGCGATGCACCCAGACCTGGGCGAGCTCAGCGTGCGGCAGCTCGTGGAGATGGTGACCAAGCACCTCGAGCACCACAACGAGTTCCTGCAGAAGAAGATCGACAAGATGCTGGGCGCCGCGGAGAAGGCGGGCGGGGGCTGCGGCTCGGGGTGTTGCTGCTGCAAGGGCGATGGG
>CAYJPX010000196.1:0-2311 GCA_964372195.1 uncultured Phycisphaeraceae bacterium
CGCACCTCCCCCGCCTCGCTGCGCTCGGCACCCCCTCCGCGGGGCGGAGGGGGAATCAATGCCGTCGCTGCGCTCGGCGGGGGAACAAAAAAACGACAGGCGTGCGTGAGCGGTCGGCCGCCGCGTCGCTCCCTCTGGTGAACGGTCCCACTCACCTCTCACCAAGGAGCATCACGATGACGATCAAGACCACCATCACCCTGGCCAGCCTCCTCCTCGCCGCCGGGCTCGCCTCGGCCAACCCCGTCGATGGCGAGTACAACGACGGCCCGATCTGCGACAACCACGGCTTCCTGCGGGCCATCGAGGAGCTGGGCACCGGGCCGCTCTTCCCCGCCGACGAGCTCATCGACGCCCACTGGTCGTTCATCCAGCAGCCCGCCTGCCCGATGAGCGACGACCCGAACATGCCCAATGTCATCGTCGAGATGACCAACCTCACCGGCAAGTACTGGAACAATCTGTTCTATGTCGCCGACCCCGAGACCTCGCTCTCGAATGTCGACGGCATGGCGATGAGCTACGCCGCCCCCGGCGCGGTCACCCCCGCGTTCCGCATCGACAGCGTGGGCATGAACCGCAACCTCGTCTTCGAGTCCCTCACCCCCGACGGGATCTTCGAGCCCGGCGAGATCTGGGGCTTCATCATCCAGGACTACACCAACGCGTTCGGGCTCACCCCCGACCTCATGGGCTCGCTCGACTTCGCCGGGGCGTCCGGGGGCGACTCGCACTCCTCCGGCTCGATCGTCCAGTTCGTCGTCCCGGCCCCGGGCTCGCTGGCCCTGCTCGGCCTGGGCGGCCTCGCGATCGCCCGGCGTCGGCGCTGAACCGACGCGGTGTCTCAGCAATCTCTCCTCTCCTCTGCCCAGCGCCCGCCCCAACCGGCGGGCGTTCGGCTTTGCGCCCCGATGCCGCGCCGGGGGGCGGGCGCGGGGGCGCCCGGGGGTTTCGGTGCGTGTGGACGCCCCCTTCCGGCCCCACTACACTTGACCGATAGTTTCAGGAACTCTTGAAAACTCGGCCCCGGCTCGCCGGGGCCGTCAGGGATGCGACCATGGACGCGATCTACATGCCGCCACCTACCCACGCGGCACTCTCGGGGCTCGACACCGGGCTGCTCTCGGCGGTCGTGGCCGGGGCGGCCCGCCTCACACCCGAGCAGGGGCTCGAGGTCTTCCGCCGCATGCCCACCGCCGAGCTGGGCCGCTGGGCCGATGCCCGCTGCCGTGAGGTGCACGGCGAGGTCGTCCGGTCGTATGTCATCGACCGGAACATCAACTACACCAATGTGTGCACCGCCCGGTGCACCTTCTGCGCCTTCCGGCGGGACGCGACCGACCATGACGCGTACACGCTCGAGACCGAGGAGCTGCTCGCGAAGGTCGGCGAGCTGGTGGCGATCGGGGGCACGCAGATCCTGATGCAGGGCGGGATGAACCCCGAGCTGCCGCTGGACTGGTACCTGGACCTGCTCGCCGCGATCAAGGGGCGGTACCCGGGCGTGCATGTGCACGCGTTCAGCCCGCCGGAGATGATCGAGTTCGTCCAGTTCTTTGGGGCGCCGGGCGATTCGCTGTTCGAGAAGGCCCGCTGGGTGCTCGGCAAGCTCAAGGCCGCGGGCATGGACTCGCTGCCCGGGGGTGGCGGCGAGATCTTCGCCGGGCCGGTGCGGCGGAAGATCGGCCTGGGCAAGTGCGACCAGGAAGCGTGGCTCACGACCATGTACGCCGCCCACTCGCTGGGGATGTTCACCAGCGCGAGCATGATGTTCGGGCATATCGAGGGGTACGCCGACCGGGTACACCACATGCGGTGTGTGCGGGAGTGGCAGGATAGGGCGCTTGGTTGGAGCGATGAGCGAGACAGCGATCAGCGAGACAGGGATCAGCGAGACAGGGGGGAGGGGGGGCCCTTCGGGCATTACAAGGCGTTTATTTCCTGGCCGTTTCAGCGGGATAACACGCCGCTGGGGCGGGTGAAGGATTGGGGATCGCAGGCTGGGGATACGGGCGAGTTCCCCGGTGATGTGGTGGCGAACCTGACGGGGGATGGGGACGCGAGGGCGCACGCGGAGTTCGGGCGTCGGTTGCGGACGAGCGGGACGGTGGACTATCTGCGGACGCAGGCGGTGAGCCGGCTGTTCCTGGACAATGTGTACTCGATCGGGGCGAGCTGGGTGACGATGGGGCCGCATGTGGGGCAGACGGCATTGGCGTTCGGGGCCAACGACATGGGCAGCGTGATGATGGAGGAGAATGTGGTGTCGGCGGCGGGGACGACCTACTGCCTTGATGAGCCGGTGCTGTGC
>CAYJPX010000197.1:0-2068 GCA_964372195.1 uncultured Phycisphaeraceae bacterium
ACGCCGCCGTCAGGTCGGCGCGGGCGAGCGTGTCCCGCACCGCCCGCAGCACCGTCGAGTGCACCATCGACTGGTCGCGGAACCGCACCTCGGCCTTCTGCGGGTGGACATTCACATCCACGCCCTCGGGCGACATCTCCAGCATGAGCACCGCCGTCGGGTACCGCCCCGGCTCGATCAACCCGCGGAACGCCTCGGTCACCGCGTGCTGGATCGTCCGGTCCCGGATCGCCCGCCCATTAATGAAGAAGTGCTGGGCCTTGGCGGTCGCCCGCGCAATCGACGGCTTGCCGACCAGCCCCCACAGGCTCAACCCGCGTGCATCATCGAACCGATCGGCCGTGACCTCGAGCACCTCGGCCTCGAGCTCGCCGCCCAGGATCGCCACCGCCCGCTCGCGCGGCCCCTGCCCGGCGGGCACATCGAGCACCACCTTGCCATCCACGATCGCCTCGAACGCCACCGCCGCGTGCGACATCGCGCACGCCCGCACGACATCCATGCACCGCGTGCGCTCGGTCCCCGCGGTCCGCAAGAACTTCCGCCGCGCCGGCGTGTTGAAGAAGAGGTTCCGCACGCCGACGCTCGTCCCCACCGCACCCGACGCGGGCCTGGGCTCGACGACCGCATCGCCCTCGATCGAGAGCTCCCACGCCCCCGCCTCGCCGGCCTGCCGCGAGCGGATCACCAAGCGCGAGACCGACGCGATCGATGCCAACGCCTCGCCCCGGAACCCGAACGACGCGATCCGGTCGAGGTCTTCCGCGGCGGCGATCTTGCTGGTCGCGTGCGGCGCCACCGCCAGGGGCAGGTCGTCGCGGCCGATCCCGACGCCGTCGTCGGTCACCCGCACCAGCTCGACACCCCCGGCCTCGAGCTCGACCCGCACCCGCGTGGCCCCCGCGTCCAGGGCGTTCTCGAGCAGCTCCTTGACCACGCTCGCCGGCCGCTCGACCACCTCGCCCGCGGCGATCTGATTCACCAGCAGCGTGCCCAGCCGGTGGATGCGGCCGTCGCCCCCGCGCACCGCGTCCGGCTCGCTCACTGTGGGCTCAACCTCGCTCGGGCCGCTGGGCATGGGGCCATTGTAACCGGGCCGGTCCACCGACCCCGCCGCCCCCGGAACCCGGCCCGGACCCCTACACTCGCCCATGAGCGACAGCATTTTCAGCAAGATCATCCGCGGCGAGATCCCCTGCCACCGGCTCTACGAAGACGAGCTGACCATCGCCTTCCTCGATGTCAACCCCCTCGCCCCCGGCCACACGCTGGTGGTGCCCAAGGAGCCGGTCGCCACCCTCGCCGAGCTCTCCGACGACTCCGCCGCCGCCGTCGGCCGCGTGCTGCCCCGCATCTGCCGGGCCGTGTGCAAGGTCACCGGCGCGAGCGACTACAACATCCTCCAGAACAACGGGGCCGCGGCCCACCAGGTCGTCGAGCATGTCCACTTCCACATCATCCCCAAGCTCGGCCAGGCGGGGCTGGGCATCGGCTGGAAGTCCGGCCCGCTGGACGCCGAGGCCGCGGCGGAGATGGGCCGCAAGATCGCGCGGCTGCTCTAGGCCTCAACAGAGCCCGAAGCGCCAGCGAGGGTCCCGCGTGGGCTTGCTCACTCATGCGTGAGTGAGGTTGTCGCCGCCGGCAGCGACACCACGCCGCTCCCGAGCGCCACCTCGATCGACCCGTCCGCCCCGATCCCCACCACCTCACCCGCGTACTCGCGTCCATCGCACACGAACCGCCGCCGCGTCCTGACGATCGTGTCCAGAACCATCGCCTCGCGGGCGACCGCGTGCGCATCGGCCCCCGCGATGCGCTCGAGCTCCCGCACGATCTCGCACGCCACGCCCAGCCGATCGGTCGCTCCCCCAAGCTCCCGCACCGACACCGCCCTCCCGCGCAGCCCGTCGGGATAGTCGCCCGCCCCCTGCCCCACATTCACCCCGATCCCCACGAGCGCCACCCCATCCCGCGCCTCGATGAGCACACCCGCGACCTTCCGCCCGCTCGCCCGCTCGACCACATCATTCGGCCACCGCAACCCCACCGCCGCCCCGCTCTCGTCGCG
>CAYJPX010000198.1:0-393 GCA_964372195.1 uncultured Phycisphaeraceae bacterium
GCTCCCCTCCATCGTCCCCCACCGCGTCGGCAGCGGGCAGAAGCTCGCGTACTCGAACGAGTCCCCCGGCTCGATGATCGGCTGCTGGCCGACCACGCCCTCGCCCCGCACATCGTGCCGATCGCCGTCGGCATCGATGATGGCCCAGTGTCGCCCGAGCACCTGGATGGTCTGGTCGGACTGGTTGGTGATGGTGATCCGGTAGCCGAAGACATGCTTGGAGCCGTCGGGGTCGGTCTGCTGGTTCATGTAGACCGGGTGCGCCTCGACGCGCACGCCGCGGGTGATCGTGCGCAACAGGTCGCCGTCGGTCGGCACCGGCTCCTTGGTCAGCCGGAACTTGAACACCGCCGCGGCGAAGTTGCGCGGCCGCTGCCGGTACATGAAGGTCGC
>CAYJPX010000198.1:403-2020 GCA_964372195.1 uncultured Phycisphaeraceae bacterium
GGCTGGCTCTGCACGGGGGGGCTCCAGCGGTGTGCGGCGAATGCTAGGCCGAGCGTGATGGTGATAGACTGGGGCAGAGAACATCCGGCGAACAGGCCGCGGTGCGGCCCGCGGAGCGAGAAATGAGGAGTTGACGATGCAGAAGCGAGACGCCGCGGTGTTGGCAGTGTGCGGGGCTCTGGCGGGGTCGATCGTGTCGTCGACGGCCGGCTGCCAGAGCACACCATCCCGCGCAGCCGAGTCGATGGTGGCCGTACCGATCGACGGCTGGGAGGGTGTCAAGAATGTAACCCGCGCCGGCGCCGTCACCTTCGCCGCCCAGCCGACCGAGGCCGCCCTGGAGCAATACGCCGCCGAGGGCGGCACGATGGTCATCGACCTGCGCACGCACACCGACGCCGACGGGGCACCCTTCGACGAGCCGGCCAAGGTCACCGCGCTGGGCATGGACTATTCGCCCGTGCCCATGTCCCCCGGGTCGTTCTCCTCCGCGGATGTGAAGCTGTTCGTGGTCGCGATGCGCGAGGCCCGCGGCCCGGTCCTGGTGCACTGCGGCTCGTCCAACCGGGTCGGGGGGATGTGGGCCGCCTACCTGGCGCTCGAGAAGGGCTGGGAGACTGAGGCCGCCATGGAGGCCGGCAGGGCCGCGGGGATGCGCAGCCCAGACATGGAAGCCGCGGCACGCCGGGTGATCGGCAGGTAGAGTGTCGGCGTGGCGCCGACACTCCTCCTCCTCTACGGCACGCTGGCCCTGTGCGCCGGGTTCCTGGGCTGGCTGGTCGTCCGCTACGACCTGCACCAGCGCGAGCCGCTGCCGCTGATGCTGGTGGCGGTGGCCCTTGGCGCAATGGGAATGCACCTTGCCGGGCGTGCCCAGCTCGCGGCCATCGGGTGGATGCACGGGCATGTCATCACCAACACCGAGCTCGCGGTTCTGGCCGGTGTCAGCGAGGAGTTCGCGAAGTTCGCGGTCGTGGTGGCGATGGCATTGTCGGCGCGGCGGCACTTCAACGAGCCCATCGACGGCCTGGTCTACGGGGCGTTCGCGGGGCTCGGGGCGGCGCTCGAAGAGTCGGTCGCCGTGCTGGCCATGGACGGGGCGACGGGTTTCCTGCCGGCGGCCGAGCCGGTGCGCCTCGCCGGCCACCTGGTCATGGGCGGGATCGGCGGCTTCGGCGTGGGGTTCGTGGTCCTGCGGTCGCGCCTCGCGGCGCTGTGGATCGGGCTCAGCCTGCTGGGGGCCGTCGCCCTGCATGTGCTGTGGGATGTGGTCGCCTTCGCCGCCTTCGACGCCTACCGAGCGGGCGGCGGCGTCAGGGCGACGCACTCGGCGGCGTCGATCGGGCTGATGCTCGGGGGGATGGGCGTCTTCCGGGGGATGGTGGGCGTCGGGGCGCGGGCGACCGGCATCATGCTCGGGCGCGCGGCGGCCCTGGCCCCGGAACAGCCTGCGGAGCAGGCGTCGGAGTAGAGCGCCGGGCGCGCCGAGCGCCTCGCCGGCGCTCCGGGCTCTGTCATACGGATCCCGCCTCATGCGAGGACGGCAACACCCCAACGATGGGCGGCGCCTTGCCCCCTCTCCCGCCGCCGGCGGGAGAGGGTTGGGGAGAGGGCTCT
>CAYJPX010000199.1:0-1706 GCA_964372195.1 uncultured Phycisphaeraceae bacterium
CATCCGCGAGAGGTTGTCCTGCTGGGCGGCGAGGCGTTCGATCTGCTCGCGGACGCCGTTGAGTTCGCGCCGCACCGCGAGGACCTCATCGAGCTTGTCGTTCTTTCGGGTTTCGAGCAGTTCCAGCAGCTCGGCCTCGACGCGGCGTTCGTTCTCGAGGCGGGCGCCGAGGTCGACCATCTGGTCGGTCACATCCTCGCCGTCGATGCGCTCGGTGGTCACCTCGCCCAGCTCGCGGAGCTGGGTGAGCACCGCTTCGAGGCGGGTGGCCTCGACGCGGAGCACCAGGTCGGCGCGGTGGTGGTCCTTGTCGCTGTCGTCGATGTCGGCCGACTCGACATACTCGCCCTTGGGCTCGGAGAGGAACTGCTGGGCCTGGAGCGCCGCGGCGCGGACATCGTCGGTGCGGATCGCCATGGTGGCCGTGCGCACGACGGCCCGCTGGGGACCCACATCCCCGTCCTGAAGACGACCGCTCCGCGCACTCTCGTTGCCGGGTTCCGCGGGGGAGAGGAGGCCGTTGATAGCCGACCACTTGTCGCCGAGAGCGGGACCTCTATCGACCATGTAGTCTGTCGCCGACGAGGGCCGAGAGTAGAGCCCCTCCGCCGTCGCTGGGCCACCATGAAGCTCGCGCCCCAAGGACAAGCCCCCTGCCGATCGTGCCTTGCCGAGACCGGGCACAAGCACGCCGAACATGATCAGCAACACGGCCGCGATGCTCGCCGCCGCGAACACCCACTGCCGCGCATACCACGGCCGAATCCTCGCCACCGGCCCCTCGCCCTCCCGCTCAACCCGTTCCACCGCACCCTCCCACAGCCGCGGCGCCTCCCCCTCCCACTCGGTCAGGCTCCGCAGTGCTCGCTCGATGTGCTCTGGCTGCCCGTTCATGGCTCGACCTCCGATCGCAGCAACCGCTCCAGCCGGCCCAGCCCGCTGCGCACGCGGCTCTTGAGCGTCCCCAACGGCACCTGCAGGATCTCCGCCGCCTGCACATGGGTCAGGTCGGCGTGATGGCACAGCAGCACCGCCTCGCGCTCGGCCGGGCTCAGGCCGTCCACCGCCCGCCGCAGCGCGGTGCGCAGCTCGGGGTCGGCGGCCGGGCTGTCCCCCGCGTGCCCCGGCCGGGCCTTGCCGTTGAGGCGTGCCCGCTGGCTGCGTTCCCGGCGGGCGATGTCCCGGCAGCGGTTGATGATGATTCTGTAGAGCCAGGTCCTCACGCTCGATTGCTCCCTGAACCGCCCGGCGGGTCCCTTGGCGGGCGAGCCCGGAACGGCGGTCCGGACCACCCGGACCCACCCGTCCTGGACCGCCTCTTGCGCCAGCTCGCGCGAGCCGAGCAGGCCCATGGCCAGCCCCAGCAGCGCCCGCTCGTGCCGCGAGGCCAACTCGCCCAGCGCGGCCCGATCGCCCGCGGCGAATCTCGCCATCAGCTCTCGGTCCTCGGCTTGCCCTGCCGGTCGCTCGGTCACGCTGGTGCTCCGGAGGGTTAGACGCACGCCACGGGCCCACGGATGAGCCCTGACCCGCGATTCTCGCAGAAAGCGGCTTCCACGGGTACCGCCTCGACCTCGTCAAAGCTCCACCCGCAGCGACAAACCGTGACCCCTCGGGGCCCAGAGTCCTCCCTACCAGGCCAGCCTCCCCCGCCCCGAAGCGACTGTGTTGATTGTCAAGCATCTCGTTCGGTCTCTTTGTGGGGC
>CAYJPX010000200.1:0-1595 GCA_964372195.1 uncultured Phycisphaeraceae bacterium
GACGAAGATCGTCCGACCCAGCTTCCACGACCGCGCCAGGTCGAGCGCCTGCTCGTCGAGGTTGATGTGCCCGGAGAACACCGGCCGCCCGTCGCGGGCCCGCCTGGCGGTACCGAGGTACTTCTCGCTCCGGCCCTCGTGCATTTTCTCCAGCCGCAGGGCCATCCTGGCGGCGTAGCAGTTCAGGCACCCCGGCGAGACGGGGGTACACCCCGCCACCGGGTTCCAGGTCGCCTCGGTCCATTCGATGCGTGAGCCTTGGGCCATCCGTGTCTCCTACCCGAACAATACCCGATGGTGAGGCGGGTTGCAAGCGGCCGATGCACGGTACCGGCGGGCCTAGGCTTCCACACGATGTTGATGTCGATCATCTGGGGTGTGCTTACCTTGGTGGCCGGGTCGGTGTTTGTGCTGATCTGGTGGCGGCTCGCGGACAGGTGGGCGGAGGATGAGCACAAGCGGTTCAAGCCGCGCGAGGACGCCGGGCCGGCGCCGAAGGTCGTCCGGCGGAGCGATGTCGAGGGGTAGGGGACGGCTCGGTACGCGAGTGTGATCCATGCAAACCGCCCGCAGGTGCGCTGCGGGCGGTCTGGTGATTTTGGGGTCGTTGTGCCTGCTGCGCCGGGTTCCTCGGCTCCTCGCTGGCGCTTCGGGCTCTGTTTTGGGCCCGGGCTCAGTTGTCGAGGGCCTCTCGGAGGGCGATGCGGACGGCGTCGTGCGCACGGGCGGCGGCCTGGTTGATGGCCTCGTGCGAGGTGTCGCGGGCCTCGGCGACGATCTGGAAGAAGCGCCGATCGGCCTCGAGCTCGCGCAGCGCCCCGACCGCGTAGGCGGCGATCATGTTCACGCGGCGCTTGCCCTGCGAGGCCTGCTCGGTGATGGCGTGCTGGGCGCGGGCGGCGGCGGCGATGAGCTGCCGGTCGAGGGCGCCGTCCGCGTCGAGCCGCTGGATCAGCGCGATGCCGCGGGTGGCGGCGGCGTGGATGTCGTCGCGGGAGGCCTCGGTCGCCCGCTGCATCGCCTGGACGGCGTGGCGGGTGATCTCGGCGGGGTCGCCCTGGGCCAGGGCGCTGGTGGCCGAGACCGCGAGGGTCGCGAGCAGGATACCGAGCAGGTGCGTGAGTCTGAGGACCATGGATGTCTCCTATTTCATTCCGCGTGTGGGGGGTCGCTCCGAAACAACTCGGGGCGCCGGATGCCCCGGGGCGCGCTCCCGGGGCGGGGCTTCAGGCCTGTCCCCGGTCGGCGTGCTGGGCTCCCTTGCCCCGCCGTCCGGGTTGCCTGCTGAACGCGGCGGGCGGGGCGGGATTGCCGGTCGGCGGGGGTTTTTGGGGGGGCGGGTGGCGGTGTGGCCCGGCGGATAGGCTTGCGGCGGCATGCCGACCTACAAGCTGACCATCGCCTACGACGGGACGGACTTTGCCGGGTGGCAGAAGCAGGAGCCGCCGGACCCCGCGGGCCAGGAGCGGCCGCAGCGGGTGGCGATCCGCAAGCTGGAGCCGGGGCTGGAAGCGGGCAAGCCGGGGCGCATCGCCCTGCGGACGGTGCAGGCGGTGCTCGAGCGGGCGGTTCGGGAGGTGGTGCGGGAGCCGGTC